>JAFURM010000003.1 GCA_017471925.1 Bacteroides sp.
GGGCTTTGTCACCATGGTGGCCACTGATTATCTGAAGCCAAGGACGGAAACCGGCAGTTGGACTATCGAAGTTGTGAAGGCCTTGAAAGCCGGCGACACGGAGAAGTTCCGCAAGCTGCTCACCTCCTTCCTGGCCGACATCCCCTATTCCATGCGGCGCAAGGAGGACGAACGCGAGCGGGAGCGTTACTTCCACTACACCTTCTACCTGTTGCTGCGTATGATAAGTTGTTACACGGTCTATACGGAGAAGCAGCAGAGCGAAGGCCGTGTGGACTGCATCGTGGAGACTCCCGGCTACATCTATATCTTCGAATTCAAGCTGGACGGCACGGCCGACGAAGCCCTGCGCCAGATAGAAGAGAAGGGTTATGCCCGTCCCTACGAGGCCGACAGCCGCAAGCTATATAAAATAGGTGTAAGCTTCTCTTCCGAGACAGGCACGGTAGATGACTGGAAAATGGTATAGAAATGGTAACGTCTTGCATAGCTTGACGAGTAAAAACAGATGATTATGGATACATTGAAACAGAGAAGAACAATTCGCAAGTATCAGCAGCGGGAGATTCCTGCCGACTTGCTGCACGAACTGCTGGAGGCTGCTTGCAGAGCCTCTACAGTGGGAAATATGCAGACTTATAGTATCGTGGTGACCCGTGATGCAGCCCGTAAGGCCCGATTGGCTCCGGCACACTTTAACCAACCGATGGTGCAGGGAGCACCGATTGTGCTGACGTTCTGCATCGACCTGCGTCGTTTCTCCAAATGGTGTGAACAGCGTAAGGCCGTTCCGGGCTATGACAATTTCCAGTGGTTCGTGACGGGTGCAATAGATGCTTTGCTGGCCGCACAGACCTTCTGTGTGGCTGCAGAGAAAAAGGGATTGGGAATCTGCTATTTGGGGACAACTACCTATAATCCCCAAATGATAGTGGAGGCTTTGGAACTACCTCGATTGGTGTTCCCCATAACGACGGTTACGGTGGGGTGGCCTGATGAACAACCCGAGCAAGTGGACCGTCTGCCCTTGGAAGCCATCGTGCATGAGGAGGTGTATCATGACTATACGGCGGCTGACATAGACCGTCTGTATGCTTATAAGGAGAGTCTGCCGGAGAACCGTAAGTTCGTGGAAGAAAATGCCAAGGAGACCCTGGCACAAGTCTTTACGGACGTGCGTTACACAAAGGAGGTATCCGAAGCCATGTCAGAGGTGCTGTGGCAGGCAATGAAGGCACAAGGATTCTGATGGCAAGCCAAACAGACAGTGGGCCAGCATGAAAACAGGTGTGTTAATTCCTTGATTTCAGGCTGGCTGTAATCTCCTCCAACTCTTCGCTGAAGCTTTTGTCGACCTCCTGCTGGTCTCTTACAGTTTTGCAGGCATGGAGTACCGTGGCATGATCCCGGCCTCCGATAAGTGCACCGATCTTTGTTGTGGAAAGGTCGGTGTGTTTTTTGGCCAGGAACATGGCGACCTGACGTGCCTGTACCACTTCGCGCTTTCTGGATTTGGCATGGAGAGTGGCTACATCAACGTTGAAGTGCTTGCATACAGTTCCGATGATGTCATCCACGGTGATGACCTTGCTTTCGTTGTGCATCACTTTGCGAACGATGCGTTTGGCCAGTTCCAGGTCAATCTCCTTGTTGTAGACGGTGGAGTGGGCCATGATGGAGATGATGATGCCTTCCAGGTCGCGCACACTGTCGCTGACATTCTCGGCAATGTAGTCTATGACTTCAGGGGGGAAGCTGAGACCGTCCCGACGTATCTTATTGCGCAGGATATTGCGGCGCAGTTCCACAGTGGGTTTCTCCAACTCGGCCACCATGCCCCACTTGAAGCGGGTAATCAGACGGTCTTCCATGCCTTGCAGCAAGGCGGGATTGCGGTCGGAGGTCACAATCAGCTGCTTGCCGTTCAGGTGCAGGTGGTTGAAGATGTGGAAGAACGTGTTCTGGGTCTTGGTGGCACCGGCAAACTCCTGTATGTCATCGACAATCAGTACATCAATGGTTTGGTAGAAGTGCATGAAATCCACTTGTCTGTTGTTGCGTACGGCATCCATGTACTGCACCTGGAACAAGTGGGCGGATACATACAGTACGCGCTTTTCAGGATAGAGCTCCCTGATTTTGGCTCCGATGGCATTGGACAGATGGGTCTTGCCCACACCGGAGGCACCGTGGAAGAAAAGCGGATTGAAGCTGGTCTTGGCCGGGTTGAGTGCAACGGCCTCGGCCACACTGCGTGAGAGCTTGTTGCTTTCGCCTTCAATGAAAGTCTCAAAGTTGTAGTCGCGCTTCAGATGAGGATCCAGGTCGGTTGCGGGCATCTGGGGTACTTCTCTTTTCTGAACCTTTTGAGGAACAGGAGAACCCGGAGGAGGCGGCAGTTCGACTCCTGTATTCTCCACCACCATGACCTTATACATCAGGCGGGTCTCCGGACCGAATACCCGATGGATGGCATTGCTCATCAAACCGATGAAATGCTCGTCTATATATTCATAGAAAAATTGAGAGGGCACTTGTAGCCACAATTCATTCTCCTCATATTTCAGGGGAATGATAGGGAGAAACCAAGTTTTATATGCCTGCTCTTCCAGATTGTCACGGATGATTTCGAGACAACGGTTCCACAGTCCGACATGATCTACTGCACTCATAACGGGTCTAACTACATTTATTGATTTAGCAAAACTTCTACGCTTGCAAAATTGGGAATCTTATTCGAGAAAAACAAATCTGTTTTTTCTTGCTTTTTTCGATAATCCAATAATGAGTTTACTTTCAGCTACTTATGCAGATATGTGAAAATACCCTCTTTGAAGAGGGTATTGATATTTTGCAATGTCTTGATTGATTGTTTGTTATGTCGGCTTGAACGTCCTTTGGAAAGAGTGATGCCCCTTGCGCCTAATTCCATCTGCTATGCGGTTTTATCTCCCTGGAGGAGGGTTGGGGAGAGGTTGTCGGATAAAGGCCGCTATTTAGACAGAATCTATTTAGTGTCTTCTTCTTGCTTATCTTTCTTCCCGAAAAGCGAGAAGTGTACATAGCGTTTGGGATGGGCCTTCAAATCTTCCAGCAGGCTGGCTGCATTGGCTGTTGTCGCACTCAGGTTGTTGTAGAGTGCAGGGTCATTGAGAAGCAGGCCCACGGTGTTGTCCTTTTGTCCCAGTTTGTCCGTAATCATTCTTACGTTGGCCAATGTGGAATCCACTTTCTGCATGGCTGCCGCATAATCCACCTCCTTCAGGTTGTTACTGATTTGGGCAAAGTTGCCGCTGATGGTGTTCAGGTTGCCTGTGATTTGCGGTATGTCATTCTTCATCACTCCTTCCAGGTGTTGTGATGTGGCGGCCAAACTGGAGGTGAGGGTCTCCATATTGTTCAGGGTGGCAGACAGTGCGGGACTGCTGAGCAGGGTGTTCAGTGAGTGTAGTATGGAATCCAGTTTGGGCAGCATCTGTTCTATTTGCGGAATCATGTTGGCTGCTTTTCCCATGAGTCCGTTGTTCAGTGCACCGGGGATAGTATCGCCAATCTGGTATCTTTCCCGCGGATTGTTGGCCAGGAGCAGAGTCATCTTCACGCCGCCAAGCATTTCCGCCGTAAGCTCTGCCGAACTTCCCTTCGGGATTCTCAGGTCGGGGTCTACGTCTATCTCTGCCACCACCTTGCCGGGCTTGGTGTAGTCATAGATGATGTTGCGTACAATGCCCACCTGGTAGCCGTCGGCAAATACAGGACTGGATTTGGTCAACCCGTTGATGTCCTGGAACTGGACATAAAAGTAGCTGGAGGGCTTGAACAGATTGATACCTTTCAGATAGTTGATTCCATATACTAAAATGCAAAGGGCTGCAATACCGGCGATGCCGATTTTAACTTCTTTGGTAATGAACTTCATGATGTTAAGTCTTATTTGTTCTTATTCCGTTTGAATTCTTGGACGGCCTCCTGGACATTGGCCTTCCGGCCATTCTTGAAAGCTATGATAAATGCGTCGGAAAAAAGCGAAATGACATTCTTGCGTGTACGTACCACCTTATTATAATCAGTGCTTGCGCCATAGGTGTACTTATACAGACCGTTCTCCTGGTAATATTCCACTCCTTTCAGTCCTTTCAAACGTTTGTCATTGGGGGATAGTTTGCGCGACGAGGTGAGTATCTGCACCTTGAATACAGGTCTGCTGTCATTCGCTGTTGCCTGGGGAGCCTTCTCCTGTGCTTGGGGAGCTTTTTCCTGTGGCTTCTTCTCTGTGACAGTGGTGGGGGTAACACGCTTTTCAGGAACAGGTTCCGGTGCGGGAGTCCTGTCGGTTTCTGCAGGAACGGTACGTGGCTTTACTTGAGGTTCTGCGGGGGCTTCCTGTCCCAGTCTGGCTTCTTGTTCATGTTTGTAGAGACAGAAGGCGCGGTAGATGCTGTTGGCCAATGAGGTGGTTCCGGCTTCTGTCATCAGGTAACGCTCCTCTTCGGGCGTGGATATGAATCCCAGTTCCACCAGGATGCTGGGCATGGCACTTGCCTTCAGTACCAGAAAACCGGCCTGATGGACGCCACGGTCTATACGCTTGCTGTTGTTCTTGAACTGTTTCTGTACCAGTGAGGCCAGGTGTACGCTTTGGGACATGTACTTGTCCTGCATGAATTCAAAGATGATGTAGGACTCGGCCGAGTTGGGGTTGAATCCCGCATAGCGCGTCTTGTAGTCGTCTTCATACAGGATGACGGAGTTTTCCCGCTTGGCCACTTCCAGGTTGGCATCGGACTTGGCCAGACCGAGTGTCCAGGTGGAGGCTCCTTTGGCCGTGTTATTCTTGGCCAAAGCATTGGTGTGGATGGAGATGAAGAGGTCTGCCTGGGCTTCGTTGGCTATTTCGGCACGGCGGTTCAGGGAGACAAAGACATCTTTGCTCCTCGTGTAGATGACCTTCACATCGGGACAGTTCTTCTCTATCAGTTTGCCCAACTTGAGTGCGACATTCAGATTGATGGTCTTCTCTTTGGTTTTTTTACCGATGGCACCCGGGTCATGTCCGCCATGTCCGGCATCAATGACCAACACGAAATCTTTAGCCTCTACCGTTTCTGTGAAGAAAGGTATGAAAAGGAAATGGAGGCATATTCCTAAACAAAATATGTATCGTCTGTATAGTCTCATAATAAAAACGATGCAAATGTAGCAGAAATTTGCAGAAAACTCACACTTTATCATTAAGTTTTGTTGTCCCGTTGCGCATTTTTATTCGCTGCAATGTCAGAAAACGCTATTTTTAGTAACTTTGCAGCCGTTTTAAAACATGAAATGTTAGTTATGCTTCTTCGTCTGCTCAAGAATTGGACCTTGCCTTTGGCCATGCTGGTCGGTACGTTGGTTTATCTCCTCTTTGCCCATTTCCCTTTTTTGTCCCCCTTAAAGCCCTGGGTTCATGGTTTTGTGGGTTACTTTACCCCGGCGCTGATTTTCATTCAACTGTTGCTGACCTTCTGTAAAGTAGAGTTACCTGAACTGAAGCCTAAGACCTGGCATCTGCATTTGTTGCTGTTCCAGCTCATCTTTACGCTTCTGTTGGCGGTGATACTGTTGTATGCTCCTGTCTGTGAGGCTTATCGTGAGGTGTTGGAGGGGGCTATGGTGTGCGTGATATGTCCCACGGCTACAGCGGCAGCCGTCATTACCGGAAAGTTGGGAGGAAGTGCTTCCACCCTGACAACCTATACCTTGCTCTCCAATCTCCTGGCTGCTGTGGTGGTGCCGCTTCTGTTTCCCTTGGTGGAGCCACATGCCGATGTCTCTTTCTTAGTGGCGTTCATGCGGATTCTGGGTAAGGTGTTTCCGTTGCTTTTATGTCCCTTTATCTTGGCCTGCCTTTTGCGGAAGTTCATGCCGCAGTTTCATGCCTGTCTGCTGAAGTTGCGTGATGCGGCTTTCTATTTGTGGGCTTTGGCCTTGGCCATTGTTTCCGGGCAGACGGTGCGCTCCCTGGCGCATAGCGATGCTTCAGCGGGAGTGGAGTGGATGTTGGCTATTGCTGCCTTGCTTGCCTGTGGTGTACAGTTCTACTTGGGAAAACGCATAGGCGGTCATTATGGAGAACGTATCAGTGGAGGACAGGCTTTGGGACAGAAGAACACCATATTGGCCATCTGGATGGCACACACCTATCTGAATCCGCTCTCTTCGGTTGCTCCAGGTGCCTATGTGCTGTGGCAGAATATTGTCAACAGCTACCAATTGTGGAAGCAGAGGCATAAAACAGCTACCAGCTGATGGGTGTCTCTCCGTGACGTTGCAGGTACTCATTGGTGCGGCTGAAATGCTTGTTGCCGAAGAAACCGTTGTAGGCGGAAAGAGGTGAGGGATGGGCTGATGAGAGGACCAGGTGGCGTTCGCGGTTGATAAATGCCCCCTTACGTTGGGCGTATGCTCCCCATAGGATGAAGACCAGATGTTCGCGCTCTTCTGCCAGGATGCGGATGACGGCATCTGTAAACTCCTCCCATCCTTTCCTTTGGTGTGAACCGGCCTGATGTGCACGCACGGTAAGCGTAGCGTTCAGCAGGAGTACACCTTGTTCGGCCCAGCGGGTCAGGTTGCCGGTAAACGGTGTGTCTGTGCCGATGTCTGACTTGATTTCTTTGAAGATGTTGACCAAAGAGGGTGGGAAGGCAATGCCGTCGTTTACGGAGAAACAGAGTCCGTGGGCCTGTCCGGGACCGTGATAAGGGTCTTGTCCGATGATGACCACCTTTACCTTGTGGAAAGGGCATAGATTGAAAGCGTTGAAAATGAGGCTTCCGGGAGGATAGACGGTTCCTTGGGTATATTCCTGACGGACAAAATCGGTCAGTGCCTGGAAGTAGGGCTTGTCAAACTCCTGCTGTAATTTGCTCTTCCAACTATCTTCAATTCGAACGTTCATGGTGTATGGTAGAATAATGTTTTTGAAAAATCTCCGCTAAGATACGTTCTTTTGGCTTTACCTACAAGAATGGTGTCAACAAATTGCCAAACCAACCGACAAACTTCTTCCAGACGGAACGTCGTTTCCAATATTCCGGAGTCATCAGCGTGCTGTCCAGCTTGTCCTGTCCATACATTTGCATGAGTTCTTCCGTAGTGTGGCTATTGAAGATGAATGCGTTGGTCTCATAGTCGTAGCGCAAACTCCGGCTGTTGAGGTTGGTGGTGCCTACGGTGCAGAATGTGCTGTCTATCATCATAATCTTGGAATGGTGGAAGCCGTCGTTGAACAGATAGACTTTGGCTCCTTTCTTCATCATCCGGTGTGCGATGTAGAAGGCAACGTCGGGGGTGAAAGGTATGTCGGACGTGGCCGGAATCATGATTTCCACTTCCGTTCCTTTCTTCAAGGCTCTCTTTATGGCCTTCCGGATGGATTTGGTAGGGACGAAATAGGGATTCAGAATCTGCACTTTCGTTTCGGCTGATTCGATAGCTGCCACATAGGCACGGTTGATGGAGCGTGGACATACCCTGGGCACACGGTCAACGATGGCTATCTTCCGGGAAATGCTGTCGGGATATTGTGGAGGAGCGGGAAAGTAGGCCGGTCCGCCGATGTGCTGTCCGGTCTCTTTGTTCCACATGGTGAGAAAGATGCCTTGCAGGTATCTCACGGCGTCGCCTTCGATGCGCATGTGTACATCACGCCATTTGCCGATTTCCGGCAGTCCGTTGATGTAATAGTCTGCAATGTTCATGCCGCCTGTATATCCGGTTATTCCATCGATGACTACAATCTTGCGGTGGTCGCGATGGAAGGCGTGATTGAGCCACGGAAAGGTCATGGGGTCGAATTCAACGATTTCCACTCCTCGCTCTCTGATGGCTTTCAGGTGTTTCTCCTTTAGCGGTTGGTTGTTGGAACTGTTGCCGAAAGCATCGAACATGGCCCGTACCTCCACACCTTCCGCAGCCTTCTCGGCCAGCAAGTCAAACAACGTGTTGGCAATGGAATCGTTGCGGAAGTTGAAGTATTCCAGATGGATGTGGTGTCGTGCCTGTCGTATGACCTCAAAAAGGTCCGTAAACTTCTCCTGGCCACTGAGCAGCAACTCGATTTTGTTATTGGTTGTGATGGGGACACCTGTCTGCTGCAGGTAGTTGGTGAACAGGCTGTCGCTTACGACTTGTGCCCGCAGGCTTCCGACAAGGAATAGCAAGGCGATGATGAGGAAATGCTGTTTCAAGGCGAGTGTGCTTATTTAGTTTTATGTGAGCGCAAAGATACGATTTAATCCGATAACGGCATAATCGCTTCGGAGAGATTCTCCGCTTTATCTCTTTTTATCAGAACTTTAGGCCAATGAAGCAATCTTCTGATAGAGGAGAAACAACAGCACACCGACACTCAGTACCACTGTCCGCAGGTCGAAGTTCTCCATGCCGTCCTGCGTGATGGTCATGAAGGTTTCGCGCAGTACCTCTGCAATGAGCTGCAGGCCATCCAGGGCAACGAACAGGAACAGGGTCAGTGCTGTGCCTAAGATTCCCCATAACCGGGTGCTTGTCCGGTTGTGATGGGGGAGGTGTTGCATGACGCGGCGTGTAAATCCGTTGTCGGCCATCTCTTGCCGGTTGTCATTGAAAAACTGTTTCAAAAGTCTATCTTCGTTTACCATCATATCCATTCTGTTTTAAGTAAGAAGCCATTTTTTCTTTGGCACGTGACAGGTGGCTCTTCACTGTCCCGGCCGGACATCCCATGATGCCTGCAATCTTCTCGATGCTGCAATCTTCCATATAGAAGAGCGTGATGCAGCTGCGTTCGGCATCTTTGAGTGTGGCCAATGCCTGGTATATGTCCATTTGCCGGCCTATGTCCTGCTGCTCGGTGTAGTGGCGGGCATCTATGCGGGAGGTATCCAACTCCTCGGTCTCTTTCTGGCTGCGAAGATAGTCATAAAATGCGTTATATGCAATACGGAAAAGCCAGGTTGAGAAGCTGGAGAGATTCTTGAACGAGGCGATGTGGGTATAGGCTTTGATGAAGGTCTCTTGTGCCAGGTCGTCACTGAGAAGCCGGTCTCCGCAGGTAAGGTTCAGGAAGAAACGTCTGATGGAAGATTGGTATTTGCCGACCAACCGGTCGAAGGCCCTGGTGTTGTGAAACACCACGACCTGTGCAACCAATGATATGTCGTTCAGACGTTCCATTATCGCTTGTCGTTCTTCTCCCGGGTGTAGTGGCAGACAATCTGACCGAGACCGGTGCAGAGGACAAGGATGCCGATGCAGGCCAGGCTGAACTCACCGCCTATGGCATACAGGAATATGGAGAGTCCTATGCCCAGGAAGATGTTCTTGATGCCGCGCTCGCGTAAGTTCGGCTGCTCTATCTCTTTGAAAAGCCCGTTGGGCAAGGGTTGGCCTGCGGCCAATGCCTGTTCGGCAAGGCGGTATTTGGCTTTCCGGTTCTTATGCCTGAAATAGAAGATGGTGAAGATGATGATGGCCGGCAGACCGAAGGTAAAGATGATGGCCACGATGGGAATAAGCATGGCTAACGTGCCGGCGTTGATGGCCGATTCCAAAAGTTTGAGGTCTGTTTCAATGGGTTCCGCATTGTCATAATCCTGGGGATAGGTGGGCACGTCCTGTCCGGAATAGGTGGTGATGCTCAGGGTGTCGGTCACTTTTTGGCCGTTTACGACGGTGTCATGCACTTCAATGACCCGTGTCGTATTGCTTGCTGCATCATAGACGTTTACTGTT
The DNA here is from genome assembly GCA_017471925.1 of Bacteroides sp. Classification (GTDB taxonomy): domain Bacteria; phylum Bacteroidota; class Bacteroidia; order Bacteroidales; family Bacteroidaceae; genus Bacteroides. Next base: position 9,757 of record JAFURM010000003.1, read on the forward strand.
CTGTCTTGTCCTGACAGCCAACCGCAGCACGTCAGGGTGATGGCCAGGGCGATGATGGTTCGTTTCATATCTTTGCTTGTTTTTAATTTATGATTCGGTGTTCCTTTTATGCATTAGACGCGACAACGTGCCTAATAGGTTGCAAAGAGACGATTTTTTTTTGAAAAACTTCTGTTCTGCGGCCGAAAAGTTTGACTTTCGGCTTTTTTCTCTATCTTTGCCCCCATTATCTTTTTTTGAAACAAGAGAAATGGACTTACCTGATTCGTTTTTGGCCGATATGTCAGCCCTGCTGGGTGAAGCAGAAAGTGCCGATCTGTTCGCGGCTTTGCAAGAGAAGCCATTGACTTCAGTCCGTCTGAATCGGTTGAAGTGTCCTCCTCCGACAATGCTGGAGGAACAGATGCGTGTACCTTGGTGCGAATCGGGCTATTATGTCGGGCTACGTCCCGTCTTCACCTTTGACCCTCTTTTCCATGCCGGCTGTTACTATGTGCAGGAGGCCTCTTCCATGTTTGTTGCACACGTCGTGAAGCATTATGTCACAGCACCGGTCGTAACCCTTGACCTTTGTGCGGCCCCCGGTGGTAAGTCCACCTTGCTGCGTTCTCTCTTGCCCGAAGGCTCTCTTCTGGTGGCCAACGAGGTGGTGCGCAATCGTGCGCAGGTGTTGGTGGAGAATATGACGAAGTGGGGACATCCCGACGTGGTGGTGACCAACAGTGACCCGGAGGCTTTCCATTCACTGCCAGCCTTCTTTGATGTTGTGCTGACCGATGCCCCTTGCTCGGGCGAGGGAATGTTCCGTAAGGAACCAGCGGCTGTAGAGGAGTGGAGCCCGGAGAATGTGAAGCAGTGCCAGGAGCGTCAGCGGCGCATCATGACCGATGTGTGGCCCTCGCTGAAGCCGGGAGGGCTGCTGATATATAGTACGTGTACCTATAATATAAAGGAAAATGAGGAGAATGTCCGATGGATGTGCAGTGAGCTGGGGGCAGAACCACTCCCGGTGCCTGAGGTGAATCCGGCATGGAGGATTACCGGCAGCCTGTTGCCGCCTTCTGAGGATATGGCCATGTCAGGAGCAGGAGAGGGACTTCCCGTCTATCGCTTCTTGCCTCACAAGACACAGGGAGAGGGATTCTTCCTGGCTGTGTTACGCAAACCATTGGGAGAGGAGATGCATCCGACTTTGAACGAGGGGCTTCCGGCTGTCTCCCGAAAAGGTAAGCGGGAGAAGATGGTACGTCGTGCGGAGAGTCCGTTGTCGCAGGAGCAACTTCGACAGACCAAGACGTGGGTGAAGAACGCAGAGCAGTATGACTGGACATTTGCCGGAAATCGTTTGTCGCTCTTCCCTTCGGCCTATAGCGGACAGTTGCAGACTTTGCAATCTGCCTTGCAGGTGTTGCAGGCCGGTGTGACTGTTGCCGAGGCTAAAGGACGTGACTTTGTCCCTGCACATGCCTTAGCCATGAGTACGGTACTCTCCCGTGACTCCTTCCCGTCAGTGGAAACCGATTATGCACAGGCCGTGGCCTATCTGCGGAAGGAAGCCATCATCTTGTCCGATGCACCTCGTGGCATCCTGTTGCTGACCTATAAGGGAGTGCCTTTGGGCTTTGTCAAGAATGTGGGTAATCGCGCCAATAACCTCTATCCGCAAGAGTGGCGCATAAGGAGCGGACACGTACAGCCGGAGGTGAACATCTTGTAGAACTTCGGGCGAAGAGATAAAAAGAGCACGAATTGCGCAGTAAGACTTGGGGGGTTAGGTGAGCATGAAAAGAACCCTTGTCTTTACTTTTGCAGTTCGTGCTTGCTTTTTTATAGGCTTATGCTATAGTCTGCTTTTATAAATCTGTGCCATGGCTTTGTGGTATTGGTTTTCCAACTGTAACAGATTAGTCTGACTCTGGTAAACCACGGAAACCTCTACGAAATATTCTATCAGACTGATTTGTCCGCCATCCAATGCTTTCTTCAGCAGGGTCAGGTCTTGTTGTTGGCCCAGAGTCTGCTGATACTCCAGAATGGAGTTGTGCAGGTTGCGTGCTTCTTCATAACGTTGCCACAGGGCTGAGGCTGTTTGCAGCGTGGCATTCTCTTTCTGATAGTCGATATTGGCTGCTTGTGCCTTGGCAATCTTTACCTTGTGGCGGTTCTCAAACAGGGGGAAGGAAAAGCCTACTACCACACCATTCAGCGGATGTCCGTCCTCCGTGTTGCGTCGGTATCCCAACTCCAGGTTGGGCAACCATCCCTGTTTGCTGGCCGAAATTTGCTTGCGTGCGGCATCACTCTCGTTACGGAATGATTGCAGGGTTGCATCTGCTGCCAACAGTTCATCACACAACTGGGCGAACTCGGTGGGGAAGGGCACGGCCGGATAGTCTGTCAATCCCAGGTTGGCTGCTGTGGGAAGGTCTCCTTGTGGAGAGGGACGTCCTTGACCCAGGTATTGGTTGCCGTTCAGGACGGTCAGCTCTTTCAGCTTGTTGGTCAGTGTAGTCTGATTCATGCGGGCTTCCGTCCGTACATTCAACAACTCCAGGTTGATTTTGTTTGTCTCCAGCACGCTGGCATCTCCGGTCTCCAACCGTTTGGCATAGCTGCTTGCCAGTTCCTCGGCATTCTTCAGGCGGGCATCAAGTAGCGTCTGCTGGCGCTGCAGCATGATGATGTCCAGGCATAGCTCCTTGGCTTGCAGCAGTATCTGCTGGCGCAGGGCAGCAGCCTGTGCATCGAGTGCTGTGTTTCTCATGCGGTTCATCTTGTTGCGTGTGGCATAGATGGTGGGAAACTCAAAACTCTGTGCAATGACCAGCTCGCCTACGGTGATGTTGCTGTCGTCCGAATCCCACAAGTGGGCATAGGAGAGTGTCGGATTGGGCAGGTTGTTCTCGGCTTTGTTGGCAAGCTTTTGTGAAGCGATGAGCTGGCTGTTGGCCAGGAGCTCCTTGTTGTTCTGCTCAATCTGTTGCAATACGGCGTCAATGCCGCTTGTCTGCGCTTGGCTTCTCCCGGCCAGGGCCAGGAGAAGGGTGGCGAATATCATTAGTTGCTTCATTTCTCTTTATTCATTAATAGGTAAACAATGGGAATGATGAATCCGTTGAGGAATGTAGAGGTCAGCAATCCGCCCAGGATAACCTTGGCCATCGGACTTTGGATTTCATTGCCGGGAAGGTCTCCTCCCAATGCCAAGGGGATAAGGGCCAGGGCTGAAGTCAGTGCCGTCATCAGGATGGGGTTCAGACGGTCCAGTGAACCATGAATGACACTCTCGCGCAGCGAGTAGCCCTCTTCCATCTGCAGCATCTTGTAATGACTGATGAGCAACATGCCGTTTCGGGTAGCGATACCGAAGAGTGAGATGAATCCGATGATGGCAGGAATGCTTACCTCTCCGGTGGTGAATAGCAGCACAAAGACACCGCCAATCAATGCCAACGGCAGGTTGATGAGGATGATGGCGCTTTCCAATACACTCTTGAACTCATGATAGAGCAGCAGGAAGATGATGACGATGGACATCAGGGAGGTCAGCAACAGGATGCGGCTGGCAGCCTGCTCGCTTTCGAACTGTCCGCCATACTCCACGTGGTAGCCTTCGGGCAGTGTGATGGTTTCGTCAATGCGCTCCTGAATGTCGTTCACAACGCTGCGAAGGTCACGGTCGGCAATGTTGGCCGAGATGACAATCTTGCGCTTCACATTTTCGCGGCTGATGGTATTGGGACCCATGGCAGAACGTACTTCGGCTACATAACTGAGAGGAATCTTCTGTCCGTCACCGGTGTCAATCATCAGGTCCTCTATCTTCTGGGCAGCATCGCGCTGGCTCTCCTGGATGCGTACGGTCAGCGGGAAGCTCTTGCCCTTTTCATAAACCAGGGAGACAGCCTCGCCTGCCAGGCAGACATTGACGAACTCGGAAAACTCAGGCAGGGATATGCCATAGCGGGCCAGCATTTCACGCTTGGGCGCGATGACCATCTGCGGACGCTCAATCTGTTGCTCCACGGTCAGGTCGGCGATGCCGGAAATATCCTGGATGTTCTTCTTGATTTCATTGCCCAGCATGAACATGCGGTTCAGGTCGTCGCCGAACAGCTTGATGGCGATGTTGGCCTTGGTGCCCGACAGCATGGCGTCAATGCGATGGCTGATGGGCTGTCCGATTTCCACGTTGGCTCCTACAATGCTGTTCAGCTTTTCGCGTACCTCGGCCACCAGCTCGCTGCGTGAGCGGTCTTTCAGTTCAAAGGGGGCTTCAATCTCTGAAGTATTCACGCCCAAGGCATGTTCGTCCAGCTCAGCACGTCCGGTCTTGCGGGCTACCGTCTGTATCTCAGGAATGGTGAGAAGCAACTCTTCGGCACGTTGCCCGATTTTGTCACTTTCTTCCAAGGAGATGCCGGGCAGGGAAGAGATGTTGATGGTGAATGAACCTTCGTTGAAGGGCGGGAGGAAGGAGCGTCCCAGGGTGAAGAAGAGTCCCAGCGCCAGGACAAAGAGCCCGATGGTGCCACCCAGTACCGCTTTCTTGTGATCCAGTACATAGTTCAGGGCCTTGCCATACCACTCTTTCATCTTCCGGGCCACAGCTGAGTCGCTGCTTTCGCTCTTCTTCTTCTCCACATCCTTGCCCAGCATATATGAACAGAGCACGGGAGTGACGGTCAGGGCTACCACAGTGGAAGCAACCAATGCCGTGATGAAGGCAATGCCCAGAGGCACCAGCATGCGTCCTTCCATACCGCTCAGGAAGAAGAGGGGGACAAAGCTGACCACGATAATCAGGGTGGAGTTCAGGATGGGCATACGCACCTCCTTGGAGGCATTGAACACCACTTCCAGGGTGGAGAGGCGTTCTGCAGCGGGTTTCAGCTTGTTTTCATGCAGACGCTTGTAGACATTCTCCACATCCACAATGGCATCGTCCACTAACGAACCGATGGCAATGGCCATACCGCCCAGGCTCATGGTGTTGATGCTGAATCCCATGTAGTGCAGAGAGAGCAGGGAGGCAATCAGGGCCAGCGGCAGGGTGACCAGTGAGATGACGGTGGTGCGCACATTGGCCAGGAAGAGGAACAGCACGATGACCACAAAGATACCGCCCTCAATCAAGGACTTCTGTACGTTGCCGATGGAGCTTTCGATGAAGCGGCTTTGACGGAAAATGTCGGTAGAAACCTTCACGTCTGCCGGCAGGTTCTTCTGTAAATCCTGCAACGCTGCTTCCAACTTGGTGGTCAGGTCCAGCGTGCTTGTATTGGGCTGCTTGGTCACGGTCAGCAGGACAGCCTGCTTGCCTCGCTCCGAGGCAGTGCCGAGCTTGGGCGTCTGGGCTGTAATCTTTACGTCGGCAATGTCTTCCAGCAGAATGGGGGCACCGGTCGCGCCTCCACTGCGCACCACACCTTTGCCGATGAGCTTGGCCTGGTCGGTGGAGAGCAGGCCGCGCACAATGTATTCGTTGCCATATTCATAGACCACACCACCGTTGGCATTCAGGTTCATGCCGCGTGTGGCAGTCATCACTTCGTCCAGGCTGATGCCATAGTGACGCATGCGTTCGGGGTCGAGGGCTATCTGATATTCCTTGATGTCTCCACCCAGTACGGCCACCTGAGCCACGCCACCCGTAGAGAGCAGGCGTGGACGAATAGTCCAGTCGGCAATGGTGCGCAGGTCGAGCATGGAGGTAGAGTCTGCAGTCAGGCCCACGATGAGCATCTCGCCGAGAATGGATGATTGGGGACCCAATGTGGGCTTTCCTGCATTCTCAGGAAGTTCTTCGGCTGCAATGGCCAGTTTCTCGCTGACGATTTGTCGGGCCAGATAGATATCCGTGTCCCAGTCAAATTCTACCCATACGACGGAAAAACTGTGTGTAGACGAGGAGCGCACACGGCGTACGCCTGTAGCTCCGTTGACAGCTGTTTCAATGGGGAAGGTGACCAGCTGCTCCACCTCTTCGGCTGCCATGCCGTTGGCTTCGGTCATGACCACTACGGTCGGGGCAGTCAGGTCGGGAAACACATCCACCTCTGTGTGCATGGCGGTATAGGTGCCGCCAATGAGCAGCAGTACCGATGCAACCAGTACCAGAATGCGGTTGTGCAGAGAAAAGTGTATAATCTTGTTCAACATAATTCGGTCATCTGATGGGGATTAGTGTTCATGACTATGTGCCGGTATGGCATTGGTGGCTCCGGCCAGCTTCACCTGATAGGCTCCTTGGGTAACGATGCGGTCGCCGGCCTGTACGCCCGAGAGAATCTGTACGCTTTGGCCATTGTCGGCTCCCACGGTCACCAGTTGCTTCATGTAGCCTTCGGCATCTACCTGACGATAGACGAAGAAGCTGCCCTGCTCTTCGGTCAGTGCGCCGTGGGGCAGTGAAATGACGTTCTCCAATGTGCTGGAAAGCAGATAGACCTCTACGAATGAGCCGGGGATTACCTCTCCCTTGTTGTCGAACTCGAAGGTGACGGGCACGTAGTAGCCGTTGTCGCCGGTGGATTTGCCGTAAGTCAGCAGACGGCCGTTCAGGTTCTTCAACTCATACACCTTATTATTATAGGGGGTGCAGAAGTTGGCCGAGCTGATGGTGTGCAAATAGGTGTAGTATTTCTCGGACACATCGGCACGCAGGAAGAGTTTGCGGTTTTGGGTGACACTGAGCAGCGGTTGGCCCACCTCCACATAGTCGCCTTCTTTCACCAGGAGGTTCTTGATGTAGCCGCTGATGGGGGCGGTGACGGCTTGTCCGTTGGCCGAATGGTTCTTGGCTACGGCCTCATAGCTGATGCGTGCATTCTCATAAGCCTGTTCGGCCTGGGCGAATTCTTTCTTGGAAACGATTTGGCTCTCCACCAGGGCTTTCATGCGCTCATATTCTTTCTTGGATATCTCGTAGGCGATGCGGGCCTTCTGTATGGGGTCGCCGTCTGCCATGTGGCGGGCCGAGAGATTGACGAGGGGAGTACCTTGGCTGACGCTCATGCCTTCGACCACTTTCCCACAGAAGGAAACCACGCCGGCTACTGTAGCTACGGCAACGCTCTCGTCGCCTTGGGCAGCCAATACCTGGCCACTCACCTTGATGACCTGATGGAAGGTGCCCGGCTGTATGGTGCTGACGGCTACGCCTGCAGCCTGAGCCTTGGCCGGAGTCAGGATTATCTCGTCACTGCCGTGCTCTTCGCCGCCGGTGCCGTGGTCATGGTTGTGTATGGCAGGGTTTTCATGGGCATGGTCGTGCCCTTCTGCTTCATGGTTGTGGGTGTCATGATTGTGGGTGTCATGGTTGTGACCTTCGTGCGAGTGGTCATGTCCTTCGTGCGAGTGGTCATGTCCTTCGTGCGAGTGGTCATGTACAGCTGTTTCGTGATTATGTCCTTCGTGGCTGTCGCCGGACTTTCCGGTGCAGGAGCCCAATAGGAATAGTCCCATGACTCCCATGAAATATACTTTCTTCATAATAGTGGGTTTGCTAAGGGGGTAAATAAATACGTTGATACGCGGATGAAGAGCCGGCCTATAGGCGGAGAGGCTCTCCGGTGCGTGTAGGGGGAGGAGGGTCAGGCAAGCAGCGAGGGAGGCGCACGAAGGCCTGCGGCACGTGTGATGAACGTGCCGTGAAGCGATTCTATGTAAACGAATCTGTTGTTCTTGCCTGAACTTTCGGATAGGAACAGGTCGAGTAGCGGCTCAATATATAATATATAAGGTATATATTGAGGCATCTGTTCGAAAGTGTAGTCGTCGGAGCAGGGTGTCTGTTGCACGAAGTAGTTCGTCAGGCAGCCGGTGTTGCAGCAGCAGTGGTCGTTGCCTGCGGGCTGCTCTTCGGGTTGTGACTGATGATGGTGGGCACAACAGTCGGCGGTGATGTCATTCTTCATGCACATCAGTCCGTCCTGATGGTGGTGATGAGGCAATACGGGTACAATCAGCATGACGATGCTGACCAGAATCAGGAAGTATGCGATGTACCTTTTCATTTCTTAATCCTCATTTCTTTGGGGACAAAGATAGGGGTTAATGATTTAATAACCAAATAAAATTTATATCTTTGTAGCCGAAAAATTAAAAAACTGAAAGTTTATGGCCGTTTTAGGAGAACAAATGCAACGTCCTTTGGTGCTTGTGGCCGAAGATGATGACTGCAACTTCAAGTTGATAAAGGCTATCGTGAGCCAAAAGTGCGAACTGCTGTGGGCCAAGAATGGCCGGGAGTTGCTTGAACTTTATCGGGAGAACAAGGAGCGGGCCGATGCTGTCCTGTTGGACATCCGGATGCCGGTTATGGACGGTTTCGAGGCCGTCAAGGCGTTGCGTGATGCAGGGGCCACCCTGCCCGTCATCATGCAGACGGCTTATGCCTTCAACAGTGACCGGGAGCGTGCTATGGCTAATGGAGCCACTGAGGTGCTGGTGAAGCCGCTCACGGTCGGCGTGTTGCGCAACTGCCTGAAGTCCTATTTCCCGCAGCTCAGTTGGTAGGAGAGGCGGCGGCTTCACGCTCGGCCTTCTTTCGCTCGATAAAGGAAATCTTCAGTTTGCACTCCTCCATTTCCTTCTTTATCTCCGTGATGCCCGAGAGCAACAGGGAGAGTTCGCGCACTTGTGCGGCAGCTTCCTTGTCGGAAGCGGGGAGGGTAGCGGTGTGCGATTGCTCGCCCTGATAGGTCACCTTCAGGTTCTTCCCCTTGTTCAGGCAGATGAAGTCGATGACGTTTCCTTCTTCGCCCAGCTTGAACTCCGCTTTCTCGCTTTTTATCCCCAGGTTTTCGGATTCATAACACTCTTTGGCAGCCGGCGTTTCGGCAAATGTACCGTCAGGTGCCGTCACCTTCACGCCCGTATGGTGAATGTGTCTGTTGCCGCAATAGATGGTGGTCATGCTCATTTGTCCCGTCTCGTCGCATTGGAAACGCAGGTAGGAGCGGTTGATGTTCTTCTCGATGACTTGTGAGGGCGAGAGGTAGAAGCCAATCTTCTGATACTCGGCATTCTTCTCCAGGACGAACTTTTTCTTCATCCCTTCCAGCTCCTGCTGCTTCCGTCCCAGCTCTTCGTTCAGGAAGGCCAGGCTTTTCTCTTGCTCCTTCAGATCCACCTCCTGCATCAGGACGATGCCCTCGTGGCGGGTGTCGTAAGCCTTGGGATAGAGTATCTTGATGCTGTCAATGAGCGACTTGGCCTCGTTGTATGCACCATTCTCATAGGCCGTGCGGGCTTCCTGAAGCTTTAGGGCGGCTCTCTTTTCCACATCCTCGCAGGCGGAGAACACTCCGCACAGGGCCGTCAGTAGGATTATTCTCTTCATCATAAGGCAGTGTTCTTGATTAGTGATACGGCAAAAATAGGGATAATATTCATTTTTCGCAAGTTTGCGCTTTGTGAAGTTCTGGCTGATACTTCAAATGATATTTTTCTATTTAACGAAATCTCCCTATCTTTGCTCCCCAAAAATAACGTTTTTTTTTCTTATGATAGAGCTGACAACAGACGAACTGAAGCAACGTTTCAGTGCTGATATCTTCAAGCAGATTTCCGCAACGGCCGACGAACTGGGCATGGAGTGCTATGTCGTGGGCGGGTATGTGCGCGACATATTTCTGGAGCGTCCCTCCAAGGACATTGATGTGGTGGTGGTAGGTAGCGGCGTGGCAATGGCCGAGGCTCTGGCCAAGCGTCTGGGGCGCGGGGCGCATCTCTCGGTCTTCAAGAACTTCGGGACAGCCCAGCTCAAGTATCGGGGCACTGAGGTAGAGTTCGTGGGAGCACGTCGGGAGTCCTATACCCACGATTCCCGCAAGCCTATCGTGGAAGACGGTACTCTGGAGGATGACCAGAACCGGCGCGACTTCACCATCAACGCGCTTGCCGTCTGCCTCAACCGGGCACGTTATGGAGAGCTGGTGGATCCTTTCGACGGAATGTATGATATGAAGGATAGGATTATCCGCACACCGCTTGACCCTGACGTCACCTTCAGCGACGACCCCTTGCGCATGATGCGCTGCATCCGTTTCGCCACCCAGCTGAACTTCTTTATCGATGAGGAGACTTTCGACTCCCTGTGCCGCAACAAGGAGCGCATCTCCATCATTTCCAAGGAGCGCATCATAGACGAACTGAACAAGATTATCCTTTCTCCCGTCCCCTCCCGTGGCTTTGTCGACCTTGAACGTTCGGGATTGCTATCCCTGATATTTCCCGAGCTTGCGGCCCTGCAAGGAGTGGAGGTCCGCAAGGGAAAGGCGCATAAAGACAATTTCTATCACACCCTGGAGGTGCTGGACAATGTGGCTCGTGCCACAGCCGACTGGAGCAAGGACAACACCACTTCGGTGCTGGAGCCGGTCTCCAAGGCCGAGCGTGTCCTGTGGATTCGTTGGGCGGCCCTGTTGCACGACATCGGCAAGCCGGCCACCAAGCGTTGGGAGCCTCTGGCCGGTTGGACTTTCCACAATCACAACTATGTGGGCGAGAAGATGATTCCCGATATTTTCCGCAACATGAAGCTGCCCTTGAACGAGAAGATGAAGTATGTGCAACGCTTAGTGGGCCTGCACATGCGCCCCATCGCGATAGCCGACGAAGAGGTCACCGATTCGGCCGTCCGTCGTCTGCTGTTCGAGGCCGGCTATGACATAGACGACCTCATGACCCTGTGTGAGGCCGATATCACCTCCAAGAACCATGAGCGCAAACAGCGTTTCCTGAACAACTTTGCCATGGTGCGCGAAAAGATGGAAGACCTTACGCATCGGGATGAATACCGCAATTTCCAGCCACCCATCAGCGGCAATGAAATCATGGAAATCTTCGGCCTCGCCCCCTGCATGGAGATAGGCCGCCTGAAGAACGTGGTCAAGAATGCCATTTGGGACGGCATCATCCCCAACGAGTATGACGCCGCCTATCGTCTTCTGCTGGAAGCGGCGGCCAAGTATGGGCTGAAGCCGGTGAAATAGTTGCGCGAAGTGCTTCTGTGCTTCAATGTCGCGAAATCCTTCCATCTGCTGACTTTTTGCTTGCAATGCTGCTGTTGTGCTGACGCGGCCTTTTCTCCGTTTCGCTGAAATAGGAGGGGAAAGGGGCGTTTTCCGCCATCGGCCGATGTGTTTGCTGGCGTGTCTGCACGCATTTGCTGCCGCGTCTGCACGTATTTGGCGGCGCGTCTGCACGCATTTGCCGCTTCGTCCGCACACATTTGGCGCAAGAACTGCACGCATTTGCCGCAACCTTCCCGCGAAAAGTCCCGTTTTTCGGCTCGAAATCACTCCGAAAAGCCGACGAAAGAGCCTTTTCGACCCTGTTTTCCGCGTAGAATTTCTGTAAATATTTCGCTATCTCCCTGTGCATGATGGAGATGGCCGCTTTGCGTTTCGTTTTTTGCCACCGTGCGTCCCCTTGGCCGCAAACAGACGATTCTCAGCGATTAGGAAATACAAAGTGTCAAAATGACAAGAGCGTTTGGGAGTCTCCAAAAGATTGCTTACCTTTGTCGCGGCTTTGTTCCTTACTTCCCCTTCGGGAAGCGGATGAAAAGGGAATCGGGTGAAAGTCCCGGACAGTCCCGCTGCTGTAAGCTCCCTCTGCCAGTCAGAGAAAAGAGTGTGGCCCATCGCTCGGAAGCCACTGCCTGCCCCTCAGGGCCAGGTGGGAAGGCCGGACACACGGAGTAAGTCAGAAGACCTGCAAGGCCGAGTCAAGAAATTGCCTGTTCGAGGAAAGCAGGCAGTGTAGCGAAGGAAAAGAAGAACAAACCAAGTTGTTTTTATGTCCATAAGGATTGGGATGCGGAGATGCTGCATCGGAATGCTATGTTCGTTGGCGACCGTCCAACTCGCCGGGCAGGTGGTGACCGACACCATCGGCGACACCACTCATGCCATTGACGAAGTGCAGGTCACGGGGCGCAGGATGCCCCGCAGGCTGTCGGCCGCCGTGCCCGTGCAGGTCATCGGCAGCGAAGAGTTGAAGAGCCGCGGATTGCAGGGCGTGGCCGATGCCGTGCGCCGCATGGCCGGCACCACCGTGCGCGACTATGGCGGCATAGGCGGCCTGAAGACCGTCTCGGTGCGCAACCTGGGGGTGCAGCACACGGCCGTGAGCTATGACGGCATCACCCTGAGCAACACGCAGGCCGGACAGATAGACATCGGCCGCTTTTCGTTAGACAACGTGGCCTACCTCTCATTGGCCATCGGCCAGGCCGAAGACCTGCTGCAGACGGCACGCCACTACGCCTCGGCCGGCGTGTTGACCATCGAGACCGAGCGTCCCCGCTTCGAAGCCGGACGCCGCCATGCCGGACGCGTGATGCTGAAGGGAGGCTCCTTCGGCAGCGTCAGCCCCTCCCTGCGCTGGTGGCAGCGGGCGGGAGAGCGCACCACCCTTTCGGCCGAAGCCACCTTCCAGCGGGCCGACGGCATCTACCCCTTCAGCCTGACCAACGGCAGCAGTGTGACCCGCGAGCGGCGCCACAACTCGGACATCACCTCCTGGCAGGGCGAGGCCAACCTCTATCACACCCTGAAGGGCGGAGGCGAGTGGACGGCCAAGGCATACTACTATTACTCCGAGCGCGGCCTGCCCGGCAGTGTCATCCTCTATAACGCCATCACCGAGGAACGCCTGTGGGACGAGAACTTCTTTGCCCAGACAACCCTGCGCAAGCCCCTCTCCGAGGCGTGGCAGCTGCGGGCCTCTGCCAAGTACAACCACTCTTGGAATCGCTACGAAGACACCGACGTGAAGTATGACGGCGGCAGGCAGACCGACGTGCATCGGCAGGACGAATACTACCTCTCGGCCACCCTGCTCTGGAAACCGCTTCCACGCCTGACCCTCTCGCTGGCTCAGGACGGTGTGGCCAACGCCCTGCGCACCAACGTGAACGACAGCCCCAATCCCCTGCGCTTCACCTCGCTCACGGCCCTGAACGCCAACCTGAAGAGCGGGCCGCTGGATCTGACGGCCCACCTGACGGCCACCTACGTCACCGACGACGTGAAGGCAGGCTCTGCACCCGACGACCGCAAGCACCTCTCGCCCTCGCTATCCCTGGCCTGGCATCCCTGCCCGTCGCTGCCGCTCTACCTGCGGGCCATGTACAAGAGCACCTTCCGCGTGCCCACCTTCAACGACCTCTACTACCGCCGCATGGGCAACGTCAACCTCCGCCCCGAAAAGGCGGGCGAGTATAACCTGGGCCTGACGTGGAGCCTGCCGCCAACCGACCTGCTGGACAACCTCACGCTGACCCTGGACGGATACTACAACCGCGTGACCGACAAGATAGTGGCCTTCCCCTCCACCTACATCTGGCGCATGGCCAACTTCGGCAAGGTGGACATCTGGGGCTTGGACGCCACGATGGCCGCCACCATCCCGTTAGGCAAGGCCTGGAGCCTCGGCCTGTCCGGCAACTACAGCTACCAAAAGGCCACGGACAAGACCGACCCCACAGCCAAGAACTATAACACGCAGCTGCCCTATACCCCCCTGCACAGCGGCAATGCCGCCCTCACCCTGGAGACCCCCTGGCTAAGGCTGGGCTACAGCGTGACAGCCGTGGGCCGCCGCTACAGCGCTGCCGGCGAAGAGCAGGAATACCTCATGAGGGCCTACGACGAACACACGCTGACCCTCTCGCGCGAGTTCTCCCTGACGGGCACCTGCCGCCTGCGCCTGCAGGCCGACCTCGTGAACCTGACGGACGAACAGTATGACATCATCAAGTACTATCCCATGCCGGGCCGCTCGTGGCGACTCGCGGGAAGCATCACTTTTTGAGAAAGTATGGAAATGGATATAATATAATAAGGTGAACTATGAAACTGAAGAAACTATTGGGCCGCATGGCCTGTATTGTGGCCCTGGCCGCAACATGCACCGCTTGCGGTGACGACAACGATGCCGTGAACTGGAATGAAGGAGCAGCCGTGGAGCTGCCCCGCGAACGCATCTTCATCCTCAATCAGGGAAACTGGAACAGCAACGACGCCACGCTGACCTTCTATGACCCGCAGGCTACGGGCACCGTGGACAAGGTTGTCGGCGACATCTACCTGGCGCAGAATGGCAAGAAGCTGGGCGATACGGGCCAGGCCATGATCGCCTATCGGGACGACCTCTACATCGTTGTCTCCGGCTCCAAGTACATCGCCCGCCTGAACGGCGCAGGTGTAGAGCAGTGCCGCTATGCCTTCACCGCCGAGCAGGGCGACCCCCGCTACCTGGCGGCCGAAGACGGCAAGATTTACGTCTCCCTGTGGAGCGGCGTGGTGATGAGGCTCGATGCCGAAACCCTGCAGCCCGAAGCCACCGTGGCCGTAGGCTCCAATCCCGAAACCCTCGTCATTGAGGACGACAAGCTCTACTGCGTCAACTGCAGCTACTACACCACCGTGGGCAACACCGTCTCTGTCATTGACCTTGCTACCTTCAAGGTTGCACAGACCCTCACCATCTTCGAGAACCCCCAGCGCATCGTGGAGTGCAACGACCGTCTCTTCGTTCAGGGCTACGGCAGCACCGACTACCTGAACTACACCTATCCCGTGGCGATGCTCACCCCCACCGTCTCCTCGGGCGCGGCCTATCAGGAGATTGGGCAGGCCACCCACATGGCCGCCTATGGCAACACCCTCTACCTGGCCTACAGCTACACCGACTGGACCACCTACGTCACCACCAACACCTTCTGGTCCTACAACACGGCCACAGGGAAACGCTCCGACGTCTCCTTCCTGAAGAACGCGCCGGAGGAACTCTCCTCGGCCTCCATCTACATGCTGGAGGTAAATCCCGAGAACGGTGACATCTACGTGGGCATTGCCTACTACTCCACCTCGGGCAAGGGCGATGTCTATCGCTTCAGCAGCGACGGCACCTTCATCGAATCCTTCGAAACGGGCGGACAAGGACCGGTGGACATGGTCTTCCTGGATTGATTTATGGTATAACCTCATTCAATCAAAAACATAATCCGATGTCAATGATGGAACTTCCCCAAGACCCGATGATGCTCTACAGCTTCATCAACCTGAAACTCCGTGACTACTATCCCTCATTAGAGGCACTCTGTGCCGACCTCGGCGTGGCGCAGGAAGAAATCGTTCAAAAACTGAAGTCCGTAGGCTTTGAATACAATGCTGAGCAGAACCGCTTCTGGTGAAGCGGTTCGCATGTTCAGATGTTGCTGATGCCGTCCAGGTTCTTCTGAATGTCGGCATCCGTCAGTTCATAATTCACTAAGTCGCCCGACAGGTACTTGTCGTATGACGCCATATCGATAAGTCCGTGGCCGGAGAGGTTGAAGAGAATGACCTTCTGCTCGCCGCTCTCCTTGCACTTCAGAGCCTCGCGTATGGTGGCTGCGATGGCGTGACACGACTCCGGTGCCGGAATGATGCCCTCTGCACGGGCAAAGAGTACACCCGCATCGAACGTCTCCAACTGGGGAATGTCCACAGCCTCCATCAGGCCATCCTTCAACAGTTGGGAGACGATGACACCCGCACCGTGGTAGCGCAGGCCGCCCGCATGGATGTTGGCGGGGGCGAAATTGTGGCCCAGGGTGAACATGGGCAGCAAAGGCGTATAGCCCGCCTCGTCACCGAAGTCATACTGGAACTTGCCGCGTGTCAGCTTGGGACAGGAGGCCGGCTCGGCCGCGATGAAGCGCGTCTGCTTGCCTTCCAGGATGTTGTGGCGCATGAAGGGGAAAGCGATGCCGCCGAAGTTGGAACCGCCTCCGAAGCAGGCTATCACCATGTCGGGATATTCTCCCGCCATCTCCATCTGCTTCTCCGCTTCCAGTCCGATGACCGTCTGGTGAAGCGTCACGTGGCTCAGCACGGAGCCTAACGTATATTTACAGTTGGGCGTGGTGCGGGCCAGCTCGATGGCTTCCGAAATGGCAGTGCCCAGCGAGCCTTGATGGTTGGGATGTGCGGTCAGGATGTCCTTGCCGGCACGGGTGGACATGGAGGGAGAGGGAGTCACCTGTGCTCCATACGTCTGCATGATGCTGCGGCGGTAGGGCTTCTGTTCATAACTGATTTTCACCTGATAGACAGCCGCTTCCAGGCCATACAGCTTGGCGGCATAGGAGAGGGAGGCACCCCACTGTCCGGCACCGGTCTCCGTAGTGACGTTGGTCACGCCCTCCTGCTTGCAGTAGTAAGCCTGCGGAATGGCCGAGTTCAGCTTGTGCGACCCCATGGGGCTGACACTCTCGTTCTTGAAGTAG
This sequence comes from Bacteroides sp., assembly GCA_017471925.1. Classification (GTDB taxonomy): domain Bacteria; phylum Bacteroidota; class Bacteroidia; order Bacteroidales; family Bacteroidaceae; genus Bacteroides. Next base: position 26,045 of record JAFURM010000003.1, read on the forward strand.
ATGTGGGCCGGCGTGCCCAGTGCTTTCTCCAGTCCGTAGGCACGCACCAACGGCGTGGTGCGCCAGTAGCGATACATGTCGCGCACCTCTTCGGGTATTTCAATCCAGGTGTCGGTCTGGTTCAGCTCCTGTCGGCACAGCTCTTCGGCAAAGATGGGATAGAGGTCTTCGGGCTTCAGAGGTTGCTTGGTGGCCGGGTTCAGCGGTGGCATGGGTTTGTTCGCCATGTCGGCCTGTATGTTGTACCAATAATGGGGAATCTCTTCTTCGGATAGGATGAATCTTTTTCTCTTGTTGTCCATGATGTTTTAAGAATTAAATGTTTCAGCGCCCAAAAGTAAACAATATTTTTGTAACAACAGCATTTATCCACGTATATTTGACAAATAAGATTAAAATGTAAGGTGAAACCTGCGTATGCTCACCCTTTACTTCGGAAACTTCGGACCAGTTTCCATCCCGTCATCACACCGTCGTAGGCCGTTGCCACCCGGTTCAGGAGGCGCATCATCCCCTCCAGTCTGCTGCTTGGGGGAGCCAGGGGCTGCATCAGTTCTTCTCCCAGCCGTTGCACGACGCTTCGTTGCCGGCGGATGTCGGCCAGCACTTCTTGCTTTCTGCGGGTCACGTTGCTCAGAGAGTCGGGTAGGAGGGGAGTCTTCGCTTTCATGCTTGTGGAGAGTCTTCAGTGTCGGTAAACAGGGAACTGATGAATTTCACGGTGGGGTTGATGACGAGCGGCCGCCTGAAGAGGTAGAGCAGGCCGATGAGCAGCAGGTTCAGTGCGGCGATGAGGGCGAAGCTTGCCATGAGCCCGCCCAAAGTCTCTTCCAACAGGAAGGCCAGCGTCAGCGACAGGTAGAAGAGGACAACCATGCCGAGGATGACTCCCGCCAATACCAGGATGAGACCGGAAAGCAGCATGCTGATCTTTTCCGTCAACTCCAACAGCGCGTACCTCTTCTGTAGCTTGAGGTAAACCTTGCACTCGCTGAATAGCTGTCGGAGGGTATCTATGCTGTTGTCATCGGCAAACATGGCTGTTCTCACTTCAGGGTTACACGACGCTCAACGCGCTGTCGCACTACTTCTTGTTCTCGTTTTTAGCCTCATGGGCAATCTCGTCTACCAGGTTTTCCATCTCCTTACGGCTCAGGTGGATGCCCTTTCTGTGAAGTGCGTCGACAATGCGGTGGCGCGTGTGCTCGCCCTTTTCCGGGGCGAACAAGATTCCTGCGGCTGCTCCGATGGCGGTTCCGCCAAGGAAAGCGACCAAGAGTTTCAATCCTTTCATAATCAGTTCAAGTTTAAGTTATACGCCTATCCAACAACCGGTGAAAGAAAAAGTTCTCTCTCCTTCTTGCATTTTTTTCACGTATTATTCTTTGAAAGGTGCTGATTTTTCTATTATTTTGCCGAAAATTTGCGAAGAGCAAGATTATTACTAACAAAAACTATAACGAAAATGAAGAAATTAGCATTATTAGGTTTGGGTATGTGTGTGGCATTGGCTTTCTCCTCTTGTAAGTCTTCTCAGGAAAGTGCCTACAAGAAGGCTTATGAAAAGGCCCAGCAGCGTGAAACGGCTGAGGCCCAGTCTCAGGAAGTCACAGTGGCTCCTTCACAGGAGGCTGCACCTGTCACGGCTGCTGCTCCGGTAGGTGCCAAGGTGGTGGAGAGTGCTCCCGCCAATGTTCACCAAGAGAAGGTAACGGTCGTTTCAGGCGGCAACGGTACGCTGAATGACTATAGCGTGGTGTGTGGCAGCTTCAAGTTTCAGGACGGTGCAGAGAGAAGAAAGGCCGATTTGGACAGCAAGGGCTATAACGCCATTGTGGTCTACAATTCCGAGAAAGCGACCTACCGTGTCATCGTAAGTACACACGCCGACTACGCCACGGCTGCACAGGCCCGCGACGCTTTCAAGGCCAAGTATGCCAACGTTGAGGAGTATCAGGGTGCCTGGCTGCTCTATAGCGTGAAGTAATCGGGAATCTCCCGAAGCGATTATTCCCTGAATGCCAGAATCCTCTCGGTCACCTCCTCCACGGAGTCGGAGAGGGAGAGCATCAGGTTCTTGTATTTTCCCCGTTCCATCAATTGCTCCAGCAAGGGATAGACGGGGATTTCTTTTGTCCAGTACTCCACACCGAGGAAGGCCATGGGGCTGGCATAGCCGAAGCTGAGGTAATGGTTTTGCACGGCATCCTGGAAAATCTCCTGCATGGTGCCGGCACTGCCGGGCGTGTAGATGATACCGCCCATGGCAATGGTCAGGATGCCGTCTTCACGGATGGCGTTTTCGAAATACTTGGCTATGTGGGTGGCAAAGGGAGTGGCCGGCTCGTGGCCGTAGAGCCAGGTTGGCACGCCGAGGCTGGCGTAACGCATCTGCGGATAGCGGTCGCGCACCAGGAAAGCACTCTCTAACCACTCCTTATCCTTATAGGAGGGAGCAGCCTCCAGCAGTTGCAGAGCTTCCATCACCTCCTCCTCCGTGCGTCCGGCCATCCAGGCACCGAGATGAGTGGCTTCCATCGCTCCTGGACCTCCTCCGCTCACCATCAGACAGCCGCTTTCCGTCAGCCGCTTGCTGATGAGAACCACCTTGCGATAGCTCTCCTCCGTGCGCAACAGACCGTGTCCGCCCATGATGCCCACCACCTTCCGCTCGTCATAGCGGGCCAGGAAGTTGTGCATGGCATCGCTGATGGAGTGGTCGTGCAGGGTGCGGGCCAGGGTCTCCTTGATGTCGGTGCAGCTCTTTCCCATCTTCAGGTAGTGTTGGTAGACGTCGTTGTCATAGCAGTCGGCATAACTCTCCGGCTCTCCCCGCCGATAGCCCTTGTAGAGCGTTTCGGCCGTGTAGAGGTTGTTGCGGAAGGCGTTGAACGGAACGTCAATGCGCGAGAAGAGCAGGCAACTCTTGTCTATCCCGCCCCTCATCTCTGCCGTGAAGGTGCAACCCATGAAGAGACAGTCCGAATAGCGGTGTCCCTTCTCCAGCCCCTTCAGTTGCGTGAAGTCAATGTTCTGGAAGGCACAGCGGCGGATGTGGAGATGCTCCCTGAGCAGTTCGTGCAACTCTTCCGTGGTTTCCACTTCATGATAGGGGCTGTGCTTGTCAGGCTGCTCCGTCTCTGCGCTTTCCAGCGTCAGTTGGTAGGAGGTGTCTTTCTCCTTTTTCACGTTCTTGCCCAGTCGCTTGCTCTTTTCCCAAGCCGCCTTGCGGGCCTGATAGAGCTCATATTGTTTTTCGAGGTAGTTGTCTGCCATATCTGTTGAATGATGAATACGGTTGCAAAGGTAATGAATTTATCGGCTTTCGTTGCCATAGCGGTCCACAGCCTTCACGACAAAGTGACGGCAGGCTTTCCAGGGGAAGAGCGGGACGTAGAGAAAAGTGGTGTCGCGCAGGTTGGTGGCCAGGATATTCCCCGGGTTGTCGGTGTCTACGGGCAGATGGCCTGAGCCATAGACGTTGTACATGGGGGCATTGTGCGGGTCGTTGTCGGTAGCGGCCTGCCAGTTGAGCTGCCAGCAGTCGTCGGCCTCCCGGACTGCCTGCAGATTGGCTGGTGGAGTGGGAGGAATGTTGTCTAACCAAGGCATGGACGGGACCAGAGCCGGCGTGGGGTAGAGTTTCTCTTGCAGCAGGTCGTGAATGCCTTGGGTGTTGTCTGTCAGGAAACGGGCGCGGTAATAGCCTTCGCCAGAGGCTTGGCTTCGGCGCAGGAAGTGGACCTGCCGTTCCACCTCTTCCGTCTTCCAGTCTCCCTCTTTCGGGTCCAGAAAATAGATGCCGAGTCCGGGAATGACATGGCGTCCGTTGCTCACCTCCAGCCAGTCCAGGGCGAAGGGGTAGAAATCATCTTCACGAAAATAGAGCATGGGGTAAATCTGGTCTTGGATACCTTCGGAGAGCCAGACGGCCACGTCCTGACGGACGGCATGGACGGCGTTCCATCCGTAGGAGGAGCGGAGGGTGGTGTCGCGCAGTTTGCCTACGGGAGCCGTGCTCACCTTGACCCACGGCTTCAGTGCCTTCACACCCTGATAGAGGTGGCGCATGATGGCGGTGATGTTGTTGCGTCGCCATGTTGCAGCTTTTTCACTTTCGGCATATTTGCGGTAGGGACAGCCGTCGGGGAAGCGGGCAGCCTTCTCTGGATATCGGAGGTAGTCAAAGTGGACACCGTCTACGTCATACCCCTCTACAATTTCGCGCACAAGGCTCATCAGGTAGTTCTTGGTTTCGGGATGGGCGGGATTCAGGTAGTAATCCTGCTTGTAGCTGACGCAAAGCTTGGGATGTCGCTTCACGACAGATTGTGCACCCAATGCCTTGACTTGTTTCTTCCCGCCAAGCGGAATGGTCACTATCCAGGCGTGGCACTCCATGCCGCGCTTGTGACACTCCTCAATGACGAAGGACAGCGGGTCGTAACCCGGTGAGCGTCCGCTCTTTCCGGTGAGCATGGCGCTGTATGGTTCCATCTTGGAAGAATAGAACACGTCGCCTCGTCCCCTCGTTTGGAAAAGTATGGTGTTGATGTTGGCAGCCTTCAGTTTGTCCAGTATCTCCACCAGTTCGCCCTGTTGCCTGCGGATGCTTTCGAGGGAGAGGGCCTTCGTGTCGGGCCAGTCAAGCCCATAGAGGGTGGTAATCCAGGCAGCCCTCACCTCGTGCTTGGGCTGTGCGGTGGCCGTAGTCGCCACGATGATAAATAGGATGAATAATGCCAACTGTCTCATGAATGGTTCTGTTTTCGTCGGTGAGGCTTTCAGGGCAGGCACAAATGTCCTGTTTCCTCTCCTTTTTCGGCGAAGGTAAGCAAAAAAAGTCAGAATGTTGTGTTATTTGGCGGGAAACTCTTACTTTTGCATCATTATCCAACTTAAACGATACGTCATGATTACATTTGTGCTTTGCCTGCTGGCATTGATTGCAGGCTATTTCCTGTATGGACGTTTTGTGGAGCGCATCTTCGGTCCGGATGACCGGAAGACACCTGCGCTGACCCAGACGGACGGAGTGGACTATATTCCCCTGCCCACTTGGAAAATCTTTATGATTCAATTCCTTAATATTGCCGGCCTTGGCCCCATCTTCGGAGCCATCATGGGTGCGCAGTTCGGTACGGCATCCTACCTGTGGATTGTGCTGGGCACGATTTTTGCCGGAGCGGTTCACGACTTCTTCTCGGGCACGCTCTCCATCCGCCATTCCGGTGAGAGCCTGCCCGAAATCATCGGGCGCTACCTGGGCAACCACACCAAGACCGTGGCCTGTCTCTTCACGATGGTACTGATGATTCTGGTGGGAGCCGTGTTCGTATCGGGTCCGGCCGAACTGCTTGCCGGCATGACGCCCGACTATATGGACGCCTTCTTCTGGATTGTGGTCATCTTTATTTATTATGTATTGGCCACCCTGCTCCCCATCGACAAGATTATCGGCAAGATTTATCCCCTGTTTGCCGCTGCCCTGCTCTTCATGGCGGTGGGCATCCTGGTGATGCTCTTTGTGAAGCATCCCGACCTGCCTGAAATGTGGAACGGTTTTGGCGTAAAGTATGAGAAGAACCCCATCTTCCCCATGATGTTCATCTCCATTGCCTGCGGTGCCATCAGCGGATTCCATGCCACGCAGTCGCCTCTCATGGCACGTTGCATGACGAAGGAGAAACATTGCCGTCCCGTGTTCTACGGAGCCATGATTACCGAAGGCATCGTTGCGCTGATTTGGGCTGCCGCTGCCACCTGCTTCTTCCAGGAAAACGGCATTGTGGACCAGTTGACGGGCCGTGCCTATTCGGGTGCTATGGTAGCTACGCAGATTTCCAAGGATTGGCTCGGTGCGGTGGGCGGTGTGCTGGCCATCTTGGGTATTGTAGCCGCACCCATCACCAGTGGTGACACGGCATTGCGTTCGGCCCGTCTCATTGCGGCCGACTTCCTGCACATCGAGCAACGTTCCATCAAGAAACGCCTGCTGATTTGCGTGCCGATTTTCCTGCTCACCATCGGTGTGCTGATTTACAGCCTGAGCGATGCCGAGGGCTTCAAGATTATCTGGCGTTACTTTGCCTGGTGCAACCAGACGCTCTCCGTCTTCACCCTGTGGGCCATTACCGTCTATTTGGCTACGGAGAAGCGTGGTGCCTATTATTGGGTAACCTTCATTCCGGCCTGCTTCATGACCGCAGTCTGCTGCAGCTACATCTTTGTGGCTCCCGAAGGCTTCGGCCTGCCGGGACAATATGCCTGGGCCGTAGCTTTGGCCGGTGTGCTGATTTCTGTCGGCTGGTTTGTCGTGTGGCAAGTGCGCACCAAACGTCAGGCCGTGAACAAATTGAAACAATAGATACGGAAGTGATGAGAAGAAGAATAAAGAAATCTACCGGGCTGACCTTGGCATTGCTCATCTATGTGACTGCCACGGCTGCCTATTTCCTGCCTCGCAATACGGAAATCAGCGACACCGAGAAGTGGGTTACGGCCGGAGCCTCCTATCTTATCGTGTTTGTGCTTTGGCTGGTGCTGCGCAAGAAGGAGGCCTTGCGTGAAAAGCGGGAACGTAACGAACAATAAATGCACATATTATTCACCCAAAAACAGAAACAAGATGAAAAAACTTGCATTGATTATCTGCTTGATGATGACCACGCTGGCCGCTCAAGCTCAGTTTGAAAAAGGAAAATGGTTTGTGAATCCCTCCATTACGGGACTGGAACTCTCACACGATACCGGTACGGACAAGACCTCCTTCGGCTTGGAGGTGCAGGGCGGTTCGTTCCTGCTGGACAATGTGGCCCTGCTGGTTCATGCCGGTGCAGGATGGAACGTGAGTGGCAGTGAAACCGATGTATATACCCTCGGTGTGGGCGGACGCTACTACCTGAGCAAGGTGGGTATCTACCTGGGAGCCAACGTCAACCTGGATCGCTACGATTATGGCTATGATGACGACACCGCTTTCTCCTTGGGGCTGGAGGCCGGCTACGCCTTCTTCCTGAGCCGTACGGTGACCATTGAACCTGCTGCCTATTGGAACATCAATGATGACCGCTCCAAGTTTGGCTTGAAGGTGGGATTTGGCTTCTATTTCTAAGACGCACGCTTTCCGCAAGCATAGAAGAAACTGTTTGAAAATAATTCAGGCACGGATGACGCTGGTTGATTCGGCGTGTCATCCGTGCCTGATTCGTTATCAGGGAGTGTGCACACCTATTTCTCCATGAGCTTCTCCATCAGGAACTGGCCGGTGTAGCTGGCCGCGCAAGCCGCCACCTCCTCGGGAGTACCCACGGCCATGATGCGTCCTCCCTTGTCTCCTCCTTCAGGACCCAGGTCAATGACGTGGTCGGCACACTTCACCACATCCATGTTGTGCTCAATGATGACAATGGTATGTCCCCGGCGTATCAGGGCATCAAAGGCTTCCAATAGTTTCTTGATGTCGTGGAAGTGCAGTCCCGTGGTAGGCTCGTCAAAGATGAAAAGAGTAGGGTCGGCCTTTTCTATGCTGAGGTAGTAGGCTAACTTCACACGCTGGTTCTCACCGCCTGAGAGGGTAGAGGAGGATTGCCCCAGTTTGATGTAGCCCAGTCCCACATCCTGCAAAGGTTGCAGACGGCGGACTATCTTGGACTGCTTGTGCTCCGTGAAGAACTCTATGGCCTGGTTGACTGTCATCTCCAGTATATCGTAGATGTTGGCTTCATGGAACCGCACCTCCAGGGTGTCTTTCTTGAACCGCTTGCCGTGGCAGGCTTCGCACTCCAGCACAAGGTCGGCCATGAACTGCATCTCCACGGTGATGGTGCCTTCGCCCTTGCACTCCTCGCATCGGCCGCCTTCGCTGTTGAAACTGAAGTAGCCGGCCGAATAGCCCATCTGTTTGGCTAAGGGCTGCTCGGCAAAGAGCTTGCGGATTTCGTCATAAGCCTTGATGTAGGTCACCGGGTTGCTGCGCGAAGACTTGCCGATGGGATTCTGGTCCACGAACTCCACATAACGCAGGTTGCGCAGGTCGCCGCCGATGGAAGCATGTTCGCCCGGCCGCTCGTTGCATTCGTCCACTTCGCGCTTCAGGGCACGATAGAAGATGTCGCGAACCAATGTGCTCTTTCCCGACCCGCTGACTCCGGTCACTACGGTCATCACATTGAGCGGAAAGCGGACATCCACCCCCTTCAGGTTGTTTTCGCGTGCCCCCCTTATCTCAATGTAGTTGTTCCACGGACGACGCTGCTCCGGTATGGGGATGGTCTCTTCCCCCAGGAGATAGCGCACGGTATAGCTCTTGTCGCTTTCAGGGCAGTTGCCCTTTCCCTTGCCCAGAATATCCTTCAGGTCGCCCTGATAGACCACTTCACCACCCAGCCGGCCTGCCTTGGGACCGATGTCGATGATGTAGTCGGCAGCGCGGATAATCTCTTCGTCGTGTTCCACCACCACCACGGTGTTGCCCAACTGTTGCAGTTGTCTCAACACCTTGATGAGCTTGTCGGTATCGCGGCTGTGCAGTCCGATGCTTGGCTCGTCCAGGATGTAGAGACTGCCCACCAGGCTGCTGCCGAGTGAGGTGGCCAGATTGATGCGTTGGCTCTCGCCGCCCGACAGGGAGTTGCTGAGCCGGTTCAGGGTGAGATAGCCGAGACCTACGTCTAACAGAAACTGGAGACGGTTGTGAATTTCGATCAGGATGCGACGGGCCACTTCGGTATCGTGCTCGCTGAGTTTCAGCTTGTCGAAAAAGAGCTTCAGTTCGGTGACGGGCAGTTCCACCAGTTCGGAGATGCTGCGTCCGCCCACCTTCACATAATTGGCTTCGGGCTTCAGGCGTGTGCCGTGGCATTTGGGGCAGGGCGTCTTGCCGCGATAGCGGGAGAGCATGACGCGGTATTGTATCTTGTATTGGTTCTCATGCAGCATCTGGAAGAAGGCGTTGATACCTTCAAAGTATTTGCAGCCTTCCCACAACATGCGGCGCTGCTCGTCGGTCAGTTCATAGTAGGGAGTGAAGATGGGGAATCCTGCTTTCTCAGCACCGCGAATCACCATGTCGCGCCACTTGCCCATCGATTCGCCCCGCCAGCACACTACGGCCCCTTCATAGACGGAAAGGGAGCGGTTGGGCACGACCAGATGCTCGTCTATACCGATGATGCGTCCGAACCCTTCGCACACCGGGCAGGCACCGATGGGGGAGTTGAAGGAAAACATCTGGTCGCTGGGTTCTTCAAAGGTGATACCGTCGGCCTCGAATTTGGTGCTGAAGCGATAGAGGCGGGTAGTGCCGTCAGACAGGTAGAAGCGCAACATGCAGGCACCGTCGCCTTCATACATGGCCGTTTCGGCCGAGTCTATCAGGCGGCTGACGGCATCCTTCTCTGCAGAAACAGCCATACGGTCTATCAGCAGGAAGACGGTGTCGTCCTCCTGTGGGGTATATTCCTCAATGCGTACCATCTCGCCGTTCACTTCAATGCGGCTGAAACCCTGCTTGATGCCTATCTCTAACTGCTCTTTCAGCGTGCGTCCGTCGCGCAGGGCGATAGGGGCAAGAAGGGTGTAGCGGGTGCCTTCGGGATGCTCCAGCATACAATTCACGATGTCTTCGGTGGAGTGCTTCTTCACCTCCTGCCCGCTGACGGGACTGTATGTCTTTCCCACACGGGCGTAGAGCAGACGCAGGTATTCATAGATTTCGGTGGAGGTGCCCACGGTGGAACGGGGATTGCGCGTAGAAACCTTCTGCTCAATGGCGATGGCCGGCGGAATACCCTTGATGAAGTCACACTCGGGCTTGCTCATGCGCCCCAGGAATTGGCGGGCATAACTGCTGAGGCTCTCCACGTAGCGGCGTTGTCCCTCGGCATAGAGGGTGTCGAAGGCCAGGGAGGACTTGCCCGAACCGGAAAGACCGGTGATGACTACCAGCTTGTTGCGGGGAATGGTGATGTCGATGTTCTTCAGGTTGTTCACCCGTGCACCTTTTATAATAATGTAATCGTTTGTTGCCATACCTAATCGTTGCCTGTTGAAATGGGGACAAAGATACAACTTTACTTTCTGTTGCATTGCGTTGCATAGCAATTTTTAAACAAAAGGTGAAAATAGCTTGGACAATTGGAAATAAATACGTTTCTTTGTACGATTTTTTAAATTCTACGATTCACTTTATTATGAGAAAAGTTGCATTGATTACCGGAATCACCGGACAAGATGGTTCCTATTTGGCTGAGTTCCTGATAGAAAAAGGCTATGAAGTTCATGGCATTCTCCGCCGCTCCTCTTCTTTCAACACAGCTCGTATCGAGCACCTCTACCTGGACGAATGGGTGAGGGATATGAAGAAAAACCGACTGATAAACTTGCATTGGGGTGACATGACGGACAGCAGTTCGCTGATTCGCATCATCAGCGACGTGCATCCTACTGAAATATACAATCTGGCCGCACAGAGCCACGTGAAGGTCTCTTTCGATGTGCCCGAATACACAGCTGAAGCCGATGCTGTGGGTACTTTGCGCCTGTTGGAGGCTGTACGCATCTGCGGACTGGAACGTACCTGCCGCATCTATCAGGCCTCTACATCCGAGTTGTTCGGCAAGGTGCAGGAAGTTCCCCAAAAGGAAACCACTCCCTTTTATCCGCGCAGTCCCTATGGCGTGGCCAAGCAGTATGGCTTCTGGATTACCAAGAACTACAGGGAAAGCTATGGCATGTTTGCCGTGAACGGTATCCTGTTCAACCACGAGAGCGAGCGTCGCGGCGAGACCTTCGTGACCCGCAAGATTACTTTGGCTGCCGCACGCATCAAGCAGGGCTTCCAGGATAAACTCTATCTGGGCAACCTGGATTCTTTGCGTGACTGGGGTTATGCCAAGGACTACGTGGAGTGCATGTGGCTGATTCTGCAGCATGAGACTCCAGAGGACTTCGTTATCGCCACCGGCGAGATGCATACCGTGCGCGAGTTTGCCACGTTGGCCTTTGCCCATCTTGGCATCGAACTGAAGTGGGAAGGCGCAGGCGTGAACGAAAGGGGTATTGATGCCGCTACCGGCCGTGTCCTGGTAGAGGTAGACCCCAAGTACTTCCGTCCATGCGAGGTAGACCAGTTGCTGGGCGATCCCACCAAGGCCAAGACACTCTTGGGATGGAACCCCACCAAGACTCCGTTTGAGCAGTTGGTGAAGATTATGGTGGAACACGACATGAAGTTCGTGAAGAAACTCCACATGAAGGCCCAGTTGGACAAGGAAGCTTAGTGCCGCGGGTGTCAGTATGACCCTTTTCCCTGTTTCGTTTGATTTTTAATAAGTTAATATAAGTTAATTGGGGGGGGTAATTGAGCGATTGGAAAAATATGTATATGTTTGCAATCGTATAAGCAAAAATATAGTAACCGACTAACGAATACCTCAAACTCCTCATGGAACAATCTCCTTACGAAAAATCGGAAATGTTCAGAATGTCGGCCATCATTGGCGACTTCGTGCTGCTGAATCTTTGCATGACTGCGGCCTATTTCCTGGTGAACGCTTTCGAGCCTCGCGCGTTGGATGCCGTGCCTTTCCGGCTCTATGTGTTGCTATCCAATCTCTCCTATCTGCCCGGCATTTCGCTTATCGGCGTGGTGCTGCACCGTCGTGTGGTACGCCCCGAACAGATTGTCGGCCGCTTGGTGGGAGTGATTCTGCTTCATACCGTGGTGTTCTTCACCGCATTGGCTCTGATGAAGACGGTCTCCGTGTCGCGTACTTATCTGTTTGCTTTCTATGGTGTGTTCACCGTTTGCGTCATCACGTGGCGTCTGGTGCTCCGCCATTTGGTGAAGGCTTATCGCTGCAGCGGACGCAACCTGCGTCGGGTGGTTCTGATAGGCGGTGGCGAAAGCATGGAAGAGTTGCAGCAGCTGATGAGGCGCAAGGACTATGGCTACAAGGTGGAAGGCGTCTTCGACTCTGCCCATGTGGGTGAAGTGCTGGAATGGATTGCCAAGAATCCGGTGGACGAGCTCTACTGTTCCCTCTCCACGGAGAAACATCGCGATAACGTGTTGGAACTCATCAACTATTGTGAGAACCATCTGATTCGTTTCTATATAGTGCCCTATGTGCGCAACTATGTGAAGCGTCAGTTGGAGCTCCAACTGTTGGGCGAAGTGCCCGTGTTGTCGCTGCATCACGAACCGTTGCAGAGGCCCGGCAACCGTTTCGTCAAGCGCACTTTCGACCTGCTCATATCCACCTTGTTCCTTTGCACGGTATTCCCCATCCTTTATATCATTGTGGGCATTGCCATCAAGCTCTCGTCGCCCGGACCGATATTCTTCAAGCAGGCCCGTAATGGCGAGAACGGCAAGATATTCCAGTGCTATAAGTTCCGTTCCATGAAGCAGAACAAGGATGCCGACAAGCTGCAGGCCACGAAAGACGACCCGCGCAAGACCAAGGTGGGCAACTTCCTGCGCAAGAGCAATATTGACGAACTGCCCCAGTTCATCAATGTCTTCAAGGGCGAGATGTCCATCGTAGGTCCCCGTCCCCACATGCTGAAGCATACGGAGGAGTATTCGGCCCTGATCAACAAGTTCATGATGCGCCACATGATTAAGCCCGGCATTACGGGATGGGCGCAGGTGACCGGCTTCCGTGGCGAGACCAAGGAACTTTCCCAAATGGAGGGTCGTGTGCGTCGCGACCTGTGGTACATCGAGAACTGGACCTTCCTCCTCGACTTGCGCATCATGGTGATGACGGTGACCAATATGTTCCGAGGCGAGAAGAATGCCTATTGATTCTTTCCGACTTTTCTGCATGAAATGCGGTTTATCTGCATGAGGATGCGGTTATCAGCATAAAATAGCTTATCTTTGCGGCATATAAATGAATTATATAAGCAAAGATAAGCTATTTTTATGAAGATAAAGCAACTCCTTTTCTCTCTCTTCACCCTCTTCCTGGTGATGGTGTCCTTGCAGGCACAGGAACTTCCCTCCTCTCTCTATCCCAAACGTGAATTTCGTGGAGCCTGGATTCAGGCCGTGAACGGACAGTTCCGTGGCAAGCCGGTCGAAGAGTTGAAGCAGACACTGACCGGACAGTTAGACACCTTGCGACTGGCTGGCATCAATGCCATCATCTTTCAGGTGCGTCCCGAGGCCGATGCCCTCTACGCCTCCTCTTTGGAGCCCTGGAGCCGTTACCTCACGGGAGAGCAAGGACGTGCACCTTCACCCGATTGGGACCCCATGACCTTCATGATTGAGGAGTGCCACAAGCGTGGCATGGAGTTTCATGCCTGGATTAATCCCTATCGTGCCAAGACCTCCCTGGGTTATACCTCTGCCCCCAACCATGTCTGCACTTTACACCCCGAGTGGCTCGTCACCTATGGCAACCAGCTCTACTTCGACCCTGCCCTGCCCGAAAGCCGCAGACACATCTGCATGGTGGTGAGCGACATTGTCTCCCGCTATGACATCGATGCCATCCACATGGACGACTATTTCTATCCCTATCCCATCAAGGGAGTGGACTTTCCCGATGAGGCCAGCTTTGCCCGCTATGGAGGCGGGTTCGACAACAAGGCCGACTGGCGGCGCAGCAATGTGAATGTTCTGATAAAGAAGATTCATGAGACGGTGCGTGGGCTGAAGCCGTGGGTGAAGTTCGGCATCTCCCCCTTCGGCATCTACCGCAACCAGCACAGTGACCCTTTGGGAAGCCGTACCAACGGCCTGCAAAACTATGACGACCTCTATGCCGATGTGCTGCTATGGGCACGGGAAGGATGGATTGACTATACCATTCCGCAAATCTACTGGCATGCCGGACATCCCGCTGCCGACTATCCCACGTTGGTGGAGTGGTGGGCCAAGCATGCAGAGAACCGTCCGCTCTTCATCGGCCAGTCGGTGATGAATACCGTGCAGAATGCTGACCCCGAGAATCCCGCCATCCATCAGTTCCCTTTGAAGATGCGCCTGCAACGTTCCTATCAGACGATAGGCGGCAGCTGCCAGTGGCCCGCCTCCGACGTGGTGGAGAACAAGGGAGAGTATCGCGACCTGCTGATGTCCACCTATCACAAGTATCCTGCCCTGCCTCCCGTCTTCGACTTCATGGACCATGAGGCTCCGGGAAAAGTGGGCAAGATGAAACCCCTCTGGATGCAGGATGGTTACGTCCTCTTCTGGACGGCACCCAAGTACAAGGACGAGATGAACCGGGCGGTGCAATACGTGGTCTACCGTTTCGATGCCAAGGAGAAGGTGAACCTTGAAGACCCGTCACACATCGTGGCCATCACCCGCAACACTTTCTACAAGCTCCCCTATAAGGACGGAAAGACCAAGTACCGCTATGTCGTGACGGCACTCGACAGATTGCACAACGAGTCACGCTCGGTGAGCAAAAAGGTCAAGCTCTGACCGGCTAAGGGAAAAAGGACGCAAAAAAAGTATCTTAAGATAAACGGCAAAGCATTCTAAGATAAATGCCGGTTTATCCTAAAATAAATCGCCAACTATCCTAAGATGCCTGAAAACGGAGCTTAAACATGAGGGCGTGCTGATGTTGGCACGCCCTCATGGCAGTTGATTGTACGAACCCTAATGAAACTCTCGCTTTACATGTCGTCTATGCTGGGCACGGAGCCGAGCGTCTTGCTGCTGCGGGTGTTGCTTTCCGAACCTATGCTGAGGCTAGTCGTGGTGCCGGCGCCTGCACCGATGTAGGCTTCGAAAGCCCAGCTGGGGCGCAGGTTGGAGATGAAACGGCTGCCCCAGTTGTAGCTGGAGTTTCCGCGTTCGCCTTGAGGATTGTTCACGTTATTATCTCCCCATCTCGGTGAATTGAGCATAAGCCTTGTTTGGGATTGGGACAACACGGCATAGTTGCGCTTCATGGCGTAGAATCCGTGGTTGATGGCATACTCCTCCGTAGCGGGAATCTGAACTCTCTTGCCCTTAAAGGTAACCTCGCCCCAAACATTGAACTGATCATCGTAGCTCTCACTGCATGGGAAGGCGATGATGTATGGTTCGCCGGCTTCTATCTTGGTCATGTTCTCCCAACTGCCGTCTACCGTCATTCTCCTTAGCCAGAAAGGCTTGGCACCCTCCACTCCGGCATTGAACGGAGCAAAATTGCGGCCGTCCGAGGTGCTGATTTCCGTTACTTCAAAAGGCAGGGAGAGACCATACCAGTGGGAGGCTTCGCCCTTGGGCGCGTAAAGATTGTGTGTGTAAGAACCATTATATAGGTATTGGTTTCCTTGGTTGAATTGCTTTACGAATGTCACCTGACCCGCTACGAATGCTTCCGGGCAGTGGAACGATGCCGTCTCCACCAACTGCAGCGAGACGCATACTCCATTGACCACTACATTATAAGAAGTGTTGCAGTTCTCGCTGTTGGTGTATATCAGGCAGTTAGACTTTCGTGAGGGACCGAAAATTTTCCCGACCGTGATGCTCTCTTTGCTTGGCAGGTAGATAGCAGTTATATCATTGTCATATAGCGCATAGTCTGCCAAGTAGGTCACCGTAGAGGGGAACTTCAGCACGCCATTTAGATTGCTGTTGTGGAAAGCATGTCCATATATGCTTTTCAGCCCTTCGGGGAGGAAGTCAATGGTCGTGATGCCTGTCTCTGCAAAACTGTATTCATCAATCTTGGTCAGGCTGCCGGGCAGGTGAATGCCGTTTTCGGTCAGCTTCCCGCATTTATAAAAGGCGTGTGAATCAATGCTGCTTATCCCTTCGGAGAGCGTGACGGAGGCAAGGTTGCTGCAGTCGTTGCAACAATATGACGGTACGGTGGCCAACGTGGAGGGAAAGATCAGTTCGGTCAGGGCATCACAGTTGTTGAAAGCCCCCGAGCCAATGCTGGTAATGCCCTCGGGCAGTTGGGCATCGAGAGTCATGGCATAACATTCGGCGAAAGCATCGCTTCCAATCGTTTTCAATGAGGCTGGAAACTTGGTGTACCCTAATTTCTCGCATTGATAGAATGCTCTGTTTCCAATACTTTCCAAAGACTCTGAGAGCGTGATGCTGGTCAGGGCAGTGCAACCATAAAAGGTATATTCTCCTATGCTGGTTACGGAATTGGGTAATGTGATGCTGGTCAGGGCAGTGCAATAACCAAAGGTATCGTTTCCTATGCTGGTTACGGAATTGGGCAACGTGATGCTGCTCAGGGCAGTGCAGCGATAAAAGGTATCGTTTCCTATGCTGGTCACGGAATTGGGCAATGTGATGCTGGTCAGGGCAGTGCAGTCCATAAAGGCATAGTTTCCTATGCTGGTTACGGAATTGGGCAACGTGATGCTGGTCAGGGCAGTGCAGCCATGAAAGGCATCGTTTCCTATGCTGGTTACGGTCTCGGGCAGTTTCACCGTTTGCAGGGAGCCACAACCGTAGAACATCGAGCTGTTGATGGTCGTTATCTGTGTGGGTATCTCAATGGATTGCAGGCCGGTATTTTGGAAAACTCCCTCTCCCAACTCCTTCAGGTTGTCGGGCAACTCAATGCTCTTCAGCAATGGGCAGTTGCTGAATGCTCTTGCGTTTATCGTGTGGATGTTTTCCGGCAGGGTTACAGAAGCCAGGCTTTGGCATTCATCAAACAGATTGTTGGGAATGATGCCATTCAGGCGGGGTAGTTTGGCCGAAGTCAGCGATGAACGGGCAAAAGCATACTCTCCCAAAGATTGCAGCGAGTCGGGCAGGAAGTCCAGGTTCTTGATGTCGGTGTTATAGAATGCAGAAGCACCGATTGTCTTCAGGCTATCAGGCAGGACAACACTGGATAATTTGTTGCAATTGGAGAAGGTGGATGCCGGTAGTTCGCGTATGCCCTTGGGTATTTCGATGGCGGTCAGCTTGTATAAGCATCCACTGAAGGCTCCCTGTCCGATGTGCGTCACACTTTCGGGAATCTTGAAGTTCTCAAGCTGTGCGCAACTGTAAAATGCCTCTTGCCCAATCGTCTCCAGATTTTCCGGCAGAGCCAGTTTGGCCAGCTTGTCGCATCCCCTAAAGGCTTCATCGTTGATGCTCTTGGCGCTGGGAATCTCCAAGGTGGTCAGGGCGTCGCAATCCTCGAATGCCTCTTGCCCAATCGTCTCCAGATTATCAGGGAGTGTAACTTTGCTTAATGAGCTGTTATAGTAGAACGCACTATTCCCAATGCTTTTAGCACTCGGTATTTCGATGTTGCTCAGTTTATGGCAGTACTCAAAAGCACCTCGTCCTATTTCCTGAATGGACTTAGGTAGCTTGATTTCTGTGATGTTACTCCAATCGTAGAACATATATTCATTGATAATCCCTTTTTTCAGTGAATATGTGTTGCTGTTATTTTTGCTCTTGTATGTCGTGCTATTCTGCACAAACGTCACATCCGTCATGTCCAGCGCAAGCAGGTTCTTCATGCCTTGGATAACCGAAAAGTCGCTGGCATCTATCTTGCCGGAGATGATCAGCTTGTCGGCATTCAGACTGTCGCCCGTGAGCACTTGGCCCAGGGTGCCCTCTTCCTGGAGTTCGATGGTTATCACGTTGCTGTACACATATTCGGCCTTGGTTTGTTGTTCGTTGGCCGTCTCCTTTTGGGGAGTCTCCTCCTCTGTCTGGGTAGAGACAATTCGTTCATTGATGGCCTCTTCCATGTCACTGCAGGATGTACCGAGGAACAGGGTAGCCATCATGGCTATCAGGTGATAATGTTTTATTTTCATATCCTCTTTTGTTTGTCGTTAAACTGTTGTTAATCAATATCCGGCGACGGCTTGTCGTCTATGCTGGGTATGTTGGAGACGATGGTCTTGGCCGTTATCACATTGCTGTAACCAATCGTCAATGCGTTTCGGGCATAGGCGCGGATGTAGTAGGTGGTTTCGTCGTTCAGGTTGGAGAGCGTGCCTCCGAAGCTGCTGCCATCCACCTGGCAGGGCACCTTGGTGTCGGCCACGGTGGGCGTGCTGTTGGTGGTGCTGTAGACGAAGCCCACCTCCTGGATGGTGTCTCCCTCCTTACCTGCACTTTGAATCACGGCCGACAGGGTGATGAAGTTAGCCGAGACGCTGTCGGTCGCTACCGTCAGCTTGGGGGCAATCAGTTCGCTGGTCGTGAACGAGGTGTAGTCACTGCTGTAGCCCGTGCCGGCCTTGTTCACCGCGAAGGCACGCACCTGATAGAGCGTGTTGCTGGAGAGGTTGCTCAGGGTGGTCTTGAAACTGTTGTCATTGCCCAGCTCCGTCAGGCTCAGGGGTACCTGTGTCTCCTGACCGTTGGCCATCTTGTAGGCAAAGCCGATGGCTGTGGGGTTGTTGCCGCCGTTGTCGGTGATTTGTCCCTGTACCACGGCACTGTTCTCGGTGATTTCGCTCACGCTGACCAGCGAGAGGGTGGGAGCGGCGGAGCGGCTGGTTGTCACGGAGATGACCTCACTGTAGCCTGTCTGTGTCTCGTTCTTGGCATAGGCACGGATGTAGTAGGTGGTGCTCTGCGTGAGGTTCTGCAAGAGGGTCTTGAAGTCACTCTCCGTCACCGTCACCTTGGTGTCGGCCAGGGTGGGCGGGTTGTTGGTGGTGCTGTAGACAAATCCCTTCTCCGTGATGGTGGCACTGGCGCTTCCATTGTTGGTGATGACGGCTGACAGAGCGATGCTGGTGGCAGTCGTCGTTTCCACGGTGGCTATTACGGTGGGAGCCTCCTGTGCCTTGGTGGTGGCCAGCAGGTATTCGCTGTAGCCCGTACCGATTTCGTTCTCGGCGAAGGCCCGGATCTGATACTGGGAGGCGGGGGAGAGTCCGCCTACCGTGAACTGGTAGCTGCCGTCGTCGTTCAACTTGTCGAGGGCAATCTCTTCCCGGATCTCACTGGCACCGCTGCTGAGTGACTGCATGTAATAGCCCAGTCGGGTGATGGCGTGTCCGCCATTGTCGCTCACTTGACCGGAGATGACCAGTGCCTTTTCCGTGGCGGTTACCAGAGTCAGGACACTCAGCGTGGGCTTGGCGGAACGGTTGGTCGTGACACTCTTCACGCCGCTGTAGCCTATCTTGGTGTCGTTCTTGGCATAGGCTCGGATGTAGTAGGTGGTGCCTTGATTGAGTTTTTCCAACATGGCGGCAAAATCCTCCTTGCCATCGGTCAGCGTTATCTTGCTTCCGGTTTCGAGTGTCGGCTCCTTGACGGTGGAACTGTAGACGAATCCGCTCTCCTTGAGCAGTGCCGACTCTCCTCCCTTGTCCGTCACCTTGCCGATGACCGATATGCTGGAGGAGGTGACTTCTCCGGTGGCCAGTGTCACTGTGGGCACCTGCTGCTCGGTGGTGGTAGCTGTCAGGTATTCACTGTAGCCCGTGCCTATCTGGTTGGTGGCATAGGTCCGCACCTGGTAAGTGGAGGAGGGATTCAGTCCGGTGATGGTGAACTGATAGTTGCCGTCATCGCTCAATCTGGACAGGCTGATTTCCCCCTTGGTCTCGTTACCGCTGTTGAGCAGCTGTACATAGTAACCCAGTTCGGTAATCTCATGTCCTCCGTTGTCGCTCACCTGTCCGGAGATGACCAGCGCCTTTTCGGCACCGGACACCAGGGTCAGGGCACTCATGGTGGGCTTGGTGGAACGTTCGGTGGTGACACTCTTCATCTCGCTGTAGCCGGTCTTGGTGTCGTTCTTGGCATAGGCACGGATGTAGTAGGTGGTGCCTTGGGTGAGTCTTTCCAATACGGCCATGAAATCCTCCTTGCCGTCGGTCAGCGTTATCTTGCTTGCGGTTTCAAGCGTCGGTTCTTGCGTGATGGCGCTGTAGACGAAACCGGTCTCCTTGACCAGGGCGGTCTCGCCTCCCTTGTCCGTCACTTTGCCGATGACCGACACGGTGGAGGAGGTGACCTCACCAGTGGTCAGTGTCACTGTGGGCACCTGCTGCTCGGTGGTGGTAGCCTGGATATATGCGCTGTGTGACGTACCCACCAGATTGACGGCATAGGCCCTGAGCCAGTAGGTCGTGTTGGGGGCAAGGTTGGCAACGGTGAATTCAAAACTGCCGTCGGCAGCCAGCTTCTCCTTGGAAACTTCCGTAGTAGTGGCCTCTCCGTCCTCAGTGGTCTTCAGGTCATATCCGATGTGGGTGATGTCGTGGCCGCCGTTATGGCCAATCACAGCCTTCAGTGTGAGAGACTTCTCTGCCGTGGAGACCACTTTTATGTCGCCCATGACAGGTGCAGTGGATTCAGCTGTCGTGACACTCTTCACGTCACTGTAGCCGGTCACCGTCTGTTTGTTCACGGCATAGGCCTTGAGGTAGTAGACGGTGTTCTGCTCCAGGTCGTTGATGGTAGCTTCAAAGCTGCGCTCCTCTTTCTTCAGTTCGGCAATAACTTTCTTGCTTCCGTTAACGGGGACGTCGGCCTCCTTGCTCCAGTAGAAGCCCACCTCAGTGATGCTTTCCGTGAGGTCGTTCTCGTTGGTCAGTGAGGCTGTGATGTGGATGGACTTGTGGTCGGCGGTGAGGGTGCCGATGGCCACAACGGGTATTTCGGGGGGGCTTGTCGTGATGCCGATGACCTCACTGTAGCCCGGTTCGCTGTAGCGTTGGTTCCGGGCGTAGGCCCTTACTTCATATTCCGAACTGTCGTCCAGTCCTTCGATGGTCTGTGAGAAGTTGCCCTGTGCATCCTTGTTGGTGGCTTCCACAATCCTCTCGGTCTCGTTGCTGTCCTTCTTCCGGTAGGCGAAGCCATAACTGGAAATCTGGCTTCCGCCCTCGTCCGTAATCCGGCACTTCAGGGTGGCGCTGCTCTCCGTCACTTCCGTGCATGTCGTTTCGGTCAGGATGGGCGCGTCATAGTCCTTGGTCTTGAACGACTTGATGGCACTGGCCACCCTGTTCTGGCCGTTGGAGGCATAGAACTGGTAGTAG
Organism: Bacteroides sp.; assembly: GCA_017471925.1. Lineage (GTDB taxonomy): Bacteria > Bacteroidota > Bacteroidia > Bacteroidales > Bacteroidaceae > Bacteroides. Next base: position 47,003 of record JAFURM010000003.1, read on the forward strand.
TAAGTGGTGCTGGGTACAAGTCCCTCCAGCTCCACCGTATAAGAGGTTTGGGAGGTTTTGTAAGCTAGCACTACCTCCTTGCACTCATCCTTGGGCATGGAGGAGACGGTGGAGTAGGTCAGTGCGTAGGTCTTGACGAATGAGGCATCACTCGTCTCGATAGTGCCTTTCACAGTTGCAGAGAGGCGGGTAATCTCTGTAGCCTCTTCTGCTCTTACAACCGGCGGAGTACTGTAAGGCGCGTCTTGCTCTGCACAGTTGGTCAGGCAGAGCATCAACAATGCCATTGCGTAAAATAGTAAATGGGTTCTTTTCATGATGGTACATTATTATATATAGATTGTTCACTAATCATTAGCCGTCAGTCTTCGTCAGAACATGACGGCAATACCTACGGTCGCTTCCATATACTTGAACTGATTGGTTTGCAGACCGGCGGAAAGAGCGAAGTTCTTGAAGCGATAGATACCGCCCACTTCGGCCTCCAATCCCTTGGAGGTGTGTGCGTCGGCTTCGGCCCAATTGCCGTCCGCCATTTCCCAGGCACTCTTCTTGTAGCCATAGCCTATACCGGCATAGAGGTAGAGGGGGAGGATGACGCGATACATACCACCGGCGGTGATGGCCAGACGACTTGAAGCTTTCTCTCCGGTGAACCACAGTTTCTCTCCTGTGCCGTCCAGCAGATAACCGTCCTTGTCGCAGGATAAGGTAGTGGCCTGTCCGGTGAAACTGTATTTCACCTTGGCATAGCCTCCCCACTTCTTGACAATGCCGACCATCAGACCATAGGAAGTCACCTCGCCAATGCCCACTACCGGCATGACCAGTGTACGTGTCTTCTTGGCCTCAGAGACCTCCAGCTTCAGGGTCAGTTTGTAAACGACTTGTTTCTGGATTCTTTCCGGAAACTCATAGCTCATGGAACCGAACTTGTCACTGCTGATGCGTATTTTACGGGTACCTGCCGTCAGATAGACCAATGCCTGACCGGATTCGTAAATAACATCTCCAATGATGTTTCCTGCGAACTTGAATGCTTTGGCGTTGGGTAAAGAAACCCGCAAAACGCCACATGGCTCATCATTCAAATCCACTCTTTCGTGGGTCCTGGCATATAGATCTCTCTCCAAACGCTGAAAGTTCACTACCTTCAATTCTTGAGCCTGTAAGAGCGACAAACATAGTATGCCTCCCAATAGTAATAGATATCTTTTCATCTGGATATAGTTTATTAGTCCACCCGTTCATTCGGATAGACCGGGCAAATATAATATAAAAATCTCATAAACAAACTGTGTTTTTGCAGGAATCTTATAAATATTGTGCAATAATGGTAAAAAGGAAGAATGAGGAGGGAAGATAATGTTTGTTTTGCGTTTGTTTACACGGTATGGAGGCCCTATGGCAATCGCTCCGATTCTCACTGGCAATCGGGGTGTTTCTCACTGGCAATCGGGTCGATTGCCAGTGAGAAACTGGACGATTACTTTAGGGGTGTTTTAATGCGTTGATAATCAAGATGCTGTAAATTTCTGTGGTTTTTATGAAATAATGATACAAAATAAGGGGCTGGAGGAGGGAAAATATTGTGTATTTGTGTGTATTTATTATTTTGTGTTCAACGAACATAAGTTCAAGTGTCCACGAACATATGTTCATTGCCCGCTGAACATATGTTCCCTGTGAAAGCTCTTTTTGCAGACAAAATTGTTTCAAGCTTGCAGCGCAGCAGCCATGTCGCGGGCCAGGGCTTCGCACTGTTCGTAGATGGGGGTAGTCATGGCCTGCTTCATCTCTACAGGGGTGCCTATTTGTTGGAATTTGCTCTTTTCGGCAAACTCGGCGATGCGCTTCACGGCAGCACCGGCCCAGCAGAAGGAACCGAAATAGCCGAACAGGCGGCCTTTCACTTCGCGCAACAGAATCTTGGAGAGCAAAGCTTCGATTTCGGGATAGAGTTGGTTGCTGTAGGTGGGACTGCCGATGATGAGTCCACGATACTTGAAGATGTCGGCCAGAATGTAGGAGGGATGGCTGCGGCTGACGTTGTGAAGCACGATGTTGCGTACTCCTTGTGCAGAGAGTTCCTGGGCGATGGCCTCGGCCATCTGTTCGGTGTTGCCATACATGGTGCCATAGGCGATGACCACACCCTCTTCGGCTTCATAGCGGCTGAGACGGTCGTAGACATTCACCACGCGGGCTATCTGTTCGGTCCATACAGGTCCGTGAGTGGAGCAGATGGTGGTGATGGGCAGTGACCCTAACTTCTGGAGTGCCTTCTGTACGGGAGAGCCGTATTTGCCTACGATGTTGGCATAGTAGCGCACCATCTCTTCCCAATAGCGGTCGGTATTGATGCGGTTGTCTAAGAATCCGCCGTCCAGGGTACCGAAGCAACCGAAGGCATCACCCGAGAAGAGCACCCCGTCGGTCTCGTCGAAGGTCATCATCGTTTCGGGCCAATGCACCATGGGAGTGAGGTAGAAGCGCAGCCTGTGGTGGCCCAGGTTCAGAAGGTCTCCCTCTTTCACCACATATTGCTCACCGCTCACTCCATAAAAGCCCTGAATCATGCCGAAGGTCTGTTTGTTGCCCACGATGATGATGTCGGGATAGTGTTGCTTGATGAGTCGGATGGAGCCGGAGTGGTCGGGCTCCATGTGGTTGATGATGAGGTATTGTATGGGGCGTTCTCCGATGATGCCTTTAATCTTGCGCAGGAAAGGCTCGAAGTAGCAGGCATCCACAGTGTCTACCAGGGCCACGATGTCGTCATCGATGAGGTAGGAGTTGTAGGACACGCCATAGGGGAGCGGCCACATGTTTTCAAACAGGGATTTGTTACGGTCGTTGACACCCACGTAGTGGATTTTTCCTTTGATAGAAGTCTTCATGTTGTTTATCTTTTATCTATGGTTACGGTTACGGCCGACAAAAATAGTCTTTTTTTCTCACAAAACGTATTTGTCGCCCTGGCAAGCCCCTATTTCTTTCATTCTTTTTTGTATACGGTGGTTGAATTCATAGTTTTTCAGACCCCAATGGGGAGCAATTAACAGTTCTTGGGGGGACTGGGAGACAAAACGCTCCAGTACCAGGTCGGGACGCAGGTGGCGGATATACTCGATGACCAGTTCGGCATATTCGTCTGCTCCGAACAGGTGGAACTCTTCAGGGTGTCGTTCATACTCGGCGGCCATGCGCGTACCGCGAATCAGTTGCAGTTGGTGCATCTTCAGGGTATTCAAGGGGAGGCGTGAGAGGGCAATGGTCTGTGCCACTATCGCTTCGGGGCTTTCTCCGGGCAGTCCCAGGATGACGTGTCCGCCTGTGAGGAGTCCGCGGCCGGCCGTACGCTCCACGGTATCTATGGTGCATTGGAAAGTATGTCCACGGTTGATTCGTTTCAGGGTGGTGTCCAAGGTGCTCTCTATGCCATATTCCACGAGAAGAAACGTGTGGCGGTTCAGCTCTTCCAGATAGTTGAGCAGGGTGTCTGGCATGCAGTCGGGACGGGTGCCGATGACCAGTCCAACGATGTCTTTCACAGCCAGGGCCTCCTCATACTTCCGTTTCAGTTCCTCCACTGCACCATAGGTGTTGGTATAGGCTTGGAAGTAGGCCAGGTATTTCATCTCCGGATATTTGTAGGCAAAGAACTCCTTGCCCTCTTCCAACTGTCGGGTGATGGACTTTTCCGTGCGGCAGTAGTCGGGGTTGAAGGTCTGGTTGTTGCAGTAGGTACATCCGCCGTGGCCCACGCTACCGTCCCGATTGGGGCAGGTGAAGCCGGCATTCAGTGAAATCTTCTGCACCTTGTGAGGGAAGAAACGCTTCAGGAAAGTGGGGAAGTCGTTGTAGAGGGGCGTTTGCTGGTTCATGGGCATTATCCGCTGGTTGGGTGACATTATGGTTTCAGCTCTCCTCTAACCAGCCGCATCCTTGGCGCACGATGGCCGGCTCATCACCGGTGCAGTCCACGATGGTGGAAGGCTCCAAGCCTCCTATGCCTCCGTCTATGACGAGGTCTACCCGCTCGCCCCATTTCTCGTCAATCAGTTCGGGGTCGGTGGCATATTCCGTCTCCTCGCCTTCGTCTAATGGCAGGGTGGTGCTCATCAGCGGAGCGTCCAGCAATCGGGCAATCTCCTGGATGATGGAACAGTCGGGCATTCGGATGCCCACCTCCTTGCGGTTACGGAAAATCTTGGGCAGCCGTGTGGTACCGTTCAGGATGAAGGTGAAAGGTCCCGGGAGGTTGCGCTTCATCAGTTTGAAGGTGTTGTTGTCCATCTTGGCGTATTCGCTGATGCTGCTCAGGTCATAGCAGATGATGGAGAGGCTGTGCTTCTTGGGGTCGAGCCCCTTCAGTTGGCAGATGCGTTCAATGGCCCGCTCCTTCAGTCCGTGACAGCCGATGGCATACATCGTGTCGGTGGGAAAGATAACCAGACCTCCGTCATTCAGCAGGTCGATGATGCGTTGCAGGTCTTGCGGCGCATTGTTCTTGTTATAGAGTTTCAGGCGCATAAGGCGTATGGTTTTGAAGACTTTGGGGCAAATTTAGATAAAATCGGTGAGATTCCCTTTCTTTCGTTACCCCTTTCTTCTCTTCTTCTCCAGTTTTTTGATTTTCTCCCAGGCTTCCTTGAACTTGGGGCAGAGTGTGACGGCCTTCTCATAGTTCTTCATGGCAGCCTCGGGCATATCATGTTTCAGACACTCATCGCCCAGGGTGATGTATTCACGGGCATACTTCACGAGTGCCTTCTCTTTTTCTAATGCGGCCTCTTTCAGCTCTTTTACCTCCTGGCGCAGCAGGTTGATGCTGTTCAGCTTGCGACGGATGAGACGTTGGGCGGCAGGCTTCTCAATGTCGTAGCGCGAGTGGATGGCCTTGAAGAAGTCGTTGAGAAAGAGGTCGAAGTCGCCCCGGTCGAATGCTCGGGTGGCCGAGTGGTAGAGCACATCAGCCTGTGCCTGCTTCAGGGCACGGTCTATGGCCTGACGGTTGTTGAACCGTCCGGCAAAGTTCACAATCTCCTGACGCACGAAGACGTCGTTACGGTTCACGGGCTTCTTCAGGTAGATACCTTCCAGTGAGGTACAACGACTCAGGGCTACGTAAGCCTGTCCGCCGGCGAAGACCCCGCCGCTGAAGTCTATCACGGCACGACTGAAGGTGAGCCCCTGGCTCTTGTGGACGGTGATGGCCCAAGCCAACTTCACGGGAAATTGCCTGAAGGTACCCAACACTTCCTCTTCAATCTCCTTCTTCTCTTCGTTGTAGGTGTAGCGGATGTTCTGCCACAGTTCCTGCTTCACGTCGCATTCCCGTCCGTCATCGGTCATGATGTAGAGCACCTCTTCCATCGGGTCGAAGCCGGTTACGGTACCTATGGTGCCGTTTACCCATCGCTTCTCGAAGTCGTTCTTGATGAAGATGACCTGTGCACCGGGCTTCAGTACCAGTTCTTCGGAGGTAGGCAGGCTGCTCAGGGGGAAGTCTCCCTCAATGAGCCCGTAGAAAGTGACCGGCTCTCCCGGCAGTTCGGCCAGCTTACGCTCGTTGATATGATCCACGTTGTCGCGCCGGGTGGCCAGTGTGATGAACATCTCTTTCTCGCTTGGTGAGGGAGTGGGACCATAACGGGTGTTCAGCAGTTGCAGGTCGGTGGCGGCTATGCTGTTGTTGCGGATGCGGTCGAGCACTCCGATGAAGTTGGGGTCGCTCTGCCGGTAGACCTTCTGCAGTTCGATGGATACCAGGTCTATCTGGCTGAATACACGGGCCGAGAAGAAGTAGGGGGTGGGATAGAAGCGGTTCAGAATCTCCCGCTCATCGCCCTTCACCACCGGTTCCAATTGGAACACGTCGCCCACCAGCAACAACTGCTTGCCACCAAAAGGTTCGCGGAGGTTGCGCGAATAGACCCGAAGGATGCGGTCTACGGCATCAATGATGTCGGCTCTCACCATAGAAATCTCATCAATGATGACCAGTTCCAGCTCTTCCAACAGTTTGCGTTGAGGCTTGGTGTACTTGAAGAACTCATGGATGCGTCCCTTCTGCAGACTCAGGTTGGGGTCATCGGGCAACAGCGGATGGAAGGGCAGTTTGAAGAAGCTGTGCAGTGTGCTGCCTCTCGCATTGATGGCCGCGATGCCTGTGGGAGCCAGTACCACGTGCTTCTTCTTGGTGTTCTTGCAGATGTACCGCAGGAAGGTGGACTTGCCCGTGCCGGCCTTACCTGTCAGGAACAGGGACTGGCGGGTGTATTGGATGAGGCTCAGGGCATCCTGAAACTCCTTGTTGTTGGTGTCGGGGCTGAAAGACATGGGGCGCAGGGTAGGGGAATGGTTGGGAAAACAGTTCTCATCCGGGCAATATTCCGAAGTGGTGCAGGGCGCGGGCTATGCCATCGTTGTCCACCGTGTCGGTCACATAGTCGGCTTCGGCCTTCACGTTCTCCTGGGCGTTGCCCATCGCTATGCCTATGCCGGCATGGCGCAGCATGGGAATGTCGTTGCCTCCATCACCGAAGGCCATAGTCTCTTCCAGTTTCAGGCCGAAGTGGCTGATAATGGCATCCATGCCCCGTTGCTTGGTGTTGCCCTTGGCTGTTACGTCCACGAAAGCCGGATGCCAGCGGCCCACCTCGCAGCGCGAGAGATGAGGCCACAGTTCTGCCTCCTGCTCAGCATTCAGGAAGGGAGTAATCTGGAAAATCGGTCCGTTGCTCAGGGCCGTCTCTAACGGAGTGTCGGGGATGGGGGTAGTCACTTTCAGATGTTCATGGAAAATCTGCTGTATCATGTTGCCGGGATGGTTGGCATAGATGTCGTGCTCGGAAACCTCGATACAGGGAATCCTGCGCTCGGCGCAGTAGCCGGTGATGGCCTTCACCTCTTCCATGGGAATGCTGCTCTTGTGAATCACCTCATCGCCCACGAAACAGTAGGCCCCGTTCATGGTGATGTAGCCGTCTATCAGTCCCTGTTCCTGCAGACGGTCCAGGTTGTTGATGATGACCTTGGGGCGTCCCGTGGCGATGAACAGTTGCAGGCCTCGTGCCTTGGCTTCGGCCAGGGCGTGCAGGGTGGAGGCCGGTACTTCGTGGGTGTGGAAGCTGACGAGCGTTCCGTCTATGTCGAAAAAGAGAGCTTTAGTCATGAATGATGTATTTCAGTGCACAAAAATAGGTAAAAGTGGAGATTCTGACAAAATATTCCGCTATTTCCGACTTTTTGTACGTAATTACATGCAAAAGTCCAATATCTCCATCCGTTCTTGCTTCGCTGTTTTGAAAAGAAAACATATATTTGCACAGTTTTATTTTATATAATATATGTATCATGAAGAATCAGACAGCAAAACAAACAAGGTTAGGAATTGGAATGAAAAGAATGTTAGGAATGCTCGTGTGCATAATGGGCGGTATCCTGCTGGCACATGCCGACGGAAAGTTCCCTGACGGGACACCCATACCGGCATGGTTCAGTGAGACGATGGAGGTCAACATAGAAACACTGGGCCGGAAGTATAACATCGTGGAGCATGGCGTGGCAAACGACAGCACGCTGCTGCAGACCGAACAGATACAAGCCGTGATAGACAAGGCTGCCGGAGAGGGTGGAGGCGTTATCATTATCCCCAAGGGGACATTTCTCAGCGGTGCGCTCTTTTTCAAGAAGGGAACCCACCTGCATCTGCAGGAAGGGGCCGTGTTGAAGGGCAGTGACGACATCAGCAACTTCCCCGTATTGGACACCCGCATGGAGGGACAGAACCTGAAATACTTTGCCGCATTGGTCAACGTGAACCGTGTAGACGGCTTCACGCTCTCGGGAAAGGGCACCATCGACGGCAATGGCCTACGCTATTGGAAGTCCTTCTGGCTGCGCAGGGCCGTGAATCCCAAGTGTACCAATCTGGAAGAGTTGCGTCCGCGTCTGCTGTTGGTCACCTATAGCAAAGATGTGCAGATTTCCGGTGTGACGTTGCAGAACTCCCCCTTCTGGACCAGCCATTACTATCAGTGCCAGCGCGTGAAGCTGCTGAACCTGCGCATCCTCTCGCCGGCAGCTCCGGTGAAGGCTCCCAGTACGGATGCTGTGGACATTGACGTCTGCACCGACTTCCTGATCAAGAACTGCTACATGTCGGTGAACGACGATGCCGTGGCACTGAAGGGAGGCAAGGGACCTTGGGCCGATACCGATCCCAATAACGGTGGCAACTCCAACATCATCATCGAAGACTGTACCTATGGCTTCTGCCACGGCGCATTGACCTGTGGCAGCGAGTCCATCCATAACCGCAACATCATCCTGCGTCGCTGTACCATCACTAAGGCCAACCGTCTCTTGTGGCTGAAGATGCGCCCCGACACACCCCAGAAGTATGAGTACATCCTGGTGGAAGACATCAAGGGCGACGTGGATCATGTACTCTACGTGAAGCCCTGGACGCAGTTCTTCGACCTGAAAGGACGCAAGGACATACCGAAGTCCTACTCCAACAACGTGACCATGCGCAACATCAACATGGAATGCAAGAACTTCTTCAGCGTGCAGCAGGCCGATGAGCAGTATGAACTTTCGGACTTCACCTTTGAGAAGCTGCAGATTAAGGCTGTGAACCCGGCCTATGACGAGCAGCTGATTCGCAACTCCGTGTGGAAAAAAGTCAATGTGAAACCTTGAACAGTTACCGATGAAAAGATTAGCAAGCACACTCCTCGGGTGTGCCCTGTTGTCCGTTGCCTCGGCCCAGGAGATTGCCTGGCCCGAAGTGACAACGGAAGCCAAGCCTGCCGCCCGCTGGTGGTGGTTGGGCAGTGCGGTAGATAAAGAGAACCTGAGTCATAACCTCTCCCTCTATGCGGCTGCGGGCATGGGCAGTCTGGAAATCACGCCCATTTATGGCGTGCAGGGCAATGATGCCAACGACATTCCCTTCCTCTCGCCCCGCTGGATGGAGATGTTGCGTCACACGCAGGACGAAGCCCGTCGCTTAGGGATGCAGATAGACATGAATACCGGTACGGGATGGCCTTTCGGCGGACCGGAAGTGTCAGTAGAGGAGGCCGCCAGTCGGCTGTTGATAACCGAGTATCGCCTGAAACGTGGCGAAAGGTTGCAGCAACGGATAGAGGTGGGCGACAAGAGACAACAGCCCCATGCCCGACTGGAGCGCCTGATGGCCTTTGACGAGAGCAAGCCCGGCCGTTGCCTGGACCTTACGGACAAGGTGAAGGAGGGCGAACTGGACTGGACGGCTCCCAAGGGAGAGTGGCGTCTGATTGCCGCCTTCTGTGGAAAGACCCTACAAAAGGTGAAGCGTGCCGCACCCGGTGGTGAAGGCTATGTGATGGATCATTTCTCGGCGCAGGCCGTGAAGAACTATCTGGGACGCTTCGACCGTGCCTTTGCCGAGGCGCAGGCCGCTGCCCCCCACAACTTCTTCAACGACTCCTATGAAGTGTATGGAGCCGACTGGACAGAGGGACTTTTTGACCACTTCCTGCAGCGCAGGGGCTATAAGCTGGAAGAATATCTGCCCCAGTTCTTGGCCGACACCCTGCAGAACGACGAGGTGCGCCGTCTGGTTTCCGACTATCGGGAGACGCTGGCCGACCTGTTGCAGGAGAACTTCACCCGCCAATGGACCGAGTGGGCACATGCCCAAGGCTCCAAGACCCGCAATCAGGCACACGGTTCCCCAGGCAATCTGATAGACCTTTACGCCACGGTGGACGTGCCCGAGTGTGAAGGTTTCGGCCTCTCCGACTTCGGCATACGGGGCTTGCGCAAGGACTCCCTGACGCGTCCCAACGATTCCGAACTCTCCATGCTGAAGTATGCTTCGTCGGCCGCACACATTGCCGGCAAGCCCTACACCACTTCGGAGACCTTTACCTGGCTGACCGAACATTTCCGCACTTCGCTCTCCCAATGCAAGCCCGATCTCGACCTGATGTTCGTCTCCGGTGTGAACCACACCTACTTCCACGGCACCACCTATTCGCCTGTCCGTGCCGAGTGGCCGGGATGGAAGTTCTATGCTTCGGTGGACATGAGTCCCACGAACAGCATCTGGCGCGATGCGCCCGCCTTCTTCGACTACATTGCCCGCTGCCAGAGTTTCCTGCAGATGGGCAAGCCCGATAACGATTTTCTCCTCTACCTGCCCGTCTACGACATGTGGTACGAGCAGCCCGGGCGTCTGCTGATGTTTGACATCCATAAGATGGCCCGCCGTGCGCCCCGTTTCATCAAGGCCGTACACCGTATATATAATGCGGGCTACGACATGGATTATATCTCCGACAACTTCATCCGTACCTCCACTTGCGAAGAGGGGACCATCGTGACCTCGGGTGGTGCGGCCTATAAGGCTATCCTCATCCCAGGGGCCCGCCTGATGCCGCTCGATGTACTGGAAAAACTGTTGGAGATGGCTGAACAGGGAGCCAAGGTCGTTTTCCTGGAGCAATACCCGGAGGATGTACCCGGTGGCGGAAAAATAGAGCGACAGCGCAAAGCTTTCCGTCGCGTGATGGAGCGGTTGAAGCGTTGTCCGCAGGTGAGCTTCGGTACGGACTATGCCACCACGCTGGCCGCTACGGGCGTTACGCCCGAGACGTTGAAGACCGTCTCCGGCTTGAGTTACATCCGCCGCACACACGATGCCGGCCACCACTACTTCATCTCCGCCCTGACCGACAAGGATACCGAAGGATGGATTCCCTTAGCCGTGAACGCCCGCTCGGCCATGCTCTACAATCCTATGGACGGCACCAGCGGCAAGGCCCGCCTGCGCCAGAAGGAGGGACGCACAGAGGTCTACCTGCAGTTGGCCTCCGGTGAATCGGTCATCCTGAAGACCTTTGCCACGGCAGATGTCACGGCTGAAGCCTGGCGTTATCACTCTCCGGCCGGGGAGGGGGGCGTGCTTCCTGCTGATGCGTGGGCTTTCCGCTTCGTGGAGAGTGCCCCGGCAGTGGCCCAAGTGCCCGACAGCGTGCAGCTCGGCTCCTGGACAGACCTTCCCTTCGAGGGAGCCACGACCACGATGGGCACCGCCTGCTATACCACTACCGTCACCCTGCCCGAGGGCGTGAAGGCTGATGACTGGATGCTCTCCTTAGGCGATGTGCGCGAGAGTGCCCGTGTGCGAATCAACGGACAAGAGGTCGCTACGTTGTGGACCGTGCCCTACCGTTGTCTGATAGGCCGTTACCTGCGCCCCGGTGCCAATACCATAGAGGTGGAGGTGACTAACCTGCCGGCCAACCGTGTGGCCGACCTCGACCGTCGCGGTGTGCAGTGGCGTATCTTCAAGGAAATCAACCTGGTGGACTTGAACTATAAGAAGACCGGATATGGTCATTGGCAGCCCGTTGCCAGCGGACTGATAGGGCCTGTCCGCATCACTCCTGTCACATTACATTATTCATATTAACCACAGTCGGCTTGCCGCAGACATCGGCACACCGACCCTTAAACAAATCAAACAAATGGAAAAAACTTGGAGATGGTTTGGAAAGAAAGACAAGATTACTCTTTCCATGCTGAAACAGATTGGTGTAGAGGGAATCGTTACCGCCCTCCACGATGTTCCCAACGGTGACGTATGGACATTGGAAGCCATCAACGACCTGAAAGATTACATTGAAAGCTACGGCCTGCGCTGGTCGGTGGTAGAGAGTCTGCCCGTGTGCGAGGCCATCAAGTATGCCGGTCCCGAGCGTGATGCCCTCATCGAGAACTACAAGGTTAGCCTGGCCAATCTGGGCAAGGCCGGTGTGAAGACCGTGTGCTACAACTTCATGCCCGTGATAGACTGGGTGCGCACCGATTTGCAGCATCCCTGGGCGGACGGCAGTTCGTCGCTCTACTTCGACCGCATCCGCTTCGCCTACTTTGACGTGAAGATTCTGCAGCGCGAGGGCGCTGTCCGTGACTACACCGAGGAGGAGTTGCAGAAGGTGGAAGAACTGGATAAGGTCATCACCGAGGCCGAGAAGGACGAGCTGGTAGACGCCATCATCGTGAAGACGCAGGGCTTCGTGAACGGCAATATACGCGAGGGCGACAAGAACCCCGTACAGATATTCAAGAAACTGCTGGCCCTCTATGACGGCATTGACCGTAATCGCTTGCGCGAGAACATGCGCTACTTCTTGGCGGCCATCATGCCCGTGTGCGAGGAGTGGGGGGTGAACATGTGTGTACACCCCGACGACCCACCCTTCCAAATACTGGGCTTGCCGCGCATCGTGACCGATGAGGCCGACATCGCCTGGTTCCTGAACGCCGTGGACAATCCCCACAACGGACTCACCTTCTGCGCCGGTTCGCTCAGTGCGGGTGAGCACAACGACACGCGTGAACTGGCCCGCAAGTTTGCCGCTCGCACCCACTTCGTACACCTGCGCAGCACCAAGGCCATGCCCGGCGGCAACTTCATCGAAAGTTCCCACTTGGAGGGACGTGGCCATCTGATAGACCTCATCCGCATTTTTGAACGGGAGAATCCCGGCCTGCCCATGCGTGTGGATCATGGCCGCACCATGCTGGGCGACGAGGACAAGGGCTATAACGCCGGCTACTCCTTCCATGGCCGTATGCTGGCCTTGGCACAAGTGGAAGGCATGATGGCGGTGGTGAAGGACGAGCTGCAACGTAATCCCGCCTGCTGCCTATGAAACGTCTGTTCCTGATAGTCTGTGTAGCCCTGCTGACGGCGTGCCACTCTTCGGCCGACGTGGTGTTCAGCAACAAGAGTGACCTGACGGTCTCTTTGCCTCAAGGTGAAGCAGAGGTGGTGCGCACAGCACTCGACATCTTCAAGCAAGACTACTGGAAGGTCTTCGGCCGCGACGTGCTGGAGGCCTCTCAGGCTACCCTTTGTGTGGGGACACTGGGCTTAGGCAGTCCTGCCGAACAGGTCATGAACCCACGCATGATGGAAGAGTTGAAGCTGCATCCCGAGGCGTTTGCCCTGTGGGTAAGTGAGGGTAAACTCTACCTGCTGGGCAGCGACAAGCGCGGCACGGCCTACGGACTGATGGAGTTGTCACGCCTGATTGGCGTGTCGCCCTGGGAGTGGTGGGCCGACTCCAAGGTGGAACGGCGGAAGAGCCTGCGGCTGACTGAGGGCTTCAAGCGCATGGAGCACCCCTCTGTGCGCCATCGCGGCATCTTCCTGAACGATGAAGACTGGGGACTGATGCCTTGGAGCTGTCAGACGCACGACCCTTCGGACGTGAAAGGGCGCATCGGCCCGAAGACCCACGCCCGCATCTTCGAACTCCTGCTCCGCCTGCGGGCTAATACCTTCTGGCCGGCCATGCACGACTGCTCGGTGGCCTTCTATCTGGTGCCGGGCAATAAGGAGACGGCCGACAAGTATGGCATCTACGTGGGCACGTCCCACTGCGAGCCGATGGTGCGCAACACGAATGCCGAGTGGCGCACGGCCGGCGTGGGAGCCTATGACTACGTACACAACCGCGAGAACGTGCTGGCCTTTTGGGAAGAGCGCGTGAAGCAGCTGGCCGGCTCGGACAATATCTACACCCTGGGCATACGTGGCGTTCACGACAGCGGCATGCTGGGGGCCAAGGGGGTACAGGAGCAGAAGGAGGCCATGATACGCGTGCTGAAGGACCAGCGCGAGATGATAGCCCGCCACGTGAATCCCCGCGTAGAGGAGGTGTCGCAGGTGTTCATCCCCTACAAGGAGGTACTGGACATCTATAATCAGGGACTGGAGGTGCCCGAGGACGTGATGCTGATGTGGTGTGACGACAATTACGGATACATCCGCCACTTTCCCGACGCTGCCGAGCGTGCCCGCAAGGGAGGTAACGGCGTCTACTACCACGTCTCCTACTGGGGGCGTCCGCACGACTACCTGTGGCTGGCCACCAACCATCCCGCACAGCTCTACACGCAGATGAAGTTGGCCTATGACAAGGGAGCGAAGGACTATTGGATACTGAACGTGGGCGACATCAAGCCTGCCGAATATCTGACAGAGCTGTTCCTGGACATGGCCTGGAACATGGAGCGGATTGAGAACAGTGCCGAGGGACTGGAAAAGCATCTGCACGACTGGATGGCCCGCGAGTTTGGTAAGAAGTATGCCGACGAACTGACGGACATCATGAACGAATACTACCGACTGGCCTATATCCGCAAGCCCGAGTTCATGGGCAACACACGCACCGAGGAGAAAGACCCCGCCTACAAGGTGGTGAAGGACCTGCCCTGGAGCAAGAGTTTCATGGAGCGTCGCCTGGCCGACTATGAGCGGTTAGAAGAGCGCGTGCTGGCCCTTGCCCCCCGCATCCCCCGCGAGAAGGCCGAGCCCTGGTTCCAGTTGGTGGAATATCCCGTGCGTGGTGCGGCCCGCATGAATGCCAAGCACCTTTATGCTTCGCTGGCCCGCCACGGCTATGCCGACTGGGCGGTGAGTGATGCTGCACACGATACCATCGTGGCACTGACGGAACGCTATGCCGCCTTGAGCGACGGCAAGTGGCGGGGCATCATGGATCATCGTCCGCGTCGCCTGGCTGTCTTCGACAAGGTGCCTCACACGGAGCCTGCCGCCCCGCTGCCCCTTGATGAACGGCCGCTCTTCCTCCTTGATGGCAAGGAGTATGCCGACAGTCAGGGCGCGAAGCCCTTGGCTCACGGACTGGGCTATCGGCGCGGTGCCATCAGTCTGCCTCGTGACACGCGGGTGGCCTATGACTTCGCTTGGGAAGGAAGTGACTCCATCACTGTGGAGGTGCGCCTGGCACCCAATCATCCCGTGGAGGGCGGACAGTTGCGCTTCGCCATCGCCTTAGAGGGTGGTGAGGAGCAGGTGGTGCCTTTCCATACACAGGGCCGTAGCGAGGAGTGGAAAGAGAACAATCTGCGCAACCAGGCCATTCGTCGCGTGACGCTGTTGCCCCGTGCGGGCAAGAAGCAACGTCTCTGGCTGCGTGCCTTGGACGAAGGCGTAGTACTGGATCAGGTGGCACTGCACGCTAATTGATAATTTGTAATTGATAGACTCTCAATATATTCTCTGCAAAAATCCGCGTTAATCCGCATCTCATTCCTTCGTTCTTAAGTTTATTCACTATATTTGTAGCGCGAACGATGACCAATCATTATTCACCATAAACAGACATTTTTTGAACGATGAAAACCTACAAAGCACTATGTGCAGCCGTGGCCCTATCGGCGGGTCTCGCGCTGCAAGCACAAGAGAACCAGCTGGTGGTGCAGACCAAGAAGATGGGGGCAGAGATTCAACCCACTATGTATGGTCTGTTCTTCGAAGACATCAACTATGCCGCTGATGGCGGACTCTATGCAGAGTTAGTGAAGAACCGCTCCTTCGAGTTTCCGCAACATTTCATGGGATGGAACACCTTCGGACTGGTGGAGCTGAAGGACGACGGACCCTTTGAACGAAATCCTCACTACGTGCGACTGTCCTACTCCGGACACGGCCACAAGCACACGGGACTGGACAACACCGGATTCTTCGGCATCGGTGTCAGGCAGGGAGAAGAATACCGCTTCTCCGTGTGGGCCCGAGTGCCGCAGGGAGGGGAAGCGGCCAAGCTGCGTGTGGAGCTGGTGGATACCAAAAGTATGGGCGAACGACAGGCCATAGCCTCGCAACGCCTGACTGTGGACGGTAAGGAGTGGAAGAAGTATCAGCTCGTTCTGAAGCCCACGGCCACCAACCCAAAGGCCACCCTGCGTATCTTCTTAGAAGGCAAGCAGACGGTGGATCTGGAACACGTCTCCCTCTTCCCCACAGACACCTGGAAAGGACATGAAAACGGACTGCGCAAAGACCTCATGCAGCTACTGGCCGACCTGAAGCCCGGTGTCTTCCGATTCCCCGGAGGATGCATCGTGGAAGGCACTGATCTGGAGACACGATACAACTGGAAGAACACCGTGGGACCCGTGGAAAACCGTCCGCTCAATGAAAACCGCTGGCAATACACCTTCACCCATCGATTCTTCCCCGACTACTTCCAGAGCTACGGATTGGGATTCTACGAATACTTCCTCCTTTCCGAGGAAATAGGAGCCGAACCCCTGCCCGTGCTGAACTGCGGACTGGCCTGCCAGTATCAAAACAACAACCCCGAGGCACACGTCGCCCTCTGCGACCTGGACAGCTACATTCAGGACGCCCTGGACCTCATTGAGTTTGCCAACGGAGCAACGGACACCAAGTGGGGCAAGCTGAGGGCCGACATGGGACACCCCGAACCCTTCCACCTGAAGGTCATCGGTATAGGCAACGAACAGTGGGGACCCGAATATCCCGTCCGACTGGAACCTTTCATCAAGGCCATTCGTCAGGCACATCCCGACATCAAGGTGGTGGGCAGCTCAGGACCTAACTCCGAAGGCGAACAGTTTGACTACCTGTGGCCCGAAATGAAAAGGTTGAAGGCCGACCTCGTGGACGAGCACTTCTACCGACCCGAAAAGTGGTTCCTCGCACAGGGCGCACGCTATGACAATTACGACCGCAAGGGACCCAAGGTCTTTGCCGGAGAATATGCCTGCCACGGCAAAGGAAAGAAGTGGAACCACTTCCATGCCGCCCTTCTGGAAGCTGCCTTCATGACCGGCTTGGAACGCAACGCCGACATCGTGCACATGGCTACTTACGCACCCCTTTTCGCACACGTGGAGGGATGGCAGTGGAGACCCGACCTCATTTGGTATGACAACATGAACTCTGTGCGCACTGTGAGCTACTATGTGCAGCAACTCTATGCCCACTACAAAGGAACGAACGTCCTCAACCTGACTATGGATAAGCGTCCCGTTACGGGAGCTGAGGGACAGAACGGACTCTTTGCCAGCGCCGTCTGTGACAAGAATACGGGCGAATACATCGTCAAGGTGGCCAACACCTCCGACAAGCCCCAAAAACTGAACATCACCTTCGCCGGCATGAAGAAGAAGGAAAGCTTGGCCTCTGCACGCTGCATCAAGCTGCAGACACCTTACTTAGATAAGGACAATACTGTGGAGCAGCCCAACCTCATCACTCCGCAGGAGACCACCCTCCACGTTGCAGGACAGGCCCTCAGTACCGAACTTGAACCCTACACCTTCGCTGTGTATATCCTGAAGAAGTAATCTTCTATAATTGATAGTTGATAATTGATAGTGATAGTTAGATAGCTTTCTTATTGACTAAATAATTATCAACTATCAATTATCAATTATTATTAAGCAGTGTCTGCACGATGCGCTCGGCCGCGCGTCCGTCCCAGCGGTCGGGCAGGGAGGCATGTTTCCATTCACCCTTCAGAAGTTTCTCTAACAGAGCCGATAGCAGGATTGGGTCTTCACCCGCCAGTTCATTGCTGCCCACACGCCAGGTCTCGGGATGCTCGGCATACGTGTTCAGCGTGATGCAGGGCACATCCAGGAAGGTGGCCTCCTCGGCAATGTTGCCCGAGTCGGTCACGATGCCCCGCGCCTGACTGATGAGGTAGGCGAAATGCAGGTAGCTCTGAGGCGGCAGCAGATGCAGGGAGTCGCAAGGCAGCTGCAGTGACTGTAGAGCCCGGGCCACGTAGGGATGCACAGGTGCTACGATGGGCAGACCGTCTGCCTGCCTCAGAAGACTTTCCATCAAGGCCTGCAACGTGGTTTGCCTGGCCAGCAGGTCGCGGCGGTTCAGCGTCAGTAACAGGTAGCCACGCGGCTCCACGTGGAGTGCCGACAGCCAGAAAGGCTTCAGCAGACGGTGGCGGCAGTAGCGGATGTTGTCTATCAGCACATTGCCCACGTGGTGTACCTCCTTGCGTTCGCCTCCCTCTTGACTCAGATTTCTGCTGGCCACCATGCCTGCCGTGAACAGGTAGTCCGAGATGGCATCCACGATGGTGCGGTTCACCTCGCGCGGCATGCTCAGGTCATACGAACGCGTGCCGGCAATGACGTGTGCCACCTTCACCCCCCGTTTCTTGGCCACGATGGCACAGCTCATGGTGGCCGTGAGGTCGTCCACCACCAGCACAATGTGGGCAGGATGGTGCTCCAACTCCTCCTCGAAGGCTGTCATGATGGCTCCCGTGACCCGTGCGTGGCTCTCCTCGCACACACCCAGGCAGGCGTCAGGGTGCGGCAGACCGAGGTCGGAAAAGAGTGAGGCTTCCAAACTACCGTCGTCGGCCCTGCCCGTATAGACCAGCCGGAAGGCGATGGCCTTGCCGTGGCTCTGTGCCTGCGTGATGGCCCGGCAGATGGGTGCAATCTTCATGAAGTTGGGGCGTGCTCCCGATACAATCGTAATCTTCAACATGGCGTGTATCAAAAAAGTTTGGAGCAAAAATACATCATCTTAGGGAATTTATTCGTTACTTTGCCGAAAAAATCAGCCATATGCCCACTTTTGTACAGATACTCGACTTTATAGGAACCTTTGCCTTTGCCATCAGTGGCATTCGCCTGGCATCGGCCAAGCGTTTCGACTGGTTCGGTGCCTACGTCGTAGGCTTCGTGACGGCCATCGGTGGAGGTACTATCCGCGACCTGCTCCTGGACGTGACACCGGGCTGGATGACCGACCCCATCTATCTGATATGTACCGGCTTGGCCCTGCTGTGGGTCATTTGCTTCGGCAAGCACTTGATTCACCTGCACAACACCTTCTTCATCTTCGACAGTATTGGCCTGGCCCTCTTCACCGTTGTCGGCGTGGGCAAGAGCATCGCCTTGGGCTATCCTTATTGGGTGGCCATTATCATGGGCAGCATCACGGGTGCGGCGGGCGGCGTGATTCGTGACGTCTTCATCAATGAGATACCCCTGATTTTCCGTAAGGAGATTTATGCTATGGCCTGCGTGGTGGGCGGCATTGTCTATTGGGTCTGCGACTTTCTGGCCATGCAACCCTACCTCTGTCAGATTTCAGCAGGCCTGGCCGTGTTCATCACCCGCATCCTGGCTGTGAAATACAGGATCTGTCTCCCCATCCTCTCGGGCGAGGGCAATGCGGAAGGGTAGTAGGAAGACTATCTGAGGAGGCTCCTGACCTTGTTCTTCATGAATATCAGAAACCTTATCATCCAGGGAAACGTCTGCCCCGACCGTACTCTATAGGAGAAGGAACTGCGCTCTGAGACTATCTGGAAGTCTTCGGTGCAGAGAACCGGTTTCCCCGTTATGCGGTTTATTTCTATGGCCTGTTTCCGCGAACTTTCCACGAAGAGCAGGTTGTTTATGGAACGACTGTACTCCTGGGCCTTGAATGAGGCGTGGCAGTTAGCCCGCCTGCGTGCTTCCATGTCGGGCAAATCCAGCATCACCAGCTTTTGGTATCTGACGTTGTGTTGAGCCAGCCAACTTTCCGTCTCGGGTCTGTATTTCTCCAACCTGGAGGTGACCAAGGTACCTACCTCTACGCGTGGCAGGAACAGCGGCTGTGCATGTAGCAGGAAGTAGCGGTATTTGTCACCGTCATCATTTTCCTCCTCGGTGGGGTCGGCACACAACACGCCATCGATATCCATGCAGGATTTCTTAAGGATGCTGTGATTGAGTATATTCCACTGAAAATAGCGAGGATAGTTCACCACCTCGAAATAGTAGTCCACCTTCTGTCGGCTCTCTTCCACGGCATAGATGGCACAAGTGCTGATGGCATATCGGGAGCGGAGGCCGGATAGCTGCGCCATTGCTTTCTGCAGCGCCTTGCCCGAGCCTATACTGTCATCTACGAGCAGGACGTTGTGTATCTCACTGAGGTCAAGCTCCTTGCCCCGCTCGCCCGACTGGTATATATGTCCGTTACAGAACGAACTGAGGTCGGTGAAGGGCAGGTTGAGGTAGAGGGCAATGAGGTTGGCAGGAAACATGCCGCTGCGCGGAATGCCTACAATGAGTTGGAAGTTGCGTGGAAGGATATGGATGTGCTGCAGTATGCAGCGGTTCATATCGTCGATATTGCGATAGTTCATATTTTGCCTTTTAGGGTTAGTTCAATGGATTCATATATAGTCTTCACGCTGTTTTCCCAGCTGTGGGTGTGGGCAAAAGCAATCCGCTCCTGTGCTTTCGCTTTGTCGCCAGCCTTGAGCAGTGCTTGCTGCAGGGCATCCATATATTCCTCCGGGCTTTCAGGAAGGAAGACGTGGTTGCGGAAGACATCTTGCATGGTGTGGGTGCTTGTAGCCACTACAGGCTTTCCCATGGCCAGATATTCATCAATCTTCAGCGGATAATTTCCGTAGGTCATGTCGTTCACGGTTTGCGGATTGATGCAAACGTCGAAAGCCTGTATGTAAGCCGGCAGTTGGCTTACTGCTTTCTTACCCAGGAAATGGACGTTGGGTAACCTTCTCAGCGGGTGCTTCTCGAAAACCGCATCCCACGGCCCTACGAACACAAAGCTGGCTTGTGGCATCCGGCAGGCGATGCCGAATAGCATCTCCGTGTCCAGTCGCATGGAATTCAGTGTACCCATGTAGCCGATGATGGGTCGGGGTATCGGGAGAATGTCCGTGGGGGGCTGATGGCTCTTCCCGGCATCATAGAGAGACAGGTCTACACCGGTGTTTACGACGAAGGTGCAGGGATTGTATTGCCTGAACCTATCGGCGAACAGCGAGGAGTTGGCCAGCACCATGTCAGCCTTTGTGGCTATCAGCGGTTCCAGTCTCGTGCCGTTTTTCCTCCAGTATTTCTCGCCGATGACATAGTCGCGGCAATAGTAGACGGAGAGGGACGGACATAGTAACTCCTTCAGGTATTGGCTGCGGTAGATATCGGTGTCGATGAGGTGAATGTAGTCTTTGAACTCCAACTTGCGGGCTATATCGGTGATTTCACGGGCAATCTTCTTGTTGTTGGCATAGTTGACCTTGTCGAACAGCCATTTCCAGGGGATCCTGTTCAGCGGATAGATGGGTGAAGAGAGATAGGCCACCCACATGTTTTCGTTAATCTGCACTATCCCTTTCTTTCTCCGGGCAAAGGGATACCTGACCCAATCCATATAGGTGGGAGGGGTGTTGATATACAGTACCCTATGCTGCTTGGAAATTTCCAGGGCAGTATTCTTGATGGTACTGCCAATCTTGATGTCCCACGACTGCAAACTTGTGATGATGAAATCTCTCATAAGACCTCCTTGTATATTTGGCTGTAGGCTTCGGCGGTGTGTCTCCAGGAGAACTGCTTTACGTGCTCCAGTCCATAGGCCGCCAGTTGTCGGCAGAGGGTGTCGTCATGCTCCAGGCGGAGCAGGGCGGAGGCAATCTCTTCGCTGTCGTGCGGATTGACGAGCAGGGCATCCGTACCAGCCACTTCGGGCAGTGAGGAGCAGTTGCTCGTGATAACAGGGGTGCCGCAGGCCATGGCTTCCAGTACCGGTATGCCAAAACCCTCTTGCAGCGAGGGAAACAGGAAGACGCGGGCACCGTTGTAGAGGGCGGGAAGGTCCTCTCCAGGGACGTAGCCCGGAAACACCAGTTGTCCCGCCTCCACCTCAATGTCGTGGGCCTTCATCAGCTCCTCGGCATACTCTCGCCGGAGACCGGTGATGACCAGCCTGAGTCTCTCCGAGGAGTGCTTCAGATAGCTTTGATAGGCACGCAATATGCCGCACACGTTCTTGCGGGGATCCGTATTGCCCAAGCAGAGCAGGTAGTGCGCCTCGGGCAGGTATTTCAGGGTGCGCTGTACGGTCTCTGACGAAGGCAGGGGACGATAGCAGTCGCTGTAGCCGTTGTGCACGACGGAAAGCCGTCCCTCCAACTGGGGGAAACGTTGCACGATGTGGCCATGTTCCGTCCGGGAAACGGTGATGATACGCTTGCAGCGGTTGATGACCCGAGGCACATTCCAACGTCGGTAGTACCACCCCATCTGCTGGTAGGCCGACATGCCCCGGGGCTTCTCAGCCTGCAGGAAGATGATGTCATGCAGGGTCAGTACCAGGGAAACCGGACAGTACAGGGGAGCCGTGTTGGAGGTGCAGTGCAGCAGGTCGACACCCGTGCGCCGCACGGCACGCGGCAGTGCCCATTGTTCCCACAGAGGGTAGGTGGGGCATTTCACCTCCACCACGTGAAGGTGTTCGGAATCGGACAGACAACGATTCTCTCCGGGAGCGACGAACACGTAATACTCATGGCCGTCGTTCTGGCACTGCAGACGGCGCAACACCTCCAGTATCACGAAATCCATGCCGTGCTTGTCGGGACGGAAAATCCGTTGGGCTTCAATTCCTATCTTCATCTCGGGTCGCTTTTCTTGCCGAAGCCCAGGATGTGGCTGAAGGCGGTCGTGAAGATGAGTACAGGCAGCGACCATATGGCCCGGCGGAACTTGTGGGCAATCTCGCCTTCGGGCATGGCCAGCAGGAAGGCCAGCAGCAAAGCGAACAGCAGGCCATACCATTTGAGTGCCAGAGGCCAGTTGAGTAGCGTCATGGCCACCGTACAGATGACGATATAGGCAATCAGCAGGAATCGGGAGGGCAGCAGCCATTGGAACAGCTTCTCGCACAAGTCCCATTTGCCCTGCAGGAAGGCTATGGGGAGTTGCGTCAGTGCCTGTAGCGTGCTGCGGTATTGGGCACCCAGCCAACGCTGGCGTTCCTTGCTGTAGCCGGCGGCATCTTCGCTCTTCTTGCAGTAGCAGGTCACCTCTTCCAGGTATTCTACATAGATGTTCTCCTTCAGAAGCTCCAACTCCATTGCCGTGGTCAGATCACTGCCCTTTAGTTTTGGGACAATTCGGCGGAACATCTCGAAGTCGAACAGCATGCCCGAGCTGATGAGTGCCGACGAGAAGCCGAGTGCCGTGTGCCCCTTGCGGAAGAGGTGGTTGTTGATTTCCTCACTGGTGGCATTCAGTACAGCGATGCTGGTGTCCAGATTTTCCGTGATGCGGTGGCCCTGAATGGCATCGCATCCCGTGTAGTAGGCATTGTTGAACAGTTCAAGAGCATTGGGCACCACCTTGTTGTCCGAGTTGAAGACAATCACGGCATCATACTCATACTCGGAATAGTGGGACATGACCTGTTGTATGGCATAAATCTTGCTGCACTCCTCCTTGTCGGGTATCACGATGTTCACGGGCATCTGTGCCAGCGTGTCCAGGTCGACCTCGGCCAGTTGGGTGGCTGCGACGACGATGTCATACCTGTCGCGCGGGTATTGCTGGGTGTTGAGGAAATGCTCAACGGACTCAATGACCTCCCTGCCGTTTTTCAGCACCACGAAAAGCACCAGGAAGCGTTGAGGCTTGGGTGCAGGCGGATAGGGATTCCTGTACTTCTTCAGTGAAGCCAGTGCATAGATCAGCAGATAGGCTACGGGAATGGCCAGTAACAGGAATACGATGGCATCCGTCATCTGCAATGCATTGTTGTTCTCGTTCATCCACCAGTCGGGATTGAATATCTGAAAAATTCCGTCCATATATCGTTTGTTTTATATGTTTCCAATATTATAAAATCTTCTCTTCGGGCTTCAGCTGCCGGTCAATGTAAGGGCCATTCAGCACAAAAGACAGGAAAACGGCAATCAGGAAACTGCTGGGCTGGAAGCCCATGCCCCTGCCCACATAGCCGTTGAGCCATATGCCGAAGACGCCACACAGCAAAGCCGACAGGATGAGCATCAGCTGCTTGTTCTTTATCTTGAACATCAGGATATAGCAACATCGCAATAGGATGAGTACTTGCAACGTGATGTACAGGCACAGCCCCACAATGCCGCCTTCTACCCATATGCCTACATAGTAGGAGTCTGTGGGAATAAACTCCTCGTTCAGTTTCATAAGTTCTTCCGTGTCCACAATCGTACCTCCCACGCCCACACCAAACGGTTTGTCCTTCAGGTAATAGGCAAAACGCTTCTGGTTGCCTAACCTGACATTGAAGGAAGCGTCCTCAGTGGGGCGGAAGGCTGTCCTCATGCGGCGGATGAAGGGATTACCGTTTCCCATATCCGTGAAATAGAAAAAGCAGAAAATCAAGGTACCGATGACAGCACTTATCGTGATAATCTTTACGCTCTTGGACAGAAGCAGGAAGAGGACCAGTCCACCTAAGGGTACCACCATGGCACCGCGTGTACCGGAAAGCATCATGCAAATGCATGCAACAATAGCGATGGCACCATAAAAAATGATGGCTCGTTTCCTGCGGGCTGTTGCTGCAATGATAGCAAAGACGATGGTCAGCATGCCCATGCACGAACCGAAATTGCCGGCATCTGTGAAAAAGGAAAAGTATCGGATTCCTGAACGCAGTAAGTGGGTATGCCAGGCCCCTTGGATGAGCCAGGCCCTTTCCGCATAGTCGAAGCCATGTGTCTTCTGCCAATAAACCTTGATGAAGGCTGTGATGGCAAACAGGGCGATGAGAAAGAGGGTCATACGCAGCTTCTTCTTGCTACACAGCAGGATACCGGAGATGAAGTAGGTGAGTGGCAGCGTGATGAATACGGAACGGTTGCCAATCAGGTTCTCCATCTTGGCCTGCGGGGTGAGTAGTATGAAGAAACAATAGCATACCCAAACTATTTGGGTCAGGGTCAATATGTTGAAGCCGTTTTTCCATAGGAAACTTTCGCGGTTGGCTATTACGTTGATTATGATAGTCGTGAGGCAGAATGCCAGCGAACAATCCAACAATACGCTGAGACCTTCAATGCTCGCATAGCGGTATATCGCAGAGAAATAGCCGGTGGTGACGGAAAACAGAATGAAACTGAACAGGGGCTTCTCTATGGCATAGAGCAGGATAAGCAATGCGACAGGAGAGAGCACGATGAAACTGAAAATCTCAATCCTTTGCGTGATGATGCAACCAGCCATCGCCAACAGCCCCATCAGCAATAACATATACATTATGCCTGATGAAGAAAGCTTCAACTCTGTATGTAGGAAGGGTAGTTGCATGATACTCTTTTTATTTGACTGCTACCTCTTTGGAGGTTAAACCTAACTGTGCCAATCTGCTCAGGAAGGAATGACTCATTGTCTGCGGAGGCAGACTTCCCGTGAATGACTCCACGACATCACGGTCGGCATTGTTCAGATAGAGGAAGAGGGGGGCTCCTGCATTTTCCAATGCGGTCTTTATGGGAGTCATGGTTGTGTCATCACTGGTTCTCCACAGACGGCAGGCATTGGCCACCAGCACGTTGACATCGGATTGCTGCAGTACGGACAAGGGGATGCTGGCCGTGTTGATGGCAGGATATTCTATCAGGATGATGTCCGGCTCCTCCTCACCTGCGGCGGGCGTCCAAAAGTCAGAAACCTGACGTGCGTTGACGTAGGCATGTGAATAGGCTTCATAATCCATGCCAGCCTTTACTGTGCGTACAGTAAGTCCCTCAGTCTCCCAATAGTCTGCGAAATATTTGGCCAGATAGCTCTTGCCCTCACGTGGCTCCATGCTGAGCAGGCCAATGACTGTGGAACGGCTGGGCTGCAGGTAATTGTTCAACCTGCGGCAACTGTAGGCTGCAGCCAAGCGGTTGCATGCTTTCAGGAAACCACGGTACTTCAGGTTGCTGACACCGTTGAAAGCCGCGATGACGGAAAGCCCCGTGAGGCGTTTGCTGCGGATGGGGTCGCGCAGGGTGCGGTCAAGCAACTCGATGAGTAGGAAGTAGGCTGCGATGAAGACAAGGCTTCCTACAAAAGCTATCAATATGTACAGCAAACGTTTGCGTCCGTTGTCATTCAGCGGGAATTCAGGCTCTGCCACATCGCGCAGGTTGCTTGTGTTCATTTCGATGTTGCGCTTGCGCAGGTTGGCCTCGGCCAGACCACGAATCTGGTTGCGGTAGTTGTCTTCGGCAATGCCGATGGCACGCTCTTTGCGGGTGACCTGTGTGCCTACAGGCGACATCTTGCTGTATTGGTCGAAGATTTCTTGTTGGCGTGCTTTGAGCACTTTGAGTTCGGCTGCGGCTTTGGATTCTGCCACCAATGCATTCAGCCATTCCAAGACCATCTCCTGTATGCCTACACCCTCCTTGCTGAAATTGAACTCATTAAGGTTGTCCGAGATGTTACTGATGTTCTGTTCGGCCTTTTTCAACGCTTCGCGTTTCTTGCGCAAGCGTTCACTGGTGTTGCTGGTAGCTTCGGATACGAATATCTCCTGCTCCATGATGTTCTGGTTCAGTTCGCTGACTTTGTTCAGCTCCTGTAGCAGGTTGGTGTTGTTGCGTATAATCTGGGCACGGGTATCCATCTTCTCGTCCAGCATTTCACGAAGGGCCGCCGCACCTTCATATTCCCTCATGGCTTGTTCCAAACGGTCATCCACCTGATACCTGGTGTGGCTGAGCGCTTCTGTCTCTTCGCCATAATTGATGACACGCTCCTGTACGCAATAACGCATCAAGTCGTCTTCCTCTTCGTTCAACCTGATTTTGGCCAGTCGCACCTGCTCCTCGAAGTAGGCGATAACGTCGTTCGTCGCGCTGAATCGCAACTCTTCATACGCCTTCTTAAGTTCGTCTATCAGGATGATGATGGTCTGTTGTGTGATGCCGGGGTCGGCAGAGGTGTATTCCAGGTTGAGAATGTCACTGGTGTCCACACGCTTGACGATAATCTCATCCAGTGCACGGAAACTGTAGAAGGGACCTGCCTGGTTGAACGTGGTATAGACAAAGTTGTTGCGGCTTTTCTTCCTGTAGTCGAAAAGCGCAGCCGCCGTCTTGTTGACATCATGGCGATCCACTAACTCCAACACTTCTTTGGGAGTGACTTCCAACAGTTGGCGATAGTGCTTGGCCTGTATGTATTGGTTGTCCTTCCATTCTTCGCCGTAAGTCAGCGAATTGGCCAACAGGCGTACAGATACTTTTTGCAGGGTGCCTTGAGACTTGGCTATGCCGATGAGGTTGTCGAATGTACTGTTTATGGCATTGGCGGTAATGCGTGAGCCGTCAATGGAAATCTCATTGGTAACGCCTGCATACAGGCTTCCCTCCACCGTATAGCTATAGGGGAGAAACTGGGTGAAGTAGATGACCAGTGCGGTTACCAATAGGCTTCCCCACAGTAACCAATAGCGGATTCGGTATAAAAACTGGGCAACAAATTGACTGATATCCATAATCTTACTCCTTAATGACCTTTACGTTAGTTAGCATTTCCAATAGTGTGATGGCATTGTGTAGGGATACGCGGGCCTGCTCATAGTTGACGATGGCCCCGGAGCGGCGGCCACGCTCCAATGACAGCGTGATAATGTCAATCTTTCCTTGGATGAAATTATGCTCGGAAATCTTCATTTGGGCATTGTATAGGGCAGCACTTTCTGCTTTGGCCTTGATGGTGGCCAACTCTGCCGTTACGGCATTGTAGGCTTCCAGTACAAGGAGCTTGCGCTCTTCTATCATCTCTTCCTGCGTATATTTCAGCTGCTCCACATTATTCCTGTACTTTTTCATTTTCAGCTTGCGGTTGGTGAATTCGCCTAAGGGGACGGTGACGCTGGCGCCGACGTGGAAGTTGTGTTGGGCACTGGACATCGTGGTCTGATACATGGGGGTGTATTCGTCGCTGGCGTTGCTCATGATGTTGTAGCGGCCATAGGAGTACATGCCGTTCAGCTTGAAGTAGTTCCACCAGTCGCGCTTCTGCAGCCGGTATTCGATTTCGGCCTGTTCCACCTGAGCCTGGGCACGCTTTACGGTGGCGTTCTCTACCACGGCATCCAGGAAGACGGAGAGGGGCGGCAATTCCAGCTTTCCCAGATCCACGGGCAACTCCTTGGATACCTGTGCCAGGGTGCTCTCTTCCCATTGGGTGTCTTCCAGTTTCAGCTTTTCCAGCGCCTTGATGCGCTCTTCGCGTGTCATTTCCTGGGCATGGAGAGCGGGGGTGAGTGTCATCCAAAGCCCCGACAGGAGGATGGCTTGGAGTATATGTCTGACTTGTTTGTTCATGTGTAGAGGAATTTTTATTCGGTTAAACATCTTCTTTCTGTATAAAGGCGGTAATCGTGCGCAGCAGGATTTTCATGTCCATGAGGAACGAGAAGTTCTTGGCATACGTGATGTCGAGCATTTTGCGCTCTTCGGCAGACATCTTTCCCGAGTCGCCTCGTTTCTCCACTTGCCACAGTCCCGTCAATCCGGAGGGGGCCATGAAGCGGTCTATATAGTCGTCGCTGGTCAACAGCTCGGCTTCGTACAGGGGTAGGGGACGGTTGCCCACGATGCTCATGTCGCCCTTCAGGACGTTGATGAGCTGGGGAAGCTCGTCTATGCTGTATTTACGGATGACGCGCCCCACGCGGGTGACTCGCGGGTCGTGGGCTATCTTCACAAATACGTTGCTCTTCATCTTGCTCCGCTGGTGCTGGAAGTCGGCTTCGGACATGATATAGTCATCGTCCACCAGCAGGTTGCCGTCGGCGTCTATGACGTTAATCTCTTCTTCCTTCGTCTCGGTTGTCTGCGCTTGATTGGCGGCATCCGTGTTGTTCGTTTCGTCGTTGTATTGGTTCATGGCGTTCAGCTCCTTCAGGCGTTTGTCGGCATTGCTGTACATGGATCTGAATTTCAGGAAGTCGAACACCTTGTAGTTGCTGCCCACGCGCTTGGACTTGTAGATGATGTTTCCTTTGCTTTCTATGCGGATGGCGATGGCTGTGGCTATCAGCAGGGGCGAGAGCACCAGGAGGGCACAGCTGGCAAAGGCAATGTCGAATATTCTTTTCCAAAGGGGCAGGTGGAAGGTGCGCGGCACTTCGCGATGGGCGTTGCTGAACTCCTCCAGCTTCTGCTCTTTGCGCAGGTGGAGGAACTTGGTCATCAGGTTGATGGTGGTGGCTGTGGCGTTGGGAGCCAGCGTGTTGTTCACGCCTGCTGCCAGATAGCGCTTGCGGTCTTCCGTGGTGACGTGACCGCTTACGAGGATGATGTATATCCGTGGGAACCGCTTGCGCAGGAAGTCTATTTCGCGGCAGTCAAGCTCGGTGTCGTTCTGTTCATAGAATACGGAGGTGTTATATCTTTCGCGGATGCCCTCTATGACTTTCAGGGCTTTGCTGCATGAGGGTAGAGCCACAAACATGCCGTTGGTCACTTGGCTGAGGTGCTTAATGGTCTCATGGTCATTTCCTATGTAGATGTAATATAGCATACCTGCGTAGTGTGTTGGAGGAGATGGGGTTATAGGAGTCTCTTGACTCGGGCTTTCAGTTCGGTGGGGTTGAAAGGCTTCAGAATATAGTCATCGGCACCGGCCTCCAGCATCTGCTGTCGTTCAGTGCTGCTTTCCTCGCTGGAGAGCATGATGACCGGTATGTTGCTCCACAGTTCGTTACCTTTCAGGTAGAGCAGAAATTCGTCTCCGGTCATTTTGGGCATACGGATGTCCGAGATGATGAGATCTGGCTCGTTGCCATCATATAGCCAGTCTATGGCTTTGATAGGGTCTTCACAGTATGTCAGTTCACATTCGTTTTTCAGGTAAACTGAAAGTACCTTGAAAATGGAAGCTTTGTCATCTACTACTAATACTTTCTTCATTGTTCTGATGTGTTGAGTTCTTAGCGACTCAAGGTTTTATAGAGGGTTAACTGTTGTTCCTAACGGTTCATGTTTGCAAGCAAAATTACATTTATTTATGCTAATAATACCTATGTTAGCGGTATAAAAGTGCATATATTAACACTTTTTGCATGATGGGGTATAAAAAAGGGAAGCATGAAGTCACACTTCCCTTCTTTTTGTCGTTGGAGTTTCCTTATTTGCCTATGGCCTTCCAGGTCACTGCGCTGAGGGCTGCACCCACAAACGGTGCTACGATGAAGAGCCACAGCTGTGACAATGCCACGCCTCCGTCAAAGAGGGCCGGGCCGATGCTGCGTGCCGGATTCACCGAGGTGCCGGTGATGGGGATGCAGACGATATGTACCAGTACCAGGGTCAGACCGATAGCCAATCCGGCCAAGGCACCTGCACCCTTCTTGGAGTCGGTAGAGCCGAGTACCACCAGCACGAAGATAAAGGTGAATACGGCCTCTGCAATGAATGCCTGCAGCATTTCGCCTTCACCGAAGCTGTTGGAACCCGTGAGTGTGGGACCATCGTGGGCACCGGTGGACACCAGTGCATAGAGGATGGCCGAACCGATGATGGCTCCTACAACCTGGAACACCATGTACATTGCAGCATCCTTGCCTGTCATGCGTCCGCTAAGGAGCACGCCCAGCGTGATGGCGGGATTAATATGGCATCCCGAAATTCCGCCTATGGCATATGCCATGGCGACTACGGAGAGACCGAAGGCCAATGCCACGCCGATTGTTCCTACACCTGCGCCTACTGTGCCTGCCACACTGCCGGCAAAGACTGCGCTACCACATCCCATGAGAACGAGAACCATCGTTCCAATCATTTCTGCAATGTACTTTTTCATGATAATATAAAATTAAAATTTTCTGCAAGTATAATACAAATGAGGGAATTATCCAAATTCTCTTGTTACTTTTGCAAGTACCAGTCGGTATTCTTGGTTACATCTCCTGCCCAAGTCTCAAATTTGCTGTAGGCTGTGGATACCTTGACGTTCTCTTGCGGATATTCCCAATCCACAGGCACCAGGATGGCGTAAGGCACATCGCCTTTTTGGAATCCGTTGGTAAATGCGGGAATGTGAATCTTGTTCTCCTTGTCCTTGATATAGAAGTTTCCATGCTCCTTGTAGCTGAAGCCTTCGCCAACTTCAATCGTTTCGCTAATCACCTCGGCAGTGACCTCACGACCGGTGTTGACAACCGCCCCTGCTGCTACTCCTAATGCTTCATGGATTTCCTTGCCACCGAAGAGGGCAATGTCTGTTCCTTTCTGCTTGTTGTTGAAATGAACGGTAAGGTCTTTCATCGCACCGGCTGCTGCCAGAGATACGGTAATCTTGCCGTCCTGAACGATAGAGCATTTCAGTACAACGTCGTTCATGTCGTAGTCGCCACCCGCCTTGTCCATATCTTCATATGCGTAAGTATAGATAGTAGGTTCGATGTCTTCGGGCACTTCTTCTACCGGTGTGTTGCCGTTTCCTACGCATTCTGCTTTGGAGAGGTCATCTCCCTTGTAGGAGGGGACGATGTAGATCGGAGCTTCTCCCACCTTTGTCAGGGCATAGCCGTTGGCGGTAGTGGCCTCCATGATGGTTGTCTCGAATGCAGGCTGTTCATAAGTATCGGCTTCGAAATAGATTCTGCCGCTAATCTTGAAACAGTCACCGCCTACGTTGACGTAGCCAATGTGTTTGGCTGATATGAGTGCCGCACCGTTTGCGTCGCCAACATATTTAATGTCATTGTAGTGTCCACCCGTATTACTGGGGTCGTTGAGCAGACTGGTTCTCAGAATACAGTTTTCACGCAGGGTGACTTCGCACACTTTTATCTTCTCGCATTCAAGGGCGGTATTGGCAGCCTGGTTCAGGTAGAGCACGTTGATTTCTTCCTTGACGCGCAGCAGGCAACCGTTGTTGATGGTGCCTTGGCTACCGTTGCCTACAATCTTGTTGACCTCCATCTTGCCCCAGTTGGTGATAACAGAGTTTTCGTTCTGCAAAGAGATGGCTTCTGCCGTGAAGATGGCATCGTGAGCGTTGTAGAATGAGCCGCTATTCTGCAGGAACCATTTGATGTTCATGGTTCCGCCATTATATATGTATGAAGTTGCGTCGTTGTTGTTGATATGGGGAGTCCATTCGTTTTCGGAAGTGTTGTTGTCAATGACTGTTGCGCCCGGCATGACGATGAGGCGTGAGTTCATGCCCATGTTCAGTTGGCAGTCAGTCAGATCAAGCGTACCCCCTTCGGCAATGATGAGATCCACATTTTGGGGGATGGTGGTATCTGCCAGCTTGTAGGTACCGGTCACGATGATTTGATAGGTTGTCGTCGTCTCGTTCTGTATGTAGAATCTGGTGTTGTAGTCACCCTTGATGACGATGGATGTCTTGTTCACCAGGCCGAGGTCATTGATGTTGTTGGAACTCAAATCATCGGCCGCTGGATTCCAAGGGTTGGGATACCAAATGTAATCAGTCAGTTCATAAGCGTTGGCAATCAACTCGTTCACTTCATCTGTAGTGTAGGGACACTCCATGGTAGGGAGTTCGCCTGATGTGATGGCGGCGCGTGTCTGACTGGCTTTTGCTGTGCCGAAGTCCACGTTGATGGCATCATTGCTGATTTTGGCCACCTTTACCAGTCGGCGACCCTTGCTGTCCACACGAGCTACATATACATAATTTAAATAAGAGGGGAGATCGAAGGTCAGGCCGACGGATGCCTTTCCTTTATTGTCAGTGCTTATCTTCTGTTCAGCCAACAGTGTCGCCGTGGTTTTCTCTGAGAGCGGATTGTTGGTGTAAATGCGGAATGTGTAATCTGTTAGCGCGTCTTCCTGAATGGTGATATTGGCAGAGACTACATTCAGCATGTTCCAATCCTGCTCAGGATCCACTTCCATTCCGAAAGCCTGCTCGGCTTTTTCACGTACTGCTTCCGGATTGTACAAATCTTCGCTGCTACATCCGGCCAATGCACCGGACATGCCACCGGCGAGCATCATTGTTCTGAATAGTTTTTTCATTTGGGTATGATTTATTTGTTGTTTTTTTCCTTTCGTATTAGACGAATGATTCCGAAGGCAAAGGTAGGGGAATTATTGGAAAATAGTGTTGAAGATTTTATCTTTTGATGGTATAAATTGAATAATCAAGGGGTATCAAATGTTATAAAACTGCTATTGATGGATTAAAAATTACGATAAAAGTTCAATTTTTACCCATGTTTGCTTGCTATCTATCTGTGTAATGCCTCTTTCTGCTGACGTGCCTGCCGGGCGAGGGCTCTTATTCCTTGGTGATTTCGCCGGCCATGTCGGAGTTCATCTTGTAGCGGATTTCCGGCAGGCTGAGCCCGTGTCCCAGGAGGAACATCAGCTTGGTGATGGCACACTCCGGCGTGCTGTCGTAGCCACTGATGACGCCGGCCTGAAGCAGCTGCAAGCCCGTCTCATAGCGTCCCATCTCCACGGCACCGCTCTGGCATTGGGTGATGTTCACGATGATGATGCCCCGCTCGGTGGCCTCCTTCAGCTGGCGGATGAGCCACTCCTTCTGGGGTGCGTTGCCCGAGCCGAAGGTCTTCAGCACCACGGCTCTCAGGCCGGGGGTGTGGAGCACGGAGTCGATGATGTTCTCCTGTATGCCCGGGAAGAGGGTCAGGATGACCACGTTGGTGTCGAACAGGTAGTGGGGCTTCATGGGGCGTGTGGGGTCAGGACGGCGGATGCGGTGTTCGCTGTAGCGGATGTGTATGCCGGCCTTGCCTAACGGGGGATAGTTGAACGAGCGGAAGGCGTTGAAGTTCTCGGCATTGATTTTCGTTGTGCGGTTGCCGCGCATCAGTTCGTTTTCGAAGAAGATGCACACTTCGGGCACCACGGGTGTGCCGTCGGCATGTTTGGCCGCTGCTATTTCGATGGCCGTGATGAGGTTTTCCTTGCCGTCGGTGCGCAGGGTGCCGATGGGCAGCTGCGAGCCGGTGAGGATGACGGGTTTCCCCAGATTCTCCAGCATGAAGCTGAGGGCCGAGGCGGTATAGGCCATGGTGTCCGTGCCGTGCAGGATGACGAAGCCGTCGAAGTAGTCATAGTTGTAGTTGATGATTTTGACGAGCTTGGCCCAGAAGGAGGGTTCCATGTCCGATGAATCGATGGGCGGGTCGAACTGGTAGGAGGAGATGCGGTAGTTGAAGCGTTTCAGCTCGGGCACATGCTTCAGCAGCTGGTCGAAGTTGAACGTTTCCAAGGCACCGGTCTCCGGATTCTCTATCATGCCAATGGTTCCACCGGTATATATCAGGAGGACAGAAGGGTATTTCTCTATCATAAATCTTTTGGTCTGACGGTTTACGGGCACAAAGGTAAGACTTTTGCCGTATATGGCATAAGTTTATGCCGTATATTTGTAGACAAATGATAGTTTTCTCCTTCCGGGTCATGCTTCTCAGGGCCGACAGGCTATGCCCAATGCCCGTGCCACGCCTTCGCCATACTTGGGGTCGGCCTTGTAGCAGTTCCTCACGTGGCGTTCCTTGATGAAGAGTTCGGCATCGCCCATGGCGCGTGCCGTGTTCTCAAAGAGCAGTTGCTGTTCTTCGGGCGGCATCAGGCGGAACAGGGCACCGGGCTGGCTGTAATAGTCGTCGTCATACTCCCGCTCGTCATAGTTGTAGACATCGCCTTGGAGGGAGAGCGGCGGTTCCTTGAGCCGGGGCGTGTCCTGCCATTCGCCGTAGCTGTTGGGCTCATAGCCCTTGGCCGGGCCGTAGTTGCCGTCTACACGCATGGCACCGTCGCGATGGTAGGCATGGAAGGGGCAGCGCGGACGGTTCACGGGTATCTGCTCCAGGTTCACACCGAGTCGGTAGCGTTGCGCGTCTCCATAGGAGAAGAGGCGACCCTGCAGCATCTTGTCGGGCGAGAAGCCTATGCCGTCTATCACGTTGATGGGGTTGAAGGCCGACTGCTCCACCTCGGCAAAGTAGTTCTCCGGATTGCGGTTCAGCTCCAGTATGCCCACATCGTGCAGGGGAAAGTCGGCGTGAGGCCACACCTTGGTCAGGTCGAAGGGATTGATGGGGTAGTGACGTGCCTCCTCTTCGGTCATCAGCTGCACCTGGAAGAGCCAGCGCGGATAGTCGCCACGCTCGATGCTCTCATAGAGGTCGCGCTGGTGGGACTCGCGGTCGTGGGCAATGATGTCGGCGGCCTCCTGGTCGGTGAGACACTTGATGCCCTGCAGGGTGCGCAGGTGGAACTTCACCCATGTGCGCTTGTTCTCGGCGTTGATGAAGCTGTAGGTGTGGCTGCCGAATCCGTGCATGTGGCGGTAGGAGTAGGGGATGCCGCGCGGACTCATGGTGATGGTGACCTGAT
The DNA here is from genome assembly GCA_017471925.1 of Bacteroides sp. GTDB lineage: Bacteria > Bacteroidota > Bacteroidia > Bacteroidales > Bacteroidaceae > Bacteroides. The sequence continues at coordinate 82,027 of JAFURM010000003.1, forward strand.
GGAGCGCTTCGGGCAGCAGGGTCCAGAAGTCCCAGTTGTTGGAGGCACTGCGCATGTTGGTCTTAGGGTCGCGCTTGATGGCATGGTTCAGGTCGGGGAACTTCAGCGGGTCGCGCAGGAAGAAGACGGGCGTGTTGTTGCCCACGAGGTCCCAGTTGCCGGCATCGGTATAGAACTTCATGGCAAAGCCACGGATGTCTCTTTCGGCATCGGCGGCCCCGCGCTCGCCGGCCACGGTGGAGAAGCGTACGAAGCATTCGGTCTGCTTGCCTATTTCGTTGAACAGGGAGGCACGGGTGTAGGGGGTGATGTCGTGGGTCACGGTGAACGTGCCGTAGGCTCCCGACCCCTTGGCGTGCATCCTGCGCTCGGGGATGACTTCGCGGTCAAAGTGGGCCAGCTTCTCTATGAGCCAGGGGTCCTGCAGGGTGACGGGGCCGCGCAGGCCGGCCGTCTGCGTGTTCTGGTTGTCGGCGATGGGGCGGCCGTTGGCCGCGGTGAGTTGTTTCTTTTCCATAACGATGTAGGGTTTAAGAGTTCTTGTTGATGGAAGGAAGAACAACCGTGCGGCCCGTTTGGTTCACGCATGGTGATGTGCTGCTTTGCCTATGGGCATATCCGGGTCAGCCGGGCGAAGTCGTCGATGATGTAGTCGGCACCGGCCTTTTCCAGTTCCTGCTGTGTGCCGTTGCCATAGGTCACGCCGCAGGTCTTGGCTCCGGCGCGCCTTCCCATGAGGATGTCGAAGGTCATGTCGCCCACCACCAGTGCCTCCTCGGGCGGACAGCCGAAGTGGGCCAGCGTCTTCAGCACCGGCTCGGGATGGGGCTTGGCCTGTGCCGTGTCGTTGGCGCTCAGCACATAGGTGATGATGTGGTCCAGTTTCATGGCCTTCACGAACTCCAGCAGGGTGTCGCGTCCGCGACTGCTGGCTATGGTCAGGGTGTAGCCGCGCCGATGCAGCTCTTCGATGGTCTCTATGACGTGCGGAAAGGTGGGTACGGCTCCGGGGCGGTTGTTCTCGAAGAAGAGGCGGGTGTAGACCGCCGCACAGCGTTCACCCTCTTCGTCGCTCAGGGGCAGGAGGGTGGTGAAACACTGTTTCAGGGGCAGGCCTATGGTGGAGGCGCACTGGCTGTCGCTGCAGGCGGGCAGTCCCAGTTCCTGCAGGGTCTGCTGCATGGTGCGCACGATGAGGCTTCGGGTGTCGCCCATCGTGCCGTCGAAGTCAAGGATGATGAGTCTCATGGGGCTCAGAAGCTCATGCCCACGGCAAAGTAGGCTCCTTCGGTACGGGGATTCCACGTGACTTTGGCGAAGAGGGGGAAGCTGAAGCTGTCGGTCAGTTTCACCTCTTTCTCTGCCCCTACGCTGATGTCCACCACGGCAAAGCCGTTGGCTTCATAGTAGTCGTTGGCCCAGGGGGTGGCTCCTATCTCGGCCGTCCACTCCAGGCCGCCTAGGCTGAAGGGTGCTGCCAGGGAGAGGTAGGAGGAGTAGGCGCGGTTGCCCTTATTGTTCACGCCGTCGGCTCCGGCGAAGTTGGTGTACCAGTTCACGGCCAATGGTCCGAAGTCATAGCCCACCTGTGCCTCGAGGACGTGGTTGGTGTCGTGGGCTTTGTAGTGGAAGTAGCCGGGACCGCCGGTAAACCAGTAGTCCGTGACGGAGACGCTGAAGCCTCCTGTGCTGTAGCCCAACGTCAGGTCCAGCTCCTTGTCGTCGCTGCTTTCCAGGCCCACGGAACCCCATGCCGTGAGTTCCCATCCTTTATAGCTCAGGGTCAGCGAGGGCTGCACGCTGACTCCGCCCAGCTCCTGGCCACGCCAGATGTAACTGCTCACCACGTCGGCGCCCACCGATGCCTCCACCTTGTCCTGGGCATTGGCCTTTGTAAAGGGTATTGCCGTCATGACCGTCAGGGCCATCAATCCAATCTTTAGACTTTTTGTTTTCATACGTTCTTACCTTTAGTGTTACATATTCTGTTTTAAGCCGCAAAAATACCTATTACTTTCTTTATTTGGCCTATTATTCCTCGAAACTTTTCATTTATCTTTCATCCAGTAGCCATTTCCGGGCGTTTTGCCTGCGTGGGGAAATGTTGCTTATGGGAAGGCAATTTGTAAGAACAGGCTCGAACATAATCCCCCTGTGGCTGTTCTTAGAGGCAGACCGGCCGGATGCTTCTCTCCCTCATGCGGACATAGAGTGTGGTGCCGGCAGATGTATAACCCCTTAAAACAATAAAGATTATGGTGACAGAGAAACTTCTGAAAGCGATTAACGGGCAGATTACTGCCGAAATGTGGTCAGCCAATCTCTATCTGGCCATGTCCTTCCATGCGGCTCACAAAGGATGGCCGGGGATGGCCCATTGGTTGGAGCGGCAGTGGCGCGAAGAGAACGGTCATGCCTGCCGGCTGGCGGCCTACCTGTTGCAGCGTGGAGCCAAACCCGTGGTGGACAAGGTGGACGTGGTGCCCAATGACTTCGGCACTCCCTTGGAGATGTTCACCCAGGTGTACAGGCATGAGTGCCGCGTCTCCAAGATGATAGAGGCGTTGGTGGAGTTGGCGGCCGAAGAGAAAGACCTGCCCACGCAGGACTTCCTTTGGGGATTCGTGCGTGAGCAGGTCGAAGAAGAGGCGGCGGCCATGGGCATCATGGAACTGATGGCGCATGCCGGCGAGAGCGGACTGCTCTATGCCGATGCCCGGTTGGGCAAGCGGGAATAGGGACTGGGGCTACTTCTTGCACAGGCAGCGGTAGTCGCAGTATTCGCAGGCTTTGGCCGACTCCGTCTGGTCGAAGGGCACCTCCTGGTCAAAGAGCTCTTCCAGCAACTGCTGCAGCCGCTCCCTGAACTCGTCTTCATAGAAGGCAAAGTTGGTGACGGGCATCTTGGGCTGGCGGGGCTCTCCCATCTCGATGACGGGTGAGTAGGCCTCGTTGGCCGCCCGGTGGATGTAGAGCAGGGCGGGTGCCACTTTCTGCGGTTGTTTCCTGCTCATGATGCTGGCATAGAGAAAAGTCTGGAAGACATAGTTGGGCCGGTCGTCACCCGGCGTGAAGAGGTGGGCGATGTGGTGAGGCGTCTTGGGACTGCCGCCCGTCTTGTAGTCCACGATGCGCAGGGTGTCTCCCTGACTGTCCATGCGGTCTATGGTGCCTCCCACCTGCAGCTTCAGCGGGCCGAGAGGGGTCTTCACCTCCATCACCTCGGACACTCTCTTTTCCATCCCCTCCATGCGGAAGGGGGCGTGAATCATGTCGTTGCGCAGCAGTTGGCGCAGGTAGGAGAGGATGACCCTTGAGTGTATCAGCTGGGTACCGTTGTACTCGGCTTTTTCGTTTTCCTTGATGTGGAAGAAGTGTTGCTTGAAGGCCCTGTCCACGAACTCCTGCAGCAGGTGTTCCTCTTTCAGCAGCCGCTTCAGGTCTTCCTCGCGGATGTCCTGTCCGTTCTGCATCAGGTGACGGTAGGTGTTCTCGGCCGCCTGGTGGAAGATGGTGCCGAACAGGGCCGAGTCAATCTCTGCCGTCACTTCGTCGGGGGCCTTCAGGCGGGCGATGTAGCGGTAGTAGAACTTCAGCCGGCAGTCCAGGTAGGTGTTCAGTGCCGATGGCGAGAGCAGGCTCTTGGGATGCTTCTCCACGTCGAAGAGGTGGCACATCTTCGCGACGAGGGCCTTGTCCTTGCGGATGCAGCTGGTGCGTCTCTCCTGCACGGCCTGTCCGGCTTCGAGATACTCTTTCTCTATCTCGTGGGGAGCCTCTATCTGGTATTGCAGCATGAAACGTGACATCTCTCCCCGGTTCAGGCCGTCGGAGGAGGTGTTGTAGGCCAGGGTAATGTTCTCTGCCCGCTGTATGAGGCGGTAGAAGTAGTAGGCATAGACGGAGTTCTTGTGCTCGATGGTGGTCATGCCGAAGGCTTTGCGCAGGTTGTAGGGGATGAAGGATGACTCGCCTTCGTTCTTGGGCAGTTGTCCCTCGTTCAGCGAAAGGATGAGGAGGTTGCGGAAGTCCAGGTTGCGTGTCTCCAGCACACCCATGATTTGCATGCCTATGGCCGGCTCTCCGTGGAAGGGGATGTTGGCGGCCGTGAGCAGGCGGTTCAGCAGGCGACGGAAAGTGTCGGTGGTGACACTGCCCAGTGCATTCTCCTCCACGAGGCTCTGCAGACGGCCGACGAGGGTGTAGGCTTTGAAGAGCGATTCGCGGTAGAGCTGGTTGAAGACATCCTCCCGTCCGTTCTCTTTCTCCGCATCCTCCTGATGGTACAGGGCGGCGGCACGGCGTATGCTTTCCGTCAGGTAACGGCAGAGGTTGGCCGCTCCCGGAGCGGGGGTGAAGAAGTGCTCCAGTGCTTCGTCCTGCTTCAGTTCCGAGGGATAGGGATAGAAGCGGTTGTTTCGCTTCAGTTCTTCTTCCAGCGTTTCGGCCCTGGCCGAGAGGCGTTGCATGTAGGGATGGTGCAGCAGGCCGATGACGCTTTGGTGGCTGTATCGTCCGCTGTCGGCATGATAGCCTATGGTCTGCAGTTCCACCAGGGCATTGATGAAGCTGTAGACCGGTGTCTGCGCCAGCGGGAAACCCATGGTGATGTTCACGTTCTGCACCTCTGCCGGGATGGCATGGAGCAGGGGCAGCAACAGGCTTTCGTTGCAGAGCACCACGGCATTCTCCTTCTCCACCAGTCCCTCGGGGCTTTCGCGTTGCATCTCCTTCACCCACTGGGGCAGGTAGCGGGCCTGTGCGTTCTCGGTGGGGGCGGAGAGGAAACGTACTTTCTTGGGACGGCGCAGGGTGTCGAAGCACTCCTCGGACAGTTGGTTGGGAAACTCCTTGAGGTTGCGCAGGATGAACTCACCGGCTTCGTGGGTGAAGGGAGGCTTCTGTTGGCGGGGCAGTCGGGTGTAGAAGAGGTCATAGTCCCAGTAGAACAGAGCCTTTCCGGCACGTTGCAGCTGCTTGAAGAAGGTGATTTCCACCTTGTTCAGCACGTTGAAGCCCACGAAGACATAGTGCTCGTGGGGCAGGGTGGCACAGTCCGTATGCTCCACCACGTCGCGGTACATCATGCCTTCATAGGCAATGCCCAGTCTTCGCAATCTCTCCCGATAGGCTTCATAGATGCCGCCCAGCTTGTCCCACAGATGGATGAAACGCTCTTTCAGTTGGGTGCGTTTCTCGATGGAGAAGTTCTGGAAGAACTGTCGGATGGCCTCTTCCTGTTCGGGGGTCAGGAAGTCCTGGTTGTCCATGATGCTCTTCAGGTCGTTCAGGTTGCTGAAGAGGCGTGAGGCGTCCACGCAGTTCTTGTCCACGTCGTCAAAGTCACTGATGAGCAGTTCGCCCCAGAAGTAGAAGTCGTCCAGCGTCTCTTCGCTGCCGGTGGCTTGCGTGAACACCTGGTAGAGCTCGCAGACCAGGCGTATGGGGTCGCCCTTCTGCAGGGTGGAGAGTTGTCCCAGCAGTTCGCTGATGCTGAGGCAGGCCGGTGACCAGATGGGACGTTGGGACTGGCGGGCCAGGTGTTCGTTGAAGAACAGGCTGGCACGCTTGTTGGGAAAGACGATGGCGGTATGGGAAAGGTCGTTCCCCAGTTTCTTATAGAGGTCTTCTGCTACGAGTTGAAGAAATGAAGTCATGATTTCCGGTATTTACTGTTATGATTCTACTTGTTCCACATTGTCTTCATCCACGTACCACAGGTAGCCGTGAATCTCTTCCTTGGGATAGCCCATGCTGCTCAGGAGGTCAATGTAGTCTTTCACTTGTTTGTTGTAGCGCCGGTTGGGCTTGCCGAACTTGAAGTCCAGCACCACAATCTGCCCTTCCTTCATCATGACGCGGTCGGGGCGGCGGTTGTGCAGCTGTCCGTTCTCCATCCAGATGATGTCACACTCGTTGAAGAGCCTCCATGAGCCGTCATACCATTGCTGTACCAGGGGGTGGGTGAAGGCCCTTCGGGTGAGCTGTCTCACCTCCTCCTCCTCTCCGCTGTCGGTAATGACCCCTTCGAACACCAGCCGGTCTATGGCCTGTTCCGCGTCGTCCCGGGTGCGTATGGAGGAGAAGAGCGTGTGCAGCAGGCAGCCCCGGTTGATGAAGCGTTGCCAGGAGTCGCCTTCATCCCTGCCGGCTATGAAGTCGGCCGAGCGGTTGGACTGCCTGAACGTGATGTCGGGCCTTCTGCTCTCCATCTGCACCGGCCGTCTTCCGGCCTTCTGCGTCAGGCGGTTCCTGAAGGCCGGTTCCCCTTGTTCCTCCGGCTGTCGGGCCGCTGCTTTTTTGGAGGGACAGAGGGTGCCCGATTCGAAGAGGCCCTCCTCCTCGTCCCAGTAGTCGCCGTTCTCCGTGGCTATCCGTGGCAGGATGTCGGCAAAGAGGTCGCTCACGCTGTTCTTCTCCTTCTTGCTGCTCCACAGGATGAGGTTCTTCCCCGCACGGGTGAAGGCCACGTAGAGCAGGTTCAGGTTGTCCACCCACAGCTGCAGCCGCTCGTGCAGGTACTCCTTGCGGTAGATGGACTCGGCCATGAGCGGAGAGTAGGTCACGGGCACCAGGTTCAGGGCGTTGTAGGGAGCCGTGGGAGGCACGCACCACACCATCTGCCGGCGGGTTTCGTCCTCCAGCTTCCAGTCGCAGAAAGGTATCAGTACCGTGTGGAATTCCAGTCCTTTGGACTTGTGGATGGAGAAGATGCGTATGCCCTCCATTTCACCGCCCGGGATGGTCTTGCTGCAGAGCTTCTCGTCCCAGTGACGGATGAAGAGGTTCAGGTCGGAAGGATTGTTCTGCAGATACTCCGTAACGGTGTCCATGAAGGAGAAGAGGTAGGCCTCCTGCTTTTCTATCCGTTGCAGGCCAAGCAGCGTGTAGAGTTCCTCTAACAGTTCGTGAAGCGGCATGAGGCGCAGTTCCTCCCGTCGTTCCGTGAAGGCTGCGGGCAGGGCATCCTCCAGTTCGTTCCATGCCGTTGTCTCGTCGGCAGGCTCTCCGCCCATCTGTTTCAGGTTCATCAGCAGGGAGGCGCGGGCTATCTTCTCTTCGGGTTCGGCTAAGCATCGCAGGGCATCTATCAGCATGCAGACGGCTTGTGAGGCATCCAACCGGAATGCCTCGTTGGAGACGATGGGGATGTGCAGCTCCTTGTCGAAGTAGTCGGCAATGGCCGGTATCACCTTGTTCTTGCGCACCAGTATGGCCATGTCGTTCAGCTCCACCCCGGCTTGTCTCAGCCTGAGCACCTCGTTGCCCAGGGCGTTCAGGGTCATCTCGGCATAGCTGTGCTCCTTGTCGGGCTGCAGGATGGCGGCCTTCACGTAGCCCCTCTGTTCGCTCTTGGGCGATTCCTGCACCACGTCGGCATAGGCGTTTTTCAGGGGGAAGCACTCCTCCATCAGCTCGCTCAGGTGCAGCCCGTTCAGGTAGTCCACGGCCTGCGTGAAGAAGCGGTTGTTGAAGCCGATGATGTTGGCCTCGCTGCGGCGGTTGGTCTTCAGGGTCTCCACACGGATGGGGTAGGGGAAGGGCGTGCGTTTCGTGCTGTCCGTCCCGTTGGCGGGCTGTTGGGCGGTAAGTCCCTCCAGAATGCCCCAGTCGCCGTTGCGCCAGCGGTAGATGGACTGTTTCACGTCGCCCACTATCAGGCTGTCGGCTCCCTGGGAGAGCCCTTCTAATAGCAACAGGCGGAAGTTGTCCCACTGCATGCGGCTGGTGTCCTGGAATTCGTCTATCATCACGTTGCGTATGTTGGCACCGATTTTCTCGAAGACGAAGGAGGAGTCGCCCTCGCTCACCAGTCCGTGGAGCAGGGCATTGGTGTCGGAGAGCAGGAAGCGGTTGTGCTCCCTGTTCTGCAGCCTCACCTCCTCGTCGATGTGGTTCAGCAGCTGCAGCTTGTTGAGGTGTTGCAGGGAGAGGGTGCAGCTGTTGATGTCGCTGTTGCGCTGCGGACGTTCCTGCTCGGCAGCCCGCAGGAGGGGCAGCAGGCTCTTTTCGGCCAGGGCTATGATTTCGTTCTTGCGGGCGGAGGTCTTCGTGGCCCAGTTCTTGGCGTCGGTCAGGCAGGCCTCCACCGTCTTGTTGTAGGCCTCCTTCTGGCTCAACTTGCCGTCGCGCAGCTTGCGGAAGTAGCTGCCTATGCTCCTGTCTCCGCCCTTCAGGTCGGCAGGGGTCAGGTCGTGGTTGGTCAGTTCCTCCATGAAGAGGTCGTGATAGCGTTTCATGCTCTTCCGGGCCTCGCCCTCTATTTCGCGCAGCACGGCTTTGTAGAGCTTCAGGGTGTCATGGCTGCGCAGCTTCTCGCGCAGTTCCCTGCCGCGTTCAATGTAGCTCTCGTCAAAGATGTAGTGGCCGAAGCTCTTCACCTCGTCCGATACGTTCCACCGCTTGTCGTTGGCTATGCGTTCGTTGATGTAGTCCAGCAGCCAGGCCAGCACTTGTGAGGTGGGCGACAGTTTCTCTATCAGGCTGTCCACGGCATCGTTCAGCACCTCGCTGTTGTTCAGCTCGATGTTCAGGTTGGGGGCCAGCTCCAGTTCGCGTGCCAGGTTGCGCATCACCGACTGGAAGAAAGAGTCGATGGTCTCCACCCGGAAGTTGTTATAGTCGTGCAGCATGTAGGTCAGGGCCTGTCCTGCGCGTTGCCGCAGCTCTTCGTCGGTCATTCCGTGCCTGTCGTTGCCGGCGGCTTCCTGCAGTCGTTGCCGGATGCAGGCCAGGTAGACATCCGATGCGGGGTCGCCCTTCCAGATGCCATAGAGCTGTTGCAGGATGCGCTCCTTCATTTCGGCCGTGGCCTTGTTGGTGAAGGTGACGGCCAGTATCTGCCGATAGGCAAGCGGGTTCAGTATCAGGTGCTTGATGTACTCTACCGCCAGGGTAAAGGTCTTTCCGGCACCGGCCGAGGCTTTATATACCAGTAGTTCCATGTTATGCTCGTTTTGATGGTCAGTGCGAAGTCTGATGGTGTCGGGATGGAAGATGGCTTGCCATCTCTCCCGGATAATTATAGTCTTTTATTTATTTCACAAAGATAAGTGTTTTCATTGAGAAGGAAAAAGAATGCAGGGACTTTCTTACTGCCCGTATTGCAAAAAGATGATAAAAAAGAGAAGGCTGCTTGCTTTTCTCATTTCAATGGCTTACATTTGCGCTATCACTATAAATAGGCACTGATTAAAGGCGATAGTCCCCAAAAAGGGGTCATCCTTTTGCTCGTGAAAGATAGTGAGGTGTTGCATTCAAAACGATGAAGAAGCATGGAATTCCGAGTATTGAATAGCATTATCAGTGGTGTGCTTTCGCCGGCCAACCTGTCCGATGACTGCATCCACAACAATCGCTTCAGGCAAGATGCCCGGCGGTTGAGAAGATACTCTTATGCTTTTACGGAAATGCAAAACCTCCTCTCTACCGTCTTGCAGGAGTGGGGCGAGGCTCCTCCCGACTATCCCGACCTCTCCGTCACTCCGGATCTGCAGAGCCGTCCCGATGACATGATGAACTACATCCATCACCTGCGTATGGAAGAGTTTGACCATGTGCTCACTTCGCCCGACTGCCTGCAACTCTCTTCGCCTCTCTTTGACTTCTATGATGCCTTGCTGGCACTGGAATTCCACACACTGAATCTCCATATTGCGGAGATGCTGCTTCGGCTGCGTTCCCGGACGGATGCCCGCACACTGATTATCGGGGTGCTGGACGACATCTATGTCATGGCGGCAAAACTCTATGAAAATGGTTGCTGCCACCTGTCTCCCTCCTTGTGCCGTCATCTCCGGGGAACTTTGGCCTGTTTCTATCTGGAGCTGAGCGGCCGATACTGTGACCTCCTGGAGAGTGAGGATTATTGCGACTATCATCAGCTGTTGGCTGATCCTCTCTTTGACTTTCCCTTTTCCGAGACGGAGAAACGGAAGTATGAAATCCTGTGCCTGAACGCCAAAGTGAGGCATCTGTTGGTCTCCTGGAGTATGTCTGTACGCGACAAGTCGGAGGATGGAACCCCCAAATATAAAGAGTTGGGCAGGGCATACTATGCCTCGTTGTGTGGACTGCTCGAAGGCTTGGCCGACAGTCGTCAGCAGTCTCCTGTTTCTTGGAAGGAACTGCCAGCCGTTTTGTGGCAGGGAGTGTTGGCGTTAGAGAATTTCCTTTACTGTCTCTACAGCAAACAGTCCACAGACAAATTCCTTTCCTATGTTCTGGTTACTGACTCCGGTTGGATGGCTACCCAAATCAGCCATTTCTACAGCTGGGAATTCGATAAGGAGAAAGTCTTTGATGAAGCCCGCAGCATTTGTCATGACATCCGCCTCCGACTGATGGAGGAATGCTTCACTTTCTTTGATACCCGACTTCCTGCTTTGAACAGTCTGCCCCGCCGGATATATCTCTATCTGCAACAGCAACTGAACCTCTACGAAAACAACTATGATGGCAGGTTCGTTGTCATCAGGGTGGTTCGTGACGAGGATATACCCGATATGCCGGTCACTGTGGCCGATGGTCCGGACATGGAGGCCATCAGGAAGATATTCGATTTCCTTACCAATGCACGTAGCAAGCATGGCTACAGAATCATGCAGGCCAACGAGGTGGATTTCCTGCGCCGTCAGTTCCTCTGTTTCGTCAGCAACAAGGGGATTCCGCAGGTGAAGCAGGAGCAGCGTGTAAGGGTGACGGATGGCACGATGGGAGTGGTGCTGGGACTCTTTTTCCACTACTGTGCGATTTACAAGCAGGACAAGGAGAAGTATGCCCGTTTCCTTTATGAACACATTGCCAACGACTGCAAGAATTGGAAAGTCTTCCGCAACAATGCCGCCCATTATCGCAAGGCTTATACTGCGTTCCTGGCTTCATGAGGCAGAGCGGGTCGGCATATCCCGGCAGTTGTCGCTACGAATCCCTTACGAGCTCTCTTCGTAAAGGGATTTTTTTTGCATGTTTCTGTAGGGACATAATCGCGTCAGTGAACGGTGGAAAGCTCTGTTAACCAGCGGAAATCTGTGTTAATACGCATTTGGCCTTTTGCGGATAAAATCGGCATTCTTCCTCTCGTAAAGTGTCGTTTGCAACACGTAAGATACTCGTACCCTTTCTTCGCTTCCGAACTTTAAAGACAAAGCGTATGAAACAAGAGTATTTTCCATGGTACAGGCTGGAACAGCTGCGCAATGAGCTGGCCGGCATGGCCCGTCTGCTGGAGCGGGCCGGTGTGAAACCTGCAATTCCCGTAGCCGAGGGATGGGTGGACGGACAGGAAGTGATGAATGCCCTGCACATCAGTGCACGCACCTTGAGCGACCTTCGTGCAAAGAGGGTCATCGGCTACACCCGCCTGGGGCGGAAGTTCTATTACAAGTGCAAGGAGATAGACGACATTTTGCAGGACAATTATGTGATGTACAACCTGAAGCAGCGCAAGGGCGGGACAGACCCGGCCGACGGCGAGGAAGGAGGCCGCTCATGAGCATCATCAACTATTATGACGTGCCTACGCCCCACCGTTTCAGCTTCTTCCGTGCTCCCGTGCGCAACACGACTCCCTACAAGAGTGTCTCCGTGCGCCAAATCTACAATGTGGTTACCGGTGACTACTATCGTGAGACCACCCTGCATCTGCGCAATCTTTGCCGCCTCATGAAGGAGGGGAAGGCCACGAAGCGCGATGTGCAGCGTTTCAAGAGCGAACATTTCGACTATGCCACCTTCAGCGGTGTCTTTTCGTGCCGCCGCAACGATGCCCTGCTGCAACACAGCGGCCTCCTTTGCTTGGACTTTGACCATCTGGCACAGTGGCGCGAAAGTCCGTCGGTGGGTGGTGTCTATGGCCTGCGCTACCTCCTGATGAACGACACGGCCGTGGACTCGCGCCTCATTCTGCGTAGCCCCGGTGGCGAGGGATTGAAGTGGGTCGTGGCCATAGACCCTTCACAGGCCACTCATGGTGAGTGGTTCGATGCCCTTTCGTTCTATGTAGAGCGCAACTATGGCGTTCAGGCCGACCCCTCGGGCCGCGACGTGTCGCGGGCCTGCTATCTGCCGTGGGATCCCGATGCCGTCATCTTTGAATAATCCATTTTAATAAACGACTGTCATGACCAACAAGAAATTCAACGTCAACCAGTGGCTGCATCCGTCGGCCACACCGCAAGAACAGGTGGAAACCGTCACCCGTCGCATTGAGCAGGCCGGCATAGACATTGCCCCGACCTACAAGGAGTGGTGCGACTTGGGCTTTGCCCTGGCTCATGGGTTGGGCGAAGCGGGACGCACCTATTTCCATCGCCTGAGCCGCTACTATGCCTCCTACAAGCCGCGTGAAGCGGACAAACAGTTCACCGCCTGCCTCACCTCCCGCGGGCAGGGCATCACGCTGAACACCTTCTTCCACCTGGCACGCCGGGCGGGAGTGGACATTTCCCTGCCCGTTCCGCCATTCCGCCATTCCGCCAATCCGCCAACGGGGGGGCATGATAAAAAACGAAAGGAGCAGCCGCCCCGACCGTCACCTTCCGTCCCTGAAGGCGACAGCACTCCGGAGCCATTGCCTGCCTTCCCTCCCCAGGTCTACGACTCCTTGCCAGGCCTGCTGAGTGAGGTGGTGGGCTATGGCCTCTCGCCCGAAGATACCGACATGCTCCTGTTGGGCAGCCTGACGGTCTTGTCGGCCTGCCTTACGCAGGTGTCGGGCATCTATGGGCAGCGTCAGGTCTTTCCCAACCTTTATCTCTTTGTCAATGCCCGGGCCGCTACCGGAAAGGGAAGGCTCACCCTGTGCCGTCACCTAGTGGACATTGTACATGCCGAACTGCGTCGCCTGAACAAGGCCGAATGGGAGGAGTATCGTCGCCTGAAGTCCGAGTATGATCAGAACAAACGCAAGACAGGCGGTGAGGAACCCCAGCCGCCTCCGGTAAGGATGCTTTTCGTCCCGGCCAACAGTACGGCAACGGCTCTGTTCCAGACGCTGAGCGAGAACAAGGGGCAGGCTCTGATGATGGAGACCGAGGGCGACACCCTGAGTACCACCCTGAGCAGTGAGCACGGCAATTACAGCGATGGCTTCCGCAAGGCTTTCCACCATGAGTCCATAGCCTATAACCGTAGGAAAGACAGGGAGTATGTGGAGATAGGAACCCCTTGTCTCTCCGTGCTGCTCAGTGGAACGCCGCGCCAGATATCCACCCTTATCCCCGATGCCGAGAACGGACTGTTCTCCCGTTTCCTCTTCTACACTCTCCCGTTGCGTCCTGTGTGGAACGATGTCTTTGCCGGTTGCGACGAGGATACCCTGGACCTCCGCTTCTGGCGGTTGGGTGGTCGTTTCCACCGTTTTTATGTGCGCTTGCAACAGGCACGCCCCATAACCTTCACGCTGACCGTGGAGCAGCAGTGCGAGTTCAATGCCCGCTTCGAAGCCTTGCAGGAGCAGGGACTGGACGAGTATGGACCGGACCTCCTGCCTACCATGCGTCGTCTGGGCCTTTCCGCTTTCCGCATCTGCATGGTGCTGTCTGTCCTGCGCCTGATGGATGGTGAGGGCGACAAGCCCTTGCCTGAAGTACTGGCCTGCAGGGACGAGGATTTCCGTACGGCCATGCTCATGGTGCCCGTGCTCTTGCGCCATGCCGGAGAGGTGTATCGCCTGCTGTGTCAGGCGGTGTTGGCCTCCTCCCAACGCCAGCCCCATCCTGTAGATGAAGGACACCAGCAGCGCATGAAGGCCCTGCTGCAGGCACTGCCCGACCGCTTCTCGCGTGCCGAGTGCATAGAGGCCGCTGCAGGGATGGGCATCACCTTGCGCTCGGCCGAGCGTTACCTGAGTGAGTACTGTGCTGCGGATTTGGTACTGAAAGACGGACGCGGTGTCTATCTGAAGGCTTCTGCTGTTGTCAAATGAGAACCTGTTTTTGAAAACAGGCCCGGGACTTGCAAAAGTCCGTCCATTATCGTTATCTTTGTGGCACGACTTGCAACCAACCATAGAAACGATCATGAAAACACTGCTGCTCCACGCCCTTCTGCCCGCTTCGTGTCGGGACACTGCTCCGTCGGCTCTCTGCCGTCAACTGGCCCGCCTGGCCCTGCTTCCTGCCGAGTCCGGAGGCGGGGCTGCTCCCCGGCGTCTGTTGCGCTATACCGGAGAGGGTGGGGTGGAGGTGTGGCTCCGTGAGCCGGAACAGGCGGCCGATGCTCCCTATTGCAGCTATCGCCCGTTGCTGTTCCGCCCCTCAGTGGACGGGACGGGAGGGAGCACGGACGGGAAAAGGAGGGTGAAGGTGGCCTTCTGCATCCTGCCTCACCGCTATCTCTATGTGGGGCAGAGTGTACTCCGTCTGCACCATGCCGGGGCTTCTCCCGACCTGGTTGCTATAGACGGAGAACTGTTCTCCTATGCCGCCCTTTCTCTTGCACAGCGCAGGAGACTCGCTGCAGCCTATGCCGTCTATCATCCCTCCTTGAAGGAACTCTTTCCCGGGTCACCCTCCTCCTGCAGCGATGCCGTGCTCCACCTCAACCGCTATGCCGAAGTGGCACATAGGGTGGAGGAACTGTTGCACTGTTGCTTCCCCGAAGGCGGCCGGCGGGAAGGCGTGCCAATGACACTCAGCCTGGAACTGCAGGATGTGCCCGAAGAAGAGGTGAAACACTGTGCGCCCTCACTCTCCTTCAAACGCTTCGGCGAGTCGGGAAAGGGGGTGGAACCACGTCAGGGACTGGATACCTATGGGGCCTACCGGATGGAGGGTATGCCCGATGTGCCGGTATTGATGGTCTATCCGCAGGGACAGCTCGAGACGGTGCGCCGCCTGTTCACGCTGTTCGACAGTTTCGTGGAGCGTTACGGTCTGTTGCTGCTGGGCGATGAGAGCGAGTGGATTGCCTATGAGCCTGGTGAAGGAGTGCTGCAACAGCTGCTCACAGCCGTGACCACCTTTGCACACACCCGTCCCGACCATTCGGCCTATCACCTTTGCTACATGCCTCCCGTGGGTGAAGAAGCAGTGAAGGTGGCTCCCTATCAGCCGGGCATCTACCTTCGCTCCCTCTGCCACAACTATGGCCTGCACTTCATGGAAGCCTTCTCTGCAGAGCATGTGGACACGAGCGAGTTCCGTCGTCGCCTGTCCGACGTGGCTTCGCGCCTGATACTTTCCCTGAAAGGAACTCCCTGGACACTGGCCGACACGGTGAGCCATGAGGGTGATGTCATAGCCGGTTGTGCCTGGCTGGAGCGAAGAGGCAGGCTGCGTCCGTTGGTGGGCATCACCTTCAGCCATCATCCGCAGCCGGGAACGGATACTGACATTTGCCAGGACTCACCGCGGTTCATTCCTTTCTTTGTACGCAAGTGCAAGGAGATGATGTAGGCCTATGCCGATGCCCACAGGGGAGCCTTGCCCCGTCGCATAGTGCTCTATTGTCGGGAAGGCTTCCCGATGGAGATACTCTGCCGCCTTCGCCGGTGTCTCTACGAGAATGGGGTGGACTGTCCTTTCATCCTCATGCTTTTGGGATTGCCCGATGGCGTGTGGCCCACGCTGTTCGACCCCTCCTCTCCCTGCTTCATGCCGCCCGACGGCACCTATGTCCGTCTGTCACCCGCCAGCTTCCTCCTTTTCAGCAACGAGTGCAGACCTTCCTATCCGTCACCTCCGAGACGCTATCCGCTGCCCTTGCGTGTCTCTCCGCTCCTCATGGACGAACAGGGAAACACGACACCCCTCCCGTCCGACGAGGCCGACCGCATCATGCGCCAGGCCTATCAGCAGACCTGTGTGGACATGGAGAACCTGGACCGCCCGCTATTGCCGGCCGTGGCCATCCATGCCGCCCGGATAGTGCGCCGTTGCCACAACGATGAAGCCGTCCGTCGGCAAAGCTGGCAATACCTTTCCCAAAACATTGGCGGGATGGCGGATTGGCGGAATGGCGGAAACTCTCCCGTGGAGCAACAGCAGCCTTCGGACGATGAACCGACCCCTCCGACAGCCTCTTAAGAGCAGTCTTGAAATTCCAAACATGCAATTCGCTGCAAAACGTTGCAGTCCATACACGATTTGAAAACGCTGTAGTATTCTTCCCTACCTTTGTCACACCA
>JAFURM010000016.1 GCA_017471925.1 Bacteroides sp.
GCAAAGTACTTACTTGGCCAACGCAGTATATATCCGTTAGCACTTGAAGTATATATTACCTGACCGATGAAGTATATATTACTTGGCCGATGAAGTATATCTGCTCGAAAATGAGAATTCAACCAAATTGCAGAAGAGCCTCTTTTATTATCCGCTTTTCCTGAGTTTCTTTTCGGCTCTTTTGTCCGTTCTTTCTTGTCACATAGCCCGCTATGCTCCTTGAAAGAACAACCAAAATAGCTCGAAAAGACTCTTCATGAAAAAACTGAATAAATTCAAAACAGGTTCTAAATATTAATCGATTCTCAAGACGCGTGCCGCGGCGTTTCCCAAACGAGCCTTTATTTCTTTTTCTTCATCGGCTTGGCCCATCCCTCTTCGTTGAAGTCGGGTGCGGGACCTCGGAAGTCATCGTCGTGCTGGAAGAACTGTTTCCAGTCGTCCTTGCGTCCGCGGGGTTTGGTGTAGCCACGTTCTTCACGGCTGGGTTTTTGCTTCTTCTCTTTGGCGAAGCGTGTTCCGCTCTCTTCGGCGGGGGCGAAGGGACGTATTTCGGCTGCCGTTTTCTTGCGGGGTTTCTCTGCGGACGTGGCACGGCGGCCTTCTGTGGCGGCAGGCTTGAAGGCGTCTTTGCGGTATTCCTTTTTGCTTTTTCGTCCTTTTTCATCGCTGTTTCCCTCGCCGCTTATTTCAACAGACACCTTGCGGCCATTCCATTTGGCTCGGGAAAGAGCCTTTACCACTTGGCGGGCATCCTCTTCGGCCACTTCGAAGAAGGAAAACTTGGGCATCAGGTCAATGCGGCCCACCTCCACACGGTTCTTCATGTTCTTGTTCAGCAGGCCGATGACATCGGCAGGGAAGAAGTTGTCCATCTTGCCCAGGTTGATGAAGAGGCGGGTGTAGCCCTCCTCAGCCTGATGGGTGCGCTTGATGCCTTTGCCTTCGCGCGGTTCCCGTCTGTCACCCCGCTCTTTGCCTCTCAGTTCTTCGGTGTGAATCTCCTTGCGGTCGCGGTAGTAGTCCAGGAAACGGTTGAATTCATGTGATACCACACGTTTGATGAGATCTTCTTTAGAGAGCCAGTCCAGCTTGCGGTAGATATCGGGCATGAAGTCGGCAATCTCCTCTTCGTTCACCTTTACCTTTTCCAGATTGTCGATGACCTTCAGCAGCTGCTTTTCACAAATCTGTTTGCTAGTGGGCATCTGTCCCATTTCAAACTTCTTGGCAATGATACGTTCTATTTCGCGCATCTTTCCCTTTTCACGCATGTTGATGATGGCGATGGAGGTACCGGTCTTTCCGGCCCGGCCGGTTCGTCCGCTGCGATGAGTGTAGCTTTCAATATCATCGGGCAGGCCATAGTTGATGACATGCGTCAGGTCGTCCACGTCCAGTCCACGGGCGGCAACATCGGTGGCTACCAGCAGTTGCAGGTTGCGTATGCGGAATTTCTGCATCACGGCATCACGTTGTGCTTGGGAGAGTTCGCCGTGCAGTGTGTCGGCATTGTAGCCCTCTTGCATCAGCTTGTCGGCAATCTCCTGGGTCTCCTTGCGTGTGCGGCAGAAGATGATGGCATAGATGTCTGGATAGTAGTCCACCACACGCTTCAGGGCTTCGTACTTGTCCTTGGCGTGTACGCAGTAGGCCACGTGTTTCACGTTGGCCGTGCTTTCGTTCTTGCGGCCAATGGTGATTTCCTTGGCATCGTGCAGGTAGTTCTTGGCGATACGGGCAATCTCGGGGCTCATGGTGGCCGAGAAGAGCAGGGTGTTGCGTTCCTGAGGCACGTCGGCCAGGATGGCATTGATGCTGTCGGTGAACCCCATGTTCAGCATCTCATCGGCCTCGTCCAGTACCACATTCTGCACTGTGCTGAGCGAGACGGTCTTGCGTTCCATCAGGTCAATGAGACGTCCGGGGGTAGCCACGATGATGTGTACTCCTTGCTTCAGGGCGCGTATCTGGCTCTCTATGCTGCTGCCTCCATAGACGGGGAGCACCTTCAGGCCGTTGACATACTTGCTGTAGTCGTTCAGGTCACCGGCAATTTGCAGGCACAGTTCGCGTGTGGGGCAGAGAATCAGCGATTGCGGGATGCGTTGTTCCACGTCAATCTTCTGGATGAGCGGCAGACCGAATGCGGCCGTCTTTCCTGTGCCCGTCTGGGCCAGGGCCACCACGTCGTTGTTTTCTCCCAAAAGGTAGGGGATTACCTCTTCCTGTACCGGCATGGGCTGCTCATAGCCCATCTCTTCAATGGCGCGGCGTATTTCGGCCGATACGCCCAACTCTTCGAATGTCTTCATAAATCGTTTTTTGCTTGTTTGGGGTGCAAAGGTAGTGAATTATTGCCAATGTCTCCTGATTTTGTGCAGCGGATGTTTCTTAGAGCATTGCTTTCATCTTTTCCGCGAACTCCATTGAGACAGAATTGTGTACGCTTTGGCAAACGTTGGCCGAGAAGGCTATGCCGGTGGCCACGATACGGTCCCATCTCTTCTGGTCCATATGGGGCAGGTCGTCACGGTGGATGCCCTCTTTCAGCAGGCCATAGAGCAGGCCGGCATTGAAGTTGTCGCCCGCACCGATGGTGCTGACGGCCTCAATGGGAGGCACGGCGTAGGTTT
This sequence comes from Bacteroides sp., assembly GCA_017471925.1. Classification (GTDB taxonomy): domain Bacteria; phylum Bacteroidota; class Bacteroidia; order Bacteroidales; family Bacteroidaceae; genus Bacteroides. Next base: position 2,637 of record JAFURM010000016.1, read on the forward strand.
TGCGTTGGCCGTCGGTGTAGAGGATGACTTCGTTGCCGCCCTGGGTGTAGATGAAGTTGGGACAGTAGAACTTTATTTTCTCCTTGTACACCTTGTCTCCCTCCTGCAAGCCATAGAGGTGCAGAAAGTCTTCGCTTGAGCCGCGCACGATGTCGGCATATTCCAGGTTTTCGATGAGTGCCGCGTTGAGTTTGATGGCCTCTTCCTTGTGTGGTGCACGGAAGTTGGGGTCGTAGTAGATGATGGCTCCGGCTTGTCGGGCACGCTCCAGCAGTTCCACTACCTTGTCGCGCAGCAGGGGAGAGAGGGCATAATAGGAACCCAGGATAAGGATGTCCTCGTCTGTAATGTCGGGATAGTCCACCTCTAGACGCAGTTTGGGGTAATCCTTATAAAAGATGTATTCGGCATCACTCCGTTCGTTGAGGAAGGCGAGTGATACGGGCGACTTGCCGTTGGGGAAGACGTTCACATGAGTGGTCTCCATACCGTTGCTGCGCATGAAGTCCAGGATGATTTCTCCCACCCGGTCGTTGCCTACTTCTGTGATGAACTCCACGGGTACTCCCATGCGTGCCAGTGACACCACACCGTTGAACACCGAACCGCCGGGTACGGCTGCCGTGGGCTGTCCGTCGCGAAACAGGATGTCCAGAATGGTTTCGCCTATACCGATTATTTTTCGCATAATAATCTTGATTTTTCGCCCAGATAGCCACCGTGGTGGCGCTTGGAATATTCCTCGATGGTAAAGCCTGTCTGCTTCATGGTCTGCACCACGAGAATGTCACCGATGACGGTCATCACGGTGGTGGAAGTCGTGGGCGTCATGCCCAAAGCGCAGACCTCCTTGGGACTGCCGGTGCTGAGGCATACAGTGGCCTCACGGGCCAGCGGACTGTCGGGGGTTCCGGTGATGACGATAAATTTCAGTTGGGGGTTCAGGTTGTGGGCCAGTTGGGTCAACTCAACTATCTCGCGTGTCTTGCCCGAGTTGGAGATGAGTAACAGCAGGTCATCCTCCTGCAGGATGCCCAGGTCGCCGTGTTGTGCTTCGCTGGGATGCAGGAACACGGCCGGTATGCCAGTGGAGCAAAAGGTGGTAGCGATGTTCATGGCTATCTGTCCGGCCTTTCCCATGCCAGAGGTGACCAGCTTGCCTTTGCGGCGATGTACCTGCTCCACGATGAGCGTCACGGCCTTTTCGTAGGCGTCGGTTACGGGGATGTTCTGCACAGCTTGTGCTTCCTTCTGCAGAAGTTCTTTGATGGATTCTATCATAACTCAGTTTTATTATTGGGCGCAAATATCTGCAATTTTCCATAAACTACAATAAGAATGGGAGAATAAAATCCCGATGGATTCTAAGTTTTATTGTATTTTTGCAGCCGATTTGTCCGGATAGCCCGGAATGAACAGCATGAAAGATTCGGAAGAAAAATATCACTTGCACACCTTGCCTAACGGCTTGCGCCTCATTTACCGTCCCACGCTTTCCCCGGTGGCTTATTGTGGTTTTGCCATAGATGCCGGCACGCGCGATGAACTGGCGGAGGAGCAGGGTATGGCCCATTTCGTGGAACATCTCATTTTCAAGGGAACCCGCAAACGGCGGGCCTGGCATATCCTGAACCGCATGGAGAATGTGGGCGGCGAGCTGAACGCCTATACCAATAAGGAGGAGACTGTGGTCTACTCGGCCTTCTTGGTCGAAGACTTTGCCCGGGCTGCCGAACTGCTCACCGACATCGTGTTCCGTTCCACCTTTCCTCAGCGGGAGATAGCCAAGGAGGTAGAGGTCATCATTGATGAGATACAGTCTTATGAGGACAATCCCTCGGAACTGATATTCGATGATTTCGAAGACCTCATTTTCCGCAATCATCCTTTGGGACGTAACATTTTGGGATGTCCCTCACTGTTGAAACGTTTCCGCAGCGAGGATGCGGTTGCTTTCACCTCACGTTTCTATCATCCGGCCAACATGGTCTTTTTTGCACAGGGGCGGCTGGACTTTCGCCGGATGGTGTGCCTCATGGAGCGGCTGACGGCTGATGTACCGGCTGTGGTGGTGGACAATCGCCGTGTTCCCCCTCCGGCTTATGTTCCCGAACGGCTTGTCCTGCATCGTGAAACCCATCAGGCTCATGTCATGATAGGGGCACGAGGCTATGATGCCCACGACGAGCGGCGCACGGCCCTCTATCTGCTGAACAATCTCCTGGGCGGTCCGGGCATGAACAGTCGCCTGAACCTGTCGCTGCGCGAAAGGCGTGGACTGGTCTACAACGTGGAGTCCAACCTCACCTCTTATACCGATACCGGCACGTTCTGCATCTACTTCGGTTGCGACAATGATGATGTGGACCTTTGCACCTCACTGGTCCATAGGGAGTTGAAGCGGTTGTGCGACTGCCGCCTGAGCACTGCTCAGCTGGCTGCGGCCAAGAAACAGCTGATTGGGCAAATCGGTGTGGCCGGTGACAATGCCGAAAACAATGCTTTGGGCATGGCCAAAACTTATCTGCATTACAACCGTTGTGAGACTTCCGAAGCTGTTTGCAGGCGTATTTCCGCCCTCACGTCGGAACAACTGCTCGAAGTGGCCAACGAAATGTTTGCCGAGGAGTATCTTTCCACGCTGATTTACTGTTGAGCCGGCGGAGTGAACCGCTCGGATATTTTTGCCTTGGGCGGTTTCGACTTCTTTTGTGTGAAGGGTCTCCAAAGTGTGGAGAAAGATGGCACACTGATGGCCTGCTGGATGGCGGATGATACCTTTGCCTGGACGGTGGTCACGGCGGCCGGTACGCCTTGGGAAATGCGTGAGGAGATCTCCTGGCGCTATGCCTCGGGGCATGAGGCTTCGTCGGCTGACGCGCAGGCAGCCACGGCTGCACGCTCCTCGCTGTTTCCAGTAGAGGCTTTGGTGCAGGTTTACCGTCGTGGCGAACTGCTCTCTTCGGAGCGTACGGAACTGGAATTTGCGGCCGATGGTTCTTTGGCGGCTACGGTCAGGACGCTTTCCGATGCCACGACCGGCGAACTGCTGGAGCGGGTCACCTGCCGCTATCAGACGTCTTGTGTGGGTCTTCCATTGGCCTGGAGTGAAACGCAGGATGGCGAAGGCAATGTGGTGCGTCGGGAGTATGCTTACGATACCTCCCGCTGGCTGTGCGAGATTGTCTGTACCTCTTCCTTGGCTGCCGATGAGGCCGAGCGTGAGAGCTACCTCTATGCTTCGCCCGACGAGGCGGGTAACTGGCTTGTCTCCTGGCAGGAGTGGAACGACCGTGTGGACTGGAATCACGTCACGGCTTCCGTACAGGTGCGTCGCGAAATCAGCTATTTCCCTTAGTCTCCTTACTTTCTCCTGCACTGCTCTGTCGTGAGCTTGATGAGGAGCCTTCCTTCTTCCTCTTCCTTCTCTTTTCCCTTCTCTTTCCCTTGTGTCGCTTCTGTCAGGCTGACGCAGAGGGGGGAGGCGGTTTCATCCGTTTTTCGTGTCAGGGTGATGATGATTTCTCCCTCTTGGTCGGGCATCAGGGTGTCGGGTTGCATGCGGGCCTGCAGGTTCTCTGTGGGGGTGATGAAGTGTGTGGTCAGCGGGGTGTTGCCTTGGTTGACGACGAGAATGCTCTGTGTTTGCCGCAGGGAGGAGGTGCCGGTGCGTGTCGGGTGGAAGCGCAGGAGGGTGTTGCGCAGTTGCAGGTTGCCCATGGTGTAGGGATATCCGGTGTGTTTGCGCGTTTTTCCGGCCGTTACGCGGCCTTTCACCAAGAGAATGGTGCGCAGGTCTGCTCCGTCCATAAGGACCGTGAGCGTGCGTCTGAAGACTCCCGGACGTCCTGCGGGGTTGTAGGTGACGTGTATGGTGCCTTCCTTGCCGGGCAGTATGGCTTCACGGGTGTAGGTAGAGGTGGTGCATCCGCAGCTGCTCAGTACGCGTGCAATGGCGATGGAAACCGTGGTGTTGTTGGTGAAGCGGAAGGTCGTTTCCTGTGTCCCTCCGTCTTCGTCGATGGTGCCGAAGTCGTGTTCGTAGCGGTCGAAGCGGATGGTCTCTTGTGCGCCGGCATCGGTGGTCTGCAGCAGGGCGAGGACGAGGAGTGCGTGGAGCAGTATCTGTCGGAGGGGGCTGTGGGGGGGCGAGAGAGGGTGATTGGTGTCCATCAGTGTTGGGGGATAGTGGTGAAACGTCCTGTGTGTGCCGTGGCTATAGCGGAGTGCATGTGCCGTGGCTACGGCAATGTGCCTGTGCCGTGTGGCGAAAGAGAATCCCCTCCCGGGATGCGGGGCGTTTTCCCGCGCATGGGGAGGGGATGTTGATATTAATCAAATGTGTGAGAAATGTTCTCAGTCTTTCAGCTTGGCGATGATGAAGTCGCGGTTCAGGCGTGCGATGTTGCTGATGGAAATGTTCTTGGGACATTCGGCTTCGCAGGCACGTGTGTTGGTGCAGTTGCCGAATCCCAGTTCGTCCATCTTGCTGAGCATGGCCTTTGCGCGTCTCAGGGCTTCAGGCTTGCCTTGGGGCAGGAGGTTGAGCTGGCTCACCTTGGCTGATACGAAGAGCATGGCCGAGCCGTTCTTGCAGGCTGCTACGCAGGCACCGCATCCGATGCAGCTGGCTGCGTCCATGGCCTCGTCGGCCACCTGCTTGGGGATGAGGATGGCGTTGGCATCCTGGGGGGCACCGGTGCGCACGCTCACGAAGCCGCCTGCCTGCATAATCTTGTCATAGGCGGTGCGGTCCACCATGAGGTCTTTGATGACGGGGAATCCGGCTGAACGCCAAGGCTCTACGGTGATGGTGTCGCCGTCCTTGAAGCGGCGCATGTAGATTTGGCAGGTGGTGGCACCGGTTGCGGGGCCGTGGGGGTGTCCGTTGATGTAGAGGGAGCACATGCCGCAGATGCCTTCGCGGCAGTCGTGGTCGAAGACTACGGGTTCCTTACCCTCGGAGATGAGCTGCTCGTTCAGGATGTCGAGCATTTCCAGGAATGAGGTATCTCCCGGAATGTCCTTCATTTGGTAGGTTTCGAATGCGCCTTTGGCCTTGGGGCCTTCCTGACGCCACACTTTCAGTGTAAATGATATGTTTTTGTCCATAATTCTAATGTTTGGCCCCTCCCGTCCTCCCCCGTGGGGAGGGGATGGGGTATTGTAGGTATTGCCTTAAGCTCCCCCTTGCGGGGGGAGTTGAGGGGGCTTTTATGATTTATAGTTTCTCGTCTGCACCTTGATGGCTTCATAGACCAGGGGCTCCTTGAGCAGGACGGGCTCCTTTTCGTCGTCGCCCTGGTATTCCCAGCAGGCCACGTAGAAGAAGTTTTCGTCGTCGCGCTTGGCTTCGCCCTCTTCCGTTTGGTATTCTTCACGGAAGTGGCCGCCGCAGGATTCGTTGCGGTTCAAGGCATCGTAGGCCACGAGTTCGCCCATGGTGATGAAGTCCCAGAGACGGTTGGCCTTGTCCAGCTCGATGTTCATGCCCTCTTTCTTGCCGGGGATGAAGAGGTCTTTCTCGAAGGTCTTGCGGAGTTCCTTGAGCTTGGCGAGACCGGTCTTCAGACCTTCGGCGGTACGTCCCATGCCCATGTATTCCCACATGATGTGTCCCAGTTCCTTGTGGATGGAATCTACGGAGCGTTTGCCCTTGATGTTCATCATCCAGTCGGCCTTCTCCTGCAGTGCCTTCTCGGCAGCCTCAAATTCAGGCAGGTCGGTAGAGAAGCGGGGCACGGTAATTTGGTCGGCCAGGTAGTTCTGTATGGTGTAGGGCAGCACGAAATAGCCGTCGGCCAAGCCCTGCATCAGGGCCGATGCACCGAGGCGGTTGGCACCGTGGTCGGAGAAGTTGCACTCACCGATGGCGAAGAGTCCCTTTACGCTGGTCATCAGTTCATAGTCTACCCAGATGCCGCCCATGGTGTAGTGGATGGCGGGATAGATCATCATGGGGGTTTCATACGGATTGTCGTCGGTGATTTCCTCGTACATGTCGAAGAGGTTGCCGTAGCGTGCAGCCACTACATCCTTGCCCAGACGCTCGATGGCGTACTTGAAGTCCAGGAAGACGGCCAGTCCGGTGTTGTTCACGCCGTAGCCCTTGTCGCAGCGTTCCTTGGCGGCACGGCTGGCCACGTCGCGCGGCACGAGGTTACCGAAGGCCGGATAGCGGCGCTCCAGGTAGAAGTCGCGGTCTTCATCGGGGATGTCCTTGCCCTGCAGGGTGCCTTCCTGAAGCTTCTTGGCATCTTCCAGTTTCTTGGGCACCCAGATGCGGCCGTCGTTACGCAGCGACTCTGACATCAGCGTCAGCTTGGACTGCTTGTCGCCGTGCACGGGGATACAGGTGGGGTGAATCTGCACGTAGGCGGGGTTGGCAAACCATGCACCCTTGCGGTAGCAGGCCATGGCGGCCGAGCAGTTACAGCCCATGGCGTTGGTGGAGAGGAAGTAGGCGTTGCCATATCCGCCGGTGGCGATGACCACGGCGTGGGCGGCAAAGCGTTCCAGTTTGCCGGTGACGAGGTTCTTGGCGATGATGCCGCGTGCACGTCCGTCCACGATGACCACGTCCTGCATTTCATAGCGGGTGTAGAGCTTCACGGTGCCCAGTCCGGCCTGACGGCTCAGGGCCGAGTAGGCTCCCAGCAGCAACTGCTGTCCGGTCTGTCCCTTGGCATAGAAGGTACGTGACACCTGTGCGCCACCGAAAGAACGGTTGTCCAGGGTGCCGCCATATTCGCGTGCGAAGGGTACGCCTTGGGCCACGCACTGGTCAATGATGTTGTTGCTCACTTCGGCCAGACGGTATACATTGGCTTCGCGTGCGCGGTAGTCGCCGCCTTTCACGGTGTCGTAGAACAGACGGTACACGGAGTCACCGTCGTTTTGGTAGTTCTTGGCTGCGTTGATACCGCCCTGTGCGGCGATGGAGTGTGCACGACGGGGTGAATCCTGTATGCAGAAGTTGAACACGCGGAATCCCATTTCGCCCAGTGAGGCTGCGGCGCTGGCTCCGGCCAGTCCGGTTCCCACTACGATGATGTCCAGTCGGCGTTTGTTGGCAGGGTTCACAAGTTTCTGGTGGGCTTTATAGTTGGTCCATTTTTCGGCCACCGGCCCTGCCGGTATTTTAGAATCTATCTGTTTCATGAATGCTGAATTTTAATTCTTTAATTCTTGGTTTTTAATTCCCCTTAGCAGGCCCCTCCGCAGCAGAGTGACTTCAGGAAGAAGACCACCACGACGGCTGCAAAGCCCAGCACGATGACGGTGGAGTAGATGTTGGAGATGCATTTCCAGCGGTTGATCCAAGTCTGGTTGTTCCATCCCAGGGTCTGCATGGCGCTCCAGAATCCGTGTGTAAGGTGGAACCAGATGGCACTCAGCCAAACGAGATAGAGCACTACGTTGATCCAGCTGCTGAAGGTGTTCTGGATGTGCATGACACCGTTTGTAGCTTCGGCCATGGCCAGCACGGACACTTCGGCACCGGTTTCGTGCAGGATTTCCACAAGTTGCATCTTGCTCCAGAAGTGTACCAGGTGGAGTGCCAGGCCCAGGATGACGATAACTCCCAGGACGAGCATGTTCTGTGAGGCCCATTCCACGGTCTTCGGCTTGTCTGTCACGGCATAGCGTTCAGTTCCGCGTGCCTTACGGTTCTGCATGGTGAGCCAGAAGGCATAGATGATGTGAATGATGAACAAGGCAGCCAGACCCACGCAGGCCACCAGGGCATACCAGTTTGCTCCCAGGAACTCACAAATCATGTTGTATCCCTTGGCCGATACCAAGGCTACGAGATTCATGGCCATGTGGAACGTCAGAAACAGGATAAGGGCAAGGCCGGTAACGCTCATCACCACTTTCCTTCCTACAGATGAATTACTTAACCACATAAATGATTGAATTTAAATTATTTAATAGTTAGAAAATTTCTCTTACCAAGGCACGGAGGTCTTAATCTCTTGCAAAAATAGGGCAAATACCTTGATTAAGCAAGCGATTAGAGAAATAATTCCGTAATTCATTGGAAGTGGACTGCAGGAACTGCACGCACTTTTTGTCGGAACTGTGTGTGGTTCTTGTGGAAATTGCATGCAGTTTGAGGAGAAATGGCGTGTAATTCCGGCCGGAACTGTACGCCATTCCGAAGTCTTTTCCGTTTCCCCTGTTTTTAAAAAAATGTATTTCGTAACATATAACATCGCCTTGTGTGTGGGAATGTCAGAACCTGTTTTGAATTTATTCCTTTCCTTTATTATCCGCTTTCCCTGAGTCTCTTTTCGGTTCTTTCGTCCGTTCTTTCTCGAAAAGACTCCTCATGAAAAAGCAGAATAAATTCAAAACAGGTTCTCAAACGCTCCCTTTTTGCTTAAAAACGACTGTTTAGATGCTGTGTTTAATATATTTATCATGTAGTAATAAATATATAGCCCCTATTCCCCTCTCTTTTAAGCCCCATTTCAGCGATGAAATGAGTTTTGCTGCATTATAAGGTGAAAAGGCCTGTTTTCTTTCTTGAAAACGGCCTTTTCTCTCGAAAACACTCAGGTGATGTTACATGTTATATGTTATAAAACTAAAAATAGGTTGATTGGGAAACTACGATTCTTTAATGGGAGTTAAGCAGAGGTGATTATCCCTACAAAATTTCGGGTCTATTCCCAGAGTGGAATATATGTCTTATCTTCGCCTCAATAAAACGAGACACAAACACTTCAAAAACGAATCGTATGATGCTGCTTTCATTTTTTCTTTTTCTGTCGTTCTATCTCTGGCATTCCGGTCTCCGGATTCATGCGGATGGGAATCCACAGGTGGCCGGAGTACATGAGGCTACGGGGATGCCACACGTCGGCCATGAATATCCAACCACCGCCCTGCTTGGCGGGGAGGGGGAGGATGAAGGTGCTCTGTCCGCCAAAGGTACGTTTGGCTCCCGGCCCACGCATGGGCGAGGGGTGTTGCTGCCACGGTCCCCAGATGGAGGGGGCGGAGAAGAGGCGTGCTTCGTTGGGCTCCCATCCCGTGCAGCCTGATGCGATGAGCCAGTAGGTGCTCGTAGCGGGGTCGTGGAAGATGGCCGGTGCCTCGTTGTGGCCGCCGGGGAAGAGGCGGATGTAGCGGCCCGTGTGGCTCAGGTAGTTGTCAGAGAGTTCGGCGATGTGCAGTGTCAGGTTCTCTTCCGAGGAGTAGATGTGATAGGCCCGGCCGTCGGCGGGGTCTTGGAAGAGCGTCATGTCGCGCGACATCTGTCCGTCCTGCAGGTCGCGCTGCACGAAGAGTCCCTGCTCCACGGCCTGACGCCACTGGGGAGTCCACCACTCCTTTACCTCCTCGGCGGGAAATTGGCGGGTGCGGTTTTCGGCAGGCATGTTCAGCGGCCACTGCCCGGGGTTGACGCGTGTGGAGCGCACAAAGTGGTAGGGACCTTCGGGACGGTCGGCCACGGCCACACCGGCGCGTGCCGCCTCATAGCCTCGTCCGCGCAGCTCTAAGTGGAACCACATGACGAACTGGCGCGTCTCTTCGTTGTAGAGCACCTTGGGCCGTTCCATGATGCAGCCGCGCGAAATCTCGCTCAGGGTGTCGGTGGTGCAGACACTGAGGGCGATGCCTCGGTGCTTCCAGTTCTTCAGGTCGCGCGAGGAGTAGCAGTTGATGCCTTCGGTCGTGGCAAAGCCGCGTTCGGGGCGATGCTCGCCAAACCAGTAGTAGGTGCCCTTGTGGAGCAGGATGCCGCCGCCGTGGGCGTTGATGTAGCGTCCTTCCGTGTCTAACCAGGCCGTAGTGTCGGGCGGCAGGGGACGTTCGTGACGCGCAGCAGGGCCTTGCCCATAGACAGGCAGGCACAGGAGAAGGAGGAGGAGGGGAAGAAGGTGGGGCATGAGGAATTATGGATTATGAATTTTGAATGATGAATTTAGGCACGGATGACACGGATTTTCACGGATTTTAGGTATGTTCTAAAACCGTTTTCTCCCTGCTATCCGTGCCTAAGGGAACTGTTCTGAATGAATTCAAAACAGGTTCTCAAAACAACTTGGGATGAAAGATTATTCTTCCATCGTTTCGGGGTCGTAGACTTCCACTGTTACGTCATAGAAGTAGAACTCGGCGAAGCAGTAGTAGCTGGCTGAGCCAGTGGCGGAGGTCACGACATAGCGCAGGTGCTTGAAGCCGAAGCCGGGCATGATGTAGTTCGTGGTGTACTCACTGCCGGCGCTGCTGGGCAGGCTGCTCAGGGTGCTGACGGACTGCCAGTCGGTGCCGTTGGCGCTGACCTGCAGCTCCACGGAGGCCGGACGGCCCGAGGTACGCCATCCGTCGTCCGTGCGGTTCACGTAGCCGATGGCGAAGTTCTCATGTTCTTCGGCAAAGTCCACCTGGATGTAGCTGGGATAGGTGGTGCCGCTGCCGTGCCAGTTGCTGGAGAAGAAGGTGCCGGTGCTTCCGTCCACCAGGTGCTTCAGCTGACCCTCTGAGGAGTCGGCCTGGTCGGCCGAAATCTGCGAAACATCCAGCTCCACCTTAGTGCGGCCCTTCTCCGTGTAGGTGGCGGGTGCGGCTCCCGAACGGGCCTTCACCTGAACCGTCTGGCCGCCCTCATGACGGGCGTTGAAGGTCTGGAAGTTGAAGGTGTAGTCGCCATAGCGGGCGCGGGTGTTGTCAATCAGCAGTTCACCGGTGGTGTTGGAGCAGATTTGGCAGACATCCTTGTCCTGGAGCGGGTCGTGATAGCTTATCTTCACGTACTCATATCCCTCGTTGGGCGTCCAGGTGAGCTTGATTTGTCCCGGCAGAGCCTCGCCCTGCACGCTTGAGGCCTCGATGGCCACGGGTGCCTTGTCGCTGCCCGTCACCTCGAAAGTCTCCAACTTGTCGTCGCATCCTGCCAAAGCCATCAGCAGGCAGGAGCCTAATATGATTCTTTTCATTGAATATACGGTTTATTTGAAGTTTATACTGTCTTACCAGCCCGGATTCTGCGTCAGCTTGGGGTTCTTGCGGATTTCAGAGTCGGGGATGGGGAAGAGATACATCTTGTCGTTCCACACGAGTTCCTTGTTGCTCTTGTTGTAGCTGAAGGTGTCGTCGCCGGTCTTCGTGATGGTCATGCGGCTGATGGAGGTGAAACCGTCCTCTTTCCAGCGGCGCACGTCCCAGAAGCGGTGGCCTTCGAAGGCCAGCTCTACCATGCGCTCGCGCTTGTAGCGGGTCCAGAATTCGCTGCCCGTCATGCCTTCGGGGAAGGCGGGCATCTTCACGCCCTGACGGTCGCGCACCACGTTCACGGCTTCGCGGGCTGTCAGGTCGAGGTCGCCCTCGGTCAGGTCGGCACCGCCCAGATACTGATACATGGCCTCGGCATAGTTCAGGTAGAACTCACCCAGACGGAAGGTCACCCAGCTGTGGCGCTTGCCGCCCGTGCCCGTTCCGGCGCTGATGTCGATGGAGCCGTCCAGATACTTCTTCAGGTAGTAGCCGGTGGGAGTGGCATAGGGGATGGGCATGCCGTTGCGTCCGCCTACGTAGGTCTCCAGCGGATAGGGGTTGGTGTCGGGCCACTTGTCGCCGTTTACGGCGATGGTCATGCCCATGCGCGGGTCGCGTCCGCTGTAGGGGTTGTTGGGGTCGGGTTCGCCACCGTTCTTCATCTCATAGGCATCCACCAGCGTCTGTGTGGGGCAGTTGCCCGAGTTGGCGTTCTCCATGCCGATGGGGAAGTTGTACCACTCCGGAGAGTTGGTATCGCCTACGCGGCGGGCGAAGATGACTTCGGCAGCCTTGTAGTTGCCGGTGCCCCACAGGTCGGTGTATTTGCCCAGCGTGATGCCGTTCTCGGCACAGTAGTCGATGACCGCCTTGTTGGCCTGGGCAGCAGCGTGCCACAGGTTCTTGTCGCCGCTCTCGTTGAAGAGCTTGCTGGCACGGTACAGGGCGGCGCGGGCCTTCAGGGCCAGGGCCATTCCGCGTGTCACGCGGCCCGTCTCCGGGTTGCTCGTGCCACCGGCAGCATCGTTCTCTATGCCCGAGTAGGTCACGGGCAGTTCGGGTGCCACGGCGTCACACTCCTTGATGATGAAGTCGAACACCTCGTCGGCCGGCGTGCGTTCCATGTTGTTGGCCTCGGCCTCGGTCAGCACGGTGGTGGTGAAGGGCACATCGCCATAGGCACGCACCAGCAGGAAGTAATAGTAGGCACGGAGCAGGCGCACCTCGTAGGGGTAGCGCTTGTAGCGGTTCATCTGTGACTCATAGTCCTGCGTGAAGCGCAGGTCGTAGAAGTCGCGGTCCACGCCCTCGGTCAGGAAGTAGTTGGCCGCACGGATGCCGCTGTAGTAGCTCCACTGTGACTTGGGGTTCAGGGCACTCCAGCCACCGTTGGTATAGTCGCGCACGCTGCTGTAGGTGATGGCCATCTCGGCCTCGTCGCAGGCCGAAGCCAGCGAGTTGAGTCCGGGCAGGTCATAGTCCAGATAGGAATAGATGTTGTTCACGAACCCGGCTGTGCGACCGAAGTCGGTGAAGACATACTCCTTGTCGTAGGAAGTATATTCATGGTAGTCCATCTTGTCCGAGCAAGCCGTCAGGGCGGCCAGGCAGGCAATTCCGGCACATATATTCTTCAGTTTCATATATATCTGTTCGTTTTTATAAGTTAAACTATCGGTTTAGAAGCCCACTTGCAAGCCCACGTGGATGGAGCGTGTGGCGGGGTAGTAGCCCATGGCCTCGGGGTCGGTCAGGTCAATGCTGTCCCAGCAGAGCAGGTCCACACCACGCACGTACACCTTGGCATTCTTCATCTTGGCCTTGCTGACGAGCGATGCAGGCAGTTTGTAGTAGATTTCGGCATTGCGCAGCTTCAGGAACGAGCGGTCGGCCAGCCAGATGGAGGAGGTCTCATTGTTGTTGTCTACGGTCTCCGTGGTCAGACGCGGGAAACGGGCGTTGGGCGTTTCGGGAGTCCAGTGGTTGTTGTAGACATATTCTGATATGCTTGTGTTGTCCACCAACGGGCGATAGAACGTGCTGGTCAGGTAGGCGGTGTAGTTGCCCACGCCCTGGAAGTAGGCGTTGAAGCCCAAGCCTTTCCATTCCAGACCCACGTTGAAGCCGTAATAGATTTCGGGGCAGGTGGAGTTGTAGCCCATGGGAATGTAGTCGTTGCTGTTGATGACGTTGTCACCGTTGATGTCCTTGTACTTGATGTCACCGGCCTGTACGGGTCCGAACTGTTGGGGCAGGCTGTTGGTCACGTCGTTGTCGTCGATGAAGTAGCCTGCTGCCTGGAGGCCGAAAATCTGGCCTACGCGCTTGCCGGTCTGCGTCAGGTAGTCATAAGCCTGAGGCTCTTCCAGCATTTCGATGATCTTGCTGCGGCTGTAGGAGAAGTTGGCTCCGGCACGGAGTTGGAAGTCACCGATGCGCTTGTTGTAGTCCAGACCGAGTTCTGCGCCCCAGCTGTCCACGATACCGGCGTTCACGTAAGGACTGGAGGCACCCAGCACGGCCGAGTTCTGTCCCGATGCGCTGACCCAGATGTCCGAGCGGCGCTCATAGAAGCCGTCGATGGTCATGTTCAGGCCCTTCAGCAGCGACATGTCCAGACCGAGGTTGTACTTGTAAGCCTTCTCGGTGGTGCCGTTCAGGGAGGCCAGACGGCCTTCGCTCCAGCCGCCGTCGCCGCCGAAGTTGTCCTGCACGGGGTATCCGCTGGCACTGCCCACGGTGGTGTTCCAGTAGCCGTTGGCCGGGATGTTGTCGGTGTTGATGATGCCGAATGAGGCACGCAGCTTCATGAAGTCAATGATGCTCTGGTTCTTCATGAACGGTTCGTCGCTGATGACCCAGGCCAGACCCAGTGTGGGAGAGAGGTTCCAGCGGCTGTCGGGGTCCAGACGGTTGGAGGCCGATGCCATCAGGGTGAAGTCGGCAAAGTAGCGGTTCTTGTAACCGTAGTGGCTGTACCAGCCGGCGTTCTGGGTGTAGAGCGTGTTGTTAGTGCCGTTCATGTTGTCATACTTATAGGTATAGAGCAACATGCTGTAGACGTCGTGCAGGCCGAAGCTGCGCTTCCAGTCTACGTTGAACTGGAAGTTGAACGAGCGGTGCTGCCAGTCCAGCTTGGCGTTGTCGCCCGACACGCTGCTCACCGTACCGCCTTCGAAGTTGCTGAATTCCACGGGCACGCCGTTTTCCCACTTGGTCACCGTCTGCATGCCATACTTGGCGCTCTGGCGATAGTCTTCCCAATAGGAGGCGATGTTGTCATAGCCCATGCGCACGGTGGCGCCGAGACCCTGCGTGATGCTGGAGAGATCTTGCGTCAGGGCCATGTCGGCATAGAGGGCGCGGGTGTGGCCCTTGGTGTAGCCGTGTCCCTGGCTCAGGTAGACGGGGTTGTAGCTGCCGTCCCAGGTGGAGTTACCGCCCCACAGACCCTTCTCCGTGCGGATGGGGAAGGCTGCCGAGGGAGTGGTGAAGATTTTGCCCATCAGGTTGTCGCCCGAGGAACTGGGGCGGCTGAACTCGTTCAGTACACCCATGATGTTGGCCTTCATCTGTGTCTTGGGGCTGAGCTCGATGTCCAGGTTGGTACGGAAGTTGGCCTTGGAGTACTTCTCCTGTGTGGAGTAGCCTTCGTTGGCGTTGGCATTGTTGATGAAGCCCTTGTTGTTCTGCAGGTTCAGCAGGGTGAAGTAGCGCATCTTGGTGGAACCGCCACGGAAGGTGAGGGTGGCGATGTCGGATGCACCGTTGTCGCGCAACACCTCGTCGGCCCAGTTCACGTTGGGGTAGAGGTAGGGATAGTTACCGCTCTGGAAGGCTGCCAGTTCGTTGGCCGAGTAGCGCGGTGACTTGCCGTCGTTGGCCAGAGCCTCGTTGATGGCGCTGGCATAGGTGTAGGCGTCAGCCATGCGCGGTGTGCTGGTCTGTGAGGTGAAGGCATGGTCATAGGAGAAGTTGATTTCGCGGGTGTTGTACTTGCCGCGTTTGGTCACGATGTTCACCACGCCGTTGATGCCACGGAAGCCGTAGAGGGCCACGGCTGCAGCGTCGCGCAGCACGGTCACGGATTCCACTTCCTCGGGAGTGATGTAGTTCAGGGCGTTCCAGTTGTTGTCGCGCTCCAGTCCGTCCACTACGAGGAGGATGCCGTTGTTGCCGTTCAGGGTCTGCAGGCCACGGATGTACATGGAGGGAATCTGTTCCTAGATGCTTCCCGTGTTCTGCATGGTGGTGAGTCCCGTCACGTTGCCGAAGAGGGAGTTGCCGATGTTCATGGCCGAGCGGTTGTCTATCTGGTCGGCATAGACGGTAGAGGCGGCTCCGGTGCTCTCTGCACGGGTCTGGTTCAGGCCGAATCCATATTCCACCTTCTGCGAGGCGAGGTCCATGGTGATGGTCATGATTTTCTTGTCGCCGCTGACGGTGACGAGCTTGGTGTCGTCGTTGCCGGTGCGCACTCTCAGCGCGTCGTTCTTCTCGGCTGAGATTTCAAAGAGACCGTTGCTGTCAGTGGTGGCTTGGAGCAGGGGGTTGTTCTCCACTGTCACCAGGGCACCTGCCACGGGATTGCCCTGCAGGTCCACTACCTTTCCGGTCACCTGGTTGTCTGCTTGCGCCCATCCTTTAAGGCCGGTGCAAGCCAGCATAGCGAAAGCTATTATGATATGTTTTTTCATACTGTTTGTTTCCTGATATATGGTTTCTTGAAAAAAACGTTTGTAGCCTCAGAGAGGGCGTGGATTAGTTCCAGCCCGGGTTCTGGGTGAGTCCGTAACCCTTGTTCACTTCTGAAGGCGGGAAGGCGGCAAGATACCACTTGGGGTTGAAGCCGTTCCACCACACGCGCGCTCCGCCGCTCAGGGGGAAGGGCTCGTACTTGAAGTTGGCGGGCTTTTCGGGGAATTCGCTGGCGTTGCCGGTGCTTCCGGTCCAGGGGGTGTTGCCACCGCCGTCGTTGCGGTAAATCTTGAGGCCGTGGAGCTGCTTCTCGAAGAGGTCGGCACGCTTGTAGCTAATCATGTCGAAGAAGCGCACGTCTTCCAGACCCAGCTCGCAGGCACGCTCACGCAGGATTTCCTCCAACAGGGCGTCGGCATTGGCGGTGAGGTTCTTGTCGGGGTTGCTCTCGGCCAGGCCCTTCATGCCTACACGGGCACGCACGATGTCCACCTGCTTGATGGCTTCGGCCAGCTGGCCGTCCTTCAGCAAGGCTTCGGCATAGATGAGGTAGACCTCGGCCAGGCGGAGGTAGGGCCACTCCAGGTAGTTGCCGGCCAGGCTGCTCTTGCCCTCCTTGAAGAACTTGTAGTTGCGGAAGCCGGTAGCGGTCTGTCCGTTTTCCTTTTCGGTGTCGCTCACGTTTTCGCGTCCGCCCAGCCACAGCTCGGCCGTGTGGTCGCCATAGCTTGCACCGTTCACCAGCATGGTCTCATAGAGGCGCGGGTCGCGCACGGGCTGGTTCACGTCGTTGCCCTCGAAGAAGGGGTGTGCACCGTCTTGCAGATAGTCGTCGGTGAAGGGCTTGCCGTCGGCCATGGGGAACATCTTCATGTACTCCAGGGTGGGCGTATAGCCGCCGAAGGTCACCCATTCGCCCCAGTAGTACCACCAGTCCCAGTTGTACTTGCCGATGATACGGGTGGAGATGAGCAGCTCGGTGTTGTTTTCGCGAACGAAGTAGGCCTTGTTGAAGGCGCTGCGATAGTCCTTGCAGGTGGTGCCGTCGGCCTGCATCAGGCTGTAGAAGCCGTTGCTCTTCAGGGCACTGAAGAACTCCTGGCAGGCGGTGAGGCAGCGTTTCCACATCTCGGGCTTGTAGGAGCCATACCATACCTGGAGGTTCTCTACGGCAGCCTGGGGCTCTTCGCGGCAGTAGGGTTCGTTGTCATTGAAGAGGGGGCGTGCGGCGAAACAGAGAATCTTGCACTTCAGACCCATGGCAGCTGCCTTGGTGAAGCGCCCCTGCCAGTTGGCATCGTCCTCGCCGAGATCCCAGGGCAGGTTAGGGATGGCCTGGTCCAGGAGGTCAATCATGAAGTCTACAGTGGCTTCGGCCGTGGCACGGGGCACTTCATAGGTGGCTTGCACTTCGTAAGCCTTGTCCACTAACGGCAGACCGCCGAAGTGACGGAAGAGGTCGAAGTAGCGTGACGCGATGAGTACGCGGGCTTCGGCAGAGAGGCGGCTCTTCTCGCTCTCCTCCATGTCGGGCACGCGCTCCACGTTCTCGATGAAGAGCCATGAGGCACGGATGGCTTCCCAGCACTCTTCCTTATTGTATCCGAAACGGGTTTCGTTGGTGCTGTCCTCGTTGCTGGCCTTGTAGGCTCCCGAGTAGTACTGGCGGTTCAGGCCGTCCCAGGAGTTGTGGCTCTGCCAGCAGTCGGAGAGCACTTCGAACATACCGGTGTTCATCTTGCCGTCCACGGTGTTCCAGTTGGTGGCCAGACCGTAGTAGAGCTTGCTGTAGGCGTTCCACAGGAAGGCGCGGGCATAGTCGGCCTTGTTGAAGATGGTGTCCTGGGTCATGTCGCCCGTGCTGGGTGCCTTCTCCAGGAAGCTGTCGCCGAACTTGATGGGGTCTACGCACGAGGTCGTGGCTGTGAGGCCCAAGGCCCCCACGCTTAGTGCGACAAACCATTTATTCAGATGATGTTTCATATCTTGTTCTGTTTTATATAGTTGTTGTTAGACGCATAGGTTATCAGAATCCAAGTTTCAGACCGAGGTTGAACACGCGGGTCAGCGGATAGTTGGGACGGTCGCTCTGGCGTGACTCGGGGTCACTCCACTTGAAGTTGGTGAAGGTGAGCAGGTTGTAGCCGTTCAGGTAGAGGCGGCAGTTGTTCAGCTTCAGCTTCTTCATGAAGGGGAAGTCGAAGTTGTAGCCCACTTCCACGCTCTTCAGGCGCAGGTAGCTGGCGTTTTCCAGGTAGAGGTTGCTGATGGCGTAGTTGTTGTTGGCATGGTCGCTGCTGGCGCGGGGGAACTTGGCGGTGAAACTGTCGTCAGAGCTGCGCCAGGTGTTCTCGTACTGATAGAGCAGGAGGCCCTTCTCGTTGGTGTCGCCCAACGGACGGCGGAACTCGCTGAGCATGCGGTCCACGTTCCAGGCACCGGTCCACTGCATGGAGAAGTCCAGCTTGCCCCACTGGAAGCCCATGTTGAGGCCGGCGGTGTACTCGGGCACATCGGTGAAGCCGATGTCGCGGGTGGCGTCGTTGCCATCCAGCTTGCCGTCCTTGTTCAGGTCCACGTAGACGGCGTCGCCATAGACCAGCGAGATACCGTGGTCGGCGATGGGCTGGCCGAACTCTTCCTGATAGCGGGCGTCGGCGTTTTCGTCATAGAAGCCCCAGAACTTGTACATGGAGCGGGAGTTGATGCGACGGCCGGTCTGATACATCCAAGGCTCGTTCTGTGCCACTTCGTTCATGTAGACAATCTTGTTGCGGGCAAAGGAGATGTTGGCGTTGGCCCAGTAGCGGAAGTCGTCGCTCAGGCGGTCGTTCCATTTCAGTTGCAGCTCGTAACCCTTGTTCTCGGTCTCGCCCACGTTCACTACGGGGAGTGACATACCCAGGATACCGGGCAGGTAGTCGGGGGTGACGAGGATGTCCTTACGCTTCTCGATGAAGTAGTCGGCCGAGAAGGTGAGTCGTTCGTTCAGCACGGTGAAGTCGATACCGTAGTTCTGCTTCACGGCTGTCTCCCACTTGGCGTCGGGGTTGGACTTGGTGGCCTCATAGGCACCGGGCTTGATGCTGCCCACGTTCTGGCCGAAGTAGTAACCGTCGTTGCGGCCTGTGCCGTAAGTGTACTTGTCGGGCACGTAGAGGAAGCGGCTGGCGCTGCTCTTGTCGTTACCCACCATACCCACGGAGGCACGCAGCTTCAGGTAGCTCACCACTTTCTTCAGCGGGGCGAAGAAGGGCTCTTCGCTCACCACCCAGCCCAGTGAACCGGCGGGGAAGAAGCCGTAGCGGTTGTCGGGGTGGAAGTTTTCGGAACCGTTGTAGCCGGCGTTGAACTCGGCCATGTAGCGGGTCTTCCAGTCATAGGTGACGCGGCCCACGATGCCTACGTAGCCCGAGGGAATGTAGGTGTAGGTGCCGCCGGGATAGTATTTCTTGCTCTGGTTGTAGAGCAACAGACCGCTCACGTTGTGGTCGCCGAACTTGCGGTTGTAGTTCACGGCCAGCTCCATGTACCAGTCACGGGCCTTGCCGAAGCTGCCGTCGCTGTAGCTCAGCTGGCTGTCGCTGCCCTCCTTGCGGTAGGAGATGCTGCCGTCGCTGCCCACCACGGGCACATAGTAGGCCATGGACGAGCTGGCCACCTTGGTGTTGGAGTAGCTGGAGTTGTAGGAGCCTTTCAGCTTCATGGAGAGACCCTTGGTGATGAAGTCCAGCTTCTGGTCCAGCACGAGGTCCAGGTTCAGCACGTTGGTGGTGCGGGTGCGGAAGCCCTTGCCATAGTAGGAGGAGAGACCGTCGGTTCCGGTGAAGGGCAGGTAGTCGGTGTTGGAGACTACGCGGTTGCCGTCCACGATACCGGCGCCGGCGAAGGGCACGGCCCAGTAGAGCTTACGGAAGAGTTGGTTCTGGTCTTCGCCCGATTCGGGAGTACGCTTGGTCTCCACGCGGCCGCCGATGTTCACGGAGAGCAGGGTGCTCTTGGTCACGTCGAAGTCCAGGTTGGCGCGGTAGTTGTAGCGGTCATAGTCGAAGTTGAAGTCGTCGGATGCGTTGAACTGCTTGAACATACCGTTCTGGCTGAACATACCGGCCGACACGAAGTAGCGCATGCGGTCTGTTCCGCCCGAGATGTTCACGTTGTGCTGCGACTGGATGGCAGCCTTGTTCATACAGTAGTCAATCCAGTTGATGTCGGGGTAGAGGATGGGGTCTGTATGGTTGCGGAAGGCATCCAGCTGCTCCTGTGAGAAGAGCGGCTCCAGGCCGTCGTTGGTCTTCATCATATTGTAGTATTCGGCATACTGGTAGGAGTTGGCAAACTCCAGCTCCTTGGTGCGCACGTTCACACCCACTGACGTGGAGAACGAAATCTTGGCCTTGCCCTCGGCTCCGCGCTTGGTGGTGATGAGGATAACGCCGTTGGCACCGCGCACACCGAACACGGCTGTGGCCGAAGCATCCTTCAGCACCGTGATGCTCTCAATTTCGTTGGGGTCAATCTGTGAAAAGTCGCGCTCCACGCCGTCCACCTGAATCAGCGGTGAGGCGTTTTCCCATGTGGCGATACCGCGCACATAGATGTCGGCCGCGTCGGCACCCGGCTCGCCGGAGTACTGCACGGAGGAGATACCCGTCATCTGGCCCGAGAGGATGTTGGACACAGAGCCGGCAGGCGTCTTCAGCAGGTCGTCGCCCTTCATGGAGGAGATGGCACCCGTGATGGAGACCTTCTTCTGAACGCCATAGGCCACTACCTGCACCTCGCCTAGCACCTGGGAGTCTTCTTCCAGGACGATGTTGAGGGTGGTTGCCTTCTTGATGACCACTTGCTGGTCCTTGTAGCCGATGTAGCTGATTTGGAGCGTTGAGCCTACAGGTACATTGAGGGAGAAGTTACCGTCTATGTCGGTAATCACACCGGTGGTTGTTCCCACCACCGTCACATTGGCTCCGATGACTGTCTCACCGGTAGCATCCTTGACCGTTCCGGTCACTTTCACTGTCTGCTGCTGTTGCACCGCTTCGGCAAGGGGAGACTCCTCGGCCCAGGCTTGCAAGGGGGCAGACACGGACAAGGCCAGCAGCAGGGCGGCCGATAAGAGACGGCGCCAGCCGGAGGTTTGTCCTGCACGTTGTAAATGGAAGATTTTCTGCTTTTCCATGTAGCACGTTTTTTTAAGATTAAACATTGGTTATTTCTATCTTTTCGTTTGGCGGAACAGTGACGCTCCACGACATGACGCATGGAGGGACTGAATCCGCTGCAAAGGTAGCCCGGACGAGTGTTAACGACTTCTAATTTGCGGTGAGGAGGGTGGAATTATGCTTATTCCACCTTTTTGAATCATAATTCCACTCTTTCGCCCCTATACGCACGGCCTTTTGCCCCTATACGTATGCTCTTTCGTCCATACACGTGTGGCCCGTCGTCCATACATGTGTGGTCCAAAGGTTCTCTGAGTGGTGTCAATTGTCACTTATCAACTGTGCAGAAACACAGATTCACACAGAGGAAATCCGTGTATTCATCCGTGTCTCTAAAACTGTCAATTGTCAACTATCAATTGTCAATTATCCCTCACTTCTTCCCGTTGCGAAGCGTTCCAGATATTCCGTGGGTTGCATGCCAAATTCGCGCTTGAAGCAGGAACTGAAGTACTTGGGATCGTTGAAGCCCACGGCATAGGCCAGGTCGGAGATACGCACCGAGTTGCCTTTCTCCTCCATGATGCGGCAGGCCGCTTTCAGACGGATGTTGCGGATGAAGGCCGAGGTGTTGAGGCCGGTGAGCGACTTCAGCTTCTTGTAGAGCGTGCTCTTGCTGGTGTTCATCTCTTCCACGAACTGCTGCTGGTCGAACTCGCAGTCCTCCAAGTGGCGGTTCACGCAGTCTATGGCCCGCTGCATGAAGTCTTCGTCCAGGCTGGTGTAGTTCAGCTCCTTCACTTCGAAGACCAGCTGGTTCTTGAAGTCGCGTGCCGACCGCTCCTTGTTCTTCAGCAGGTTGCGGATGCGGGCATGGAGCACGATGAGGTTGAAGGGCTTGGTGATGAAGGCGTCGGCTCCCACCTCGTAGGCTTCGGCACGGTCTTCTTCCTTGGTCTTGGCCGTGAGCAGGATGACGGGGATGTGGCTGATTTCCAGCTTGCTCTTCACGTAGCGGCAAAGCTCTATGCCGTCCATGACGGGCATCATCACGTCGGAGACGATGAGGTGTACGTCTTCGTTCTCCACCACGGTGACGGCCTCCTGTCCGTTCTCGGCAGTCAGCACGTTGTAGTCGCGCTTCAGCAGGCGCACCATGAGCTGCAACAGCTCTTCGTTGTCCTCCACCACGAGGATGGTGTGCTTCTTCTGCGCCTCGCCGGAGGGGTTCTCGTTGCCGCTCTCCTCGGGCATGGGCGTGGCGGTGATGGTGCGTTGCACGGGCAGGGCAGCGTCTTCGTCCACCTGTTCCTCCTTGAAGTAGGAGCGTTCGATGGGCAGCGTGACGATGAACTCCGTGCCCTTGTCCGGTTCGCTCTCCACCCTGATGCTGCCGCCGTGCAACTTCACCAGGTCGCGCGTCAGCGAGAGGCCGATGCCGGTGCCGATGGTGCCCACCTTGCGGTAGTCGCCCTCATAGAAACGCTTGAAGAGGTCTTCCTGCTTCTGCTTGGAGATGCCGCGTCCGCTGTCTTTCACGCAGAGGCACACGTAGTCGGGGTTGTCGGCCCGCTGCAGTGTCACCTGTATGAAGCCGCCGTCTTTGTTGTACTTGGCGGCGTTGGAGAGCAGGTTGTAGAGAATCTTGTCCAACTTGTCCGTGTCAAAGTAGCCCCGGATGGACTCGGGGTCGCACAAGACGGAGAAGTGCAGCTTCTTGCGCTTGATGAGCGGCAGGAAGGCTTCGGCCTCGTTCTTCACGAAGGCGGCCAGGTCGCCCGGCGAGACGCGCAGCTTCAGGTTGCCCGTCTCGGCCTTGCGGAACTCCAGAATCTGTTGCAGCAGGCGGATGAGGCGGTTGATGTTGGTGCTGATGACCGTGTAGAGCTCGCCGTGGCCCGGTGCCTGCAGCTTCAGCTCGTCCACGGTGGCCGAGATGATGGTGAGCGGTGTCAGCAGTTCGTGGGTGATGTTGGTGAAGAACTGCAGCTTGATGTGGTTCAGCTCCTCCAGCTTGGACTTCTCCATTTCGCGCAGGCGCAGTTCGCCTTGCAGGAGGATGCGGTTGTGGCTGGTGCGATAGAGGAAGTAGACCAGCAGGGCGGTCACTATTATATATATAAGGTATGCCCACCAGGTGGCCCATAGGGGTGGCAGCACCACGACGGTCAGTTCGCGCGTCTCGGTGCTCCAGATGCCGTTTTCGTTGGTGGCCCGCAGGCGGAAGCGGTAGGTGCCGCTCTCCAGGTTGTTGTAGTAGGCGAAGCGGCGGCCCACGTCGGTATATTGCCACTCGTTGTCGAAGCCCACGAGCTGGTAGGCATAGCGGTTCAGCTCGGGATTCTTGTAGGTGAGCGAGGCAAACTCAATGCTGAAGTTGTTGTACTGGTAGGGCAGGCGTATCTCCTGGGTGAAGGAGGGCGTGAGTGGCGAAATCTTCTCCCGCAGTTCAGGCTCCAGGGAGGAGAGCGAGTGGTTGAAGATTTTAATGTCGGTAATCAGGTAAGGCACCGTCTCCTGACGTTCCTTCAGTTCGTCGGGCTGGAAGCTGTTGTAGCCCTTGTGTCCGCCGAAGAGCATCTTGTCGCCCCAGGTGCAGGAAGAGACAGAGATGAAGTTGTCCAGCAGGCCGTCGGCCGTGGTGTAGACGCGCGTGGTGAAGAGGTTGGTGTCGGCACCCACGTTGAGCTTCACCAGACCGTTGTTGGTGCCCAGCCAGAGGCAGCCCGAACAGTCTTCCTCGATGGAGCCGATGAGGTCACCGGGGATGTTGTAGTCGCGGCTCTTCTCTTCGAAGCGGTTCTTTTCGCGGTTGTAGAGGTGCAGTCCGCTGCCTTCGGTTCCTGCCCACAGGCGTCCGCGTTTGTCCACGTGCAGGGCCAGCACGGAGTTCACCGTGAGTTGTCCGTTCATCAGGCTGTAGTTGCTGTAGGTCAGTGTTTCGGGATGGCGCACGTCGCCCTCGATGTGGATGATACCGCAGTTGCGGGTGGCCAGCCAGATGCTGCCATCGGTGTCCTCCACGATGTTGATGACGTAATACCACTCCAAGGGGGCTGCGTTCTTGCAGTTCAGGATGCCGAAGCGGTGGAATGTGCCGTCGGCATAGCTGACGCCGGCACCGCCACGGCAGCCGGCCCAGAGGTTGCCCCGGCTGTCCTCGAAGAGCGCGGAGACGCAGTGGGAGTAGAGGTAGGGCGCGTTGGCCTCCGTCAGGTTCTTCACCTTCTCCCCCTTGCGGTAGACCAGGATGCCGCCGTCATAGGTCCCCACCCACACCTCACCGTTCCTGCGCTGCATGATGGCATTGACGGTAGGAATGCGGGTGATGTGGGCAAACTCCGGCAGACCGGTGAAGAAGACGGTCTCGCCCGTGTCGTAGTTCTTGCGGGCCAGGCCATAGCTGCCCACGCCTATCCACAGGTTGCCCTCGGCGTCGGGGAAGAGGGCACGCACCGAAGTGGCGGGCACGTCATCCTCCTGCAGGTTCAGGTGGTGGCTGGTGAAGGGAGGCTGCTCGGTGTCGCTCATCAGCACGCCGCCACCGATGGACCCCATCCAGATGCGGCTGTTGCTGTCGCACATCAGGGCATTGATTTCGTCGCAGGGGATGTACCACGGCGAGCGGCGGGGCTTGTAGTTGATGAAACGCCCCGGCTCGTCAAGCTTCATGAGGCTCAGGCCGCTGCGTGTGCCTACCCACAGGGTGCCGGTGTGACGGTCTTCCACCATGTCATAGACCATGTTGTCCGAAAGGCTGGCCTCGTTGCCCGGCTGGTGGACGAAGTTGGTGTAGCTCACCTTGTCCATCTCCTTGGGGTGGTTCAGCAGGTAGAGTCCGCTGTCCCATCCACCCACCCAGATGTTCTTCCGGCTGTCTTCATAGATGAAGTGGGCCGAGCTTTGGGCATTGATATAGGGGTAGGCGAAGAACTTCCCTTCGCGCGGTGAGTAGCGGTAGAGTCCGCTGGACCAGGTGCCTATCCACAGGTCGCCGTCGCTGTCTTCGTGCAGGTCCTTGATGGCGGTGCGATACAGCACTTCATCGGTGTTCTTGCTGTCATAGACAATGAAACTGTCCAGTTCGGCCACATACTGGCAGAGTCCCTGGTCGGTGCCTATCCACACCTTGTTGTCGCGGGTCACCTGCATGCAGGAGACCGTGTTGTTGGGAATCTGGGGAGCCAGGTATTGGCGTATTTCGCCGGTCTTCTTGTTCAGCACGTTCAGGCCGTCCTGCGTACCTATCCACAGGTTACCCTCGTTGTCGTCCGAAAGGCTGAAGATGTTGTTGTTCGTCAGCAGGCCCGGTGTGTAGAGGTTGGACTTGTAGACGGTCACTTCATAGCCGTCATAGCGGCACAGACCGTAGCGGGTGGCCAGCCAGATGAGTCCGTCCTTGTCCTGATGCACCTTCTGCACCTCATCGGTGGGCAGGCCGTGCACGGTGGAGAGTTGCTTGAAGGTCAGGTGGGAGAGGATGTCGCCTTCCGAGGCACGAAGGTTGCAGACGCAGCATAGCAGCAGGACGATGAGTCCATACGCGGGGCATGTTTTGTTGGATAGAAGCATACTTATTAGAGTTAAAGCACGCACAAAGATAATGAACCAAACGCGTCTGCGGGTAGATTTTTATCTTTTTTAGGCGTATAAAGACGGATTTTCCCTTATCTTTGCCCTGTCTCTGTGCGGGCAGAGGCGCATGTCAAACCGCTTATCCGATTAGTGATTATGAAGAAAATGCTCCTTTTCATCGTGTTTTTCTCTCTGCAGGTGTTTCCGGCCGTGGCTCAGAACTGGGACATCAACACCCTTCACAAGGTGAACAGCTGGGACGGGAAACTGGTGCGCAATTACAATAAGTTCATCTCGAAGAGCGAGCCTTACGTAGCCGTGGGTGTGCCCGTGGCTATGGCTGTGGCAGCCTGGATAAAAGACGATAGGGAACTGCTGAAAGATGCCGTCTATGTGGGCACTTCCGTGGCCAGCACCTTTATCGTGACCTATGGCATGAAGTACACCTTTGACCGTCGTCGCCCCTATGAACGCTATCCCGACCGTGTGCATCCCTATAGCTATGAGGATTCCCCCTCTTTCCCCTCCGGGCATACCTCCACGGCCTTCGCCCTGGCCACTTCGCTCAGCATCAAGTATCCCAAGTGGTATGTCATTGCCCCGTCAGCTTTGTGGGCCTGCTCCGTGGGCGTGTCGCGCATGAACGAGGGTGTACACTATCCCTCCGATGTGCTGGCCGGTGCAGCCATCGGTGCCGGTTGTGCCGTGGCCAATATCTACATCAACAAGTGGCTGAACCGTTGGCTCTTCGGCAGATGAAATCAGCCTGAAAAATGAACAAATGTTCCTGTCTTGATGCGCTTCTCGTTTACTTTATTGATGGGGACCCCATCAGCTTCTCATAGCTGCCGTCGGTCAAGACCCGCAGGGCTTCCTGCACCACGTCGTCCGTGGCGTTCATCACCTGGAAATACTCGTTCATGTCCCACAGGTCACGGGCCAGAAGAGCCTTGAGCTGCGTCTTGATGAGAGGAAGGGAGTGCTCATACTGCTCCTGCCGGAATGCAACGTTCTCCTTCTCGGCGGTGGCGAGGAGGTCGGCAAGCAGGGCATCGTCCACCTGGAACTTCTCGTTGAAGTTCTGGAACTTCTTGTAGGTGGCCAGCAACTCCTTGCGGTGCTGCTCAATGTACTTCATGGTGGTCTTGATGACGACTCCCTTGGCAACCAGGTTGCGGTGGTAGTCGGTGTAGCGGGCGGTGTCCATGGGCACGAAGATGTCGGGCATGATGCCGCCACCGCCATAGACAGTGCGCTGCAGGCGCTTGGTCTGATACTTCAGGGAGTCGGGGAAGTGGATGCTGTCGGCATGCATCAGCTCGCCCCGGTTGAAGCGGTTGATGAGGTCGCGGCTATATGCCTCCTGTCGTTGCTCGGCACTGTTGCCCTCATACGGCTTCTGGATGCAGCGGCCGGCGGGGGTATAGTAGCGGGCCACGGTGAGGCGCATCATGGAGCCGTCGGGCAGGTCAATGGGGCGTTGCACGAGTCCCTTGCCGAAACTGCGGCGGCCCACCACCACGCCACGGTCCCAATCCTGCAGGGCACCCGTCACAATCTCGCTGGCCGAGGCCGAATATTCATCCACAAGCACGGCTATGCGTCCCTCCTGAAGGTTGCCGTTACCCTTGGCCCGGAACTCCTGACGGCGCGAGTTGCGCCCTTGGGTGTAGACAATCAGCGAGTTGTACTGCAGGAACTCGTTGGCCAGGTCGATGGCTGCATTCAGATAGCCGCCCCCGTTCTCCTGCAGGTCCAGGATGAGGTCGTTCATCCCCTCCTTCTTCAGCCTCTTCATGGCTGTGAGAAACTCCTCGCTCGTGGTGGCACCGAAGCGGTTGATGCGGATGTAGCCGATTCGGGGAGCAATCATGTAGGCCGCATCCAGGCTGTGGATGGGAATCTTGTCGCGCTTCACGGTGAAGGACAACGGTTCGTTCACGCCACGGCGCACCACAGTGAGCCGAACTACCGAGCCTTTGGGACCGCGAAGGCGGCCCATGATTTCCTCTTGAGGCATCTTCACACCGGCAATGGCGGTGTCGTTCACGGCTGTGATGCGGTCGCCGGCCAGGATGCCCACCTTCTCTGACGGGCCGTTGCTCACGGGCTGCACCACGAGCAGCGTGTCTTCAATCATCTGAAACTGCACGCCGATACCTTCGAAGTTGCCCTGCAGCGGTTCGTTCATCTTCTTCACCTCCTCGGCATTGTTGTAGGTGGAGTGGGGGTCCAGCTGTTTCAGCATGCCGATGATGGCCTCTTCCACCAGTTTCTCCTCACTGATGGAGTCTACATAAAGGTTGGCGATGGCAAACTCGGCCAGTTGCAGTTTGCGGAGGTGCTCCTTGTTTCGCTGGGCATGGAGAAACGCTGTGCAGAGCAGGAGGGCAAGCAGAAGGATATTTCTTTTCATGTGCGTATGTTCTTATGGGATTGTTCTTGTGGGGGATGGGGTCTCTTTCAGCGTTTGGGCTGTTCCATGCCTTCGGGCAGGAAGCGGCTCACGTCTTTACCGTAGCGCATCAGTTCGCGCACAATGGTGGAACTGACGCAGGTCATCTCGGGCTCGGTAAAGAGCAGGATGGTTTCAATGCCGGTGAGCTTGCGGTTCACGTCGGCAATGGTCTCCTCATATTCAAAGTCTTTCACCGTGCGGATGCCGCGGATGATGATGTTGGCCCCTACCTCTTGGGCAAAGTCAATGGTGAGGCTGCTGTAGGAGGCCACCTTGACGCGTGGTTCGTTCCGATAGTAGCGGCGAATCATCTCTTCGCGCTGCTGGATGGCCAGGTGGGCGTTCTTCTTGTCGTTGATGCCGATGGCAATCACTACTTCGTCAATGAAGGTCAAAGCCCGCTTCACTATTGAGGCGTGGCCTATGGTGAAGGGGTCGAATGTTCCGGGAAATATGGCTTTGGTCATTGGGCTTTCAGTTTTCCACCACGTCTTCTTCTATGACGAGGTTGTTGATGATAAAACCTTGGCGTTCCATGGTGTTCTTGCCCATGTAGAACTCCAGCAGTTCCTTTACCGAGTCGGTCTTTCGCAGGGAGACTTGTTCCAGGCGGATATCCTTGCCGATGAAATGGCGGAACTCGTCGGGCGAAATCTCACCGAGACCTTTGAATCGGGTGATTTCGGGATTGGGACCCAGCTCGTCGATGGCGGCCTGGCGTTCCTCTTCGCTGTAGCAGTAGCTGGTCTTCTTCTTGTTGCGCACACGGAAGAGAGGGGTCTGCAGGATGTAGACGTGCCCTTTCTTGATGAGGTCGGGGAAGAACTGCAGGAAGAAGGTGAGCATCAGCAGGCGGATGTGCATGCCGTCCACATCGGCATCGGTTGCCACGATGACGCGGTTATAGCGCAGTCCTTCGATGCCGTCCTCTATGTTCAGCGCGGCTTGCAGCAGGTTGAACTCTTCGTTTTCATAGACCACCTTCTTGGTGAGGCCGAAGGTGTTCAGCGGTTTGCCTCGCAGGGAGAAGACGGCCTGTGTGTTCACGTCGCGGCTCTTCGTGATGGAGCCGCTGGCCGAGTCGCCCTCGGTGATGAAGATGCACGAGTCGTTCTCCTGCTCTTTGCCCTTGCCGTCGTTCAGGTGGTAGCGGCAGTCGCGCAGTTTGCGGTTGTGCAGGTTGGCCTTCTTGGCCCGCTCGCGGGCCAGTTTGGTCACTCCGGCGATGGCCTTGCGCTCTTTCTCAGACTCCTGAATCTTCTGCAGCATGGCTTCGGCCACCAAGGGATGCTTGTGCAGGTAGTTGTCCACTTCGGTCTTGATGAAGTCGCCTACAAACTTGTTCACTGTGGGGCCGGCCGGTTTGTTCTCCTGCGGAATGGCGGGCCACATGTTGTTGCTGCCCAGCTTGGTCTTCGTCTGGCTCTCAAACATCGGCTCTTCCACGTCGAGGGCAATGGCGGCCACGATGCCGTTGCGGATGTCGGAGTATTCCTGGTTCTTGTTGAAGAACTCCTTGATGGTGCGGGCGATGTGTTCTTTCAGGGCACTCTGGTGCGTACCGCCTTGCGTGGTGTGCTGGCCGTTGACGAAGGAGTAGTACTCTTCGCCATACTGGTTGGTGTGGGTGAAGGCGATTTCGATGTCTTCGCCCTTCAGGTGTACGATGTCGTAGAGCCCCTCGGCGGTCATGTTGTCTTTCAGCAGGTCTTCCAGGCCGTGGCGCGAGAGGATGCGCTGTCCGTTGTAGAGGAAGGTAAGCCCCGTGTTCAGGTAGGTGTAGTTGCGCAGCAGCGTCTCCACGAACTGGTTCTGGAAGCTGTAGTTCAGGAACAGCGTGTTGTCCGGTTCAAAGAAGATGTAGGTGCCGTTCTCTTCATTGGTGTCCAGGGTCTCGTCGGAGAGCAGTCTGCCTTGGGCGAAGGTGGCCCGCCGCACTTTGCCGTCGCGGTAGCTGGCCACTTCGAAGCGGCTGCTCAGGGCGTTTACCGCCTTGATGCCCACACCGTTCAGACCTACGCTCTTCTTGAAGGCTTTGGAGTCATATTTGCCGCCTGTGTTCAGCTTGCTTACCGCTTCGATGAGTTTGCCTTGCGGGATGCCCCGGCCATAGTCGCGCACACTGACGCGCAGGCTGTCTTCGATGTTCACCTCGATTCGCTTTCCGGCACCCATCTTGAACTCGTCGATGCTGTTGTCCATCACCTCTTTCAGCAGCACGTAGATGCCGTCATCGCTCTGCTGTCCGTCGCCCAAGCGGCCGATGTACATACCCGAGCGCACACGGATGTGCTCCATGTCTTCCAGATGTCGGATTTGCGCGTCATCGTAGGTCACATTGCTGTCGTTGTTTGCTGTTGCCGTCTCTTCCAGCGGCAGTCCTATGCTATTGTTATCTTCCATGGATTTGTTGCTGACGTGCCTGCTTATAGGCACTTTGGGCAAAAGTAAGGAGAAAATCGGAGGTGGCAAAAAAAAGCACGTCTTTTTTGCGGGACTACGTCGGGAAGGGGGGCGGGATGACCCACTCCATGATGTAGCACTTCTCTTCTTTCCGTTGCCGGATGCAACACCCCGAACGGACAAGTCTGGAGCGGGGTATTTATGCCGTTTGAACCATACATGTCTCGTCCGTCGTCCGCACATGTGTGGTCCGCGGGCCAAACATGTATGGACGACGGACCACACGTGTATGGTCCAACGCCCTTCTACGTATGCCTGTAGAGGGGGTTGCTCAAGCTGTTCTGACGGGCTAAAGCTCTTTCACGAAGCAACGGCGGCGTTTGTGCTGCTCGGTCTTGAAGTATTCCCACTGGGCCTGCACCTTGTCGTTCATCTCCAGTTCGGGATTGCTCTCGGCATATTCATAGCCCAGCTGCTGGTAGACAGGGATGAGGTCGGAGAAGAGCAGGGCGTTCACTCCCTTGTTCTGATACTCCGGCTTCACGGCCACGAGCAGCAGGTCCAGCACCTTGGGGTACTTCTTCAGGTAGATGGTCTTGGCCAGGTGATACCAGCCGAAGGGCAGCAGGCGTCCCTTGGCCTTCTGCAGTGCCCGTGCCAGTGAGGGCATGGAGATGCCCACGGCTATCAGCCGGTCTTCGGCGTCGGTGATGAGCGTCACCATGCGCAGGTCCAGGATGGGCAGGTAGGTCTTGATGTATTGGTCTATCTGCTTGGCCGACAGGGCGGAATAGCCGTAGAGCGGGCTATAGGCCTCGTTCATCAGTTCAAAGATGGCCTGCCCGTAACGGGAGGCAATCTCCTTGGCCGACTGACACTTCACGATGTTCAGGTTATACTTGCGCTGGATGAGGTTAGAGATGCGCTGGTGCTTCTCGGGAATGGCCTCGGGAATGTAAATCTTGAACTCCACCCAGTCGGCGTCCTTGTCATAGCCCAGCCGGGCCATGTGTTCGGGATAATAGGGATAGTTGTAGATGGTGGCCATGGTGCTCAGCTGGTCGAAGCCCTCCACCAGCATGCCTTCGGCGTCGAAGTCGGTGAAGCCCAGCGGACCCTGGATGTACTTCATTCCACGCTCCTTGCCCCACTCTTCCACGGCTTTCAGCAGGGCCGAGGAGACCTCGATGTCGTCCACGAAGTCTATCCATCCGAATCTCACTTCCTGCTTGCCCCACTTCTCGTTGGCGCGGTGGTTGATGATGGCTGCCACGCGCCCCACCAGCCGGCCGCCCTTGTAGGCCAGGAAGTAGTCGGCTTCACAAAACTCGAAGGCCGGGTTCTTCTCCTTGCTGAAGGTGTTCAGCATGTCGTCATAGAGGTCGGGCACCGAGTAGGGATTGTTCTTGTACAGTTCATAGTTGAAGCGGATGAACTTTTTCAGTTCGCTCTTGCTGCTTACTTGCTTGATGGTGATTGACATGAGGAGGAGATTAGTGAGGGTGAATACTAAGGTTGATTATGCGTGAGTCGCTTTTACAGGCAGTAGATGAGCCAGCCCGTATAGGCCACATAGCAGAGCATCAGCAGGATGCCCTCCACACGGGTGATGGTGCGCTTGGCGAAGAACAGGCCGAAGAACCACAGCAGGACGCTGCTCCCCACGAGCACCAGCAGGTCTGTGTTGTTGATGCCCACCAGTCGCAGGGGAGTGATGCTGGCCGAGCAGCCCAGCACGAAAAAGATGTTGAACAGGTTGCTGCCCACCACGTTGCCGATGGCAATCTCGGGATTCTTCTTCAGGGCGGCCACGACCGAAGTGGCCAGTTCGGGCAGGGAGGTGCCGGCGGCCACGAGCGTCAGGCCGATGATGGATTCGCTCACGCCGAGGCTGCGGGCGATGTTGCTGGCCGAGTCCACGAACAGGCTGCCGCCCCAGATGAGGCAGGCCAGTCCGCCGATGATATAGAGGGTGGACCTCCACACGGGCAGGCTCTTCACCTCCTCGCCCTCCTCGCCGGGACCGTTCTTGGCGATGGCGAAGGTGTAGCCCAGGAAGATGGCAAAGAAGCAGAGCATGACGAGTCCGTCGGTGATGCTCAGGACGTTCTCTTCGGCCTTGTCCAGCAGGATGTCGTTGGCGCAGATGAGAATCAGCAGGGAGGCCAGTATGCAGAGCGGAATCTCCTTGCGCAGCGTGTTGCGGGTCACGGTGATGGGGGCGAACAGGGCGGCACAGCCCACAATCATCAGGGCGTTGAAGATGTTGCTGCCCACCACGTTGCCGATGGCGATGTCTGCATTGCCCTTCAGGGCCGAAGAGACGCTGACGGTCAGTTCGGGTGCAGAGGTGCCGAAGGCCACGATGGTGAGTCCGATGACAATGTTGGGGATGTTGAAACGTTTGGCCACGGCCGCTGCGCCGTCGGTCAATCCGTTGGCGCCCAATAGGATGAGGAGCAGGCTCCCGATGAGAATGAGTACGTCCATAAGTGTTGCTGTCTGATTTTTGCGGCAAAGATAATGCAAACCGAGCGTAGAAGCAAATAAATCTCAAACAGACTCTTAGAACCTGTTTGGAATTTATTCTGCTTTTACATGGGAAGTTCCAGGCAGTTTCTTAACTCCTTTTATACCTTTTTCCCGCACCGTCTGCCTTTGCCGTTTGTTATGGAGGCATGATGAACGTGATTGCTGTTTCGGAAACTCTCCCTCCGCTGCTTGCCTGGAGCGTGGAACTGGGTGAGGTGGCGTGGAAGGTGGCGGCCTTTGTCCTAGTGCTTGTCGTGCAGTTGCTGCTCTTCTGGCTCACCGGCCGCCTCTTCCTCAAACTGGTGGCGGTGTTGCGCCGCAGGTTGTTTGTCCGCCTGAAGCCCATTGCCATCCAGGGTTATGAACTGTTGGACACGGGGCATCAGGTGCGCCTGCTGCTGGGACTGTTGCGCCTGCTGAGGTGGGGCACGATGGGGGTGCAGCTGCTCTTCTCCGTGCCGTTGCTCTTCGCACTCTTTCCCCAGACCAAGGGACTGGCCCATCGCCTGTGGAGCTACATCTGGGTGCCCGCCAAGGGGATGGTGATGGCCGTGGTGGACTATGTGCCCAACATGTTCACCATTGCCCTGATTGTCTACGTGCTCCACACCCTGGTGCGCCTGGCGCGCTACCTGGCCGGCGAGGTGCAGACCGGCCGCCTGAAGCTGCGCGGCTTCTATGCCGACTGGGCGTTGCCCACCTATCATATCGTGCGTTTCCTGCTCTATGCCTTCATGGTGGCCATGGTCTATCCCTACCTGCCCGGTGCCCGGTCGGGGGTCTTCCAGGGCATATCGGTCTTCGTGGGGCTGATTGTGTCGCTGGGTTCCAGCACGGTGATTGCCAACATCATTGCCGGCATGGTCATCACCTACATGCGTCCCTTCAAGATTGGCGACCGCATCGCCCTGAACGACACCGTGGGCAACGTGGTGGAGAAGACGGCCCTCGTGACCCGCTTGCGCACGCCGAAGAACGAGCTGGTCACCGTGCCCAACTCCTTCGTCATGTCGTCGCGCACGGTGAACTATACCCGCTCGGCCCGCGATTTCGGGCTGATTCTTCATGTGGAGGTGAGCATCGGCTACGACGTGCCGTGGCGGAAGGTGCATGAACTGCTGCTGGCGGCCGCCGAGGCTACGGAGGGCATCCTGCCCCATCCTTCGCCCTTCGTGCTGCAGACCTCGCTCAGCGACAACTATCCCGTCTATCAGCTCAATGTCTATGCCCGCGATGCCGACAGCATGTTGAACATCTACTCGGGGCTCTACCAGCACATCCGCGACGGTTTCGAGGCGGCCGGCGTGGAGATTCTATCGCCCCATTACGTGACGGTGAGGGAGGCGGCCTCCGGCGAGGCGCGTCCCGCTACTTGAATTGCTCCCTCATCAGCCAGCGCACGGCGTTATATATCAGGTAGTTCTGCGTGGGGTCCACGAAGGTGCGTGGTCCGTGTCCCATGTTGATGTAGAGCATGTTGAAGTCGGTATTGGTCCACACCACCGGCAGGTCGCCGTCGGGCACGGTGTCCTTGAATCCCAGCGGATAGTTCTCCGGTGCGAGCGTCACCAGCACCTTCACCTTCTCGTTCTCGCGCGGACTGGGCTTCCACTGATACCACTCGTTCATCGGGGCCATGTAGCTGTCGGGCATCGCCTTGGTCACGGGGTGTGCTCCGTCGTCCACCACCAGCCTGGCCGACTGGGGCGGCCAGTTGTTGCGATGGAACACGCCG
Organism: Bacteroides sp.; assembly: GCA_017471925.1. Taxonomy (GTDB): domain Bacteria; phylum Bacteroidota; class Bacteroidia; order Bacteroidales; family Bacteroidaceae; genus Bacteroides. The sequence continues at coordinate 37,213 of JAFURM010000016.1, forward strand.
CCGCCCAGGAACTCCAGATACCACGGCCAGTTGGTGGAGCGGTCGTTATAGCCCGCTGCATGGAAGCCCAGCCAGGCTCCGCCACGCTCCATGTATCTCCTGAAGGCTTCACGCTGCGCTGTCGTGTGGCCCGGATTGTCGTTCAGGCAGACCAGCAGGTGATAGGTGCGCAGCTTTTCGTCGTTGAGGTCGTTGGCGTCGGTAGTCACGTCCACCACCAGTCCGTCGCCTATCGTCATGTCCTGGAAGAAGCGGATGGCGTCGTGGGCAAACTGTCGGTGAGCCTCCTCCACCTGCTCGTTGGCATAGACCAGCATGCGGAAGCGTGGAAACCAGTTGGGCTCGCCTGCCGCCCAGGTGATGGCATTGCCCAGCATGGTCGTGAAGTCGGCCGACTGCAGCAACTCGGGATGATGGCCCATCAGGAAGTAGACATTCCTGGCTTTCATCCGGTGGTTAATCCACACCACCGGGTGGTCGCCCATCTTCACGTCCGAGGCGGGGGCGTAGCTCGCCTCATCCACGTTGGCCAGCACGGTGATGCCGTCGTGCCTGGGGCTTTGCTGGAAGGTGTACCACTCCTCCTTGGGCAGGACGAACTCCTTGCTCACGTTCTTCATGATGGGGTGGTCGCTTCGTTCCACCCTCACCTTGCCGTCGGCCAGTCCGGCGATGTAGTTTCTGAACTCCAGTCCTCCCAGGAAGTCCGAGGCCCACTCCCACATGGGGAATCCGTCGAAGTTGCCCAGCAGGGCAGCATGGTGCAGGCCCACCCATCCGATGGTGCCGTTGAACATCGCCTGCTCAAAGGCTGCCTTGGCCCTGTCAGTCCAGTTGTAGGGAGGATAGTCCAGTTGCACGAACACCTTGAACCGGGTCAGGAAGGCCGAGTCTATCGGTTCGGTGTGATTGATGACGGTCATTTCAAGGTCGTTTCCCTTGGCGAACTTCTTCATCCAACTGATGGCTGCATCACTGAACGGCTTGTGTTGTCCCGCATTTTCGGTCAGCACCAGGATGCGCTGGCGCTCTGTCTTCGCTGCATGGCTCATTGTCGCTGACATCATCAGCATCGCCATGCACAGCAATAGGATTTTCTTCATGAGGTATAAAAGTTTAAATTAGGTTATCTCTGTGGCAAAGATAGGATTAATTCCTCTATTCATTTGTTTATATGGATGAAAATCTGTTTCTTTGCGTATTGAACGTTTAAAGCATAGCATTATGTCCAATTACATCCGTTTTGACTGGGCCATGAAGCGCCTGCTTCGCGACAAGGTGAACTTCAGTGTGCTGGAGGGTCTTCTGACCACACTTCTGAAGGAGAAGATAACCATCAAGAAACTCCTGGAGAGCGAGAGCAACCAGGAGGAAGAGTTCGACAAGTTCAACCGTGTGGACCTGCTGGCAGAGGATGCCGAGGGTCGTCTGCTGCTGTTCGAGATACAGAACAACAACGAGTATGCCTACTTCCAGCGCATGCTGTTCGGTGTCTCCAAGCTGGTGACCGAGTATATCCGTCGCGGCCAGGGCTACGAGCATATCCGCAAGATATACA
>JAFURM010000017.1 GCA_017471925.1 Bacteroides sp.
CCCATTCCGAACAGAGAAGTTAAGCCCGACCACGCCGATGGTACTGCGTAACAGTGGGAGAGTAGGTAGCCGCCGTCTTTTTTCTTTCCTCAGGGAGCTTTCCGCCGAAAGGCAGGGAGGCTCCCTCTTTTTTTGTCGCACGGAATTTAGAACAGCTTCTTAGAGGAGTTTGTTTTGAATATTATTATCTTTGTGGCCATAACTATATTGGATAAAGGAAACACTACCATGAAGACACCAACGTTACTATTGCTCCTGACATGCGCCATCGCTTGGGGCGCGTGCAGCACTAAGGAAGATAATCAGTGTAAACCGCGTGTATTGATAAGCACAGACATCGGAGGTACAGATCCCGATGACAACCAGTCGATGGCCCATCTGCTGATGTACAGTGACCGGCTGGAGATTGAAGGACTGGTCTCTTCCCCTTCCTTTGGCAACGGTTCCAAGGAAGAGATTCTGCGAATGATTGACCTCTATGAAAAGGACTATCCCAAACTGAGCCGACACATTGAGGGACTGACACCTCCCGACGTATTGCGCCCCTTGTGCAAGCAGGGAAGGCATGGTAACTTTCCTTTCCTTGGTCCGCAGGGAGCAACGGAAGGTTCCGAATGGATTGTGCAGTGTGCACGGAAGGAGAGTGACCGTCCTTTGTGGGTATTGGTGTGGGGTGGCCTGGAAGACCTGGCACAAGCCCTGCATGATGCTCCCGATATTGCTCCGCGCATCCGTGTCTACTGGATTGGCGGTCCCAACAAGAAATGGTGCGTAAACAGCTACCACTACATTGCCGCCAACTTCCCCAATCTGTGGATGATAGAGAACAATGCCTCCTACCGCGGCTTTATCAGCGACGGCAAAAGGCAGGAGCGACATCATGCATTGTACTATGACGAGTGCATTGCCGGTGCGGGTCATTTGGGAGAGGATTTCATTGATTACTACAAGGGAGTCGTGAAGATGGGAGACACCCCCTCTCTGCTCTATCTGTTGCACGGAGAACCTGATTATCCCGAAGGAGAGTCGTGGGGTGGCAGTTTCGAAAGGATAACCCATAGTCCGCGAACCCTCTTTGAACGTCACACTACATTGCAGGATACAGTGGCTGTCTACTCCATCATCGAGTATCGCCTGTCCGGTCCTTGCACGGATCTGGAGTCCGGTACCCCTTGCTTTACCTTCTGCATTGACAAGCAGGAATGGCCGGGGCATTATCTGGGCGATGGAATTTACGGAGTGAGATATGCCGCCAAGGCTCCTGCCACTTTAACCTATACCCTCTCTTCGGATATTCCGGCATTGGACGGCTGCAGCGGCAGCATCGTCATCAGCAGTGTCTGGCCGGGAAAGGAGACCTCCGAAGGCTATGCTTTGGGCTGTCAATGGCATACCGACCGGGGTGACACTCTGCTCTATGAAGGCAAATGGCAGGGAGCCAAGAGTGTCTCCCGATGGCGCGAGGAGGTGCTTGATGACTGGGCCCGGCGATGGGAATATCTGAAGTGATTCCTATAGCCGGCCTCGTGATACCCCTTCACTGCATGAATTTTACATGCTTCTGTACGATTACACGTAGTGTGGCAGGTGGAAGTTGGGTAACTTTGCCGAAAAAGTTTAAACAACGAATAAAACCAAGACAAGTATGAAGAAAAAGTGCATCAGTTGGCTGATGGCCGTGGCCTGCCTGATGGCGGCATCGGCCTTGCAGGCACAAGCGCCCCATCCCGAACGCATCTATCTTTCGGGTACTGGCATTGACGACACCCGCACGTGGGAGTTCAAGTGCTCGGACGGCATGAACAGCGGTAAGTGGAAAAAGATTGAAGTGCCCTGCAACTGGGAGTTGCAAGGCTTCGGTGCTTATACCTACGGGCGCTGGTATAAGGTGCCCGGTGAGAAACCCAGCGACGAGACGGGTATCTACCGTCATAAGTTCAGTGTGCCGCAGGAATGGAACGGCAAGCGTGTGAAGATTGTCTTCGATGGCGTGATGACCGACGTGGAAGTGAGCATCAACGGACAGAGTGCAGGCCCGATGCATCAGGGCGGATTCTACCGTTTCAACTATGACATCACCGACCTGCTGAAGCCGGGCAAGAAGAATACCCTGGAGGTGAAGGTGGCCAAGGAGTCGGCCAACCGCTCCATCAACGCAGCCGAACGCAAGGCCGACTGGTGGCTCTTTGGTGGCATCTATCGTCCCGTGTGGTTGGAGGTGGTGCCCCAGACTCACATGCGCCACTTTGTGCTCGATGCCAATCAGGAAGGAAAGTTGCGTGCCTTGGTGGAGATGGAGGGCGAAGAGCAGGGCTATAGCCTGGCCCTCTCGCTCAGAGACCTGAAAAGTGGCGAGTCCATGCTGACGGCCCAAGGCAGCACCCTTGTGGAAAAGCGTATAGCCAATCCTAAAGAGGAACAGCTGATGGAGATCCAATGGCAGGGAATCAAGCCTTGGGATACGGAACATCCCCAACTTTACGTGGCACGCCTGGAACTGAAGGATGCCAAGGGCAACCTGGTACAGGCACGTGAAACACGCGTGGGTTTCCGTACCGTGGAGTTCTTCCCGCAGGACGGTCTCTACCTGAACGGCACTAAACTCATCGTGAAAGGCATCAACCGTCACTCTTTCTCACCTGACGGCGGACGTGCCACGAGTGCTGCCCTGAGCCGGCAGGATGCCCTGCTCATCAAGGAGATGAACATGAACGCTGTGCGTTCCCACTATCCGCCCGATGAGCATTTCCTGGATATGTGTGACTCGCTCGGCATCGTCTACATGGACGAACTGGCCGGCTGGCAGAACGGATATGATTCCCAGGTAGGTCCCGGACTCATCAAAGAGATGATAGAACGCGACGTGAACCATCCCTGCATTGTCATCTGGAGTCATGGCAACGAGGGTGGATGGAACGAGGAACTGGATCACCTCTTTGCCCGTCATGACAAGTTGCAGAAGCGTCACATGGTACACCCCTGGGCCGATTTCAACGACCTGGACACCCATCACTATCCTGCCTACCTGACGGGTGTGGCACGCTTTACCAACGGTTACAAGGTGTTCATGCCTACGGAGTTCATGCATGCCATGTATGACCAAGGCGGTGGTGCCGGCATGCGCGACTTCTGGGATCGCTGGCTGACGCATCCCATGTTTGCCGGAGGATTCATCTGGGTCTACTGTGACGAAGCGCCCAAGCGCACTGACAAGGGAGGTATCCTGGACTCCGACAAATCCAATGCCCCTGATGGTGTAGTGGGTCCCCGACGCGAAAAGGAGGGCAGCTTCTATGCTATCCGGGCACAGTGGTCGCCCATCCAGTTGAAGCCCCTGCTCATCACCTCCCACTTTGACGGCAGCTTCCTGCTGACCAACGAATACCTCTTCACCAATCTGAAGGACTGTCGCATGACCTATCGTGTCCATACCTGTGACACCCCGCTGAAGAACGGTGCTGTGCAGACCACCATTGCCCAGGGTGCTGTGACCCTGCCTGCCATAGCCCCCGGAGAGACGGGACGTGCACGCTTTGCCCTGCCTGAAAACTTCCGCGAAGGTGACGTGCTGCAGCTGGATGCCTTCGACAAGGAGGGCCACTGCATGAACACCTGGACCTTCCCCATCAAATTGGCCCGCCAATACTTTGAACAGAAACTGGCCGAAACACCTCAGACGTTGCAATTGCTGCCATCGGCCACTGCCACGGAGCGTGACGGCAGTGTGTGGCTGACGAGCGAAAAGGTGAGTGTAGAGTTTGACGCGGCTACCGGCATTATCCGTAAGGTTATGGCCGGCGGAGAGGAACTGCCTTTCAAGAATGGTCCCGTAGCTGTAGGCATGAAGATGCGCTATGAGCCAGAACTGAGCTATGTGCGTCAGGAGGGGGGCGATGCAATCTATTGCGCCAAATATAAAGGTGCGGCCGATTCCATTGTGTGGAGACTCACCGAACAGGGACTGCTCTATATGGATGCCATCCTGCTGAACCGTGCATCGGGCGGTGGAGGCTTCGATGATGCCTTCATGGATACGCAGGTGAAGAACCTGGGCTTCTCCTTCTCCTATCCGGAGGCCTCCTGCAGTGGACTGAAGTGGATGGGACGAGGCCCTTACCGCGTATGGAAGAACCGCATAGCCGGTACCGACTACGGTATCTGGCAGAAGGCATACAACAATACCATTACGGGTGAGAGCTTTGAAAACCTGATTTATCCCGAGTTCAAGGGCTATCATGCCAATATGTATTGGGCCACGATAGAGAGTCCTACGGCTCCCTTCACCGTCTACTCACGCAACGACGGCATCTTCTACCACATCTTCACTCCCGAAGAACCGGCAGGACGTGCCAACGGAAAGGCTACCATGCCCGCATTTCCGGAAGGAGACCTCTCTTTCCTGCTGGACATTCCTGCCATCTGCTCCTTCAAACCCATCGAGCAGCAGGGACCCAACAGCCAGTCGGGCAACATCCGTATCAAGAAAGGGGACGAAGGATTACACCTGAACCTGATGTTCGACTTCAGGAAGTGATTGCCAAACAGGTACTGAAAAGAACTCCCGGCTAATCTTCGTTCATGAATACTTCCTGGGATATCTGAACAGAATGGCCAGCAGGGCACAGATGCCCATACAGAAAGGATAATAGAGGTGGCTGATGATGCTCAGCGGAGAGATACCGGCCAGGTTGGCGGCAATCAGCATTTGTGCACCATAGGGGATGATGCCCTGTATCAAGCATGAAAAGGTGTCCAGGATGCTGGACACCTTTCGTTTGTCCAGATGGAACTTCATGGCAATGCCCCGTGCGATATGTCCGGTGGTGATGATGGCGATGGTATTGTTGGCCGTACAGAGGTTGGCGATACTTACAAGGGCAGCGATGCTCAACTCTGCTCCCCGCTTCCCGCTGACACGGCGGGTCAGCAGGCCGATGATGAAGTCTATGCCACCGTTGTGGCGGATGATTTCCAGCATACCTCCGGCCAGCATGGTGATGATAATCAGTTCGCCCATCCCCGTGATGCCGTTGCCCATGGCACCTATCCATTGGAAAAAGCCGATGCCGGTGACGGCTCCCACTATTCCCGTGGCGGCAAGTCCGATGAGCAGGACGAGCGTCACGTTCATGCCGGATATGGCGGTGACCAGCACAATGAGGTAGGGAAGTACTTTCAGCCATTCAATCCGTTCCACCTGGGGGGATGCCGAAAGCGAGAAACCCTGCAGGACATAGATGCACAGAACGATGAGGGCAGCCGGAAGAACAATGCGCAAGTTGACTCTGAACTTGTCCTTCATGTCGCAGTCCTGGGTCTTGGTGGCGGCTATGGTGGTGTCGGAGATGAACGAGAGATTGTCACCGAAGAAAGAGCCGCCCACCACAATGGCTGTGATGAAGGCTGTGTCGAAACCGGTCTTCTCGGCCAGGCCTACGGCTACAGGCGTCAGGGCAACAATAGTGCCCACGCTGGTTCCGATGGAGAGTGAGATGAAGCAGGAGGCGATGAAGATGCCGGCCAGCAACAGGTTGTCGGGCAGGATGCAGAGCGTCATGTTGACCGTTGCGTCTATGGCTCCCATGGCTTCCGCACTCTTGGCAAAAGCCCCGGCCAGGATGAATATCCATACCATGAGCAGCAGGTTCTTGTTGCCGGCACCCATGGAGAAGCGTGCTATGCGGGTCTCTAAAGGGACTTTGCGCATGGTAGCGATGGCATAGCAGGAGGCGGCCAGAAAGGCTACCGATATGGGCATCTTGTAGAAATCGTTCAGAACGAGAGAGGTGACCAGATAGAGACACAGGAAGACGGCCAAGGGACTGAGTGCCAGCCAGCCGCCACATTGTCGGGCTGTGGGGAAATGCTTTGTCATTGTATGTCGGCGCTTTTATCTTTTACATTTGTCGGCTGCAAAGATAAGGATAATGCGGATAAAAAACTCTTTAGCTCCTAAAAGAACAACCAAAATATCTCGAAAAGACTCCTCATAAAAAGGCTGAATAAATTAAAAACAAACTCTAAAACCAAGAACCAGTTTGCAGTTTGCCCAAATATACCTATCTTTAGGCAATCAAACGGTTAACAAAAACAAGGAAATATGCGATTTTTACTGACGATTATTATGGGATGTATTGTCCTGACGGGTGCTTGGGCACAGAACAGGGGAGTGTATAACGTGAAGGATTTTGGAGCCAAGGGCGATGGTGTGAGTGTAGACAGCCGGGCTGTGAACGAGGCTATAGAAGAGGCGGCACGGCAGGGAGGCGGTACTGTATTCTTCCCGGCCGGCACCTATGCGTGCTACTCTATCCGCCTGCAAAGCCACATCACGCTCCAGTTGGACAATGGGGCCACACTGAAGGCGGCGATACCTACGGAAGAAGAAGGGTATGACCCTGCCGAGGAGAATCCGCACGACCGCTATCAGGACTTCGGACATAGCCACTGGAAGAACTCCCTGATTTGGGGCATCGGCCTGAACGATGTGGTCATCTGCGGGCATGGACTTATCGATGGAAGTGAGGGACTGAACAGGGGATTGGGACGCAACAGTGGAGTAAATGCAGCCAACAAGGCGGTTGCCCTGAAAGAGTGTCGCAACGTTACCATACGTGACATCAGCATGCTGCAGTGCGGACATTTTGCCCTGTTGCTTACAGGAGTGGACAATCTGACAATAGACAACCTGCGGGTGGACACCAACCGTGATGCTTTCGACATTGACTGCTGCACCAATGTGCGCGTCTCCAACTGCTTGGTGAACACCCTGAACGACGATGCCATCGTACTGAAGAGTTCCTATGCCCTGGGGTATGCCAAGCCGTGCGAGAATGTCACCATCACCAACTGTCAGGTGTCCGGCTATGACCCCGGCACACTGTTGGACGGTACTTTCGGACGTACCATACCGAAGGCACCCGACCAGGACGGACCGACTGGACGTATCAAGTTGGGTACTGAGAGCAACGGAGGATTCAAGAACATCACCATCAGCAACTGTGTCTTTGACCGCTGCCGGGGATTGGCTTTAGAGAGTGTGGATGGGGGTATCATTGAAGATGTTACCATCAGCAATATCGCCATGCGCGACATTCAGAATGCTCCCCTCTACATCCGTTTGGGCAACCGTGCCCGAGGACCCAAGGAGAGCACACCGGTAGCCAAAGTCAGGCGGATTCTTATTTCGGACGTAGTGGTGAAAAATGCCGACTGCCGCTATGCCTCGCTCATTGCCGGCATACCCGGACATCCCATTGAGGATGTCACCCTGCAGAACATACATATCCAATACAAGGGCGGACTCTCCATGGAGGATGCGGCCAACCAACCGAAAGAACTCATCAACAACTTCTTCACCCGTAAGGAGCCTAACGCACCGCGTTCTCCCTATGATGTTCCTGACCGGGAGAAGGACTATCCCGAACCTTCTACCATGGGCATCCTGCCGGCTTACGGACTCTTCGTAAACCATGCCAAGGGGCTGAGGGTAAGCAATGTACGCCTGGAGTACATGGAAGAGGATACAAGACCGGCCATAACGCTGATGAATGTGGAGGGTATCCGTTTTCACAGCGTTATGGCCGACAAGTCTCCAGAAGCTCCTCGTTTCGTGCTGCGCAATGTAACAGACTTTGCAGCCAAGGAGGTGGAGGGTATGAAAGATATCCGTGTGGCCCGCTCCGGGGAGATGAAGGAGATAGGCCGATAGGAGGACCTTACTTCTGCAGTTGCTTGGCCTTCAGGATTTCACCGATGTACATGCGCGGCTGTCCTTCCAGCGGTGTCTGTGAGGGCTGCCGTTTGCACTCCATGATGAGCGAGGGTTGCTCTTGTCCGCCGGGATGGAATCTCACGGTATAGGTCTCGGCCTTGTCCATCTGTTCGTAAGGCTGGTCGGGTGAGAGCATGACAAAGACAACGCTCTTGCCGCCCATCTTGCCCAATGAACCGCCGGCATTGGCCGTCATCATGGTCATGTTGAAGGCATCGGTGCCAATCACGATGACAAGCTTTCCGCTTCCCATTTGGATGAGGTCGGGGGTGAGTTGCTCGGGGGCAATCTCCTGATAGCTGTTGGCAGGCGTCGTGGCGGCAGGCTGTGTCACAACAGGTGTCGCAACGGGTTGTGCAGTGGAGGGAACAGGTTGCACGGTGGGAGTGGAGACAGTAACAGCAGGTGCCTGAGGCTTCACCTCCAGCACTTCACCTTGCGGACGTATCACGATGACCTGTTCGCCTTGTGCTGCCGGTGTGGCAGGCTGTGCGGCTGCTGTCTGCTGGGCCTGTCGGTCACTGCGGTTGGCACTCAATGCCGTGGCCAGTTCCTTGGCCAGCTGGTCGTTGAAGTCTACGGTCTTGCGTCTCCACTTGGCCAATCCTCTTACCAACTTGGTCTTGGCCTTGTTCAAGGCATATTTGTCCACAATCCACTCTTCGGCTGTGTATTTCTCTTTTCCGTCGCGATAGTTGTAACGGATTTTTCCCAGTGTCATGACGCACTTCTCGGTTTGGCAATCCAGTGTGAGTTGGTAGCTCATCATGGTACGATCCAGTGAGAGAGCCGATGAACTGAATACCACCCACTCCTGGCCCAGACCTACCATGAGACCCTCTTCGGCCTGTTCGTAAACGATGCGGCTGGTGTTCTCGTTTTGCTCCATACGCATTTCCAACCACTCCTTAGAACGGTCATAAATCTCTTCCTTGCTCATGCCGGGAATACTGAATTCCTTGGTGAACAGAACCTTGCCGTCCACTTCGGGTACGGCGCCTTCCAGGTATCTGCTGTCGTCCCGCTCCTGGGCATTCAGGGGCATGAACGCGGCCATACCAAGGAGGAGGGCCAAAGTCTTGAATGATGTTTTCATGTGATATGATTTTAGTTAGTGTGATGAATTGACAAACAGTTTTTTGAACTCCGGGGGATAGGGAGTCTCAAAGTGCATCTCCTGCTTGGTGACGGGGTGGTAGAAGCAGAGTTTGAAGGCGTGCAGCGCCAATCGACCCAGGGGATTCACCTCCTCGAAGCCATAACGTCCGTCACCGATGATGGGGTGTCCCAAGTCCTGCATGTGTACACGTATCTGGTTCTTGCGCCCGGTCTCCAGGACAAGTTCCATGAGGGAGAATCCGTTGGCACGCTTGATGGTGCAGTAGTGGGTGATGGCCTCCTTGCCGCCGTCGTCAGTGGGGCTGGAGTAGACATATAGCTTGCAATCGGTAAGCCAGGAACGCACCTGTCCGGCGTTCCGCTCCATTTCGCCGGCCACTACGGCCACATAGCGGCGGTCGAAGACAATGTCGTGCCAGTGGTCACGCAGGGTGTGCTGGGTCTTCTCGTCTTTGGCGAACATCATGAGGCCCGAAGTGTCCCTGTCCAGGCGATGCACCACATAGACTCGGTTGTTGCGTCCCGAGCGTTTGACGTATTCGTTCAGTATACTCACGGCCGTACGCTCTTTCTGCCGCTCGGTGCTGACGGAGAGCAGGCCTTCCTGTTTCTCCACAACGATGAGGTAGGCATCTTCGTAGACAATCTTCAGCAGGCGGTTGTGGAACTCCCGCTTGCCGCCTTTGTCACGACTGATTTGCACCTTCATGCCGGGTGTCAGCGGGTAGTCATGCCTGGTGACGATGACATTATCCACGAATACCACCCGCTTGCTCAGCAAGGTCTTCAGTTTGGTGCGACTGGCATCGGGCATACGTGCAGCGAGAAACTGCATCAGCTCCATCGGCTCTCTCACGGTATAATCCGTGTATTGCATCTGTGCTTTGGCTAAAAACTTTCCCATACGGCTCTTCTCATTTTTCGGGTTCGTCTTTCAACTCCAGCAACACAACGTTTTCCACGTGGTGGGTGTGGGGGAACATGTCTACCGGTTGTACGGCCTTTACGGCATACTTCCCGTCAAGTAGTTGCAGGTCACGTGCCTGTGTGGCGGGGTTGCAGCTGACGTAGACGATGCGCTTGGGTTCGGCGAAGAGGATGACATCGATGACATCCTGGTGCATGCCGGCCCGTGGAGGGTCGGTGATGATGACGTCAGGACGGCCATATTGGTTGATGAAGTCTTGCGTCAGCATGTCCTTCATGTCGCCGGCAAAGAAGAGGGTATTGTCGATGCCGTTGATGGTCGAGTTCACCTTGGCATCCTCAATGGCTTCGGGTACATATTCAATGCCGATGACTTGTCGGGCCTGCCGTGCCACGAAGTTGGCTATGGTGCCCGTGCCGGTATAGAGGTCATAGACGAGTTCCTTGCCGGTCAGTCCGGCAAAGCGTCGTGCCACCTTGTAGAGCTCATAAGCCTGTGTGGAGTTGGTCTGATAGAAGGATTTGGGTCCCACCTTGAAACGCAGTCCCTCCATCTCCTCAAAGATATGGTCGTTGCCCTTGAAGGTGTAGACATCCAGGTCGGTGATGGTATCGTTCACCTTATTATTTATTATATAGAGCAGTGAAGTGATTTCGGGGAAGGTGTCCGCCACGTGCTGCAGCAGCTCCTTGAACTTGTCCAGTTCTTCCTCGGCCTCAATCTTGGCCACGAGAATCACCATCAGTTCACCTGTGGTAGAGGTGCGCACAATCATGTTGCGCAACATGCCTTCGTGGTTGCGCAGGTTGATGAAGGAGAAGTTGTGGGCATAGGCATAGTCGCGCACGTCGTTGCGTATGCGGTTACAGATGTCGTCCTGTAGCCAGCACTTTTCAATGGCCAGCACCTTGTCGAAGGCATTGGGGATGTGGAAGCCCACGGCGTTCATCTGGTCATACACCACCTCCTGCAGCACCTCTTCCTGCGTGAGCCATCGCTTGTTGCTGAAGGTGAACTCCAGTTTGTTGCGGTAACATTCAGTCTTGGCCGACCCCAGGATGGGGGATATTTCGGGGAGGGGTATCTTGCCGATGCGTGTCAGGTTGTCCACCACCTGTTTCTGTTTATACTTGATTTGTTCGGAGTAGGGGAGTACCTGCCATTTGCATCCGCCACACACGCCATAGTGCTGGCAGAAGGGCACTGCCCGTTGGGGGGAATAGGTGTGGAAATGTACGGCCTCGGCCTCGGCATAATGATGCTTCTTGCGCTTTATCTGCAGGTCTACCACGTCTCCAGGTACTACGTAGGGCACGAAAACCACCAGGTCATTCACCCTTGCAATGGCTTTGCCTTCGGCTGCCACATCCGTTATTTCCACCTTTTCCAACAGAGGAAGTTCTTTTCTTTTTCTTGCCACTTTTATTCCAAATCTAATGAATTTGCTGCAAAAGTAGTTATTTTTTTCAGAAAACATCTGCCACGGGTGAAATATTCAAGATTGCTATGTGGAAATTACAATTTTACAGAAACTTTTTGCGAGAAAAGTTTTATAGTCACCGAAATATCCTTAGCTTTGCGAGCAGAAAAACAAAGTATCAATCCTAAAAACTTTAAATGTTCTATTATGGATAAGAAAAGAGTTTATACCTTTGGTAACGGAAAAGCGGAGGGAAAGGCCGACATGAGAAACCTCTTGGGAGGTAAGGGTGCCAACCTCGCTGAAATGAATCTAATCGGTGTACCCGTACCTCCGGGCTTCACCATCACGACAGACGTGTGCAACGAATATTTTGCAGAAGGCAAGGATAAGGTCGTTGCTATCTTGAAAGACGATGTATTGAAAGCAGTGGCCAACATTGAACAACTGATGAACTCCAAGTTCGGTGATGTGGAAAACCCCTTGTTGGTTTCCGTACGTTCCGGTGCCCGTGCCTCCATGCCGGGTATGATGGACACCATCCTGAACCTGGGCTTGAACGACGAAGTGGTGGAAGGTTTGATTCGCAAGACTAACCGTCCTCGCTTTGCATGGGACTCCTACCGCCGTTTCGTGCAGATGTATGGCGACGTGGTGTTGGGCATGAAGCCGGTGAACAAGGAAGATATCGACCCGTTTGAGGCTATCATCGAAGAGGTGAAGAAGGCCAAGGGCGTGAAGCTGGACAACGAACTGGAAGTGGAAGACCTGAAGGAACTCGTGAAGAAGTTCAAGGCTGCCGTGAAGGAGCAGACGGGCAAGGACTTCCCGACAGACGCTTACGAACAGTTGTGGGGTGCCATCTGTGCTGTGTTCGACAGCTGGATGAACGAGCGCGCCATCCTTTATCGTAAGATGGAAGGCATACCGGCAGAGTGGGGTACAGCTGTCAATGTTCAGGCTATGGTATTCGGTAACATGGGCGATACCTCTGCAACAGGTGTTTGCTTCAGCCGCGATGCCGGTAATGGTGAAGACCTCTTCAACGGTGAATACCTCATCAATGCTCAGGGTGAAGACGTGGTGGCCGGTATCCGTACTCCGCAACAGATCACCAAGATCGGTTCTCAGCGTTGGGCAGAACGTGCAGGCATCAGCGAAGAAGAGCGCGTAGCCAAGTATCCTTCTATGGAAGAGGCTATGCCCGAAATCTATGCCGAACTGGATGCTCTCCAGACCAAGCTCGAAAATCACTACAAGGATATGCAGGACATGGAGTTCACCGTGCAGGAAGGCAAGTTGTGGTTCCTCCAGACTCGTAATGGTAAGCGCACCGGTGCTGCCATGGTGAAGATTGCCATGGATATGCTTCGTCAAGGCATTATCGATGAAAAGACTGCCTTGAAGCGTTGCGAACCCAACAAGCTCGACGAGTTGCTGCACCCCGTATTCGACAAGAAAGCCTTGGCAGGTGCCAAGATGTTGACTCGCGGTCTTCCCGCTTCTCCGGGTGCTGCTTGCGGCCAAATCGTATTTTTTGCCGACGATGCTGCCAAGTGGGCAGAAGACGGTAAGAAGGTGGTGATGGTTCGTATCGAGACTTCTCCCGAAGACCTTGCCGGTATGGCTGTAGCCGAAGGTATCCTGACTGCTCGTGGTGGTATGACCTCTCACGCTGCCGTTGTGGCTCGTGGTATGGGTAAGTGCTGCGTATCCGGTGCAGGTGCCCTGAACATCGACTACAAGGCTCGTACCGTAGAGGTAGACGGCGTGAAGTTGAAAGAAGGCGATTTCATCTCATTGAACGGTACTACCGGTGTGGTTTACAACGGTAAGGTAGAAACCAAGGCTGCTGAAGTATCAGGTGACTTTGCCGACCTGATGAACCTCTGCAACAAATATACCAAGTTGGTGGTTCGCACCAATGCCGACACTCCGCACGATGCACAGGTAGCCCGTAACTTCGGTGCAGTAGGTATCGGTCTCTGCCGTACAGAGCACATGTTCTTCGAAGCGGAAAAGATTGTTGCCATGCGCGAGATGATTCTGTCTCAGGATGCCGAAGGCCGCAAGAAAGCTCTTGCCAAGTTGCTGCCTTATCAGAAGGCCGACTTCTATGGCATCTTCAAGGCTATGGACGGTTGTCCGGTGAATGTACGTCTGCTCGACCCGCCTTTGCACGAGTTCGTTCCCCACGATCTGAAGGGTCAGGAAGAGATGGCACAGGCTATGGGCGTAACTGTAGAGTACATCAAGCAACGTGTAGAAAGCCTTTGCGAAGCCAACCCGATGTTGGGTCACCGTGGCTGCCGCTTGGGTAACACATATCCCGAAATCACAGAGATGCAGACACGTGCCATCCTCGGTGCTGCCATCCAGCTGAAGAAAGAGGGTGGAGATCCGCATCCTGAAATCATGGTTCCCCTTACCGGTATCCTCTACGAGTTCGAAGCTCAGGAGAAGGTTATCCGCGACACAGCTGCTGCTCTCTTCGCAGAAGAAGGTTGCGAAATAGAGTTCAAGGTAGGTACTATGATTGAAATTCCGCGTGCTGCCCTTACTGCCAACCGCATCGCCAGTCGTGCAGAATACTTCTCATTCGGTACAAACGACTTGACTCAGATGACGTTCGGCTACTCTCGCGACGACATCGCCAGCTTCCTTCCCGTATACCTCGAGAAGAAGATTCTGAAGGTAGACCCCTTCCAGGTACTCGACCAGAACGGTGTTGGTCAGCTCGTACAGATGGCAGTAGAAAAAGGTCGTTCCGTACGTCCCGACCTGAAGTGCGGTATCTGTGGTGAGCACGGTGGTGAGCCTTCATCAGTCAAGTTCTGCCACAAGGTAGGCTTGAACTATGTATCTTGCTCTCCGTTCCGTGTGCCCATCGCACGCCTCGCCGCCGCGCAGGCTGCTGTTGAAGAATAATCCATTATTTCTACATAACGATAAAAAAAGAGCTTCCTGATGAAGGAGGCTCTTTTTTTATCCGCCTATATTTGAGATATTAAGAACGGTGCAAAATATGTGACGATTACTACAATGTATTGTCGTAAAGACTCGTGAACAATAGGACTTCGCACAAAAATCAAAGTGAAGAAAACGCTATTAAAACGAGGAAATCCGTGCTATTGTACTTTAAGTCTGCGCTATTTCTTCTTCTTGAACAGGTCCAGTGCCTTGTTCAGGACATTCGTCTTCTTGTCGGAAGTGGCTGTCGAGTCCGAAGCTTCGGAAGAACCGCCCAACAGTTTCTCACCCAATCCTTGCAGGGCCTGTTCGGCTGCCTTCTTGGCCAGGTTCTCCATGTCGATGCTCACCTTGGGCGAGGTGAAGTTACCTCCAATCTTCATGTCTACAGTGCCCAGCTTGGAAAGGTTGCCTGCTGTTGCCGGCAGGGTAATCTTGCCGGTGTAGTCAATGCTTTGGTCCAGTCCTGTAGAACCGGAGAGGTTCATGGTGCAGTCGCCCATCTTCAGGTCGAAAGGCTTGGTGTTCACCCGTCCGTCGGCAATGGTGAAGTCGATGTTCAGGTCTTTCACCTTGGTCTCCTTCAATGACGACTTGCCGGTGATGTCTGCAATCTGTTGGATGCATTCCACATCGCTCAGGCTGAGATCCTTGGTGGAGAGACTACCGCTGCCGGAGAGGCTGGAGACAATGGGGCTCATTTCTTGGTCCAGCAGGGTGTTGAGCTTCATGCTGCCCGAGAAGTTTCCTTTCAGTCCTGAGAAGATGGGAGCCAGTTGCTGCACCATGTTCAGGTCGTGGTAGGCCTCGGCAAAGCTGATTTCCTTCAGGCTGAATCCGGCATCCAAACGGGGTGAAGCCTCTTTGGGCGTGGCATAGGAACCGTTCACCACCACGCTGCCACCCATGGTGTTCAGCGAGAGGTTCTGCATGTCCACCTTGCTCTCCTTCACGATGAGCAGACCCTTCAGGTCGGTGAACTTCATCTGGTCGAAAAGTACCTCCTTCATGTTGGCCTGCATGCGGAAGTCAATGTTGTCGGGTACCTGGATGACACCCAGGGGAGCCACAGTATCGGTCGTTGCCACAGCGGTAGTGTCGCTGCTCATGAAGTCGCTCAGGTTCATGTGGTTGCTGGCTATGTTGAGTGTACCTTTCAGGGTGTTGCCCTTGAAGAGGTAGGCCAGGTAGTTCTCAAAGCGGCTGTCTACGGTCATGTCGTTCTGTCCGATATTCACGGTGGTCTCGCTCAGGTTGAGGTAGCGGGGAGTGAAACTGAAGGTGGAGCGTTGGATTTCCACGTCGGGCATGTCGCTCATGGCCACCTTCATGTTGCTCAGGTTGATGCTGCCGTTGGCCTGGATGCGGTCAAACTGTTCCTTCTCCACGTAGGACATCCGTCCGGCCATGCTCATGTCGGCATTGATGACGCCGTTCAGGTCCATGCCTTCCAACGGATATACCTCCTTGACCTTTCCCAAATCCAACTTGCCTTTGGCTGTGGCACTGAAGTCCAGGTCGCTCATGGGAGTCTTTACTTCTGCCGTCATGCTGAAGGGATTGCCTGCCAGTACGAAGCCGAAAGGATTCACGCTGACCGTCGTGGCATCCAGACTTCCACCGGGATTCTGCACGTTGGCCGAGATGTTGATACCCTCCACACCGGCCGGTAAGGCAGGGTAACGGAACATACCGTTCTTTACGTCCAGAGTCACGTCAAAACGTGGCATGATGCTGTCGCCCTGCAGGCTGCCCTGGGCAAAGGCGTTCAGGGTAGCTGTGCCATCGGTCTTCAGCCCGTCAAAGTCCTGCGTGTAGATGGCCGGTACGAGCGAGAGAATTTCTTTGAAGCCTATCTCATTGCTGTTCAGCTTGATGTCCATGTCCATGCCCTTCTCCGTCATGGCTACCCATCCGTCTATGGTGGCCCGGATGGCATTCAGGGAGAGCGTATTCTCTTTCAGGGTGAACTTGTTGGTGGTGAAGTCTGCGTCTACGTCCATGTCGGCAGAGATGGCCGCATTGCTCAGGAAGGGAACGCCTCCCATGCGGAAGGTCAGACCGGGTGTATGGGCGTCCAGGCTAAGGGTAGTGTGCTCGTTGCCGAAGTCGCCTGAACAGCCGGCTTCCAGGTCATCAATCCGGGCATACATCCCCGCCTGACGGTCGTCATAAATCAGGGTCAGATGGTCCACCGAGAGTTGCTGGAGCTGGATGCGGAAGACTGCGGCCTCTTCGTCCGTCTCCTCGTTCAGGGCCTCTTCGGTCTCGGCTGTGGCTTTCATCACGTCCCAATTGGGGCGTCCGTCTTCCAGTACGATGGCATGGAGGCGTGTATCGTTGACGATGATTTTCTGGATGTCGTAGCCGCTGTTGCCGAAGAGTGACATCAGGTTGATGGCTGCCGTCAGCTCACCGGCCTGTACCAGCGTGTCGTTCTCAAAGTCACCTACTCCCTTCAGCCAGAAATCGTTCAGGGTGATGGAGGCCGACGGGAAACGACGCAGTAGGCTGATGTCCAGACTCTTGAAGTCAAACTGCGCGTTCAGCATCTTGTTGCCTTCCTCTTTCACGATTTTCTCTATTTTCCCTTGAAAGGCAAAGGGAATCACCAACAGCAATACCGCGATTACTACGTGGAGGATACCGATAAATTTCAATACTTTCTTCATGGTGGCATATGTTTTTTAAAGTAAGAACTTCAGCAGGAAGAAGGCTGCAAGGATGTACATGCCTATGGTTACTTTCTTGTAGTTGCCGCTCAGCAGGTTGATGAGGATGTAGCCGAGGTGTCCCAGTACGATACCGTCGGAGATGCTGTAGGAGAGGGGCATGAAGATGATGCAGATGAAGGCCGGAATGGCTTCGGAGTACTTGTCGAACTCTACCTTCAGTACCGAACTCATCATCATCAGTCCCACCAATACCAGCACGGGAGCTGTGGCAGCGGCAGGTATTGCAAGGAAGAAGGGGGCAAAGAAGAGAGCCAGCAGGAAACAGATGCCCGTCACGAAGGCGGTCAGTCCGCTGCGTCCGCCTTCGTTCACACCGGCTGCACTCTCCACGTAGACGGCCACGGTGCTGGTGCCCATTGCGGCACCGGCAGCGGTCGATACAGAGTCTACCATGAACACCTCTTTCAGGCGGGGAATCTTGCCGTCTTCCTTCACCATACCGGCACGGGTGGTCACGCCGATGACGGTACCTATACAGTCAAACAGGTCCACGAACAACAGAGTAAAGACGATGACAAACATATCCTTGGTGAAGATATTGGTCCATTCAAATTGCAGGAATATCGGCTCTACGGAAGGTGGTATGCTGAATACACCGTTGAAGTTGGTCACATGTAGAGGAATACCGATGAGCGTCGTGGTCAGAATACCGATGAGCAGTGCGCCCTTGATGTTCTTCACCAGCAACACTGAGGTCATCACAATGCCGATGACACCCAGCAGAGCCGAACCGGAGGTGACGTTACCCAGACTGACTAACGTGGCATCGTTGTTCACGATGATTTCGGCGTTCTTCAATCCGATGAAGGCAATGTAGAGTCCGATACCCGCACTGATGGCGTTCTTCAGCGCATTGGGCAACACGTCTACAATCTTTTCGCGCAGGTTGGTCACAGTGAGCAGGATGAAGAGCAGGCCCTCCAAGAAGACGGCCGTCAGGGCAAACTGCCAGGAGTAACCCATGACCAAGCAGACGGTGTAGGCGAAGAAGGCATTCAGCCCCATGCCGGGAGCCAGGGCCAGCGGCAACTTGGCATAAAGGCCCATGAAGATAGTGGGCAGTGCCGACATGATGACGGTGGTGGTGAACAACGCCCCTTTATCCATACCTGTTTCGCTCAGGATGGCAGGGTTTACAGCGAGGATGTAGGCCATGGTCAGGAAAGTCGTGATACCGGCCATGATTTCAGTGCGTACGGTGGTTTCCTTGGGGTTGAAACCGAAGAGTTTTGTTAGCATGGTATTGTTTTCTTGATACTAATGATTTTAAATAATGGGCAAAGATACAACAAAGAAACGAAAGTGAGTGCGAAACAGGGAAAGAATGTTGTCTGTTAGCGATTTAACAGTGTTTGACAAGATGTTGCAGTGCCATCAAATGTCAATGAAAAGCCAAGAAATGACAAAGTTTCGTTACTATCTCGTTACTTTGATTTTTGACTTTGAACGGTTGTTCTGGTTGCTGTAACAGGCTGAATAACAATGCATGTTAAGCTATTGTGATTGCAAATATAGCGAATTTCTCATATCTTCGTTTCGCTTTCGCTTCGGCTGATTCTTTTGCATCGATACGCTGTGTTTTGCTTACCGTCACTCAACTCTACAAGTAATAATTTCGCAAACAAAAA
>JAFURM010000018.1 GCA_017471925.1 Bacteroides sp.
AAAATAGCCGTATGTCATTGAATAATTATTCATTCTTTTCTGTTAAAGCATATTTCTCTGCGCAAAAGTAGTGCAAACGAGTGAGAGAGAATTTATTCTCTTTTGCAACGAGTGCAGCCTACTTTCGCAATGCAAAAGTAATTAAATTTTCGCACATGCTTCATTTATAGAAACTTTTTTTAGCATTACGACGCATTTTTGTTCAGATGTGTATTGTGATGTGAGTTGTGTAGAAAAGAGGGGCCGAAGTATCATTTTCAGGCATCTTAGAATACTTGGCCATTTATCTTAGGATAAATCGGCATTTATCTTAAGATACTTTGCCATTTATCTTAAGATACTTTTTCTGGCCTGTGTTTTCCGTCGAAAAATGAAAAAGCCGAAGCCCAACGAAAAATCTGTCCGAAATCCTTGCAGTATCAGAAAAAGTCCTTATCTTTGCACCCGCAAACGCAAAAGGTGCCATAGCTCAGTTGGTAGGGCAAAGGACTGAAAATCCTTGTGTCCCCGGTTCGATTCCTGGTGGCACCACCACAGAAAGTCCTGCAAAGGTATCGGAATGTAGCGCAGTTGGTAGCGCACTACGTTCGGGACGTAGGGGTCGGGCGTTCGAGTCGCCTCATTCCGACACACATCAGCGACAATCGGTCTTCACCGATTGTCGCTTTCTTTTTTCCGGGATAAAACAAGCAAACATTTGGGGTAGTCCGAAAACATAGTTGCAAAGTTGTTTTTAGGCTGCCTTTAACAGTCATAAACAATGCCTCTCTTTATTTAACAAGCCCATTTACAGCATTTCCCACGCTGACCGCGTATTACTGCTTAAAACGGCTTTCTCTACTATGAAAATTTTCCGCCCCAACCGGGAAAAATTTCCGCCCCAACTGGAAAAAAATTTCCGCCCAACTGGAGTACCATTTTGAGCAGACGATTCACATGTTTTAAGATTAGTGCAAATGCTTTACAACGTCATCACTCCGTCACAAATAGACATCAAGATTCTGCATCATGGCTGTTTCTTCTTACTTTTTGGGGAATATACATGGATTTCTTTGTCAGAGACACACATAGGATTCAACGGACAGTTCTACACCCTCCCTTACTTCCTGGCTTTTCTGCTCAAACGTTTCCTGCGAGAGAGAGGATGAAGATCCGGAAGATGCAGAAATAAAAGGAGAATAGATGCTCATTTCCTCAAATCTTGTTATCTTTGCACCGTTTTTACGATATTCTGGAATAAAAGGAAAAGACTATGATAGCAAAAATTGAACAACTTCTGCAAGAAGTGGAAGCCATGACCGCCGGAAGTGCCGAAGAACTGGAAGCCCTCCGCATCAAGTATCTCAGCAAGAAGGGAGCCGTGAACGGCCTGATGGCCGACTTCCGCAACGTGCCCGCCGAACAGAAAAAAGAGGTAGGCATGAAGCTGAACGAACTGAAGACCAAAGCCCAGGAGAAAATCAACGCCCTGAAAGAGCAGTTCGAGAGCCAGGACAACGGTTGCGAAGAGATGGACCTCACCCGCTCAGCCTATCCCGTAAGCCTGGGCACACGCCATCCGCTCTCCATCGTGAAGAACGAAATCATCGACATCTTTGCCCGCATGGGATTCAACATTGCCGACGGACCGGAAGTAGAGGACGACTGGCACGTATTCTCGTCCATGAACTTTGCGGAAGACCATCCGGCACGCGACATGCAGGACACCTTCTTCATTGAGAACAACGCCGACAACGTGTCCCACAACATCATCCTGCGCACCCACACCAGCAGCGTGCAGAGCCGTGTGATGGAGAACACCCAACCGCCCATCCGCATCATCTGTCCGGGCCGTGTCTATCGCAACGAGGCCATCAGCTACCGCGCACACGCCTTCTTCCATCAGGTGGAGGCCCTGTACGTGGACAAGAACGTATCATTCACCGACCTGAAGCAGGCCCTGCTGCTCTTCGCCCAGGAGATGTTCGGCGCAGAGACCAAGATTCGCCTGCGTCCCTCCTACTTCCCCTTCACCGAACCGAGTGCCGAGATGGACATCAGCTGCAACATCTGTGGCGGCAAGGGATGCCCCTTCTGCAAGCACACAGGCTGGGTGGAAATCCTGGGTTGTGGCATGGTAGACCCCAACGTACTGGAGCTGAACGGCATAGACAGCAAGGTGTACAGCGGCTACGCCCTGGGCATGGGCATTGAGCGCATCGCCAACCTGAAGTACCGCGTAAACGACCTGCGCCTCTTCTCCGAAAACGACACCCGCTTCCTGAAGGAATTTGAGGCGGCATACTAAAGGATAATTGATAGTTGATATATTGATAATTGACGAGTGGATGAGTTTTAGGCACGGATGACACGGATTAAAACGCGGATGGATGCGGTTAGATACAGACTCGCATAGAAGCTGACAACCCAACCATCAACTGTCAACTGTCAATTATCAATTATCAACTAAAGGAAACTATCAACTAAATAAAGTGAAAGAACGTCTTGTTACTCCCGGCTATTGCTTCATCATTGCGGCCAACTTCCTGCAGTTCTTCGGGTTTTGGCTGCTGATACCCGTGTTGCCCTTCTACCTGCAAGAGACGTTCAAGGCCGGCAGCACCACCATTGGCCTGGTGCTCTCCTGCTACACCATCGCCGCCCTGGGCATACGTCCCTTCTCGGGCTACCTGTTAGACACCTTTGCCCGCAAGCCCCTTTATCTGCTGGCCTACTTCATCTTCACCGCCATGTTTGGCGGCTACCTGCTGGCCGGCACACTGACCCTCTTCATCCTGTTTCGCGTGCTCCACGGGCTATCCTTCGGCATGGTCACCGTGGGCGGCAACACCATCGTGATAGACATCATGCCCTCCTCACGACGAGGCGAGGGACTGGGCTACTACGGCCTGGCCAACAACACCGCCATGTCCATCGGCCCCATGACAGGTCTCTTCCTGCACGATGCAGGTGCCTCCTACACCCTCATCTTCGGCTGTTCCTTCTGCGCCTGCCTCGTGGGCCTGCTCTGTGCATGGAGTGTAAAGACTCCCTACAAGCCCGCCGTGAAGCGTCCGCCCCTCTCCTTAGACCGCTTCATTCTGCTGAAAGGCATCCCCGCCGGTATCAGCCTGCTGCTGCTCTCCATTCCCTATGGCATGACCACCAACTACGTAGCCATGTATGCCCGTCAGATAGGCCTGCAAGCCCCCACGGGTTTCTTCTTCACCTTCATGGCCATAGGCATGGCTGTGTCGCGACTCTTCTCCGGCCGCCTGGTAGACAAGGGCAAGACCACCCAGCTCATCCGCTTCGGCCTCTACATCGTGGTGGTCAGCTTCTTCCTGCTCTCGGGCTGCATCCATGTCATCCAGTGGAGCCAGACAGCCTGCGCCGTGATCTTCTTCGGCATAGCCCTGCTGCTTGGCATCGGTTTCGGCATCATGTTTCCGGCCTACAACACCATGTTCGTCAATCTGGCACCCAACAGCCAGCGCGGCACTGCCACCTCCACCTACCTCACCTCTTGGGATGTAGGCATCGGCATCGGTATGCTCACCGGCGGCTACATTGCGGAAGTCAGCACCTTCGACAAGGCCTACTTCTTCGGTGCCTGCCTCACCATCCTCTCCATGCTCTACTTCAACCTGAAGGTGACACCCCATTTCCACAAAAACAAGTTGCGCTGAGACACCGGCCGCAACAACTTTATGCAATCGTTTGCAGAAGTTAGCATAAACTTTTCCTGCCATCGGCATGAAGAGGTATGACGCTATTTCATTATCTTTGTCCCGATATGCTATGCACGATGAATAACCAAATATCATTAAATAATTTATTGTTAACTTAAAAATTAAGATGCATGAAGCAAGTTAATCTTAGAATCTATCAAACGATTCTTCCCTTATTGTTAGGGTTATTCTTGTCAGTTGGCGCTTATGCACAGAGCATCACCGTGAAAGGAACCGTAAAGGATGCCTTGGGTGAAGTGATAGGCGCGAATGTCGTGGAGAAAGGCAATCCCACGAATGGTACCATTACCGACATCGACGGTAAGTTCACGTTGACCGTACCCCAAGGCTCAACGCTTGTCATCTCATTCATCGGCTACAAGACTCAGGAAGTAGCTGCCGCCCCCAACGTAACGGTGGAGATGAAGGACGACACCGAATTGCTGAACGAAGTGGTAGTCATCGGTTACGGTGTAGCCAAGAAAAATGACTTGACCGGTTCGGTAACGGCCATTAAGCCCGACGAAATGAACAAGGGTTTGGTGACCAGTGCACAAGACATGATGCAAGGTAAAATTGCTGGTGTAAGCGTAATCAACGGCGGTGGTGAACCGGGCGGTTATGCTACTATCCGTATCCGTGGTGGTTCTTCTTTGAACGCTTCCAACGACCCGTTGATTGTAATTGACGGTTTGGCCATGGACAGCTATGGTGTGCAAGGTCTTTCCAACCCGTTGGCTTTGGTGAATCCTGCCGACATCGAAAGTTTCACTGTGCTGAAAGATGCCTCTGCTACAGCTATCTACGGTAGCCGCGCTTCTAACGGCGTTATCATCATCACTACAAAGAAAGGCCGTCGCGACTCCAAGCCTACTATTTCTTATAATGGTAACGTTTCCGTAAGTGCCGTAACCAACAAACTGGACGTGCTGAACGCCAGCGAATATATGGATTTGGTGCAGAAGACATACGGTTACAGCGATGACGAGTTCCTCGCCAGTGCCGAATATGCCGCATTGGGTTATACCGACAAGAACGGCAATCACGTGTTCGCAGACACCGACTGGCAGGACGAAATCTACCGCACTGCTGTCAGCACCGACCACAACATCACCGTTTCCGGAGGTTTGAAGAATATGCCTTACCGCGTATCTTTGGGTTACACTAACCAACAGGGTATCCTGAAGACTTCAAGCTTCGAGCGTTACACTGCCAGCGTGAATGTTTCACCGAGTTTCCTGGATGACCACCTGAAGGTGAACTTCAATGCCAAGGGTATGTTCTCCAAGACCAGCTATGCCAACACAGGTGCCATCGGTGCGGCTACTTCCATGGACCCCACCAAGCCCGTATACGGTGATACAGATTTCTACAAGACAAACTTCAACGGCTACTGGGAATGGGCAGAGACCATCAACCGCAATGACCCGGCATGGACACAGAGCATCAACACACTGGCTACAGCCAACCCCGTTGGTATGCTGAACAACCGTAGCGACAAGGGTGAATCCAAGGTATTGATGGGCAACCTGGAACTGGACTATAAGATCCACGGTCTGGAAGACTTGCACTTGCACATGAACGCCGGTATGGACATCGCAACCGGTGAGTCCAACAAGCACTATTCACGCTTCGACAGCGACAACTACTATTATGGTAGCAATGGCTGGAACACTCAGGATACATACAACCTCTCTTTGAACATGTATGCACAATACATCAAGGACTTCAACGACAACCATCACTTCGACGTTATGGCCGGTTATGAGTGGCAGAGATTCCACAAAGAGAGCGACTACTACTACACCGGTTCTTATGCAGACACTCACGAGCTGACTCCGGGCGAGCTTTACAACCCCTCCGACCCGACCAAGACACTCTACAAGACAGAGAACTACCTGGTTTCTTTCTTCGGACGTGCAAACTACTCCCTGCTGAACCGCTACTTGTTTACCTTCACATTGCGTGAAGACGGTTCTTCACGTTTCCACAAGGACAACCGCTGGGGTCTGTTCCCCTCTGCAGCCTTTGCATGGAAGGTGAATGAAGAAGCATTCCTGCGTGATGTAGAAGCCGTTTCTGACTTCAAGTTCCGTGCCGGCTACGGTATCACCGGTCAGCAGGAAGGTATCGGTGACTACACCTACTTCGCTTCTTACACTCCGAACACTAACGGTGCTTACTATCCGCTCTTGGGCGATGGTGCTACTTACCGTCCGGATGCTTACAACAAGAACCTCACTTGGGAAAAGACCACAACTTATAACGTGGGTATTGACCTGGGGTTCTGGAACAACCGCTTGACGGCCAACTTCGATTACTACTATCGCAAGACTACAGACCTGATTAATGCTGTATATGTGGCTGCAGGTACCAACTTCAAGAACAAGGTAACCAGCAACATCGGTTCACTGCACAACCAAGGTTTTGAATTTGCCATGACATGGCGTCCCATCCAGCAGAAAGATCTGAGCTGGGAACTGGGCTTCAACCTGACTCACAACACCAACGAAATTGACGAACTGGTAGAAAGCACTGGTGACCGCTACATCATCCGTCACGGTGGTATCGCCGTGGGTGACTCCGGTTCTAACGGTATCAAGGCATGGGCCGAAGGCGAATCTGTTTCTGCATTCTACACCTTCCAGCAGGTATATGACAAGAACGGTCAGCCTATCCAAGGCGAATTCGTAGACCGTGACGGTAACGGCATCATCAACGACAACGACCGCTACTTCTACAAGAAGGCCGATGCTGACGTATTGATGGGCCTGACTTCCAAGGTGCTCTACAAGAACTGGGACTTCAGCTTCTCTCTGCGCGCCAGCCTGAACAACTACGCATACAACGCCGTAGAGTGTGGACGTTCTAACATGTCTGTTTCCGGTATCTATTCCGGTAAGGCTTGGCACAACGTACCCGACATGGTATTGGCCAAGAACTATCTGAACGTAACCACCAACGATGCCTTGTCTGACTACTTCATCCAGAACGCTTCGTTCCTGAAGTGTGACAACATCACCGTAGGTTACAGCTTCGACAAGCTCTTTGGTGCCAACATCAGCGGCCGTGCCTACCTGACTGCACAAAACGTGTTTACTATTACTAACTATAAAGGTATTGACCCTGAAATCAGCGGTGGCTATGATGGCAGCATCTACCCGCGTCCTTTCGTAGGTATCTTCGGTCTCAGCCTTAATTTCTAATCATTTAAACATAGAACTGATATGAAATTCAATTACATAAAATCATTGACAGCGGCTGCAGCCTTGACGTTGACACTGAACATGACTTCTTGTGTGAACGATTTGGACGTGGATCCTATCAATCCGCAGCAGACAATGGAACTGGACAAGGCCGCACTTTTCAATAAAATCTATGCCAGCTTCGCATTGACAGGCCAAACAGGTCCTTCTGACAATGGCGACATTGAAGACATGGATGAAGGTCGTTCCGACTTCTTCCGTATGGCCTGGAACCTGAACGAGTTGACCACCGATGAAGGCCACTGGGTGTGGACCACCGATACCGGTATCGAGGAAATGCTGCACAACACATATGGTGCCAGTGCCGCTTTCTCCAACGGTCTCTACTACCGTCTCTACTTCACCATCACTCTGTGTAACTTCTTCCTGGAGCAGGTACCCGAAGATGGTACGTCTGAAACAGCCATGCAACGTGCCGAAGTACGCTTCATCCGTGCCCTGAACTACTACTATGTAATGGACATGTACGGCAGTGCAGCCTTTACGGAAATGGTGACTACCGAAGCTCCTGAACGCTACACCCGTTCACAGTACTTCACCTATATTGAGAAAGAGTTGAAGGAATGTGCCGAAGTGATGGCCGACCCCGGTCAGAACACCTATGGCCGCGTAGACAAGGTGGCTGCATGGAATCTGTTGTCTCGTCTCTACCTGAACGCAGAGGTCTACACTGGCACTGCACAATGGGAGAATGCAGCAAGCTATGCTGACAAGGTAATCAAGAACGGCTATTACAAACTGCACACAACTGGTACGACTAACCCGAGCACCGGCGAAGTATATTCACCCTATCAGATGCTCTTCTTGGCCGACAACAACACCAACGGTGCACAGTATGAGAACATCTTCCCTGCCCTGTTCGACGGTGTAACAACCAAGAGCTATGGTGGTATGAACTTCCTGATTCTCTCTACCTACAGTGCTGCTATGGATGCCGACATCCCTTCAGGCACCAACTGTAGCTGGGGTAAGTGTACACGTGTACGCAGCTCTTTGCTTGACATCTTCTTCGGCAACAGTTCCAACGCTCCTCAGAGCAACAGCATCGCTGAGATGACCACTGCAGCCAATGACGACCGTGCCCTCTTCTACGGCAAAGGATACAGCCATGTCATCGAGGACGAAAGCAATGCCGATGCAGGTTTTGCCTGCGTGAAGTTCCGCAATGTACGTTCTGACGGCCAGCCCAATGCAGTCATTGACTTCGTAAACACCGACCTCCCGCTGATGCGTGTAGCTGAGGCTTATTTGACTTATGCCGAAGCCGTTACCCGCGCTAACGGGGCCAACGCCGATGCCAAGGAAAAGATTGACGAACTCCGTAAACGCGCCAATGCTCCTCTGCAAAGTTCATACACTTTGGATGACATCTGCAACGAGTGGGCCAAGGAATTCTGGTTCGAAGGCCGTCGCCGTATAGACCTGGTTCGTTTCGGCAAGTATGCCGGACAGGCAAGCTACAGATGGGAATGGATGGGCGGCACTGTAGAAGGTGCCCAATTCAGCAGCACTAAGTCCATCTTCGGTATTCCCGAAAACGACTTGAGCAACAATCCTAACTTGAAACAAAACGAGGGTTATTAATCAATAAAACAGATAGAAATGAAAAATATCAAGATATTAACATTGGCTCTTGCAGGCTTGTTGGGTTTCACGGCCTGCGATGATGACAACGATTCCAATCCCGTTGTTCAGCAGCCCGAAACATTCCAGCTGAATACGCCTGCCCTGGCTGGAAATACGTATGACCTGGAACATACCCAAAGCATTGCACTGACCTGCAAGCAGCCTGAATACGGCTACACGGCAGCCGTTGTTTACTACCTCCAGATGTCTTTGGACGGTACATGGGTCCCCGCAACTTCTGCAGAAGCAGATGATGCAACATTCGTGGAATTGGACGGTTCGTTCACTACTTGCGAACTGGCTATGGACGCTACAGCCGTCAACCGCAACATCGTTAAGTTGGCAGGCTATGAAAGCGCAGCAGATGTTCCTGCTGATGGTGTTACGCTCTACGTTCGTTCACGTGCCACACTGGCTTCCGGTTACGAATGCTTCTCCAATGTGATTGAACTGAAGGTACAACCTCACTACGTTGCTTTGGTATCTGCCGATCCCGAACTGTGGTACCTGATTGGTGGTTGCATCGGTGACGGTTCTTGGGGCAGCGAAATTGGTGTGTCTGTATTCCCGATGTCACCGGTAGAGAACGGAGTATTTGATGACGTAACCGGACAAGGCCCGTTGACCTACACCGGCTACTTCCCCGCAGACATGGGCTTCAAGCTCGTCAAGATTCCTGGAAAATGGGATGACCAATGGGGTGCAAAAGCCGACAACAGCATCACTGACCCCGTTAAGAACGATGGCGCTTCTGGTGACTTCAAGGTAAAGACCTCCGGCTATTACCGAATTGACCTCGACACCAAGAAGGACGAACTGATTATCACAGCAGTTGATGAAGCCGATACCCCGAAGGAATATACCCAAATGTTGATTGCCGGTGGTTTCAACGGTTGGGCTGAAGCAGAGATGAGTCCTGTGACAACCATAGAAGGTGCCAAGAATAATGTTTGGTGCTATGATTTGAATGCTACCGAAGACACCAAGTTGCTCTTCTTCCAAAGCGGATGGGGTACGAAATGGGGTGGTACAGCATTCCCATATGGTTGGGCTGCAATGGGCGGTGCCGACATGGAAGTTCCGGCCGGTACTTATCGTATCATCTTCGACCATATAAGCAGATACTGCCACTTCTATACGGTAGAATAAAAATCAAGAATGAGGGTGTGCCTCGTTGCACACCCTCTGAATAAGCAAAACTATTAAACAATTCAGAATATGAAAAAAATAGCAATATATGCCTTCGCTCTTCTGGCAATGGGATTTACCGCATGTACAGAGGAATTTGGCGATTGGGCAGAGCCGCAAGGTTTTGAACAGGAAGAAGCTGTTACTGTTTCTTTCTCTGCTACGGCAGGTGCTCCTATTGACATGGCTACAGTAACCACCGAAAAGGTTTCTGTATTTACCCCTTCAGTAACGGCAGAAGGAATGACCTCCGTTTCTTATGCCATAGAGATAGAAGGAACGGATTTTGAAACCGATGCACAAGGAAATGTATCTGTAGAAGAGTTGAAGAAAGTAACCGAATCCAAGTTTGGGAAAGCTCCCGAACAACGTACATTGGCAGCAACTGTAAGTGCCTTCATCGCTATGGGCGAGGAAGAAATACTCAAAGAAACCGCCCCCATTGAAATCAAGGTGACTTTGGTTGCTCCAGACATTGCACAGGCTTACTACTTAGTGGGCGATATGATTGGTTGGGACGATGCCACTATGCAAAAGTTTGAGCATAGCGAAACCAACGTTTACGATGATCCCATCTTCAAGATCGTATTCAATGTTTCAGAAAGCGAGAGCGGTCAATATTGGAAGATTATCCCGCAGACCAATATTGACGCTAACGATTTCTGGGCTAATCCCGGCGTTATAGGCGTAGCTATTGATGGCGATGACAGCATGTCAGGCAACTTAGTCAATGAAAATGCACAGGCCGGTAGGATTGTAGAAGCTGGCAAGTATGTGATGACTATTGACATGCTGAACTATACTTACAATATTGAAAAGGCTCCTGAGTTTGAAAACATGTACGTCACTGGTTCAGGCACCTATGATTGGAAATGGAATAATCCCGCGCAACAGTTTGTTCCAGTATGGGGTGAAGAAGGAACCTTCTGGAGCATTCAGTATCTTGCAGCCGATGCAGAAATTAAATTTTGCCCTGATGCAGAGTGGAGCGGTCGTGAGTTTGGTTACTCAGAAGAATGGATTGATGCAGCCTCTATCGAATTGGCAGGTTTGTCTGATAGTGGTGGTAACATCAAGGTGGGAAAGGCCGGCTGGTACACCATCTACATTACCATCAATGCAACCAGCAAGAGCGTCAAGTTCTATAATGCAGAAGTTTACCTGATGGGACCGACTATTGACGCATCTTGGGGTGAGAACCTGGAAGCAGCCAAGTTCACTACTCCCGAAACTGCTGATGGCGAATTTGTTTCACCCGCATTTACTGGCGCAGGCGAAATTCGTGCATACGTTTCTGTACCTGAATTAGTAGGAAACTGGTGGAAAGCCGAATTCATGGTATTCGACGGTAAAATCGTATACCGCGGCAACGGTGGTGACCAAGAGCGCATACAAGGTGAAGTGGGTCAAAAGCTCTACCTGAACTTTACAACCATTACAGGACATATCGAATAATCAAACATGTCAACCAACCCCAACACCATCACATTCAACAAGCAATAAGCTGAATGCGAAACGGATAAATCAAAACAGGCGCGAGTTTTGCTCGCGCCTGTTTTTTATTTTATCCAAACTGAGAGTCTGTTTTGAATTTATTCCATTCTTTTATTATTCGCTTTCCATGAGTTTCTTTTCGGCTCTTTTGCCCGTTCTTTCTCCAATTGCTATGGTGGTTGGATAGTTCTTGGTGTGAAGCAAGAGGGCAAAACGTACTCCATACAGGGGGTGGACAATATCGAAAAATTGGAGCAAGATTTCTTCAGCACATTAAGGTCGCAGAAATTCAATGCACAATTGATTGCTCAACCAAAGAGATATATTATTGATGGCAAGAAGCTATTGGCATTCTACATACCTGCATCAAAAATCAAACCCATTTATTTCAATGTACCTTCAAATACATTTATACGAATGGGAAGTGGTGATCAACGAGCAACGGAAGCGGAAATAAACGCAATGTTCCGAGACCAATCATTTGGAATAAAGACAGAACAGTTTATCCCTACAAGCAATTTTGACATGATCAATAGTGCTTCATTGCAGTCATATAGAAGCTATGTGAAAGTATACAATTCAGATAGAGCATATCCCGAATTAGATGATGCTTCGTTCTGCAACAAGATTAAATTCTTGAACGACAATGGCGAAATTTCCTATTCGTGTCTCTTGATGTTTGGCAAAGGAGAGTATGTACAACAATTTGTACCCACCTTTGCATTAAGCTACCTTGAGATACCCGGTATAGATGTCGCCAGTGCCAAGCAGCGTTATACCTACAAATTACCTGAACAGGACAATATTTGGGAATCATATTTAATCATTATGAGACGACTGCAAACCGTTGTGAATGTACCTTTTGGTAAGATAAATCACCTTGGCGTTGCAGAACACAATACATCGATGTCTGATATAGTCAGAGAGGCCCTTGTGAATTTCTGCCAACATGCCGATTTCTTCAGTCCTCTCAGATCTTCAATACATGTATTTCTAAATCGTATAGAGTTCTTGAATGCAGGAAGGGCGCGAATCTTGGCGCGAATGAGACTAAAGTAATAGAAAATGGCGCGAATCTTGGCGCGAACAAACAACGTATATTGCATGCAATTCAGATTGACAATACGCTATCTGTCCTTAAACTTCAAGTTTTAACTAATATTCCATTACGAACCCTACAGCGAGAGATCAATGAACTGATTGAACTTGGGGCGCTCGAGAAAGGAGGAACAAGAAAAAAGATTATTTGGGCCATAAAGGACAATAGAAGAAACCAAGTGTAGTACGAGAACTACAACCGTGGTGCCGGAGGTGAAACAGAACCTTATGTCATGCCCAACGGTACAGCTGTAGCATCTTACCACAACGGAAAGAACCTCTCCGTTTCTGAAGATGGTACCTACAGCATTACATTGGACATGTCAACCAACACCAACACCATCACATTCAACAAGCAATAAGCTGAATGCGAAACGGACAAATCCCATAAAAACTATCGTTTATTCCTCCGCAATTACATGAAAAACATCTGTTGCGGAGAAATAAAGCAACCTTATTCTCTAATTTTATAATCTCTGCAACGACACACTACCGAGAATAGCAATAAGACTGCTGTTTTGAAATGCTTCCTTTCTTTTGTTATCCGATTGCTTTGCACTATCTTTGTCGCCATAAAAACTGTCTATTTTGAACGAACAAAGAACCAACAGTCCACTGCTGCATCTGCAACGACAACAGTTGCTGCTACGCATGGAGTATGAATATGAGAAGGAAGAGTTCCGTCGACAGACGGAGGTGATGGGGGTGGCCCGCAAGGTGAAGCGCGGGCTGGCCTGGTATCCTGCACAGGCGGGCAGGAGCTACTATAACTCTCTGAACCAGCTGGTGGTGGAGATAACACGCTCGGAAGACTCGGACATCGAGCATTGTTTTGAGTATGGCCGACCGGTGGTGTTCTTCCGGCAGTCGGCCGATGGCAGCATCTCCTACTACAACTTCCAAGGAAGCGTTTCCTATGCCGACGATACGCGTATGGTGGTGGTGATGCCCGGTGCGGTGGCTGTGGCCGACGTGCAGGGAGCAGACCGTCTGGGCGTGCAACTCTACTTCGACGAGACCTCCTATCGCGCCATGTTCGAAGCGTTGGAAGAGACACTTCGGGCCAAAGGAAACCGTCTGGGTGAACTGAGAGACATCCTGTTGGGCAACAATCAGAAACCGGGCTTCCGTGAACTATATCCCGTACGCTTCCCCTGGCTGAACAGTACGCAGGAGACGGCAGTCAACCGTGTGCTGTGTGCCCGCGACGTAGCCATCGTACACGGTCCTCCCGGCACCGGCAAGACAACGACACTGGTGGAAGCCATCTACGAGACACTGCATCGGGAACCGCAAGTGCTGGTGTGTGCACAGAGCAATATGGCCGTAGACTGGATTTCGGAAAAGCTTGTGGACAGAGGGGTGAACGTGCTCCGCATCGGCAATCCTACACGTGTGAACGACAAGATGCTCTCCTTCACCTATGAACGACGCTTTGAGAACCATCCCCTCTACCCCGAACTGTGGAGCATCCGCAAGGAGTTGCGGCAACTGAGCGGCAAGGGGAGACGAGGCTCGTATGAGGAGCGGGAGAGTCTGCGCAGCCGCATGAGCAGGCTACGTGACCGTGCCACTGCCATAGAGGTGCAAATCAATGCGGAGCTGTTCGACTCGGCCCATGTCATCGCCTCCACCCTCGTCAGCAGCAACCATCGTCTGCTCAACGGACGACGCTTCGGCACCCTCTTCATTGACGAAGCCGCACAAGCCTTAGAGGCTGCCTGCTGGATAGCTATCCGCAAGGCCGACCGGGTCATTCTGGCCGGAGACCACTGCCAGCTGCCTCCCACCATCAAATGCTACGATGCTGCCAGGGGCGGACTGGAGCGCACGCTGATGGAGGAGGTCGTGGCTCGACACCCTGCAGTCGTTTCTCTGCTGAAGGTGCAATACCGCATGAACGAGGCCATCATGCGCTTCTCCTCGTCCTGGTTCTATGACGGCGAACTGGAAGCGGCACCCGAGGTGAGGCATCGGGGCATATTGGACTGGGACACTCCCATCACCTGGATTGACACCTCGGAGATGGAGTTCAAGGAGGAATTCGTGGGCGAGAGTTTCGGACGTATCAACAAGTCGGAGGCCGACCTGCTGCTGGCCGAACTGGAGGCATACATCAACCGCATCGGCGGACACCGCATCCTGGAGGAGCGCATTGACTTCGGCATCATCTCTCCCTACAAGGCTCAGGTGCAATACCTGCGGAGCAAAATCAGAAGTTCGGCCGCGTTACGTCCCTATAGATCGTTGCTGACCGTAAACACGGTGGACGGTTTTCAGGGACAAGAACGCGACGTCATCTTCATCTCCATGGTGCGTGCCAACGAAGAGGGGCAGATTGGCTTCCTCGGTGACCTGCGTCGCATGAACGTTGCCATCACCCGTGCCCGCATGAAGCTGGTGATACTGGGTGAAGCCGAGACGCTGGGGCACCACGCCTTCTACAAGAAACTTTTAGAGTATATCGAAAGAGGGCTATGCCAACTATAAAATCAGACACGGATTACACCTCTCAACTCATCAGTTGACATTACGTGTAATCCGTGCCTAAAAAACATATAGACAGCTTCCGTCACTTCCGGAACGGCGGACGAACCACCACGGCACGCAACTTGCGGCCACGCATGTCTATGCAGATTTCGGTACCCGGCTTGGCAAAGGCCGTCTTGACGTAGCCCAGGCCGATGCCTATTTTGCGCAAGGGAGACATGGTGCCCGAGGTGACCGTACCGATAGGTTCACCCTCGCCATTGAGCAGAGCATAACCATGACGGGGAATGCCACGGTCCACCATTTCAAAGCCTACCAGACGACGCTCCACGCCCTCCTGCTTCTGCCGCTCCAACTGTGCCCGGTTGGTAAATTCCTTACCCTCCACAAACTTGGTAATCCAGCCCAGGCCGGCCTCGATGGGCGAAGTGGTATCGTCCAAGTCGTTGCCATAGAGGCAGAAGCCTGCTTCCAGACGAAGCGTGTCACGGGCACCCAGACCGATGGGCTTGATGCCGAACTCGGCACCGGCCTCAAAGAGAGCCTCCCACACCTGCTTGGCCTGCTCGGGATAGAAATAGAGTTCAAAACCGCCACAACCGGTGTAGCCGGTATTGGAGATGATGACATCGGGCAATCCGGCAAACTCGCCATGCGTAAAGTGATAATAAGGTATGGCGGCGAGGTCTATCGAGGTAAGTTTCTGAAGTGTGGCCAGCGCCTTGGGACCTTGAACGGCCAGTTGGGCCATGCGGTCGGAGGAGTTCTCCAACCCGGCACCTACATCGTTGTGGGAGACGCACCACTGCCAGTCTTTCTCAATGTTGCTTGCGTTCACCACGAGCAGGTACTTCTCCGGCTCATAGTGATAGACCAGCAAGTCGTCCACAATGCCTCCTTGTTCGTTGGGGAAACAGGTGTACTGCACCTTGCCGGGAGTCAATGCAGAGACATCGTTGGAGGTGACCTTCTGCAGGAAGGCCAACGCCTGCGGCCCCTTTACCCAGAACTCTCCCATGTGGGAGACATCAAAGACGCCCACCCCGTTGCACACGGTGAGGTGTTCATCAATGATTCCTGAATATTCAATGGGCATGTTGTAGCCCGCAAACTCGTGCATCTTGGCCCCAAGGGCCTGGTGTGTTTCGGTAAATGGAGTAGTTTTCATGATATATAGATTAGATGATTGGACAGTTACTTTTCCGCCGTCAGCTGGGCAATCTTCACCACCACCTTCATGGCCTTTTCCATGCTTTGGATGGGAACAAACTCATAGCGTCCGTGGAAGTTCAGGCCACCGGCAAAGATGTTGGGGCAGGGCAATCCCTTGAAAGAGAGTTGTGCACCGTCCGTTCCTCCACGAATGGCTTTCACGTGCGGTTCCACACCGGCTGCCTTCATGGCGGCAAAAGCAATGTCGATGACGTGCATCACCGGTTCTATCTTCTCACGCATGTTATAGTACTGGTCACGCAGTTCCAGCGTAGCCGTTCCTGCACCATACTCGGCATTGATGAAGTCCGTCAGACGTTGGAAAACGGCCTTGCGCTCTTCGAAACGGGCACGGTCGTGGTCGCGGATGATGTAGGAGAGTGTGGCCTGCTCCACCTCGCCCGTTATGCCGATAAGGTGATAGAAGCCCTCATAACCTTCGGTGTGCTCGGGAGTTTCATGGGCCGGGAGCAAGGAGATGAAACGGTTGGCCACCCGAATGGCGTTGACCATCTTGTTCTTGGCATAGCCGGGATGCACGTTGCGTCCCTTGAAGACTATCTTGGCCCCTGCAGCGTTGAAGTTCTCAAACTCCAGTTCGCCCACTTCGCCGCCATCCATCGTATAGGCCCATTCACATCCGAACTTCTCCACATCGAACTTGTGTGCGCCCAGGCCGATTTCCTCGTCGGGATTGAAGCCGATGCGAATCTTGCCATGCTTGATTTCGGGATGCTGTATCAGGTAGTCCACGGCCGAAATGATTTCGGCGATACCGGCCTTGTCGTCGGCACCGAGCAGGGTCTTTCCGTTGGTCACGATGAGGTCCTCTCCCTTGTGGGCCAGCAGTTCGGGAAACTGTGTGGTGGAGAGCACGATACCCTCTTCGGCACAAAGCACGATGTCTGTCCCGTCATAGTTCTGCACGATGCGCGGTGTCACCTCGCGTCCGCTCATGTCGGGGCTGGTGTCCATGTGGGCAATGAAGCCGATGGTGGGGACCGGCTTGTCCGTATTGGCCGGAAGAGTGGCATAGAGGTAACCCATCTCGTCCAACGAGATCTCTTCCAGTCCCAAAGCCTCCAACTCGGTTTTCAGGTATTGGGCGAAAACCATCTGTCCCGGAGTGCTCGGAGTGACTCCCGACTCTTCGTTCGACTGCGTGTCGAAGCTGACATACTTGAGAAAACGTTCTACTAAAGTCATTTTTCGATTGATGTTATTTTGTTATCTGTTTGATGCTTTTCCTTGTTTTCGCCCGTAAAGATAAAGAAAGAGGTGTGAATGTCCAAGCGATTCACACCTCTTTTTGGCTTTTATCTTATCTTTTGTCCATCAAAAGCAGCTGCTGCCGTCGAAACAGTGCGTGCAGAGCTTACACTTAGGCAGTCCGATTGCCTCTACAAGCGTCTCCAGGGTATTGAACTTCAGTGAGGAGAGGCCGAAGCGCTGGCGGATGACATCCACCAGCCGTTCATATTC
Source organism: Bacteroides sp. (assembly GCA_017471925.1). Classification (GTDB taxonomy): domain Bacteria; phylum Bacteroidota; class Bacteroidia; order Bacteroidales; family Bacteroidaceae; genus Bacteroides. Next base: position 17,567 of record JAFURM010000018.1, read on the forward strand.
CGGTGAGCCTGTGGTGACATACTTGTCCAGATTCTTGTTTTCGTCGCCCTCCAGTTCCTTGATGATGCGGCGGGTAATCAGTTCCAGGTCGCTCTTGGAGGAGGTGAAGCCCACGAAAGGACAACTGTAGATGAGGGGCGGACAGGCTATGCGGATGTGTACCTCCTTGGCTCCATAGTCATAGAGCACCTTCACGTTGTCGCGAAGTTGGGTGCCGCGCACGATGGAGTCGTCACACAGCAGTACCCGTTTGCCCTCCAGCATGGCCCGGTTGGGGATAAGTTTCATCTTGGCTACCAGACTGCGCATCTCCTGCCGGCTGGGAGTGAAGCTGCGTGGCCAGGTGGGGGTGTACTTGGAGATGGCCCGGTGATAGGGCACACCCTTTCCTTCGGCATAGCCCAAAGCCATGCCAACGCCTGAGTCGGGAATGCCACAGGCGCAATCCACTTCAGAGCCATCGGTCTGTCCCATCTTCAGCCCCGACATGAAGCGCACATCCTCCACGTTGCGTCCTTCGTAGCAGGAGGTGGGGAAGCCGTAATAGACCCACAGGAAGGAGCATATCTGCATCTGCTCGTTGGGCTTGCGCATCTGCTCCACACCGTCGGCACGCAGACGGACAATCTCGCCCGGTCCCAGGAAACGGTCCACTTCATAATCCAGATTGGGAAAACTGCTCGACTCACTGCTGGCGGCATAGGCCCCCTCCTTACGTCCGATGACGATGGGTGTGCGCCCCCACTTGTCGCGAGCGGCAATGATGCCATCCTCGGTGAGCAGCAACATGGAGCAGGAGCCTTTGATGTGGTTGTAGACATTCTCTATGCCCGACACGAAATCCTTTCCCTGGATGATGAGCAGGGCTATCAGCTCCGTGGGGTTGGTCTGTCCCGAGCTGAGTTCCGCAAAGTGCATGTTTTGGGAGAGCAGTTCCTCCTCCAGCTGTGCCATGTTGGTAATCTTGGCCACCGTGACGATGGCGAAGCGTCCCAGATGGGAGTTCAGGATAATGGGTTGCGCATCGGTGTCGCTGATGATACCGATGCCCGAGTTTCCCTTGAACTTATCCAGGTCGTCTTCAAACTTCGTGCGGAAATAGGTGCTCTCCAGATTGTGGATGGAACGGGCAAAGCGCTTTTCTGTTGCGTCATACGTAGCCATGCCGCCACGCTTCGTACCCAAATGTGAGTTGTAATCTGTACCATAGAACAAATCGGCCACACAACTGGCTTGGGCCACTGTTCCGAAAAATCCTCCCATAGATATACTCTTTATATTTGCAGTTCCGCCCGGCGGAACCTGAGTTTACGATAATTTAGCGGGCGCAAAAGTAAGAAAATTCCCTCTAATTCGACGTATATCCGCCGCAATAAATTTCTGTCGCTCGCTCTTCCCGCTCCCTTCCTCCCACCGTTCTCAAAAAAAAGCAAAGAATGTTTGCCCCTTCCAAATAAAAGCACTACTTTTGTGCCCGATTATTCCGCAACGGGTTCGATTAAGCGTCCACTAAGTGATTAGCGGCCACCCGCCGGAGCTAACTATACATTATATATTAAGAATGTACGCAATTGTAGAAATCAACGGCCAGCAGTTCAAAGCAGAAGCTGGCAAGAAGCTGTTCGTTCACCACATGCAGAATGCAGAAGCCGGTGCAACAGTAGAATTTGAGAAGGTTCTTTTGGTAGACAATGATGGCAACATCACCGTAGGTGCCCCCCTAGTGGAAGGCGCAAAGGTTGTCTGCGAAGTAGTAACCGGACTGGTAAAGGGTGACAAGGTTCTCGTATTCCACAAGAAGAGAAGAAAAGGTTACCGCAAGTTGAACGGCCATCGTCAGCAGTTCACAGAGTTAACAATCAAAGAAGTAGTAGCTTAATCATTAAAAACAGTTAGAAGAAATGGCACATAAAAAAGGTGTCGGTAGTTCCAAGAACGGCCGCGAATCAGCAAGCAAGAGATTAGGCGTTAAGATATTTGGTGGTCAGGCTTGCAAGGCAGGCAACATCATCATTCGCCAAAGAGGTACTGAGTTCCACCCGGGCAACAACATCGGTATGGGTAGCGATCACACGCTCTATGCCTTGGTAGACGGAACTGTACAGTTCAAAGTAGGTAGAGAAGACAGACGTTATGTTTCTGTAATCCCTGCCGAAGCATAATCCCTCTCCCAAACTTATTCAGAAAAGGATGCAATCTTTTACGGATTGCATCCTTTTCTTTTTGGTTTTCGCCGCAAAGCGCATCATCTTTCAGCTTTAATCACTATCTTTGCCGCGAAAAGCGAAGATAAACTATTAAAATACAAGTATAAGTTATGCTTACCATCAAACAAATCACGGACAACACCGAAGCGGTGCTCCAAGGATTAGAGAAGAAACACTTCAAGAACGCCCAAGAGGCCATTGCCCAGGTTCTTGCCTTCAACGACAAGCGCAAGAGCAGCCAGACCGCCCTGGATGCCAACCTGGCCGAGGTGAACACGCTCTCCAAGTCCATCGGCATGCTGATGAAAGAGGGGAAAAAGGAAGAGGCCGAAGCGGCCAAGGCGCGTGTGGCCCAACTGAAAGAGGCCAACAAATCGCTGCAGGCCGACATGGAAAGTGCAGCCAAGGAGATGCAGAACGTACTCTACACCATCCCCAATATCCCCTATGACGAAGTGCCCGAAGGTGCCACTGCCGAAGACAACCTCATCGTGAAGACCGGCGGCATGGAGACCGAACTGCCCAAGGATGCCCTGCCCCATTGGGAACTGGCCAAGAAATATGACCTCATCGACTTTGACCTCGGCGTGAAGATTACCGGTGCTGGATTCCCCGTCTACAAGGGCAAGGGAGCACAGCTGCAACGCGCACTCATCAACTTCTTCTTAGACGAGGCACGCAAGTCCGGCTATACAGAAATCATGCCCCCCACCGTGGTGAATGCCGCATCGGGCTATGGCACCGGACAGCTGCCCGACAAGGAGGGACAGATGTACCACTGCGAGGTGGACGACCTCTACCTCATCCCCACAGCCGAGGTTCCCGTGACCAACATCTACCGCGACGTGATTCTCGACGAGAAGCAGTTGCCCATCAAGAACTGTGCCTATACCCAGTGCTTCCGCCGCGAAGCCGGTTCTTACGGCAAGGATGTGCGCGGACTGAACCGTCTGCATGAGTTCTCCAAGGTGGAGCTGGTGCGCATTGACAAACCGGAGCACAGCAAGCAGTCCCATCAGGAGATGCTGGACCATGTGGAGGGACTGTTGCAGAAACTGGAACTGCCCTATCGCATCCTGCGCCTCTGTGGCGGTGACATGAGCTTCACGGCTGCCATCTGCTATGACTTTGAGGTCTACAGCGAGGCACAGAAGCGTTGGTTGGAAGTCAGCTCCGTCTCCAACTTCGACACCTACCAGGCCAACCGTCTGAAGTGCCGCTATCGCACGGCCGAGAAGAAGACCGAACTATGTCACACACTGAACGGCTCGGCCCTTGCCCTGCCGCGCATCGTAGCCGCCCTGTTAGAGAACAACCAGACGCCCGAAGGCATCCGCATGCCGAAAGCACTGGTACCCTACTGCGGCTTTGAATACATTGACTAAAGACTATCCGATGCCCCTCTCTTGATAGCGGGTATTGAGAACTATCCTCTGACGCGCTTCCACCTGTTATGGCTCCACAGCCAATAGGCGGGAGCGCGTTTTTTCGTCTGTTCCAGCCACACTTCTTTAGGAACAAGGGGGAAAAGCCTCTTTCTGCGTGCAGGAGAGACATAGCACCGTCAGCATCAGGACGGCAAAGGACAAATTCTTTCTCATGGTTCTTATTTCGCCTGCATTGGTTTCACTTTATCTTCTTCAACAGGAACGAGGGGTTGAGGCGCAGGTAGACGCCGAAGGAGAAGTTCAGGTTGTTGCCGGTGGGCTGCAGGGTGCCATCGGGCAGAGTCATGGGGCCGGGGTTGGCCAGGAAGGCTTCGGCCTTGGCACCGAAGGCGTAGTGCTTGCCGAAGGTGCGGGTATAGTCGAAGGCGAAGTGCCAGGTTTGGGGATGGCTGTCGAAGAGGGCACCCTCGTGCTTGGTGGAGACGGAGCCGAAGTAGGGCAGGCCGAGGAGGGAGATGAAGTGACGGCCCACAAAGTAGCCGGCCTGCAGGTGGAAGTAGCGGCGGAACTGCAGCTCGGCCTTGCCATAGAAGGCGGCGCCGCTGTCATAGGGCCAGAGGGTACCGGCCTGCTGGTAGTAGCCCAGGGCATCGGCCTCCAGCGTGAGGGTGCGGAAGAGGCGGCCGGGAGTGTTCCACACGATGCCGGCTCCCAGGGCTGCATTGGCCAGGGTGTTCACCTGACTCTTGTCGTCCTGTTCGCCGCCACGATGTTGCAGGGTGCCCTGCAGCTGCAGGTAGGTATGGAGCGGCGCGTCGGGCCGGTTGAGCTGCCACTTGGTGGAGAGGCCCACGGTGAAGGCTTCCTGATGGGTGTCCATCTCGAAGATGAAGCTCTGCCAGTTTATCCAGGCATCTAAGTGGAAGTTGCGGGTGTCGTAAAGCATCTGGAAACCGCTCTCCGGGTCGGCCGTAAGATTGAGTTCCGGACTGTAGAGGGGGAGGATGAGACGATGGTTGGAGGCACCGTAGAGGTTGCCCAGCACCAGGTTGAAGTCGCCCAGCTGCAGGTGCCCGCGGAAGTGGGGCAGGATGTGTGCACCCCGCTGGAACTGGCTGCCCTTCCACTCGGCGATGTCCTGATAGGCATAGTTGGGGAACTTGTAGGCCCCGCTGTACCACAGGGCATAGGCTCCCAACTCAATCTTCAGGTGGGGCAGCGGCTGATAGGCCAGCTTGGGCGCAAGCCACAGGCCGGGCAAGGAGTAGCCCTTCATCACCGAACCACCGAACTCGTTGTCCTTGAAGAAGGTGACGTTGTCTATCTCTAAACGCAGTTCCTTGGTGCGCAGGGAGTCCAGACGATAGTCGGTGAGACAGAGTTGCTCCACGCTCTGTCCGTGCAGGGCGGCGGGCCAGGCCAGGCAGAGGAGCAGGAGCATACGGAGGAGGGCGATAGGATATTTCATGTGCTTACGTCGGATGCTGATTTCATACAGGACGCAAAGATAAGGAAAGTTGCACTATTTTTCGTACATTTGCCGCCATAAAAAGAGGAACAGTCCTCCATATTCAGACATTAAAATGACAGACATGCATACAAGAGAAGAGAAGATGGAAGCCTTCGGACGCTTCCTGGACATCCTCGACGAGCTGCGCGAGAAGTGTCCGTGGGACCGCAAGCAGACCAACGAGAGCCTGCGCCCCAACACGATAGAGGAGACCTATGAACTGTGTGACGCCCTGATGCGCGGCGACAGCCATGACATCTGCAAGGAGCTGGGCGACGTGTTGCTCCACGTGGCGTTCTACGCCAAGATTGGCAGCGAGACGGGAGACTTCGACATGAAGGACGTGTGTGACCGCCTTTGCGAAAAGCTCATATTCCGCCATCCCCACGTCTTCGGCGACGCGAAGGCTGAGACGGCCGGACAGGTGTCCGAGAACTGGGAGCAGCTGAAGCTGAAGGAGAAAGACGGCAACAAGTCGGTGCTTAGCGGGGTGCCCGCTGCCCTACCCTCGCTCATCAAGGCCTACCGCATACAGGACAAGGCCCGCAACGTGGGCTTCGACTGGGAGGAGCGCACGCAGGTGTGGGACAAGGTGAAGGAGGAGATACAGGAGTTCCAGGCCGAAGTGGAGCAGATGGACAAGGAGAAGGCCGAGGCCGAGTTCGGCGACGTGATGTTCAGCCTGGTCAATGCTGCCCGCCTCTATAAAATCAATCCCGACAATGCCCTGGAACGTACCAACCAGAAGTTCATCCGCCGCTTCAACTACGTGGAGGCACACAGCATCAAGCAGGGCAAGAACCTCAAGGAGATGTCGTTAGAGGAGATGGATGCCCTGTGGAACGAGGCGAAGCGACAGGAGCAGGCGAAAGTTGATGATTGATAGTTGATACAAGCCGATGCGTTTATAAGACGTAAGCCAACGCGTATATAAGACGTAAGGCGGCGCGTATATAAGGCACAGGCAATTGCGACCCGGCAAGGCATCATTTCCATTAAAAGAAAAGGGCTGAAACTTTAAAACCTTTGACCAAGAAGTTTTAAACTTCCGGGGCAAAGGTTTTAATCATTTTATCGGGAAAATCCATTCCTCCTTTTCAGAAGATTATGGGAAGCCGCGGGGAATCCATTAGGCGGATGGGTCATCAATCAGTTCATTGACACTTTAGACACGGTTCACACGGATTTTCACTATTGGATTATAACCGTTCAGGTATAATATGAAATAATCAGCGTTTATCCGTGTAATCCGTGCCTAAATTTGATATTTGCCACACTCCACCTTAAGGCTATCGGCGGCACGAAACGCCGGGGGCAGGCAGAGGCATCAGTCACCCTTCTTGCCGCCTCCCTTTTTGTGCATCCCCTTCACCAGGTTGCGCTGGAAGTGCATCTCGGCCTTCTTCACCTGATACAGTTTCTTGCAGGAGATGAGCTTCCGGAACTTCTCGAAGTAGGTCTTCTCCAGGCGGTCCACGGCAATGCGGGCGTCATGGAACTGCTCCAGGATTTCGGCATAACGCTCTTCGCTGACGTTCTCCTCCTTGCCCTGTCGCAGGAGTTTCCAGGCTTCGTCGTTCAGCTGCTTCTTGCGGTCCTGCAGTTCAAAGTAGACGGGGAAGAACTTGGCGGCCTCTTCCTCCGTCAGGCCGGCCACCTCCATGATGAAGGCCTTCTGCTTGGCACGGAACTCCTCTTCGCTCATGCGTTGCTGGCAGCAACCGTCCGTGGCCCATGCGCAGGCTGCGTAGAGGCTCATCAACAGCCATGCGATAACTATCTTTTTCATCTTCGTATGCTTTTAGTTGGTTCTACAGTGTTCTTGTCATTCTATCTCGGTCGCGTCCGTCAGGTAGACATACAGCGCATAGTCGTCCAGCATGGAGTTGTCCACTACCGTGCTGATGTATTCCGTCTCGGTCTCGGCTTCGGCCTCCTCGGCAGCTGCGAGTTGGGGCGAGGCCATGTGCATGGAGCCAACGCGGATGAGCAGTGCGGCCCCGGCAAACATGGCGGCCATATATACCCAGGGCTTCATCTTGGTCCACAGGGTGAGACGCTCCTGCGGGAAGTCGGTGGCGGTCTTTTCGGGCAGGCGGGCCATCACGTCGGTCGTCAGCTGCTCAAAGTAGCCCTCCGGCACCCGGAACGGGTTTTCCGTGCCCACTTTTCTCAATATTTCGTTCTCTTCTTTCATATCTGTATCCTTTCTCTGTTTTATAAGACCATATTCATTATCAAAGGTTTAATTGAGTTCTTCCAAAAACTTCTCGATTTTCTTCACCGCGTGGTGATAGGAGGCCTTCAGCGCTCCCACCGACGTGCCGAAGATGTCGGACATCTCTTCATACTTCATCTCCTGGAAATACTTCAGATTGAAGACCATGCGTTGCTTTTCGGGCAGGGTGAGCAGTGCCTTTTGCAGCAGTATCTGTGCGCGGTCGCCCGAGAAATAGGTATCGCCCTCCAGGCGCTGCAGTGTATCGGCCTCGGGGTCGTCCAGCGAGACGGTGCCCTGTGCACGCTGCTTATTCAGGAAGGTGAGGCACTCGTTCAGGGCAATGCGGTAGAGCCACGTGGAGAGCTTGGCCTCCGCGCGAAAGTAGTTGATATTGGTCCACGCCTTGATGAATGTGTTCTGAAGCAGGTCGTTGGCATCGTCATGGGAGAGCACCATGCGTCGGATTTGCCAGTAGAGCTGCTCGCTGTACTTCGCGACCAGCATCTCAAATCCACGCCGCTGCGTCTGCTCGTCCTGCAGAAGGGCCAACACTTCGCGTTCACTATAGGTAGGGGTCATATCTATATGTCTGTTCTGATTTATCGTTTAGACTGCGAAAATAGGAAAAAGTTTAAGAATTTTCTCCAAATCACTCATTTCTTTTTGCATGTCAACCATTTCCGGCAGCGTTCTTCGCTTGCTTCCCGCCACATGGACTGAACGATGGCAAGAGCGGTTCAGCCCTGCATCACAGCTTGACGCAGAGCGTTTCTCTGGCCAGCATCGTGCCTGGGAAAAGGCTTCGTGCCTCGTCTAACAACGGGGTTTCGTCTTCATAGCGTGCCGAGTAGTGACCGATGAGCAGACGTTTCACCCCGGCATCGCGGGCCAGGGTGGCTGCCTGTAGGGCTGTGGTGTGGAAGGTCTCGCGGGCACGCACTTCGTCCTCCGTGAGGAAGGTAGCCTCGTGAAACAGGAGGTCCACGCCACGTATCTGCCCGGCGATGTGGGGCTGGTAGATGGTGTCCGAGCAATAGGCATAGCTGCGCGGCGGGTCGGCAGGGCGTGTCAGGCGGCTGTTGGGCACGAGGTCGCCCTCGGGAGTCACGAAGTCGGCCCCGTTCTTGATGCGGTTCAGCTCGCAGACAGGCACGTGATAGAAGTCCACCATGTCGCGCACGATGTGATTGGGCTTCTGCTTCTCCCTGAAGAGAAAGCCGCAGCAGGGCATGCGGTGGCGCAGGGGGATGGTGGTCACCGTCAGGGAGCGGTCTTCATGAATCACGGCCGGCACGTCGGTGGCGAACTCATGGAACACCACCCGATAGGACATCTGACGGTTGAAGAACTCCAGCATGGGACTCATCAACGCCTCGAAGCCCTCGGGCGAATGCACATGCAGCTCGGCTGTGCGCCCCAGGAGGTTCAGGGTGGATATCAGGCCGGGCAGGCCGAAGCAATGGTCGCCATGCAGGTGGGAGATAAAGATGTGGTTCAGGCGCGAGAACTTCAGGCGCGACTTGCGGAACTGCAGCTGCGCCCCCTCGCCACAATCTATCATGAAGAGTTTGTCCCGCACGTTCAGCACCTGCGACGTGGGGAAGTGGCGGGTGGTGGGCAATGCCGAGCCACAGCCAAGTATATGAAGTTCAAGCTTTTCCATCTCCGTCAGGGGAAAACAAGGATAGAGGATTATTGTTTCAGGAGTTTGCCCAGGTCGGAAGGTGTAAAGGTAATATTCATGCTTTCACCGGTAGTGCCGCCGATGTAGCGGTAGCAGATGCCCTTGCCACACTTCCGGCAGATGTCGAGCAACAGGCAGACCGCCTCGTCCTGCATATCGAAAGAAGCGTGGAGAGATTCGCGCAAGGATGCTTTCTGTTCTCTCAACGCCTCTATAGAGAGGGCACCTTCATCAAATTTGTAGCAATAGACCATGTTGTCCTCTTCTATCATCGTTTCGGTCAGGACGGTATATTCGTCCACCTGCATAGGACAAGAGAGGTTGGTAGTCTTCACCACATTGCTCAACTGCTCTTCATAGCTCGCTTCCTCGCTTTGTTCGCCGTTTATCAGGGCTTCCAGTTCTTCGGGACTCAGGCGGCAGCTGATTTTCACACCGTCAGTCTCGCCCTTATAGCGATAGATATACTTCAGGCCGGCATCTGCATCAATCATCGTCTGAAACAGTTCCTTCACCTCATCGTCGGCATTCTTGAACATCGAGGAGATGCTCGCTTTCAGCAGGTCCGAGTCTTTACCCAATGCCTCCAGGTCCACTCTGTTCTGCTCCACCGCAGCATTATAGACAATGTCCTTGCCGTCGTATTGGACATCCGTTATCACACAGCCGTTGCCCACATCCATAGGGCATCCTTCGTTAATCAGGACCGCAGCCATTTGCAGTTGAGACTTCGAGCTGCATGCAGCCAACAAAAGAATGGGGAGGCAAGCCAACAGAAAAAGACGTGCCGAGGTTTGAATCATCTGTTTCATCATCAGAGGTTTTAAGTGTTGCTTCAATAAATTTGGTTTCGCACGTTCAATAACGCCCGTTTCCTACGTCACTGAAATTACGAGACAAAGATAATGAATTAACCATTGCCCGCAACACGACACGACCTTTTTTGCAACACAATGCGGGCTTTTTCAGCAAACGATGCAACCCTCTTCGGCAAACGGGGCACCCCTCTTCGGCAAACGGTACGGCCCTCTTCGGCAAACGGGGCAACCCTCTTCGGCAAACGGTACGGCCTTTTCCGGATAACCAGGCACATCAGAGCGGAAGGGGGTGTGCCATAATCAAAGGACTGATATTTCAGGTATGTTCATCCCTTTATGCGCAGAAAGGGGAACCTGCCTTGCGGCAAGCTCCCCTTTCATATTACCCATGTAACGAATTTTACTTCTTCGCAGCTTCCATCTGCTCCTTCAGGGCAGCCAAAGCATCGATGTCACCCAGGGTAGTAGAAGCTACCTGGTTCTGGATGATCGGAGTCTCCTCACGCTTGTTGTTCTTCTTGGCAGCAGCCTTTCTCTCTGCTCTCTCTTCAGCCTTGGCGGCATCTTCAAAGATACGGCTGTGAGACAGGATGATGCGCTTGGCTTCCTTGCTGAACTCGATAACCTTGAAGGAGAGCTTCTCATCCAGCTGAGCCTGTGAGCCGTCTTCCTTAACGAGGTGCTTCGGAGTAGCGAAACCTTCCACACCATAAGGCAGGGCAACCACAGCACCCTTATCCAGCATTTCGATAATGGTACCTTCGTGTACAGAGCCTACAGTGAACACGGTTTCGAATACGTCCCAAGGATTCTCTTCCAACTGCTTGTGACCGAGGCTCAAGCGGCGGTTTTCCTTGTCAATCTCCAGTACCTGAACTTCAATGTCGGCACCAATCTGAGTAAATTCAGAAGGATGCTTAACCTTCTTCGTCCAAGAGAGGTCAGAGATGTGAATCAAGCCGTCAACACCTTCTTCGATTTCTACGAATACGCCGAAGTTAGTGAAGTTGCGCACCTTGGCAGTGTGCTTGCTGCCTACGGGGTACTTCTCTCCGATAGTTTCCCAAGGATCGGCCTTCAGTTGCTTGATGCCGAGAGACATTTTACGCTCTTCGCGGTCCAATGTCAGCACTACAGCCTCTACCTCGTCGCCTACCTTCATGAAGTCCTGAGCAGAACGCAGGTGCTGGCTCCAAGACATTTCTGAAACGTGAATCAAACCTTCTACGCCCGGTGCGATTTCGATGAATGCACCATAGTCGGCCATAACGACAACCTTGCCCTTCACGTGGTCGCCCACCTTCAACTCTGCATCGAGAGCATCCCAAGGATGGGGAGTCAGCTGCTTCAAGCCGAGAGCGATACGCTTCTTCTCATCATCGAAGTCCAGGATAACGACGTTGAGCTTCTGATCCAGTTCAACCACTTCCTTCGGATCGCTGACGCGGCCCCAAGAGAGATCCGTGATGTGAATCAGACCGTCTACGCCACCGAGGTCGATGAATACACCGTAAGATGTGATATTCTTGACAGTTCCTTCGAGAACTTGACCCTTCTCGAGCTTGCTGATGATTTCCTTCTTCTGCTGTTCCAGTTCAGCCTCAATGAGAGCCTTGTGGGAAACAACCACGTTCTTGAATTCCTGGTTAATCTTAACCACCTTGAATTCCATGGTCTTGCCAACGAATACATCGTAGTCGCGGATAGGCTTCACGTCGATTTGAGAACCCGGCAAGAACGCTTCGATGCCGAATACGTCTACAATCATACCACCCTTTGTGCGGCACTTGATGTAACCCTTGATGATTTCTTCGTTTTCCAATGCGGCGTTCACGCGATCCCAAGAGCGGGTAGCGCGGGCCTTGCGGTGAGACAACACGAGCTGTCCCTTCTTGTCCTCCTGATTCTCGATATACACTTCCACAGTGTCACCTACCTTCAGGTCGGGGTTGTAACGGAATTCACTCATCGGAATGATACCGTCTGATTTGAAACCGATGTTCACCACAACTTCACGCTTGTTCATTGCGATGACGGTTCCGTCAACTACCTCGCGGTCGTTAACCTTGTTCAGCGTATTGTCATACGCCTTTTCCATTTCTTCGTGGCTTACGGTAGAGACCGTTTCGCCATTCTCGTAAGCATCCCAGTTGAAGTCTTCAATGGGAGCGACATTCTTTAAATTTTCCATTAATAAATAAATTGTTTAACTCGTTAATTAAGTGAGACATTATATTGGCTCTGACTAAATCGGCGGCAAAGATAGCACTAAATTCTTGAACAGCCAACAATCACCGTGCAAAAAGGTTGCATCATTATACAGAAAAACGTTATTGCAGGAAGACGGGGTCAATGATTTCCTCGCCCTTATACTTGTTTTTCTCCTTCTCATCCTTTTCACTCTTCTCACCCTTCTCGGCCTTTCCGTCCTTCAGTGCTTCCTCTTCGGCTTCAGGTGCTGCATTCTGCACTTTGTCGGTCTCGGCAGGCTGTTCCGCCTGTTGCTTCCGGGCCTTGTTCTTCTTGCTCTTCTTCAGGAATCCGTCAGGATAGCTCACTTCGTTGATGATTTCATCGCCACGCAGGCGAATCCAGGTGTCCAGCGTGCGTTCCCCTTCCTTCAGGAGAATGACGCGTGCGCCATTCTTGCCCAGGTGATTGTACACCGTCTTGCCACCGGAGTAGCGTCCATAGGCCAGCATCACGCCATGATACATCACGGCAAAGTCATTATCGTGGTCGTGTCCGCAGAAGGTGGCCATGATGTCTCCCTGCTCCTTGATGGCTGCAAACATGCCCGAGTTCAGCTTGGGACTGCAGACATCCTCTCCCTTGGAGCCTACCAGAGCACAATCCTCATCGGCCTCGGCCAAGGCATATTCGGGAAGGGGGATGTGGAAGAAGGCCAGCGAAGGGACGGGTTCGCCGCCATTGGCCTCCTGGAAGGCATCGCTATGCTCGCGATACCACTCAATCTGGTCGAACCTCAGCCAGGCATATCCGGCCACATCGCGCAACACGCCACGGGCATGGGTGTCCATGCAATAGAAGACGGCCGCCGTGCGCGTGCTGTCGTTAGAGAGAACGGTCAGCAGATAGTCTGGACTGTCCACTCCGTCGCGGTCGGGCATGATGCAATAGGGCATCTTGCGCACCAGGTCATACATTTCGGCATTGGTGCAGTCGAACTCGGCATCATGATTGCCGAAGACCATGGCAAAGGGTATCTTCCGCTCGGATATGCACCCCAGCAGTGCCGGCAGGCTTTGCGCCACCGACTTGGAGTAGACCTGATCACCGGTGAGTATCACCAAATCGGGTTGTTCGGCATCCAGCACCTCCTTGATGCACTCCACGGCAGCTTCAGAAGCTTTCTTGCCCCACTTGTAGTGCGTATCAGTAAACTGCACAATCTTGAATGTTCCATCTTCCGAAAAACGGAGCGGCGCCACCTCCTGCGCATGGGCAGCAATGCCCATGTACAGGAAAAGCAGGAGGAGTACACCCGATAACTTGCGTTTCATAACTTATTGTTCGTCTATAACCAACACCAGACGGAGGCCTACACAGCCCTCCTTCACATTTTCTTCCCAACGGCGACGGTAAGAAGAGCGCAGCTGGGTCTTGTCCTTGCAGTCATAGCCACCGCCACGGCGCACGCGGTTCTTGTTCTTGTCCGTCTCCACAGGATTGGTCACGAAGTCTTTCTTGTACTCGGCCTTGTAGTCCCAGCACATTTCCCACACGTTGCCGCTCATGTCATAGAATCCCAGTTCATTGGGTTTCTTGGACTTCACGGGGCGGGTGGAGTTCTGGCTGTTGTTGTAGTACCAGGCCACTTCGTCGGGATCGGCACTGCCGCAATACATGGTGCGGTTGGTCTTGTCACCGCCACGGGCTACATATTCCCACTCGGCCTCGGTGGGCATACGGAAGCGTTTCTTGGTCAGCTCGCTCAGTTTTTCGCAGAATTGCTTACACTCCTCCCAAGTCACGTTCTCCACGGGATGTTGGGGATTGGGGAATACAGAGGGGTTATATCCCATGATACGTTCCCACAGTTCCTGAGTCACTTCCGTCTCACCCATGTAGAAGAAGTTGGTCAGTCTCACCTTGTGTACGGGGAATTCGTCCTTGTCGGCACCGATCTGCTCGGGCGTACCGCCCATCTCGAACATGCCGGGACGCACCTTGATCATGTTGAATTCTACCGGCTTGCTGCCATCGTCAAAGACGGGATTGAGTTTCAGGGGAAGGATTTCCACGTCACTGCCTGCCGCAGCCGAAGCCTGTCCGGCATTCTGTCCGCCCTGATTCTGCTGCATGTTGGCCAGCATGCCCTTGATAGCAGCCAGTTCGGCATCAGTCTTGGAACCAAAGTTCATGATGTAGGTCTTCAGTTTCTCCACCTTGAAGGGGAAGTCATAGCGCACAGCCTCGGTCCAGCTGGTAGACTTCGCCATGAGCCAGGTGGCTTCTTCAATCATGTAGACCCAATATTCATTTCCGCCCTTGTTTTCAACCTTGATGATGTCGCCTTCAAAGGTCACGTTATCACCCTTTGCACTCACTTTCACCAGGCCACAGGGGCTACCGTTCAGGTCTGTCACTTGGTGTACCTGTGCAGAAAGGTCTGCCGGGTCGGCTTCAAACTTCGTCACTACCATTGCATCCTGTGCCCAAACGAAGGCATAGGCGATGCAGAAAGCACATACAAATAAAATACGTTTCATGTTATATCAGTAAACTTTTAGATTATTATTGCATTCATAGAAAGCGAGACGGCATCAGGGGAGTCGGAAGTCGCCCAATGAGAAGCGTTCCTGGTTCAGCGGTTGCCAGGTGCGCACATGAATCTTCGGGGTGTCCTCGTTGGAGAAGTCCCACACCAGGAAGACGATACCCTCGTCGCTGTAGTTGGAAGCGTGCCATTTCTGCTTCAACGTCACTCCATAGAAATTGGGTTTGGCGGCGTGACGCTTGATTTCATACTCGTCAAACTGCACGTTGATGTAATAGTTCGGACGGTTGAACATGGCGCGCAGCTTGCCCAGGTATTGCTTCTTGCTTTGGGTGATATATTCCACCTTGTTGCTCGTCATGCCCAGGTCGTTCTTCTCGCGCTTCATGGTGAGTTTGCCGGTGATAATCAGGGCGTCATCGCTGAAGATGTTCTCCATGAAGTTGATGTTCTTGTCGTTGTATGCCTTCTTGAACTGCTCGCACCAGTGGATAATCTGCAGGCGGCGGTCAAGGTCGTCCAGGCGCACACCCTCCTTCATCAGGCGGGTATAGGTCTGGGTCTCCATGGCAAAGTTGAAGTCCACGATGCGTCCCGTGGTGCTGAAGTCCACGCAGATTTCGCGGCGCATCTCGCTGTTGTAGGTGTCGTTCAGGGGAATCATACTCACACCGATGTTGCGCACCTGATAGCCGCGCAGCATGCCGTTCTTCTTCTGCAGACGGATGCAATGCTCCACGATGTCATTGTCTTCCGTGCGGAAGTGTACGTTGTTCCACGTCAGGCCGATGGTCTGCGAAGCCAGAGGGTCAATGTCCACATTGGAATAGTTGATGTCCGTCCCCATCGCTTCGGCCGTATTGATGGCGGTCAGCAGATTCATCAACTGTTTTTCCATTTTCGCCTTCAGCGTCATGTTTTCAATGCCGTCCGAGAACTCAAATAAGACACTATTGTCGTCTTGCGCCTGTAAGGCAGAGCAGCCTGCCCACAATAAAAAGGCAATAAAAATACTCCTCATCATATTATCTTGTTTTTTGTTAATCGTTATTTGCCAAACTGAAACCACACGGCATTCTTGCCCGGATAGTTCTTCAAGGAGTCTTGCTGACGGGTCTTGAAGTTCTTGCGTGAGTCGCTGCCGGGGCCCAGGATAGTTATCAGAGTCATGCTGGAGTCGGTGTCGAACAGAATCCAGTAGCTTCCGTTCACGTCCTTGCACTCCTTGTAGGTGCCGAAGCGCTTCACGATGTGCTCGCCCTGCATGCGGTTGAGCAGTGCGGCGGCATCGTTCAGGTTGGTCTTCTCCAGAAGCTGCATGATGGCCGACTGTTGCCATGCCGTCAGGGCTGCAGGTTCCGAGGAGTCGCGTGCGGGAACGTTGGGCACCACAGGATTGGGTGCTTCGGGCACCACAGTGCTGTTGTTATTATTGTTGTTGTTGCCGTTGGCCATCAGGTCGTTGATGGACTCGTTCAGGATGTCCTGCTGTATGTTCGAGCCGGAGGGGGTGTCGGGAGTTTCGGGTGTGGGTGCGGGTGCAATCGGCTCCACTTTCGTTTCGGCCATGTCACTGCTTGCCCCGAAGTCGCTCTTCTTCACGTAGACAAAGACGCGCATCATGGGTCCGCGCTTCATCTTCAGGGACTGTGCATTGCCCAGGTCGGTCTCCTTGATTTTCTTCTCCGGCGTACCGTTCTCGTTCATGTAGTCGTTGATGCGGTTCATCAGCATCAGCATGGCAGACTCGCGTGCCTCCTCTTCGGTGGCCAGCGTGGACTCTGCATAGAAATATTCTCCGGTCCGTTTAATGGAATTGATTTGCTTGCCAACTTCAGACTGGGCAAACGTCATGTTCACTACCGCTACTGCGGCCAATAAAAGCATTCCTATACGCTTTTTCATACCAAATTACATTTTTAGTTCTTCAAACAGGTTCTTAATTCGTGAAGTGGGGATATAGCTGTTCAGGCGGACAGTCATCGAACCTTTCTTGTCCAGCAACTGCTCCACATCGCAGGTCACCTTCATGGTGTGACAATATCCCTCTTCTATGTTACGGGCTACCAATTGGCAAACCGCTGTATTTTCTTCAAAACTGATGATGCCGAAATAGAGCGTGCATCCTTGCTGCAAGAAGTAGTTCACGAACTGTGCCAGTGACACCGAGAAGTTGTCTTCCTTGAAGTCGTACATCTTCAGGCGCACCTTCACTTCGAAGCCGTTTTCCAGTTCCAGTGTGGTGAGCAGGTTGGCCAGGCTCTCCATGGGATACTTGCGGTTGAATATCAACTGAAACTGCCCGTCGGGAGCCTTTTCGTAGTAGCGGTTGGTATTCAGCAAGTCCGTGTAGTAGCTTTCGCCGGTCATCACGTAATAGTTGGGCTGGAAAGTCGTGAAGAGTTGTTCGCGTTTCACCTGCAAAGGCTCCACCTTTCCGGGGACAACTTTCTTCATGCCCTCGGCGATGCGCCTCTCGTTCTCCACCATCTCCGTACCATGCAGCAAATCGTAGTCGATGGGGAAATCTACCGAACAACGCAGTTTTTCTCCCTTGTACCAGCTCACCTTGTAGCGTTTGTCGTTCAGGTTGTCAATCGTCACGTTCAGCGTGGTGTCGCCCACCAGCTTGTTCAGCGTGGCGAAGGTGCCTTCTGAGAAGGCGATGTCGTCCTCAGCCAGCTGTTTTTCCACCGTCTTTTCGCGTTTCATCGGCAGTGCGGCAGCCAGCGTATAACGCTCCAGGAAGTCGTATACGGGAGATTTCAGGAGTGTCCGCTGCCGGGTGGAGAAGATGGTGTACCCGATGTGGGTCACCACTCCTTTCTCTACCACTACAGTCAGCGGCTGTTTCTTGTACGCATATTCATGCGTGTAGCAGCCATCTTTCAGTGTATCCAACTGAGCAGACAACTGCAAAGATTCCGCCATACGGGTCAGCACGTCGGCCCGATAGCTGTTCTGCGCAGTCATCAAACATGCATTCGCCCACAAGCCAGCCAATGCCAAACCAATATAGCGGAATCTGCGTTTCATATTACCTTATATTATATTAGATAATAAACGTTTTGCGTTCACCATTTGCACGGTGGAGTTCGCCCTGTTTCAGAACGCCGTTCACAAATTTCGCGGCTTTGATTTTGTCACCGGGAGCTACTTCCAGCGTACCGCCGTTGCCGTCCTTCAGGTCGATGGAATAGTTCTGCTTGATGTCAAGCTCGCCACCTATACCGTGGGGCTGGCCACCGCTCAGCGGACCGTCATAGACAGCCCAACCCAGGTTCTTCTTGCCGGAAGTCTTGACGGGAGCGGGTGTCTGACCTTCACCGGTCTTGCCGGTTGCAGTTGCGCCTTCGCCGGTCTTGTCGGTACCGGCAGTCTGCTCGGTAGCAGGTTCTTCCTTGTCGCCATCACCGGCAGCAAGGAAATATCCGCCCACACACAGCACGGCCACTGCAGCCACGCCAATGATGATTTTCTTCATGTCGAGACCATCACCGCCACCGGTCTTGCCACCACCGGTCTTGCCACCGCCGGTCTTGCCGCCCACCTGGTTCAACGGTTTACCACACTCTGAACATACGAAGTTCGTCTTTTCGGCTTCTTGTTCCACTTTTTCGGCTGCCAGGTCGCAACCGTCCACATTTCTGCAAATACCTTTTAGCTTTGCCATAATCGTTTCTATTTTTACAGGTTATTATAATTCTTTCAGTTGTTCGTCCATGATTTCGCGAGCCAGAGCCTTATACTTGGCATAGACGGGGCTGAACTCGTTGTTCTCACAGGCAGGTGAGGGCAGGATTTTCTCCTTCAGCACGGCCACCAGCGCCTTGCGCATGGCCACCTTCTGCTCGTTGGAGCGGCACATGGTGCGCATGTTCTGGTCTACCAGTGCCATCACCTTCTGAGCCAGGGCATAGTCTTCACCCAGGTAGTCGATGGTGGCCAGGATGTCCTTGCCGGCCTTCACCCAGTTGTCGTCGCCGAACTCGTCGGGGAAGTTGATGGCATCGAAGCGGGCACCTGTCGTGGGGTCGCTCTTCTGTACGAACAGCCCCATGGCATAGGCCAGCAGTACGGGTTTGGTCACCATCATCTTGATTTCGGCCGTCTCCATCTCGAAGAGTGAGGGGAGCGGTTTGGCAAAGGTCTCGGTGTGGAGCACCATCTTGTTCAGTGCGGCATCGGGAGCTGCGAGCATGTCTTCGTAGCGTTTCTTCAGCACCTTCACGTTGGAGACATAGCGCAGGGGGAATCCTGAGGCTGCGGCCACAATCACAATCTGATTGTTCTTGTAGTTCACGGAGACATCTTCCTTCGGGTTGAAGCCCGGATAGATCTGTACGAAGGCGTTGATCAGCTTGTCGCGGAAGCCGCTGGTGTCATCGTCAAACTTGGGCACGCAGAGCTGAATCATCTTCATCATGCTGCCGCCACCGCCGCCGAAGACTTTGGCCTGCTCTTCGCTGTTGAACTGCAGGTAGGTCATGGCCGAGTTCACCATGGAGCGTGCCAGTTGTTCCAGCTTCTCTTCGGAGTTGCACTCCTGTTTCAGTTTCTCCAGGATGTTCACGCCCACCATCTTGTTCAGCGGGTCGGCCTTGGCGGCATCTTCCATGGCTGCCACGGCGTTCTGCTGGCACACTTCAAGCACGATGCCTGTGGTGGTTTCGTAGTCGGTCTTGTCGCAGAGGTTCACGAAGGTACGCTCGCCGTCCTCGCCCAGGGCAGCCACCAGCTTGTTGCGGATGGAGAGGGCATTGCCGCTCTGGTATTCCTGGTTCACGATGCAGGTCTTGGTGAAACGCTGCACCAGGTCGGGGTCGTACTTCTTCATGGTCATGCTCTCATCGGCCATTTCTTCCTTCTTGCACTTGCTGTCGGCCTGACGGGCCACCTCTTCCAGGATCTCGCTGAGGATGGCTCTGTAGTGCACCACGCCGTCCAGCATGAGGCCGAGCTGTTCGATGACGGCCTGCATCAGTTCCACGGCATAGCGGTAGGCTTCAATGCGTGTGGCGGTGGTGTAGAAGTCACACTTGGCCGTCTTGTAGGCACTGAAGACCTTCTTGGAGGCACCGGTGATGGCATCTCTCAGCCAGCCGATGTTGTTCCATTCGGTGTTGCACTGGGCGATGGTCACGTTGATGTTCTCCAGTTCCTCTTCCTGCAGGGCAATCTGCTCCTTGAAGGCCGTGATGCGTTCCGTACAGTCGGCAATGAGCAGGCGGGTATATTTCTCCACTTCGAGAACGCTCTTCACACCGCTCTTCCATTCGTCGAACAAGAGGTTTTCGATGTGACGGCGGATGTGCTTGGCATAGGCTGCACGCTCGCCGCGCTGTGCTTCATAGAACTTCTTCACACCGAGCGAGCGGAAATTCTTGTCGTAATAGTCGTTGCAGGAGTCGGTAAAGAGGGCCAGCCAGCTCTTCTTGTCGGCCGAGGTCTGGGCATCATCGGCAAAGTCCTGTGTGCGCTCTTCCCACGTGGCATCAATGTCGTGCCAACGCTTGGTGCCGGCATTCTCAATGACGGGTTTGGAGAGCATCAGGTAGGAGTTGGAGAGCATCAGGCGTTCGCGGTTCTTGCGGTCCTTCACCTCGGCTGCATAGCCGCTGCCCACCTCTTCCAGGGAGCACTCGCCATAGCCGATGCCTTCCTGCCACATATTGAACTGCAGCTGGCGGGCGGCCTGACGGGCGTAGTTATAGGTTACGTATTCTTCGATTTCCGTTTCAGGATATTCAATGCGCTTGATGCCGAAGGAGAGGAACTTGCGGCTGCGTGCGGGCTTGTTGGAGCGGTCGTTCTCGGGACCTGCACCGTCGTTTTCGCAGCCCACCAGGCGGCTCATCTTGCCGGCATCGCCCGACATTTCGCTGGCCACCACCTTCTGGAAGATGAAGTCGGCCACAGCGGCGGGAAGGCCGTGACCCAGGTCGAGTACCTTGCCTGCTTCGTTCACGTTGGAGTAGAGGTAGGCGGCTTCGAAAGCGTTGATACCACCCAGGAGGCGCTGCACCTCACCGGTGTAGTTATCCTTCTGTCCCGACACATCGAGGGGCAGGTACTGGCCGATGCTCATGGCGTTCAGCTCGCAGAGGGCGGCATAGCCGTTGGCCTGATAGAAACCACTGTCGTGGGAGGTGTTCACCACGTTCATTTCGGGCACGTAGAGGTAGAGGTTCACCTTATATTTGTCTCCGTTAACACCCGGCTGGGGTGCAAACTCCTTGCGGATTTGGGAAATGGCATCCACGATGGAGCCGGAGCCTGTACCACCGGCCAATCCGGCGCAGAGGTGGAAGGTCACGGCCGAGTCGCCTGAACCTTGCGTGATGCGCATCACGGCCTGCTTCACGCGGGAAACGAAGTCACTGTTGGCATCCTTCACGCTCATGTTGTTGGCCAGCAGGGTGCGGCCCAGGCGGCGGCGCTGTCCGCCGATACCGGCTGTGATCAGCGGACCCAGTTTGGAGGTCATCAGGTTCACGTCGTCCGAATTGAGGAAGCAGCTGATGCCGGGATACATGGAGAGATTGCTGAACATGCTGGCGCTGACACCGTGGATAGAGACCTTCTGAGCCTCCTGCAGGTGGACAGACTTACCCATCACCTTCCAGCCCGCGCGGCTATCCAGGTCGGCGGGAGAAGAATCCACATAGATATATTCCAGGTTGATATTGTTGGTTGGTTCATTGGAGTGGAACTCTTCGTACACTCTCTTTCTCAACTCACGGAGCACCTTACCTCCGGTGCCGCCGAGTCCGATAATCAAATGGTTTGCCATAGTTTGTAATTTAATATGTTATTGAATTAGAAATCATTGTTCCGTCTGCTCCGGCGTGCGGCCGCACCTCCTCTGCGCATGGAGACTCTGTAGACCTCCATCGTCTTCACCACGATGAAGGTGCCCACGATGATGAAGCCCAGGCACCAGGCCACGCGGCGCAGGATGTACCGGTTCATGAAGCTGTGAATCTCGTCCACCATGGACTGGGCAACGGTGGCCGGCGTATGTCCCCGAAAGTCCGCCGTGCCCACGTAGCAGGCGAAGAGCGGATATTCATCCCTCAGGTTGTCGCAAATCTGCTGGGTCTCGTCGGTCGTGAAGGCATGGTCACAGGCCACCCACGACTGCGGAATGTAGCTGTTGATGGAGGCGTACATCTCGTCCGTCATGCCCTTGATCTTGAAAGCACCGCAGATGAAGACCGACTGAAAGGCCACCAGTACGAAGATGACGGCACCCGCCACGAAACTCAGCGGAGTGAAGGTATATTTCGGATAAAAACTCCTGATGAGATAAAAGAGCAACGCCACGCCGGCTATTGCCAAAAGAACGCCCCAGAACATGCTGTCCATGGCATAGTGCAAGATGTCAAACATCAGGCCGATAGAATTTAAAATTCCCATAATCCATTCAATTTTAAGGTTCTCCATGGCCATGCCCGCTGCCTTGCAAGCCCGCGCACGCAACGCGGCATGAACATTAATATTATGCAAATGTAGGACTTTAATTTCATAAAGCCAAACAAAAGTCAGCCATTTTTCATTTCCGGATATGTTTTGGACACATTCCCGCCTTGAGCCACGCTGCGACGCCGCTTCACGACGCCGCTTTCCGAAGTGTTACGGAAGACTCTTCCAGAGCATCATGAAGAGCGTTCCGGGACATTGCGACGACGGCTAAAAATTAACAGATTTTTAGTTTTGTAACATGTAACATGCTTGGTTATGTCACGGTTTTCACCCCCCTTTTTACCCCCTCTTCTCGTCTGAAAGTCTCTTTAGAATCTATGTTTAATATAATATATTGATATCAATATATTATATTAAAATACTTTTACTCTTTCTTCTCAAAAACGTCACTACCACCCCGTTTCTGCGTATTTCTAGGGCACTTTTTCGTGTTTTTCGATGATTTTTGCCGCCATTTTTCCCGCAAACACTCAGCCGATGTTACATGTTACAAAACTAAAAATCCGTTAAAACTGCAACTCTCCAAAAAAGCCGAAAAGGGGAGTGGTCCGAGCCTGGCCGCAACCCCTCCGGAAGAGCACGCTGTTGCTGTCGGGAGAGCATACGATTTTTTCGGAAACGGCACGCAGCTTGCAGAACGATTGCACACTGTTCCGAAGAGAATTGCACGCTGTGCTAATTGATAGTTGATAAGTGATAGGTGATAGTTGATAGTTTTTAGGCACGGATGGGAATACGGGGTTCCATCTAAGAACCGGAAGCCCTGTGCATGGAAATCTGCATGCATCCGTATTCAGGAACAGTGCTTTGTAATTCACTGAGTATCAGCGATGGAATCATTTTGTAGGGGTAATTACCCCTGCCACGTACATCGGGGTGTTGCACATGTCACGGAGGGGCTTTATCTTTGCAGTGTCACTCAAAAAGCATGAGGCCACGGCCCGATGGCGTTGCCTATATGAAAAAAAATGAGTACTTTTGCAGCCAACAACCAACAAAGAACAAAAACTGATAGAGCGTTATGTCCAAAATGCGTTTTTTCGCCCTCCAGGAACTGAGCAACCGCCGTCCGCTGGAAGTAAACATCCCCTCCAACAAGCTGTCCGACTACTACGGCAGCCACGTCTTCGACCGCAAGAAGATGCAGGAATACCTGCCCAAGGAGGCCTATAAGGCCGTGACCGATGCCATAGAGCGGGGCATACCCATCGGCAGGGAGATGGCCGACCTGATAGCCAACGGCATGAAGAGCTGGGCCAAGTCGCTCAACGTGACCCACTACACCCACTGGTTCCAACCCCTGACCGACGGCACGGCCGAGAAGCACGACGGCTTCATCGAGCTGGGCGAAGACGCCGAAGTCATCGAACGCTTCTCGGGCAAGCTCCTCATCCAGCAGGAGCCGGACGCCTCCTCCTTCCCCAACGGAGGCATCCGCAACACCTTCGAAGCCAGAGGCTACACCGCATGGGACGTATCATCACCCGCCTTCGTGGTGGACACCACGCTCTGCATTCCCACCATCTTCATTTCCTACACCGGTGAGGCACTGGACTACAAGACTCCGCTGCTGAAGGCCCTGGCCGCCGTGGACAAAGCAGCCACCGAGGTGTGCCAGCTCTTCGACAAGGACGTGACCCGCGTCTTCACCAACCTGGGGTGGGAACAAGAATATTTCCTCGTAGACCTCGCGCTCTACAATGCCCGTCCCGACCTCTGCCTGACGGGACGTACCCTGATGGGCCACTCCTCGGCCAAGGACCAACAGTTGGAAGACCACTACTTCGGCTCCATACCGCCCCGCGTCACAGCCTTCATGAAGGAACTGGAAATAGAGTGTCACAAGCTGGGCATCCCCGTGAAGACTCGCCACAACGAGGTGGCACCCAACCAGTTCGAACTGGCACCCATCTTTGAGAACGCCAACCTGGCCAACGACCACAACCAGCTGGTCATGGACCTCATGAAGCGCATTGCACGCAAGCATAACTTCGTGGTGCTGCTGCACGAGAAGCCCTACAACGGTGTGAACGGCTCGGGCAAGCACAACAACTGGTCGCTCTGCACCGACACGGGCATCAACCTCTTCGCACCGGGAAAGAACCCCGAGAGCAACATGCTCTTCCTCACCTTCCTGGTAAACGTGCTGATGATGGTCTACAAGAACCAGGACCTGCTCCGCGCCTCCATCATGAGCGCAGGCAACAGCTACCGTCTGGGAGCCAACGAGGCACCGCCCGCCATCCTCTCCATCTTCCTGGGCAAGCACCTCTCGCACGTGCTGGACGAGATTGCCCGACACACCGGAGACAGCCAGCCGGGCAGCGGAGAGAAGACCACCCTGAAGCTCGGCATCGGCCGCATACCCGAAATCCTGCTGGACACGACCGACCGCAACCGCACCTCACCCTTCGCCTTCACCGGCAACCGCTTCGAGTTCCGCGCAGCCGGCGCCTCAGCCAACTGTGCCGCTGCCATGATAGCCATCAACGCTGCCATGGCCAACCAGCTCAATGAGTTCAAGGCTGCCGTGGACAAGGCCATGGAAGAAGGGGCAAGCAAGGACGAAGCCATCTTCCGCACCCTGCAGGAGACCATCATCGCCTCTGAACCCATCCGCTTCGAAGGCGACGGCTACTCGGAAGAGTGGCGCCAAGAGGCCGCACGCAGGGGACTGACCAACATCTGCCACGTACCACAGGCCCTGATGCACTACATGGACAGCCAGTCACGGGCCGTGCTCATCGGCGAGCGCATCTTCAACGAGACGGAACTGGCCTGCCGACTGGAGGTGGAGTTAGAGAAATACACCATGAAGGTACAGATAGAGAGCCGCGTGCTGGGCGACCTGGCCATCAACCACATCGTGCCCACAGCCGTGAGCTATCAGAACCGCCTATTAGAGAACCTGCGCGGACTGCGGGAGACCTTCATCCCACAGGAGTATGAGGAGCTGAGTGCCGACCGCAAGGAGTTGATACGCGAAATCTCCAAACGCGTGACGGCCATCAAGACCCAAGTGCGCGAAATGACCGAAGCACGCAAGGTGGCCAACCGCAAGAAGAACTTCCAGGCCAAGGCTTTCGCTTATGAAGAGAGCGTGCGACCCTACTTAGAAAGCATCCGCGACCACATCGACCACCTGGAAATGGAAATCGATGACGAAATCTGGCCGCTGCCCAAATACAGGGAACTGCTCTTTACGAAATAGGGAAATCCCCGAAAACTGCACTTTTTTGTCTTTTTCGAGGAGTGATTGTTATATTTTTACTACTTTTGTGCTGTAGAACACAGTTTTGCAACAAATTATGGTAAACCCAGACTATTCAGACATCAACGTACCGGAATTGATTGCCGACATGTGGTCGCCCCTGAACGAGGAGCAGCGGGAGTTTCTCGCCAACCACTTCACCCTTCAGAACTATCGGAAGAACGAGATTATCCATTGTGAGGGCGAAAAGCCTACCCACCTGATGTGCCTGCTCAGCGGGAAAGTGAAAATCTACAAAGACGGTGTGGGCGGCAGAAGTCAGATTATCCGCATGATCAAACCGGTGGAGTACTTCGGCTATCGGGCCTACTTCTCCGGCCAGGACTACGTCACCGCTGCCGCGGCCTTCGAGCCCTCCATCATCTGCCTCATCCCCATGAGCGCCATCATGACCCTGCTGAGCCAGAACAACGAGCTGGCCATGTTCTTCATCAGACTGCTCTCCAACGACCTGGGCGTGGCAGACGAACGCACCGTGAGCCTCACGCAGAAGCACATACGCGGCCGCCTGGCCGAATCGCTCCTGTTCCTGAAAGAGAGCTACGGACTGGAAGAGGACGGCTCCACACTGAGCATCTACCTGTCGCGCGAGGACCTGGCCAACCTGTCGAACATGACCACCTCCAACGCCATACGCACCCTCTCGCAATTCGCAACCGAACGACTGATTACCATCGACGGACGGAAAATCAAAATCATCGAAGAGGAACGGCTCAAGAAAATCAGCAAGATAGGATAAACCCACATATATATATATTTTAGGCAACACATCAGTTTGTGCATAATATATCACTGCTTCAGCCCCTGCTCCATCAGGTAGCGTTCGGCCTCGACGGCAGCCTTGCAGCCACTGGCGGCAGCCGTGATGGCCTGACGATAGTGCGGGTCGGCCACGTCGCCTGCGGCAAACACGCCGGGAATGCCGGTGCAAGGCGTTGCGCCTTCGGTGATGATGTAGCCCACTTCATCGGTTTTCACGTAGGGCTTGAAGACATCCGAGTTAGGCTTGTGTCCGATGGCCAGGAAAAAGCCGTCAATGGCCACGTCATAGCGTTCCTCATCGGGTTCACCCATGCGCTTCACCAAGTGTACGCCTTCCACGCCGTTGTCTCCGAACAGGCCCACTGCATTGTGTTCGAACAGCACCTCAATCTTTTCGTTGTTCATGACGCGCTCCTGCATGATACGGGAAGCACGCAGATAGGGTTTGCGCACTATCAGGTAGACCTTGGCCGCCAGCCCCGAGAGGTAAGTGGCCTCCTCGCAGGCCGTGTCGCCGCCACCCACCACGGCCACCACCTTCTTGCGATAGAAGAAGCCGTCGCACGTGGCACAGGCACTGACTCCCATGCCGGCATATTTCTT
This sequence comes from Bacteroides sp., assembly GCA_017471925.1. Lineage (GTDB taxonomy): Bacteria > Bacteroidota > Bacteroidia > Bacteroidales > Bacteroidaceae > Bacteroides. The sequence goes on from JAFURM010000018.1 coordinate 44,257, forward strand.
TTCGTCCTCCAGACCCAAGTATTTGGCCGTGGCACCGGTGGCGATAATCACCGCGTGAGCCTCAATGACCTTCTCCTCGTCAATGGTCAGACGGTAGGGAGCCCGGCTCAGGTCGGCCGCAGTGACTACGCCATAGCGCAGGTCTGCACCGAAACGCTCGGCCTGACGGCGCATGTCGTCCATCATCTGAGGACCGCTGATGCCCTCGGGATAGCCGGGAAAATTCTCTACATCCGTAGTGATGGTCAGCTGTCCGCCCGGCTGCATACCCTCATAGAGCACCGGTGAGAGGTTGGCGCGGCCAGCATATATCGCCGCTGTATATCCGGCAGGGCCGGAACCGATAATCAAACAATTTACTCTTTCTGTTTCCATACTATTTTTCTATTTAAGTTCATACATTCATTTTCACCTCAAATCTATCACCTCGGCATCGGGATATTGCCGGGCATCGAAGACGAAGAAGCTGTCCGGATAGTCCAGCCCCGTCCGGTAGGAGGTGATGGTGATGGTGGCCAACGGCGTACCTCCACGCTCCGTCAGACGTATCTGCAGGGGACGATAGTTTTCCCGGCTCACGGAGAGCACCATGACCTGCAGGTCGCGCCGGGCATCGGCAGCAGTCATGGTCACCTCATAGACCGGTGTACCCTCCAACCGTTTGCGGGCATCCAGCTTCAGGTCATATCCCTTCCGGTAGAGCGCAAGCAGGGCATAGGGATTGATGGCCTGCAGCTCCTCAGGCGTGGGCAGGGTGACGTTCACCTCTTCGTTGGCCGCCAGGTAGCTCCACTGGGTGTGCCCGTCAAACCAGGTCTTCACCCCCTCGGCCTCCAGCACAAACTTCTCGCCCTTCAGGCAGATGGTGCCCTGTGTCACCCCCTCAGGCAGGCGGATATTGAAACAGGCCTCCACCCCACCCGCCTTGCGCAGGGCGGCAGTGGTGTGCTCCATCACCTCACGGGCAGAGGAGACCTGTTGACCCATGGCAGGACAAAACTGTCCCACGAGCAGCAGGAGGAGACAAAGAGAGCGAATCAGTTTCTGCGACATACGTTCTTCACTTTAAAGGTCTGACTTCATTTTTCCAACAACGCCTCAGCCCAGGTTGTTCAGTTTCATCTCCAGGTCGGTCAGGTCCATGCAATAGACCTCACGGGGCTTGCTGCCCTGCGTGGGACCTACGATGCCGGCCTTCTCCAATTGGTCCATCAGGCGGCCTGCACGGTTGTAGCCGATGGAGAATTTGCGCTGGATGAGCGAAGTGGAGCCTTGCTGATTGGCCACGATAAGGCGGGCCGCCTCCTCGAACAACGGATCCAGGCGGTCCATATCCACATCGGCCAGGTCGCTGCCTCCGCCATTCTCGTCCACATATTCGGGCAGGAAGAAAGCGGTGGGATAGCCCTGCTGCTTGGAGATGTAACGGGTTATCTCGGCAATCTCGGGCGTATCAATGAAGGCACACTGCACACGCACAGGGTCGGCTCCCTGCAGGAAGAGCATGTCGCCACGTCCGATGAGTTGGTTGGCTCCCGGACGGTCCAGGATGGTGCGGGAGTCTATCATGGCCGACACGCGGAAGGCGATGCGGGCGGGGAAGTTGGCCTTGATGGTACCGGTGATGATGTTGGTCGTGGGGCGTTGGGTGGCGATGACCATGTGGATGCCCACGGCACGTGCCAACTGGGCAATGCGGGCGATGGGCAGTTCTACCTCCTTGCCGGCCGTCATGATGAGGTCACCGAACTCATCGATAACCACCACGATATAGGGCATATACTTGTGTCCCTTCTCGGGATTGAGTTTGCGGCTGATGAAGAGTTCGTTATACTCCTTGACGTTGCGCACGTGGGCCATCTTCAGCAGGTCATAGCGAGTGTCCATCTCCACACAGAGGGAGTTCAGCGTCTGCACCACCTTGGTCACATCGGTAATGACAGGTTCGCCACCGTCGGGCAGCTTGGCCAGGAAGTGATTCTCCAGCACCGAGTAGATGCTGAACTCCACCTTCTTGGGGTCTACCAGCACGAACTTCAGTTCGGCAGGATGCTTCTTGTAGAGCAGGGAGGCGATGATAGCGTTCAGGCCCACAGACTTACCCTGACCGGTGGCACCGGCCACGAGGAGGTGGGGCATCTTGGCCAAGTCCACCATGAAGACTTCGTTGGTGATGGTCTTGCCCAGTGCTACAGGCAGGTCGAAGGTGGATTCCTGGAACTTCTTGCTGCCTATGATGCTCTGCCCGGAGACGATTTTAGGCTTCTCGTTGGGCACCTCAATACCGATGGTTCCCTTGCCTGGAATGGGGGCAATGATACGTATGCCGAGAGCCTTTAGGTTGAGAGCGATGTCATCCTCCAGACCACGGATCTTATTGATGCGGACTCCCTGTTCCAGGGTTATCTCATAGAGGGTCACGGTGGGGCCGACGGTAGCCTTGATGGTACTGATTTCCACCCCGAAGTTGCGCAGGGTGTTGACAATGTCATCCTTCTTGGCATTCAGTTCGTCCATGCCCACCGAGGTGCCATTGTCCTCATAATGCTTCATGAGGTCCAGCGTCGGGAAGTGATAGAATTCCAGGTCAAGACGGGGATTATAAGGCTCACGTTCAGGGCCTTCATAGGCTTCATCCTCGGGACGTTCCACGTCAAATCCCGGTTCCTTCTCATCCGGTTTCTCCGGCGACTCGTCTTGCGGTTTTTCGACCGGGCCGCCCACAGGGCCATCAACGGTTACATCGGCCGGCTCATCACCGGGGCGTTCCACTTCAAGCGTCACTCCGTCTCCGTCATCGGGTTTCCCAGACACATCATCAGGAGTGTGTTCCAGTTCAATGATGATGCTGCCGTCATCGACATTCTCCTCCTCGGAAGGAACGGACGTGCCAGCGGCTTCCACCTCCTCGTCAGCAGCAGGAGCATCGAACGGTTGTTCAGGTGTCTCGTCAGCAAACACGTCATCGGCATCGTCCGACAAACGGCAGCCCCCATCCTTCCGCTTCAGGAAGCTGAAGGTAAGTGCCTTGCGCAACCAGATGATGGTATTGGCACTGAGGTAGATAAAGAAACAGACAGCCGTAATCAGCAGGAGCAGGAAGACTCCCGGAGGCCCCACCTGGGACTCTAACCAATAGCTGATGTTGTGGCCATGCAGGCCACCCAGGTAGAAGAAGGTGTGGGCAGTCTGCTCCTTGAAGGCAAAACCGAAGCATATGGAAAACCATACCAGCACCAGACTGCACCCCACGAACCACTTCCAAAGACAGAACCTGCGCACACGCATCAGGTGCAATCCGGAGACAGTGAGAAAAGCCAGGATACAGAAAGAGGAGATGCCGAAGCAGTCATTGATGAGGCAGCTGGCCAGCTGGGCACCGCGCGAGCCGGCATAGTTCTGCACATCATTCTCGGACGAGGCCATTTCATGGGGATCGGCCGCCTCGATGATGCTCTGGTCGGCCGCTCCGGTGAAGAAGAACGAGGAGAAGGCCAACAGCAGGTAGACCGAAAAGATGACCAGCAGCAGTCCTACGATGAAGTGTAAGGTTTCATTCGAAAAAAAGAGCGTTATCTTCTTGAAAAGCGGCATGCGGCCGGAAGCCGGCGCTGTGTTTTCTGTTGTTTTCTTAGCCATATCTTGATAATCAACTTAACGTGTGAGGATAGATTGGTGCAAAAGTAATAAAAAAAACTTCACCCCGGCAAAAAATGGAGGCAACCTCCTCTTATTTTTCACTCCACACCGACAAATGCATTGAAAAAGCGTTGAAAAACTTGTGCCTAATTCCATTATTTTCCTACCTTTACGGCGTTAACTTACCATAAACAAACACACACCATGAAGAAATACCTCAAGACCGACGAGTGGTGCATCATCGAAGAGGGCTTTCAGGCCAACCGTCTGCGCATGTCGGAGAGCATTTTCAGCATCGGGAACGGACGTTTCGGCCAGCGCGGCTACTTTGAAGAGAGCTACAGCAGCGACTCCTACCGCGCCTCCTTCGTGGCCGGTGCCACTTTCCTGGATAAGACACGTGTAGGCTGGTGGAAAAACGGCTTTCCCACCTACTACACCCGGGTGCCCAACGCGGCCAACTGGAGCCGTATAGACCTGCGCCTGATAGACGAGGAACTGGATCTCGCCCAATGGGACGTGAACAGTTTCCGGCGTTGTCTCGACATGAAGCGGGGCATCTCCATCCGCGACATGGAAATCACCTCGCCACGCGGACACCAGCTGAAGGTACACGTGGAACATATAGCCAACATGGCCCACCCTGACCTCTGCCTCATCCAATATAGCGTCAGCTCCATCAACTATCAGGGACGCATCTCCCTGGTACCCACCCTGGACGGTGGCATCATGAACGATGCCGAGCATCCCGGAGAGAAGATATGGAACATCCTGCGCTCGGGAGCAAGCAACGAATGTGCCTACCTGTGGACACAGACACGACGTGAAGATGCACAGGTGTGCTATGCCATGACCTACCAACTGCAGAAGAACGGCCACGAAGCCGCCTGCAACCCCATACGCATAGAAAAGGAAAAGCGCACCGGCTTCAGCCTCGGAACGGACATCAAGCCGGGTGAAAGCATCACACTCGTCAAGTATGTGGCCATAGCCTCCTCACTCTACTATGAGCGGCAAGACTTGGTGGAGCAATCTACGTCAGAAGTTCTCCTGGCCCAACAGAGCGGATGGGACAAGTTGCGTGCCGAGCACGAAGCGGCATGGAAAGAGATTTGGGACGAAACGGATGTCATCATCGAAGGTGACCCCGAAGCCCAACAGGGCATACGCTATAACATTTTCCAACTCTATCAGACCTATCGGGGAGATGACCCGCGCCTGAACATCGGACCCAAGGGATTCACGGGAGAGAAGTATGGTGGCAACACCTACTGGAATACGGAGCTGTGCTGCGTACCCTTCTTCCTGATTGCCTCGCCTAAAGAGATTGTCCGCAACTTGCTTATCTACCGCTACAACCAACTGCCCAAGGCCATTGAAAACGCCCGCAAACTGGGGTTCAGCGGTGGTGCCGCCCTCTTTCCACAGGTGACCAGCAACGGTGAGGAGTGTCACAGCGAATGGGAAATCACCTTTGAGGAGATACACCGCAACAACATCATCGTCTACGCTATCGTGCAACATGCCCACATGACCGGTTCACTGGAATACATCACCCACTATGGTCTGGAGGTGATGATTGCCATCTGCCGTTTCTGGAGCCAGCGCGTCTCCTTCTCGCAACCCAAGCAGAAATATGTCATTCTGGGAGTGACCGGTCCCAACGAGTATGAGAACAACGTGGACAACAACTGGTACACCAACTACTCCTGCGTGCAGAGCCTGGCCATGACCCTGCACTACCTGTACACCGTGAAGCGGGAGTTTCCCGAGGAGTATGAGCGCATCTGCCAGGTCACTTCGCTCAATGAGAGAGACGAGCTTGCCCAATGGCAGGACATCATCAACCGCATGTACCTGCCCGAAGACACCGAACGGGGTATCTTCATGCAGAACGACGGCTATATGGACAAGGCACTGCAAAGCACCGAGGCCATCCCCGACGGACAGCGTCCCATCAACCAACACTGGTCATGGGACCGCATCCTGCGCTCCTGCTACATCAAGCAGGCCGATGTGTTGCTGGGGCTTTACCTCTACTACTACAAGTTCGATCAGGAAACCCTGCGCCGCAACTTTGAGTTCTACGCTCCCATGACGGTTCACGAGTCTTCGCTATCGCCCTACATACACGCCATTCTGGCTGCCCGTGCGGGAAAGGTGGAAACGGCCTACAAACTCTTCCTCCACGCCACCCGACTGGACCTGGACGACTACAACAACGAGACCGACCAAGGACTGCACATCACCAGTATGCCCGGTTCCTGGCTGGCCATCGTCAGGGGATTTGCCGACATGCAGATTCACAGCGGACAGCTCTGCTTCTCACCGGTCATCACACAGGAATGGGAGGCTTACAGCTTCCAGGTGAACTTCCAGTGCCGCACGCTCTCCATCCGTGTCAGCAAGACAGAAGCCTGCTTCACGCTGAAAACGGGAAAGGAAATCAAGATCTGCGTTTATGGCAAGAGCCACACGCTACACGAAAAGGAGGAGACAAGAATCGGATTGGAGATAAATTAGGCACGGATTATACGGACATGTGAAAATCCGCGTAATCCGTGCCTAAAATTTCGTCAAGCGACAGTTTTCTGTACTACGACAGGAAAGAAATCAGTACGCCGGCGGCTACGGCAGAGCCGATTACACCGGAGATGTTACTGGACATGCAATAGTTCAGCACGTGATTCTTGGGGTCATACTTGGTGGCAATCTCGTTGCACACACGGCTGGCCATAGGCACGGCACTGAGGCCGGTGGCACCAATCAGCGGGTTGATTTTCTTCTTGGTGAAGAGGTTGAACAGCTTCACCAGCATGATACCGCTGGCAATGGAGAGTCCGAAGGCGAAGAAACCGCCGATGACAATGCCGATGGTGGTCCAGTTGAGGAAAGCATCCACCGTCATCGTTGCACCCACGCAGAGACCCAGGAAGATGGTGGCGGCGTTCATGATGCCGTTGCTGGCAGCATCAAACAGACGGCCTGTATCACTGCCAATCTCCTTAATCAAGTTACCGAACATCAACATACCGATAAGCGATACGGCAGAGGGCACGAAGAGAGCCACAATCGTGGTGACGGCAATGGGGAAAATAATCTTCAACACGCGGAGATTCTTGATCTCGGTCTTCGAAGGATAGAGTTTCTCCTGCTGCTTCATATTGATGAGCAGTTCCTTCTTGCTGCACGTGAGTTTCACCACCAAAGGTATGATAACCGGCACCAGCGCCATGTAGGAGTAGGCGGCAATGGCGATAGGTCCAAGGAGGTGGGGTGCCAGCTTGATGGTAGTGTAGATGGCTGTAGGACCGTCAGCACCACCGATGATACCCAGCGATGCAGCCTCCTGCAGCGTGAACTGCCCTGAAGCCACGGCAATGAGCAACACGGCAAAGATACCCATCTGGGCCGCCGCACCAAAGATGGAGAGACGGAGGTTGCGCAACATGGGACCGAAATCGGTCAATGCACCCACACCCATGAAGATGATGGGCGGCAACAGACCGCTCTTGATTAAAGCATAGTAGAGGAAGTTCATCAGGCCGAGGTCGTGTGCTATCTCGGGCAAGGACATGTCCCAGATGTTCCTCATCTCGCCGTTGGCCAGCGTAACCAGACCTTCGGAGTTGGCCTGGATAACACCCATCTCACCACCGGGGAAGTTGGCGATGAGCACACCAAAGGCAATGGGCACCAGCAACAAGGGCTCGTAGTGTTTCTTGATGCCCAGGTAGAGCAGCACGAAAGCCAGCAGATACATGATGAGGAACGACGGCTGTTCGGCAATGTTGCTGAATGCCGTCATCTCATAGATTTTACTAAATATATCTTCCATAAGGATTATCCAATCTTCATTAATACATCATCTTCGGAAACCGAGTCACCGGGGTTGAGACAGATGGCAACTACCGTACCGTCAAAGTCGGCCCGGATGGCGTTGTAGGTCTTCATGGCCTCGATGTAGCAGAGGAGGTCGCCCTTCTTCACCTGGTCACCCACCTTGACGGGAGTCTCCTGCGTGTTCTTCGTGAGGAAGAACTTGCCTTCCAACGGTGCGGTCACGTCCTGTCCTTCACCTACGGGAGCAGTCACTTTCTCCGTAGCCGAAGCGGGGAGGTCAATGTCACCATAAGCCACCGTGACGCGATAGGCCTGTCCATCCACCTGCACGGTCAGTGTCTTGGGTTTGGCATCGTCCATCGGAGACTTGTCCTGCTCGGCACGACGTTTTTCCACGTCGGCCAGGAAGTCCTCCTTGGCCTTGCCGCTCTTATAGGCTTCGTATTGTGCCGGATGCATGGCATATTCAAAGAGTTCTTCGTCATCCTCACCGGTCTCCCACTTCTGATCCTTCATCATCTTGCGATACTTGTCGAGTGCATCGGGATAGTTGTCCTGCGGATTGCCGGTGAAGAACTTGCGGCCTTCGCGCTCGGCCTTCTCTACAATTTCGGGTGCCAGGTCACCGGGCAGTTTGCCGGCTTTGCCCAGCAGCATGTCCCAGATGTCATCGGCAATCATGCCCCAACGTTCCTTGCCTTTTTCCAACGCCATGACGTTCATCATGGCCAGGTTCTTCACATATTGGCTGAAGGGGGTCACCAATGGAGGATAGCCCACACGCGGCCATACGTAAGCCACTTCGTTGAAGAGTTTGATGAGCAGTTCGTCCTGCTTCATGAAGGGGAGGTTACGCTTGGCCTTGTACTTGTTGATGCTCTCCAGGTTGCTCTCCAGATCGGCCATCAGGCTGCCCATCATGCCGCCGGGAAGTCCCGGAGCGATTAGCAGGGAGTTCATCAGACGGTTGCGCGGCGAGATGTAGAGTCCCAGGAAGTCGTCCATGAATTCCTGAATCAGGGAACGAACCTTCATATAGGCCTCCATATTGATTTCAGGTACTTGGAAACCGGCATCCTTCAGCATGGCCTGCACGGAGATGACATCGGCATGGCCGGTACCCCAAGAGAGCGGTTCCATGCCTACGTCAATGTAGTCACATCCGGCCTCGCACACCTCGAGGATGCTGGCCATATTGAAACCGGGACCTGCATGGCTGTGGTATTGCACGGGAATGTCCTTGATTTGCTTGATGCCGGCCACAATCTTGCCGAGCGAAGCGGGACGACCGATGCCGGCCATGTCCTTGATGCAGATTTCATCGGCACCGGCTTCAATCAGCTGCTTGGCCATGTTCACGTAGTATTCCACCGTATGCACGGGCGAGAAGGTGATGCAAAGCGAGCATTGGGAAATCATGCCGGCATCGTGGGCATACTTGATGGAGGGAATGATGTTGCGCACGTCGTTCAGGCCGCAGAAGGTGCGGGTAATGTCGGTGCCCTGTGCCTTCTTCACCTTATAAAACAGCTTGCGCACATCGGCGGGCACGGGACTCATGCGCAGACCGTTCAGGGCACGGTCCAGCATGTGTGTCTGTATGCCGGCTTCATGAAACGGCTTGGTCCATGCGCGGACGGCCTTATTGGGATTTTCTCCAAACAATAGATTGACCTGTTCAAAACCTCCTCCGTTGGTCTCTACACGGGCAAAACAGCCCATTTCGATGATGGCGGGAGCTACCTTCACCAGCTGGTCAACGCGGGGCACATACTTGCCTGCGCTCTGCCACATGTCGCGGAAGACCAAGCTGAACTTAACTTCTTTCTTCATTGATTCTATTCGTTTATTGTGATTATACCTTTTCTACCTTTACTACCTTACCTTTGTCGTGGGTCACTACGCCTACGGCAGCCGTAATGGCAACCATGATATGGGCGGGAATGGGTGCCGGTCCCTGTTGGGCCGTCTTCTTGGCAGGTGCCTCCTCTTCGGGTACATACTTGTTGACCAAAGCAATCAGTCCTTTACCCAAATAGATAACAATCAGCAGGATGGCAAATACGGTAAGCATACCGACAACCATCAGCAGAAGTGCTGTATTCAAATTCTCCATACGTTGATTTTATTAAATAATCGGTTAAAACATTCAAATTTGAAAAAATCGCCCGAAGTTAGCAATAATTTACGGAAGGTACCTCTTCCAAGAATAATAAAAGATACTAAAATGCAAAAAAGGACATTACTTCTGCATAAGAATACAACTTCCTTGCAACATTTCCATATGTTTGCGCAAGTTAAATCAAGAACAGAATCCAAGCATAAGCACAGGCTTACAGACGTGACTTCTGCCCCTCCCCGGCACCGGTACCGCGATATTTGCTCTTGGAAGGATTGAACTTATAGCGCAGGGTGAAACCGAAGGAACAACGACACTCCTGGTCGAACTCCATGACCCGAATACCGCTATACTGCCTGGCATGGTTCGTGCGAGAACCGAAAAGGTCGTCCACCTGCAGCTGCATGCTGAGCCTGTCGTCCAGAAAACCCTTATAGAACTTGAGGTTCAGAAAACAATCGGCTTTCAGTAGTTCTATATTTTCCATCTCTCCCCGCGTATTGCAGTAGGCATCCACATTCAGCCACACGCCTCCAGGCAGTTTGAAGGCATTATTCCAAGAGAAGAAACCCAAAGGATGGTCGAAATTTCTTTCGCCCTGCGGCGTAGAGGCCGGATACCAATATTGCATCATCTGTATTCCCCAGCTTGGATACCACCGACCGATGGCAGGCGAAAGCATCAGCGAGGCATAAGCCATACTGTAGGAACGCATGTGTTCAAAACTGAGGATGCCGACCGTAGGGTCTTTCTCCGTATAGAGGCGGACACACTGCACCAAGGGGTTCCGGCTACGGCGGAATCCCGAAGAAAGATAGACCCATTTATAGACGGAATTGAACGATAGGTTTTGGCTGACAACCGGCTGCAGATGAGGATTGCCACCCTCATAGGTATAGCGGTTGACATAAGTGACACTACTACGAAGTTGGAAATAGCTGGGACGGTAGATAGAAGCCCTGTAGCTGAACTGCATCCGTACCTTACCTACAGGAAAGGCTAAAGCGAGCGAAGGAAAAAGATAGTCATACTTGCGGCTCTGCTCTTCTATGCTGACACCGGATTCATAGTAATCTGAGGTGATGTGTTCATAACGCACTCCTCCCTGCAGCTGTACCGTCCCCAATGCGCGAGCATAATCGACAAAAAGAGTCCATGAGTTATCCTTGATTCGGCTGTCATCATCGGCCAGGATGCCCTCGCGGTTCCAATAACCGTTCTGACGGTTCACATAGCCATACTCCCCTCCCAAAGTCACCTGGGCACCGGCCAAAGGATGGGAAAAGAGGAGTTTGGCCGCATACAGGCGATTGTCCATCAAGGTGCGCGACGTGACTGTGCGGTGTTCATTTGCCTGCCGGGCAAAGACCTCTTCCAAAGCCTCCACATTATTTTCGGTCTTACCCCAAAGAGCATCTGCATTGAAGTCTATCGTCCATTCCAATAGTTTTCACGCTCCCAAGCCAGTTTCAGGTAACGCTGGGCTGCATCATACAGATGCAGGTTCAGGTAGTTGGCAGCAAGACCAATGTAAAGAATGGCGTGTTCATTGAGAGACGGCATCAACCGGAGAATCTCCAGCAACAGGACATTGGACTCGACATATCTGGCCTGCGAGGAGGAAGCCAGCACATCAGCATAGTTACGCATATAGTGTATGGCCACAGTCGTATCCTTTGCCACGACGGCAAGGTCAATGCTCTGACGGAAATAGTCGTGACAGGCTGGGTCATCCGTCAGAGCCAGGCTCAGTGCCAGTTGATAAGTGGCATAACTGAGTCGTCGTGCCGGCAATTGCTCCCGAAAGTGGAGCAATGCCCGCCACTCATCGGCCGACTCACGGTATTTTCCCTGCTTGTAGCACATCTCCGACTTCATCTGATGGAAGTCCATTACCAGTGGCTATCCTTCAGGGCATCGGCGCAAGCAAGGCCCTCGTCCAGGACTTCCGTTGCCCGCCCCATACGTCCGTTCCACCTTTCATAGGCAGCCTCCAGCATATACCCTTCCAGCAACCGGGCAGAGTCCGGCCTCTCACGATAGAAGCGAACTGCCCGTGGCAAAAGGGTGTCGTCAATCATAGAGATATGATTCCGGTAATGTTCCTGTGCCGTCTGCCACACCTGCTCCATCTGTTCGTGCTCAGGAGTAATCCGTGGCATACAGGCTGCAAGAAGCAGAAGCGTCAACAGCCAGCAGGTTTTCTTCATTGTTTCAGGAATCATCATCAGTCGGGGTGTTATTTTCAGATATTTATCACTCTGCCCTACGGATAGGCAGTCCCAGGTCCAGCGCCTCCTTGCGGGCCAATGCCTCTAAGTAGTAGTAGTCGGCATAGTTCAGGGGGACGTCTATCTCATTGTTGCCGGGATGGTGGCCGGTGGAATGGAGCAGCAGGAAGCCATAGTGTGTATGCAACGGTGCCTGGTAGGCGGTGGTCAGGCTCTCCAGTATCTTGTCGGCATGTTCCCGATAGCGCACAGCCTTTTCGGGAGTGACATAGGTGCTGAGTTCATAGAGACCGGAAGCAATGAGAGCCGCTGCCGAGGCATCACGCGGCACGTCAGGGTTCACCTTCTCGGGAGTGCAACGGTTCACGCTCTCCATCTTCATGTCCCAATAGGGCACACCATCGGCCGGCATATTAGGCAGATTGATGAAGAAGTCGGCGATATGCTCGGCCTGCGACAGGAAGTTCTCATCACGAGTGAAATAGTAGCACATGGTATAGCCATAAAGTCCCCATCCCTGTCCACGGCTCCAGAAGGAGTCATCGGAATGGCCCTGATGGGTGTTGCGCTTGCGCACCGCTCCCGTCTCGGGATTGTAGTCAATCACGTGATAGGAGGAATAGTCGGGACGGAAATGGTTCTTCATGGTGGTATTGGCGTGGTTCACGGCCACTTTCCAAAAGACCGAATCGCCGGTCAGCTGCGTGGCCCGGAAAAGCATCTCCAGGTTCATCAGGTTGTCAATGATGACCGGATAGTCCCACTGCTCACGGTTGTGGTCCCAAGAGCGGATGCACTTCACCTGAGGATTGTAGCGGGTTATCAGAGTGCGGGCACTCTGCACCACGACATCCTTGTAAGAGCGTTCTCCTGTCAGTTCGTAAGCCTTGCCGAAGCTGTCATACATCATGAAGCCCAGGTCATGGGTACCTCCATGCCACTTGGCCTCCTCAATGGGCCAGGTCCAGCTGATGGCCTGCTCGCGCCAGGCGTCGTCGTGGGTATAATCATACAGTTGCCACAGGGAGCCGGCAAAGAAACCCGAGCACCAGTCGTGGGGATGCACCATGAGCAGCGAACCGTCTTTGGCGATGGTGCGCGGAGTCACCATACGTCCGGCGGCATTCTTGGCATCTTTCCTGGCATCGGTGGCACACTTCACGGCAAACTGCAACTGTTCGGCAGCAAAGGCATAGGCCTGGTCTACCATCGTGGGCTGCCAATAGAGCAGATTGAAACGGTCTTCGGGCATCGCCACGCGGTGTTCCCGATAGATGCGCAAATACTCCTTGCGTTCGGGGTTCAGCAACCAGGCACGGTAGAAGTCCTTGCAGAGCAACTGTTGCGTACGCTCCCATCCACTGATTTGCTGATAGGGCCACTCTGAGCGGGATTTGCCTACATAGGGAGCAAGGAAGTCCATGGCGCGATAGAAACTGCGGCCCTCTTCATCTGCGGCCCGGTCAATGTGAAGATCCAGTTTACGGGCCATACGGAAAATGTCAATGAAGTGAGTCAGGTTGTATTGCGAGTAGTGCAGGGCCAAGGTGCGGCCCAGTTCGTGTGGTTGGCTGCCGTCAGGTGCCACCTGTTTGAAGGTTCGTTTCGCAGGGAAAGCGTTGATGACCTCACGAGCCGTCTTCAGATTGCCGGTGTAGAGGGCATAGGCAATGACCTGTGTGTCATAGGCCACGCTATGGTTATTCTGCGCCTCGCTCTCCTCCAGGGCCAGCGGACTGGCCTGCAGCCAGTTCAGGAACTTGGCAAACCAGGCTTTCAGTCGCTTGCTGTCCCGTTTGGTGAAAGAGACTGAGTTTTCCAGCAGTTGTACACCGTCCAGCATCTCTACAAAGGAGTAGGCGTCTATCACGCCATAACTGCGACCTTTGTCACCATGATGTCCACGGCTCACCTGGGCGTAGTTCAGGTTGGGGTTCATGCAGGTCTCCTTGTCCAAGAACCACACCCGCAGCAGTTGGGCAGCCTTCCGGGCATACTTCTCGTCACCGCTGAAATACCAAGCCAGTGCCAAAGTGGTCACCCGATGAGCAGTGATACCCAACGGGTTGCGGTCATACTTCTCCAGTTCAGGATTGGACAGGCCATCTCGGCTGATGTATGGCAGTCCGTCAGGCTTGGTCGGGTCGGGCCAGAAGTAACGGGCCAGGCTCATATAGTCGTGCTTATCACCGCTGAGCGGTGCGGCAGGCTTCATCATCACCGAGAGCGGCTCTGCATCCAGCATACCATCCGCTTCCCGGATGAGTGCCTGATAGGCAACGGCATAGGCAGGTTGTTCAATGGATTGTTTCACTTGGGCCAGGTGTCCGGCATCCCAGACGGACTGTGCCTGCATCGCAACCGGCCAAGAGACCAATAGGGTCAGGAGGAGGAATAAGTTTTTTCTCATTGTTCAATTAGGTTTGTTAGGAATCAGTAGATTAGGAAGGAATAAATTCAAATTAGGTTCTTGCTGTAGGAAGTTCTATATCTCCCTTGCTCTCAGGCCGAAGGAACGACAGGTCATCTCCTCCACCTGTACGGCCCAGATGAGCACATTGCGCACGGCAGGTTCGGAGTAGCCACACTCATTGTCGGTGTAGTGACGCATGAAGATGTCCAGCAAACGCCGTTTTTCGGCCATGTCGTCCACAAAGCTGACACGTCCCTTGCAGATGACGCTCTTCGACTTCATGCTGTAGCTGCACGCCATCTGCTTGTGCATATACACCAGCTCGTGACCGTCACAGAAGTTGATGCACACCCGTGGGTTACGGCGTGCCATCTCCACCTTGCTGCCGGTTTGCCCGGAGTGCAGATAGATGGTTCCTTCATGATAGGCAAAATTCATGGGAACAGCATAGGGATTACCCTCTTCGTCCACCAAGCTGAGAGTGCAATAGGAACATTTCCGGATTATCTCCTCCATCTCGCGGAGGTCGGTGATATGGATAGTCTTCATTTCGGATGCGTATTATCGGTTCATCTGCCGACAAAGATAGCGCATTTATTCAATTTCTCCAAACTATTCATTCTCATCACCCATGACGTTCACGATGATGGTTTCGTCATACTCCTTTTTGGGGAGGTCCTCTTTCGGAGTATTGGAGAAGGAGAAAATCTTATCGTCCGGTAGGCTTGCATTGTTAATGACACGTTCCTGCTCGGCATTTGCTGTGGTATATCCCCAGCTCCACTGGGTCTCCTTCACCTTCCATTTGCCGGCCGTGATGGCAAAAGTCTTGCTGACAGGGGTGTCTGTCTCTCCTGTGCCGGTGAGCACCACGGTGAGATAGGGGGTATCGCCATAGGTGTACGTGCCGCTGCCCGCTGTCTCTTCTATACCCTCATAGACGTAGAAGACGGCACTTTCTCCCTCCTTCAGGCCGAGTTTCTTTATGGTAGCCATCAGATGGGTATATCCCAAAACCAGGCAGATGTAGTTGGTGTAGGTAGCGGATTCCACGGTGTACACCACGTCATTCTTGGTCAACATACGGTATCGAATGGCCTTATAATCGGAATCGTCATAGCCCTTGGTGCCCGAAGAGTAGTCGGTGTCTGCCGTGATATAGTCTTCCACCCAGAAGGGCTTACCGCTCAGGTCCAGCAATCCCTTCTCACTGATTCGAGGCAGGTCGATGGAGGTATTGTTTCCGTTGGCAAAGATGTCATCGGCTCCCATGGTGGCAGTATTCAGGTAGAGGCCGAACTTTGCCGGGCCTAACAAAAAGCCCGGATGATAGCTTAAGCCATCAACACGGAATACAGAAGTAAGAATGAATGTCCCATCGAGGGACACTCATTCTTGCCAAACAAAAAGCCCGGAATCCTGCTTGTCCATCTTTGCG
>JAFURM010000019.1 GCA_017471925.1 Bacteroides sp.
ATATATATATATATTATATATAATAATAAAATATTATTTGTATATTTTGAACCTCTATTATCGCTTCTGTTTTCCCTCTCTTCCCTCGGCGCTTCTTCGCCCTTGGCCCTATATGTGCTGTCTTAAATTGATAAATTGATAATTTGATAATTTGATGAAAGTGGATGTGCCCCTTGGGTGTGATACAAACTGAATGCAGAGCCAAGCTTGCTTGAGCTATGCTGAGGCGATGGTGTTCTTGGGCGATGGGAGAAGCGTTTTTTTCATTATCCGTAAAACAAATATCCGCCAACAATTTGCAGGTCTAAATATTTAGACCTACATTTGCAAGACTCGAGCAACGCAAGGAACAAATCAGGCAATCTCTCCATCTGCCGGGACGGGAACTTATGGCCGTTTGAGGCATCAATTTATCAATTTCATCAAAATATCAATTTATCTCCCCCACCCCTGTGATTTTTCACCGGCAGGTGCGACAAACAGAAGAAAACAAGAACAGACAGAGCCAAAGATGGAGAACAACATGGAGCAGGAGTTCATGACCATGATACGGGAGTATGAACGGGTGATATATAAGGTGTGCTACCTGTACACCACCCCCCACGTCACGCTGGGCGACCTCTATCAAGACGTGGTGCTGAACCTCTGGAAAGCCTTCCCCAAGTTTCGCGGAGAGTGCAAGACGTCCACCTGGGTCTACCGCATCGCGCTGAACACCTGCATCAGTTTCCTGCGCAAGGAGAAGAACATCCCCGAATTCATCACCCTGACCGGAGAGGCCGACCGCATGGAGGAAGACGACGAGACACAGGCCATGCTGAAACAGCTCTACCGCCTCATCAACAGGCTGGGACAGTTAGAGAAATCCATCGTGCTGCTCTACCTGGAAGAGAAAAGCTATGAAGAAATTGCGGAAATCACCGGCCTGACGCTGACCAACGTGGCCACCAAACTGAGCCGCATCAAGGACAAACTAAGAAAAATGAACAAGGAGGAATGATATGGAACTGGACGACCTGAAAAAGAATTGGAAGACACTGAACGAACAAATGCCGCAAAGACCCATCGCCGACGACGCACAGGTCATGGCCCTGATAGAGCGCTGCAAGGCCGGCACGGGAAAGAGCCTGCACAAGCTGGTGGGCGTGCAACGCCTGTCGCTCCTGCTGGGCGGAGGAGTGTTGCTCCTCTGGCTCATCCTGGGCATACTGGTCTACAGCCACATCACCGACGCAGAGCTGAGAGTCAAGATGCTGGCGGTGCTGCTCTTCATGGGAGCCACCGTGGTGATTGGCGGATGGTGGGACTATAAGTGCTACTGCTGGACGCGCGACACCCGGGTGGACGAGATGAGCGTCAGCGAGGTGAGCCGACGCATGGTGACCCTGCGCCGCTGGATGCGCAACGAGGTGTGGGCCATGTCCGTATGGGCCGTGCTCTTCAATGCGCTCTACTTCTGGATGATGGGCCTCCATCACGCACCCGCCACACTGCAGGCCATCGTCATCGGGTGCTTCGTCATCATTGACTTCAGCGTCATCTACTTCATCTACAAAAAACTGATTTACAAGCACCTGAACAACATCAAAGCCAACATTGAAGAACTGGAAGACTTATGCAACGAATAACCCTCATCGTACTGCTCACCCTCTTTCTGCCCGACCTCTACATCTACCTGGCCCACCTGCGCCACTGTGGCGGCAAGCGATGGCTGCGCCTCCTCCACTGGCTGCCCTCCATCCTGCTGGCAGGCATATACCTCTACTACATCGCCCTTAGCGGCGAGAACACCCTCTCCCATCACGCCCAGGGCATCGGCCGCCTGGCCATCGCCACCCTGCTCTTCGGAGCCTCCAAGGTGGCCTTCATGCTCTGCTCGCTGGCCGGAGTGCTTGTCCATGCCCTGATGCGCCGCTGTCCGCGCCTGCCCTTCAACGTGGCAGGGATGCTGCTGGGGGCAACCATCTTCGGCTGCACGCTCTACGGCGCAACCATCGGCGTGGAGAGAGTGGAGGTGAAGGAAGTGCCCCTGCACCTGAGCAACCTGCCCGAGGGCTTCCGGGGCTATCGGGTGGTGCAACTCTCCGACCTGCACGTAGGCAGTTGGAAGGGCCATCCCGAAGTGATGGAAAAGATGGTGGAAAAGGTGAACGCCCTGCAGCCCGACCTGATTCTCTTCACGGGCGACCTGGTGAACCAGCGCAGCGACGAACTGCCCGAATTTGCCCCCATCCTCTCCCGTCTGAAGGCCAAGGACGGGGTCTACTCCGTGCTGGGCAACCACGACTATGGCGACTACTACCGCTGGCCCTCGCCACAGGACAAGGCCGACAACATGGAGAGCCTGCTGAAGCAACAGGCCGACATGGGGTGGCACCTGCTGAACAACGAGCACGTCCTGCTGTACCGCGGGGGAGACACCATTGTCCTGGCAGGCGTGGAAAACGACGGCGAGCCACCCTTCTCCCAACATGCCGACCTGCAACGCACCATGCAGGGGACCGACGGACGATTCTGCATCCTCATGAGCCACAACCCCACCCACTGGCGACGCGAGGTGCTGCCCCACGGAGGCATTGACCTCATGCTGGCCGGACACACCCACGCCATGCAGTCGCAACTCTTCGGCCGCTCACTGGCCGCCCTGAAGTATCCCGAATGGTCGGGCCTCTACCGGGAAGAAGGGCGGATGCTCTATGTGAACGTGGGCATCGGTTATGTGGGACTGCCCTTCCGCTTCGGTGCCTGGCCGGAAATCACGCTGTTCACCCTCCAGGAATAGGCCAGCACCACCACAAAGGAGAGAAGCGGCACGATGAAGCTGAGCGACATGTTGCTCCAGTCGGCCACGGCACCCATCATCAGGGGACCCACCGCACCGCCGATGGGCGACATCATCAGGTAGGAAGAGGCACGCTTGGTGTGACGGCCCAGGCCGCGAAGGCTCAGGGCAAAGATGGTGGGAAACATGATGGCCTCGAAGGCATAGCCCAGGAAGAGGGCCACGAGCGACACGATGCCCACATGAAGCACCACCAGCGAAGTGGTGACCACCGTGCACACGGCACAGAAGAGCAGCACCTTCTCGGCAGGAATGCGCCGCATAATCCAGCTGCCCGCAAAGCGTCCGCACATGAAGAGCCCCAGGCCGCCGAAGGAGAGGATGATGGAGGCGTCACGGGCATTCATCCAGCCCTCCTCCACCACATAATTGATGAAGAAACTGTTGATGGAAATCTCCGCTATCTCATAGCAGAACAGGGCCACCACGCCAAAGACAAACAGCGGATGGGACCACAGGCCGCGACGCACGTCGCCGGCACTGTCCGCCTCTTCCTCATGGGCAATCTCGGGCAGGCGCACCCGTGAGAAGAGCAGGGCCACAGCCAGCACCACCACGCCCATCACCGCATAGGGGATGGAGACTCCGCTCTTCTCGTCCGAAAAGAGCAGCACACCGCCAATCAGCGGGCCGCAGATGCAGCCCAGGCCGTTGAACGACTGAGCCAGGTTCAGGCGGCTGGCCGCCGTCTCCTTCTCGCCCAGCTCCGTCATGTAGGGGTTGGCCGCCGTCTCCAGAAACACCAGGCCGCAGGCGATGACGAAGAGCGAGAAGAGGAAGAAGTTGAACGACATCCAGTGCTCGCCGGGGATGAACATCAGCGAGCCCAGGCCATAGAGCAGCAGGCCGAACACCACCCCCTTGCGGTAGCCGTGACGGCTGATGAAGAGGCCGGCAGGAATGGCCATCACGAAGTAGCCCAGGTAGAACATCACCTGCACCCAGGCCGAATGGGCACGCGAAATCTCCATCACGTCCTGGAAATGCTTGTTCAACACATCGAGAATGGCATGGGCGAATCCCCACAGAAAAAACAACGAAGTTACGAGAATAAAGGGAGTGCGATACTCCTTCTTGACCAATTTTTGCATGATTTTATCTATATCTTATCTGTTTTGCTTCAAGTTTCAGGCGGCAAAGATAAAGAATTCGCAAATTTCTCCTACCTTTGTGCCAACAAAAACTTTGCTTTTATGAAGATTCTATACGCTATCTATCAAATCTGCTTCGCCCTACCCCTGCTGCTGGTGCTCACCATCCTCACCGCCATCGTCACCACCGTAGGCTCGCTGATAGGAGGAGCGCACGTCTGGGGCTACTATCCCGGCAAGGTGTGGTCGCAGCTCATCTGCATCCTGCTGCTCATCCCCGTCAAGGTGAAGGGACGGAAAAAGGTGCACAAGCACACCTCCTACGTCTTCGTGCCCAACCACCAAGGCTCCTTCGACATCTTCCTGATATACGGCTACCTGGGCCGCAACTTCAAATGGATGATGAAGAAAAGCCTGCGCAAGATACCCTTCGTGGGCAAAGCCTGCCAAAGCGCCGGCCACATCTTCGTGGATCGCAGCAACCCCAAGAGCATCGTGGCCACCATGCGCCAGGCCGGCAAGTCACTGGTGAACGGCGTTTCGCTGGTGGTCTTCCCCGAGGGTGCCCGCACCCACACCGGCCACATGGGCAGCTTCAAGCGCGGAGCCTTCCAGCTGGCGGACGACCTGCAACTGCCCGTGGTGCCCGTCACCATCAACGGCTCTTTCCAGATACTGCCGCGCGACGGCAAGTGGATTCAGTGGCACCCCATGACCCTCACCATCCACGACCCCATCCCGCCCCAAGGCAAAGGCCCCGAAAACATCAGGCTCACCATGCAGAAGGCCTATGAGGCCGTGGAGAGCGCACTGCCGCCCGAGTACAAGGGAGAGAACCATACCGCCAACTAAATCTGAAAACGCCATCAATGAAAGCCATAAGAAACAGTGGACTGAAGAGAAGCGAAGCCTTGCTGCTGGAGTTTCTGCGTGCCGCCCTGTGGGAAAAGCCGGCCGCCCCTGAAGCCTACACCGAAGGCACCATCGCCTGGAAGGAGCTGACGGAGCTGGCTGCCAAGCAGTCGGTGAAGGGCATGGTGTGTCACGTGGCCGGACTGCTGCCCGAAGCGCAGATGCCCCCGCGCGACCTGCGCCTGCAGATGCACTTCTACCTGCTGCGCAACGCCCAGACACACGACCTGCTGAACAAGCGGCTGGCTGAAGTGGTCACCCTCTGCAAGGAGCACGGCCTGCACCCCGTCCTGCTGAAAGGCCAGGGACTGGCCGCCAACTACCCCATCCCCACCCTGCGCCAGTGTGGCGACATTGACCTCTACATCGGCCGGCAGGACTATGCCAAGGCGTGCGGCCTGATAGACGGACTGGTGGAGGAAAAGGCACGGGAGAAGGCCAGCGAAACCTTCAAGCACTATCACATCCGCTACAAAGAGGTGGACCTGGAGCTGCATGCCACCAGCGAAAGACTGAATCCGCCACGCTACGACCGCTTCTACCAGCGCTGGTCTGCCCGTCAGCTCAGCCCGAGATACGTCAGCCGCCTCACGTTCGAAGGCGTGGAGGTGGAGGTGCCGCCCGTGGAGTTCAACACCCTCTATATTTTCAGCCACATCTGGCACCACTTCACCACCTCAGGCATCGGCCTGAGACAGCTGTGCGACTGGGTGCTCTACCTTCACCGCCATGCCGGGGAGATAGATGCCGACCGCTTGGAGTACAACCTGCTGCAGGTGGGGCTGATGCGCCCCTGGCGGATATTCGGCTGCCTGGCGGTGAGCTACCTGGGCCTGCCCCGCGAGGAGTTTCCCCAATACAAGGCCGGCTACGACCGCCTGGCACGCAAGGCCCTGAAGCGCATCATGCGCGAGGGCAACTTCGGCCGCGACCGCGACCTCTCCAAGAAGCGCCGCAGCATCTCCCACCCCATCATCCGGAAGATACACTCCCTGGGGTGTCACGCCCGACGCTTCATCGTCATGATGCCCTATTCGCCCACCTATGCCTGCCACGACTTCCGCTACGTCCTGACCAACGGTATCAGCAGCCTATTCAAGGAGAGGAAGGCATGAACAGCCCGCGCCACAGCCTCCGATGGGTCAACCGCCTGATGACGGGCTTCCGCCACCGCCTGCTATGGGCCTGCCTGAACGGCACGGCACAGACGGCAGCCTCGCTGGCCTTCGTCTTCGTGTGCAAGCAACTGGTGGACAACGCCACGGGGCGCAGCACGGACAGCATGGGGCTCCTGATTCTCCTGCTCGTGGCCACCCTGCTGGGGCAACTGCTCTTCTCGGGCCTGAACAACCACTTGGAGGGGAAAAACAAAATCATGCTGCAGAACCGCTCACGCCGACGGCTCTTCCGCTCGGTGATGCAAAGCCGCTGGGAGGGAAAAGAGAGCCTGCACACGGGCGACACCATCAACCGCTTAGAAGAGGACATACGGGTCACGACCGAGTGCCTGTGCCACAACGTGCCCGCCGCCTTCACGGCCGCCGTGCAGCTGACGGCCGCCTCCTGCTTCCTCTTCATGATGGCCCCCATGCTGGTGGGCATCCTGCTGCTCGTGATGCCGCTGTGCATCCTGGCCGGGAAGTTCTACTTCAGGCGGATGAGGGCACTCACCGCACACATCCGCAGCAAGGACAGCCACATCCAGGCCCACCTGCAGGAGAACCTGCAACACCGCCTGCTGGTGCGCACCATGGGCTACACCGACCCCGCCCTGCAACAGCTGGACTCCCTGCAGAAGGAGCTGCACCACACCACCCTGCAACGCCTGCGCTTCACCACCACCTCGCGCACCGCCATACAGTGCGGCTTCATGGCCGGCTACTCCATCGCCTTCCTGTGGGGCATCTTCGGGCTGAAGGACGGCAGCGTCACCTTCGGCATGATGACGGCCTTCCTGCAGCTGGTGGGACAGATTCAGCGACCCATCCTCAACCTGAGCCACCACCTGCCCGCCTTCGTGCAGGCCTTCACCTCGGTGGAGCGGCTCATGGAGCTATCCCGACTGCCCCAGGAAGAGAGCGGCCCCGCCATACGCCTGCAAGGGGCACCGGGCATACGCATCGACCGGCTCACCTACGGCTATCCCGACCAGGAGACGCCCGTCATCCGGGGACTGAGCCACCACTTCCCGCCGGGCAGCAGCACGGCCATCATGGGCCCCACCGGCATCGGCAAGAGCACCCTCATCCGCCTGCTGCTGGGCCTGCTGCAGCCACGCGAGGGAAGCATCACCCTCTATGACGGCCGGCAAGAGGCACCCGTCTCCCCACTGACCCGCATCAACTTCATGTATGTGCCCCAGGGCAACAGCCTGATGAGCGGCACCATCAGGCAGAACCTCCTCCTGGCCAATCCCGAAGCCACCGAAGAGGAGATGACGCAAGCCCTGCACACGGCCACGGCCGACTTTGTCCTCCGGCTGCCGCAAGGGTTAGACACGCCCTGCCACGAAAAGGGAAGCGGACTCAGCGAAGGGCAGGCCCAGCGCATAGCCATCGCACGTGCCCTCCTCCACCCCGGCGGCATCCTCATCCTGGACGAAGCCTCGTCGGCCTTGGACAAGAGCACCGAGGAGACCCTCATCGAACGCCTCATGACCCATACGGCGGGACGGAAGACGGTCATCTGGATTACCCATCGGGAGGCGGTGACCACACGGGTGGACAGCTGCCTGCGGATGGTATGCCCCCTACAGCCATTGACATAACCGACATAGCGAACAGAAACAAGCAATGATATACCCACAGAACTTTGAACAGAAAATAGGCTTCGACCAGGTGCGCCAACTGCTGCGCGAGAAGTGCCTCAGCACCCTCGGCGAAGAGCGCGTGGCCGACATGCAGTTCAGCGACCGACACAGCGAGGTGGAAGAACGGCTGGAGCAGACCTGCGAGTTTGTGCGCATCCTGCAGGAGGAAGACGCCTTTCCCGCACAGTATTTCTTCGACGTGCGCCCCTCCCTGAAGCGCATCCGCATCGAGGGCATGTACTTGGACGAGCAGGAGCTTTTCGACCTGCGCCGCTCGTTAGAGACCATCCGCGACATCGTGCGCTTCCTCTGCAAGGAGAGCGACGAAGCGGAAGCCCCGCCCTACCCCCGCCTGAGCCGCTTGGCGGGAGACATCTGCGTCTTCCCCCAGCTGATACAGAAAATCAACGCCATCCTCTCGCCCTACGGCAAGATAAAGGACAACGCCTCGCCCGAACTGGCACGCATCAGGCGCGAACTGTCTGCCACGATGAACAGCATCTCGCGCTCGCTGAACAGCATCCTGCGCAACGCCCAAAGCGAGGGCGTGGTGGAGAAGGACGTGACGCCCACCATGCGCGACGGACGCCTCGTCATCCCCGTAGCCCCCGCCCTGAAACGCAAGATACGGGGCATCGTGCACGACGAATCGGCCTCCGGCAAAACGGTCTTCATCGAGCCGGCCGAGGTGGTGGAGGCCAACAACCGCATCCGCGAGTTGGAGAGCGACGAACGGCGGGAGATTATCCGCATCCTGACGGAGTTTTCCGCCCTGCTGCGCCCCTCCATCCCCGACGTCCTGCTCTCCTATGAATTTCTGGCCGAGGTGGACTTCATCCGCGCCAAGGCCCTGCTGGCCCTGCAGACCAACGCCCTGAAGCCGGCCGTGGAAGAGAGGCAGCTGATAGACTGGACAATGGCCATACACCCCCTGCTGCAACTCTCCCTCTCCAGGCATGGCAAGAAGGTGGTGCCCTTGGACATCGAGCTGCACGACACACAGCGCATCCTGCTCATCTCCGGCCCCAATGCCGGCGGCAAGTCGGTCTGCCTGAAGACCGTGGGCCTGCTGCAATACATGCTGCAGTGTGGCCTCCTCCTCCCGCTGCACGAGCGCAGCCGGGCAGGCATCTTCGGCAGCATCTTCATCGACATCGGCGACGAGCAGAGCATCGAGGACGACCTCTCCACCTACTCCTCCCACCTGACCAACATGAAAATCATGATGAAGCAGTGCGACGACCGCAGCCTCATCCTCATCGACGAGTTCGGCGGAGGCACGGAGCCGCAAATCGGAGGTGCCATCGCCGAAGCGGTGCTGAAACGGTTCAACGAGCGCAGGACCTTCGGCGTCATCACCACCCACTACCAGAACCTGAAGCACTTTGCCGAGGAGCACGAGGGCGTGGTGAACGGTGCCATGCTCTATGACCGCCACCTGATGCAGGCCCTCTTCCAGCTGCAGATAGGCCAGCCGGGCAGCTCGTTTGCCGTGGAGATTGCCCGCAAGATAGGCTTGCCTGAAGAGGTGATTGCCGACGCCTCCGAAATCGTGGGCAGCGACTACATCCAGAGCGACAAGTATCTGCAGGACATCGTGCGCGACAAGCGCTACTGGGAAAACAAGCGGCAGAACATCCGCCAGCGCGAAAAGCAGATGGAGGAGACCATTGCCCGCTACCAGGCCGAGATGGAGGAACTGCAACAGTCACGCAAAGAAATCATTCGCAAGGCCAAGGAAGAGGCCGAACGGCTGATGCAGGAAGCCAACGCCCGCATCGAAAACACCATACGCAGCATCAAGGAGGCACAGGCCGAGAAGGAGAAGACACGACGGGCCCGACAGGAGCTGAACGACTTCCGCGACAGTCTGGAAGCCTCCTCGGACAAGGAGCAGGAGGAGAAGATTGCCCGCCAGATGAAGCGGCTGCTGGAGAAGCAGGCCCGGAAAAAGGAGCGGAAGGAGCAGAAGGCACAGGCGGCAGGCCCCCGGCAGCCCGCCCTCAGCGCCGAAGAGCAGGAGGCCAGACGACAGGCCGCCATACAGCCGGGCTCGCACGTGAAGCTGAAGGGACAGACCGCCGTGGGCGAAGTGCTGGAGGTGAACGGCAAGCAGGCCACCGTGGCCTTCGGCAGCCTGAAGACCACCGTCAGGCTGGAGCGGTTGGAAAGCACCAACGCCCAGCCACGCCAGGCCGACCTGAGCACCAAGAGCACCTTCATCAGCAGCCAGACGCAGGACACCCTGCGCGAGAAGAAACTGAACTTCAAGCAAGACATCGACGTGAGGGGCATGAGAGGAGACGAGGCACTGCAGGCCGTGACCTACTTCATCGACGACGCCCTGCTGGTAGGCATGAGCCGCGTGCGCATCCTGCACGGCACGGGCAACGGCATCCTGCGCACCCTCATCCGGCAATACCTGCAAACCGTACCCGGCGTGCAGCACTTCCAGGACGAGCACGTGCAGTTCGGGGGAGCCGGCATCACCGTCGTAGACCTCTAAACGCCCCAACAAATCAAAACGTCTCAACGCCTCAACGAATTAAATGCCCCAAACGAATAAAAACGAATTAACGAATAATCACCCCCAATGAAAAGCATCAAAGAACTCTATCGCATCGGCACCGGCCCCTCCAGCAGTCACACCATGGGGCCGCGCAAAGCCGCCGAAATCTTCCTCTCCAAGCACCCCGAGGCAGCAGCCTTCCGCGTCACCCTCTACGGCAGCCTGGCCGCCACGGGCAAAGGCCACATGACCGACGTGGCCATCATAGACACCCTGCAAGCCAAAGCCCCCGTGGAAATCAACTGGGAGCCCAAAATCTTCCTCCCCTTCCACCCCAACGGCATGACGTTCGTCGCCACCGACCACGAAGGGCACGAGAGCACACCGTGGACAGTATTCAGCATCGGAGGAGGCGCACTGGCCGAGGAGAGCACACAAGGCTCGAGCATAGAGACGCCCGAGGTGTATGAGATGAGCCGGATGACGGAAATCCTGAACTGGTGTGAACGCACCGGAAAGAGCTATTGGGAATACGTGAAGGAGTGCGAAGAGAGCGACATCTGGGACTACCTGCAGGAGGTGTGGAAAACCATGCAGGAGGCCGTGAAGCGCGGATTGGACGCCGAAGGTGTACTGCCCGGTCCCCTGAACCTGCGCCGCAAGGCTTCCACCTACTACATCAAGGCGTGCGGCTACAAGCAGTCACTGCAAAGCCGCGGCCTGGTCTTCTCCTACGCCCTGGCCGTAAGCGAAGAAAACGCCTCGGGAGGCGTCATCGTCACCGCCCCCACCTGCGGCTCCTGCGGCGTGGTGCCCGCCGTGCTCTACCACCTGGCCAAGAGCCGCGACTTCAGCGACATGCGCATCCTCAGGGCCTTGGCCACAGCCGGGCTCATCGGCAACATCGTGAAGCAGAATGCCTCCATCTCGGGAGCCGAAGCCGGATGCCAGGCCGAGGTAGGCACCGCCTGCTCCATGGCCTCGGCGGCTGCCAACCAGCTCTTTGGCGGAAGCCCTGCACAGATAGAGTATGCCGCCGAGATGGGGCTGGAGCATCACCTGGGCATGACGTGCGACCCCGTCTGCGGACTGGTGCAGATACCCTGCATCGAGCGCAATGCCTATGCTGCAGCACGTGCACTCGATGCCAACCTCTACTCCTCCTTCACCGATGGCATACACCGCGTCTCCTTCGACCGCGCCGTGGAGGTCATGAAAGAGACCGGCAACGACCTGCCCTCACTCTACAAAGAGACCAGCGAGGGCGGCCTTGCCAAGGATTACCAGCAGATGTAGCCTAAAACTATTCTTAAACCATCAATTATATCCGAAGGCCAGGAGTGCTAAAATCGTGCGGAAATCTGCGGAAACTTATTTTTTTTCTATCTTTCCGCACGCTTTCGCACGGAAAGCTGTTCATTCCATAATGGTTACGACAGATGGATTAGCAAGGAATGAATATTGGGGGGACATTCAGGCTGAAATACAATTGGATGATTTATATGAGCTTTAATGAGCAGAACTACACTCTATTAAGGACAAAAGGAAGGGCCTGTTTTCATTGATAAGTCCTTCTCTTTTGTCCGTTCTTTCTCGTCACATAGCCCGCTATGTTCCTTGAAAGAGCGGGCAAAATATCTCGAAAAGACTACTCATGAAAAAGCAGAATAAATTCAAGACAGGTCTTGAATGCGCTTTTCGCACGGTTACAGACTGGAGATTAGCCATTCATAATGTCCAGCAGTTCGTTGGTGATGGCTTGCTGGCGGCTCTTGTTGTATTGCCTGGTGAGTTCCTGAATCAGGTCGGCGGCATTGTCGGTGGCTGTCTGCATGGCCATCATGCGGGCGGCATGTTCGGAGGTGTGGGCGTCCAGCAGCACGGTGTACATCTTCTGTCCCAGCACCAGGGGCAGCAGGCGGGTCAGGAGCTCTTCGCGCGAAGGCTCCATGATATAATCTCTGTGAAACACCTCCGACGGGGCCGAGACCGAGGCCGACGGGAGCGATGCCGATGACGGGGATGCACCCGACGGGGAAAGACGCAGCGGCAGATAGGTCTCCCGGGTGAGCTGCTGCACACCGGCCGAGTGGAAGTGATGATAAATCAGCTCCACCTTGTCCACCCTGCCGGCAACGAAAGCCTGCATCAGCCTGTCGGCCAGTTCGTGGGCTGCGGCATAGGAGGGCTTGTCGGCCATCGTCCGACAGGAGGCTTCCGCCGTGTAGCCCAGGCGCTTCACGGCCTCTTCGGCCTTCTTCCCCACGGGGAAAAGCTGTAGGCGGTCACGGCCAAGGAGGGCGTAGTCCTGCAGCACGTGCTCCAGCATCTTCTGTACATTGGCGTTGAACGAGCCGCAGAGGGAGGCATTGGAGGCAAACAGCACGATGGCCACCCTCTCTGCCGGACGGGCCTCGATGTAGGGCGACTCTATCCTGACATCGGCTGCGAGCAGGCTCTCCAGCATCTCCTCCAGTTTCTGCTGGTAGGGGTGCATGTTCTCTATCAGTGCCTGCGCCTTGTGCAGCTTGGCCGAAGCCACCATCTTCATGGCCGAGGTTATCTGACGCGTACTGCGCACGGAATTGATGCGGTTCTTTATTTCATTCAGGTTGCTCATGGTTCAAATCTTCAGTCTTTTGTCATTCGTAGCTCATGGCTGCCGCCTGCTCCAGCTTGCGGCAGATTTCCTCGTCTATATGGCCCTGCTTCAGCTCGTCCAGCACGTCGTGGCGATGGCGCTTCTCCAAGAAGCTGATGAAAGCCTGCTCGAACTCCTTCACGCGCTCTAAGGGGATGCGGTGCAGAAGGCCATGCGTACCGCAATAGAGCACGGCAATCTGATGTTCCACCGGCATGGGGGCATACTGGGGCTGCACCAGGAGGCGGGCGTTCTTCTGCCCCTTGTCTATCGTGAGTGCCGTCACCGCATCCATCTCGCCGCTGAACTTGCTGAAGGCCTCCAGTTCGCGATACTGTGCCTGGTCAATCTTCAGCGTGCCGGCCACCTTCTTCATGGCCTTCACCTGTGCGTTGCCTCCCACGCGGCTGACGGAGATGCCCACGTCGATGGCCGGGCGGTTGCCCTGGTTGAAGAGGTTGGTGTCCAGGAATATCTGTCCGTCCGTGATGGAGATGACGTTGGTCGGTATATAGGCCGACACGTCGCCGGCCTGCGTCTCGATGATGGGCAGTGCCGTGAGCGAGCCTCCTCCCCTCACCCTGCCGCGAAGGGTGTCGGGCAGGTCGTTCATCTGCTCGGCCACCTCCTGCTGGGAGATGATCCTGGCCGCACGCTCCAGCAGTCGGCTGTGGAGGTAGAAGATGTCGCCGGGATAGGCCTCGCGACCGGAAGGGCGCCGCAGGATGAGCGACACCTCGCGATAGGCCACCGCCTGCTTGGAGAGGTCGTCATACACCACGAGGGCGTGGCGGCCCGTGTCGCGGAAATATTCGCCGATGGCGGCTCCGGCAAAGGGGGCATAATATTGCATGGCAGCCGGCTCGCCGGCAGTGGCGGCTACCACGATGGTATAGTCCATCGCCCCGTAGCGCCGCAGGGTGTTCACGATGGAGGCCACCGTGGAGCCTTTCTGTCCGATGGCCACGTAGATGCAATAGAGGGGCTGTCCGGCTTCATAACCGGCCCGTTGGTTGATGATGGTGTCTATGGCGATGGCCGTCTTGCCCGTCTGACGGTCGCCGATAATCAGTTCGCGCTGTCCGCGTCCGATGGGAATCATGGCATCCACCGCCTTCAGGCCCGTCTGCAGCGGTTCGTTCACCGGCTGGCGGAAGATGACGCCCGGTGCCTTGCGCTCCAGGGGCATCTCACAGAGGTCGCCTTCGATGCTTCCCTTGCCGTCCAGCGGTTCGCCCAGCGGGTCAATGACACGCCCCAGCATGCTCTCGCCCACACGGATGGAGGCGATGTGGCGGGTGCGCTTCACGCTGTCTCCCTCCTTGATCTTGTCGGTAGGCCCCAGCAGCACGGCACCCACGTTGTCTTCCTCCAGGTTCATCACGATGGCCTTCACACCGTTGTCGAACTCCAGCATCTCGTTGGCCTCGGCATGGCGCAGGCCATAGATGCGAGCCACGCCGTCGCTCACCTGAAGCACCGTGCCCACCTCGTCCAGCTGCACGCGGGTGTCTATCCCCTCCAACTGCCGGCGCAACACGTCGGACACTTCACTCACTTTGATTGATTCACTCATTTTCAGTATGCTAATTCAAAACAGGTTCTTTATTACATTTATAGTTTCTCCGGTTTTCCCACTTCACACGATTCTCCTGTTCTTGTCGATGAACTGCCGCTTCACGCTCTTCAGCTGGGTGGCCACACTGGCATCCAGCCTCACGCCGTCTATCTCCAGGACGAAACCGCCCTCCAGGGAGGGGTCCACCTCCGTGCGCAGCTCCGTGTGGGCCTGCAGGCGGCGCGAGCTGCCCTCGCGGATGCGCCGCTTCACCTCCTCGCTGACGGTCACGGCCGTGACCAGCCGCCCCACGTGGATGTGGCGGGCCCGACGATAGAGGTCCAGAAAGGCCAGACAGATGTAGTGGAGCAGCGGTTCGCGCCCGTTCTTCATCACCAGCGTGACGAATCGGGCAAACTCGCGCGACGTCTTCCCCTCGCCCACGGCAGCCGTGGAGAGCAGGGAGAGCTTCTCGCGCTTGTTCAAGGCGGGATTGGCCAACGCCTCGCGCAGGCGGGGAAAATGGGAGAGGCTGTGCTCCAGCATCCGCATCTCGTCATAGAGACGGGAGGCACACTCGTGGCCGTCGGCATAGTGCAGGAGTGCCCTGGCATAACGCATAGAAACGATTCCGATGTCCATCTTCCTACTCCTTCGCTATCATTTCGTCTAACAGGCGGTCTATCATCTCCATCTGCTCCTTCTCGCTGTCCAAGTGCTTGCGGATAATCTTCTCGGCAATGTCTACCGAGAGCAGGGCCACATAGCGGCGGATGTCACGGATGGCCTCTTCTTTCTCCTGCCTGATTTGGCACCGGGCCTCCTCCAGCTCCTTGCGGGCTACCTCTCCGGCCTGCCGGCGGGCTTCCTGGATGATGCGGTCGTGCTCGTGCATCGCTTCGCGCAAGAGGCGTCCCTGCTCCTTGCGGGCCGAGGCGACGAGCGCCTCGCCCTCCTCCTTCAGGTGCTCAAGCCGCTCATTGGCCTCGCGGGCCACTGCAAGCGAACGGTCGATATACTTCTTGCGCTCCTCCACCATGCCGGTTATCACGGGAAAGCCCCATTTGGCCAGCACGGCAAAGACGATGCCAAAGGAGAGAAGCATCCAGAAGAGAAGGCCGCTGTCGGGTATTAACAATGACATACCTTTACGCCCTTTCCTACAAGAAGAACACCAACAGGCAGACCACCACCGCCAACAGGGCCACACCCTCGATGAGAGCCGCCACGATAATCATACTGGTGCGGATGTTGCCGGAAGCCTCCGGCTGACGGGCTATGGCCTCCATGGCCGAAGCTCCAATCTTGCCAATGCCGAAACCGGCACCGATAACAGCCAGGCCGGCACCGATGGCCGCACCCACTTTACTGATTTCCAAACCTGCCACAGCAGCTTGCAATAACATAGTTTCCAACATCATAAGTCTCCTATTTTAAAAAATTAAACATATATTCCTTTTTTTACTCTTCCACTCCCCTCTCCTGCGCCAGGCCGATGAACACGGCCGACAACATGGTGAAGACATAAGCCTGGATGAAGGCCACCAGCAGTTCCAACGCGTTCATGAAGACGCTGAACAGCACGGAGGCCACCGTCAGCGAGCCGTTCAGCAGCGGCCACATGGAGGCCGAGATGAAAATGAGGCTGAACAGCACCAGCATGGCCATGTGGCCGGCCAGCATGTTGGCAAACAGACGAATCATCAGGGCGAAAGGCTTGGTGAGCACGCCAAAGAACTCGATGAGCGGCATCATGGGCACGGGAAACTTCAGCCACCAGGGCACGTCGGGCCAGAAGACCTCCTTCCAGTAGTGGCGTGTGCCGAAGAGGTTCACGGCCAGGAAGGTGCAGCATGCCAGGACCAGGGTCACGGCTATGTTGCCCGTCACGTTGGCCCCACCGGGGAAGAGGGGCAGGAGGCCCATCAGGTTGTTGACGAAGATGAAGAAGAAGGCCGTCAGCAGATAGGGCGAGAAGCGCCGGTAGTTGCTGCCCACGCAGGGCCTGATGATGTCGTCCTGAATCATCATGACCAGCATCTCCATGAAGCCCACCAGGCCGCCCGGTGCGTCGCTGCCCTGCGGATGCCTGCGATACCAGCGGGCCGTGCCCAGCACGAACGCCATCAGCAGCAGGCTGTTCAGCAGCAGGGAAAGGGCGTTCTTGGTCAGCGAGAAATCCCAGGGGCGCACCTCCGCGCCCTGCGCGTCGCGCTCCACTATCTTGCCTGCATGGGGCGAGCCCTCCGGAGCGATATAGAAGCCCTCATGGCTTCCCCCCTCTTCCAAGCGGGCCGACGAAAAGCAGTGCCAGCCCGAGCGGGGGCTGTAGAGCATGACGGGCAGGGGCAGGGTGACGGGTGTCCCGCCCCAGGTGGTGATGTGCCATTCATAGGCATCGCCGATGTGGTCGAAGACGATTTTCTTCACGTCCACCTCGTTCTCCACCTGCCGGGCAGGGGTTATCTCCTCCTCCTGCTGCGCCCATGCACGCACGGGGAGCACAAAGAGCAGGGCTATCAGCCAGCCCCATCCGATATGGTGCATTCGTCTTGTCATTTCACGCCGTTTTTGATTTCCACACACACCGTCACCCTGTTGCGGCTCATCTCCACGAAGCCGGCCTCAATCTCCACGCTCCTCTCCCCCGAGGCCGTGGCATAGGTCACCCTGCCGGCCTTCAGCGAAGAGAGGATGGGCGCATGGGAGGGCAGAATCGTGAAGCTTCCCACGGTGCCGGGCAGGGTCACCCGGTCGGCCTCGCCCTCATAGAGGCATCTCTCGGGCGAGATGATGGTCAGGTTCAGGCTATTCATGCAGTTCTTGTTTTAGTTTTTCTCCTTTGGCAATGGCCTCTTCAATGGTTCCTACGTTGAGGAAAGCCTGCTCGGGCAGGTGGTCCACCTCGCCATCGAGAATCATCTTGAAGCCCCGTATGGTGTCTTCTATGCTGACCATCGTGCCGGGCACTCCCGTAAACTGCCGGGCCACGGCAAAGGGCTGCGAGAGAAACCGCTGCACCCTGCGTGCACGGTTCACGAGCAGGCGGTCTTCCTCGGACAGCTCCTCCATGCCCAGGATGGAGATGATGTCCTGCAGTTCCTTGTTGCGTTGCAGAATCTGCTTCACACGCTGCGCCACGTCATAGTGCTCCTGCCCCACGATGTGTGGATCCAGGATGCGCGAGGTAGACTCTAAGGGGTCCACTGCCGGATAGATGCCCAGCGCCGTTATCTTTCGGCTGAGCACGGTGGTGGCATCCAGGTGGGTGAAGGTGGTGGCAGGTGCGGGGTCGGTCAGGTCGTCGGCGGGCACGTAGACAGCCTGCACCGAGGTGATGGAGCCGTTGTGGGTGGAGGTGATGCGCTCCTGCATGGCACCCATCTCCGTGGCCAGCGTAGGCTGGTAGCCCACGGCCGAAGGCATGCGCCCCAGCAGGGCAGACACCTCGGAGCCCGCCTGCGTGAAGCGGAAAATGTTGTCGATGAAGAAGAGGATGTCGCGCGGTCCGTCGCTGGCCGCCCCCATGTCTCTGAACGACTCGGCCACCGTCAGGCCCGACAAGGCCACCGACTGTCTGGCACCGGGAGGCTCGTTCATCTGCCCGAATATCAGGGCCACCTGCGACTTCTCCACCTCCTCATAGTCCACCTTGGAGAGGTCCCAATGTCCCTCCTCCATGCTCTTCTTGAAGGCTTCGCCATAGCTGATGACACCCGAGGCTATCATCTCGCGCAGCAGGTCGTTGCCCTCGCGCGTGCGCTCTCCCACTCCGGCAAAAACTGAAAAGCCGTTCTGCTTCTTGGCGATATTGTTGATGAGCTCCTGGATGAGCACCGTCTTGCCCACGCCGGCACCGCCGAAGAGGCCTATCTTGCCTCCCTTGCAATAGGGCTCAAGCAGGTCTATCACCTTGATGCCCGTATAGAGCACCTCCTGCACGGTGGTCAGCTCTTCGAACTTGGGCGGCTCGCGATGAATGGGATAGGCACCCGTGCGATCCAGCTCCCTCATGCCGTCGATGGAGTCGCCCACCACATTCAGCAGGCGGCCCTTGATCTGATTGCCCACAGGCATGCTGATAGGACCTCCCATGGGCACCACCTCCAGCCCGCGCTGCAGGCCGTCGGTACTGTCCATGGCAATCGTGCGCACGGTGTTTTCGCCCACGTGCTGCTGCACCTCCACAATCAGCCGCTTGCCATCCCCGCGCACTATGGCCAGGGCATCATGAATGGCCGGCAAATGCTGTTCGCCCTCCGAACCTTCAAAATAGACATCCACCACAGGGCCTATGACCTGCGAAATATGTCCGTTCACTTGTGACATAATCTATCGTTTTTTTAGTTGTTCATCTACGTCTAACTCTTAACACTTTTCAAGAAGTGTTTGTTCGCCCCGTCCGATGCAAGGGACGTGCAAATGTAGCGACAAGGGGGGGAAGGTTGTTTCCCTCCATAGCTTCTTTTAGCCATTTAGCTCCATCTGAACGTTCCTATTTCCAAATGGGACAGTTCGTTTCAAGGATTGCAAACTACGTTAACGATTATTCACTCAGGTTTTCGCACCTGCCGCCACACCACACAATCTCATAGGAAGGAGGACAAATATGCCAAGAAGCTGTAAATCAAAACAGTTTCCTAACTCCGCCAATATTTCCGCAAAATTTCCTATATTTGTCCCCGTGAAGAACGACTTTAACTCCCAGAAAGTTGAGCTCGCGAAACTTAAGTTATTTTTTTTGAATGAACATGGAAACAGAAAGCATACGCAGAGTGGACCTCTCGGCCATCAACCATTTGCCGACCATCGACTTCATCGGCAACGACTTTGCCATCTTCAACGACATCCGCGACATTCCCATCTCCGGCTATCCTACACGCCTGAACGCCGTATGCTTTGCCCTGTGCCTGCAAGGCAACGCCCAGGTCAACATCAACCTGCAGGACTATGAGATGCAGGCAGGCATGATGACCATCATCCTGCCCGAGCAGATAGTGCAGCAGGGTAGCCGCTCCGACGACTTCCAGGGCCTGTTCATCGCCATCTCCAAGTCGTTCATCGACGGCGTGGTGCCCGCCATGCAGCAGCTGCTGCCGCTCTTCTTCCAAATCAAGGAGCGTCCCTGCATCCCGCTCAACGCGCAAGAGAGGGAGGCCTTCATGGAGTATCACTCGTTTCTCTGGAAGAAAGTGCGGCTGAAGGACAGCCGTTTCCGCAAGGAGATTACGCAGGGGCTGCTGGTCTCCCTCTTCTATGAAATCTACGACATCTACAGCCAGCATGCCGACCAGGTGCATCGCCCCAAGAACCGCAAGGAGGAACTCTTCGGCCGCTTCCTGCAGCTCATCACCGAGCACTACAAGCAACAGCGTAGCGTCTCCTTCTATGCCGGCAAGATGTTTCTCTCGCCCAAGCATCTCTCCACGGTCATCAAGGCCGTGAGCGGAAAGACGGCCGGCGAGTGGATAGACGGCCTGGTGGTTCTGGAGGCCAAGGCCCTGCTGCGCTCCACCGACATGAGCGTGCAGGAGATTTCCGACGAACTCCATTTCTCCAACCAATCCTTCTTCGGGAAATACTTCAAGCACCACACCGGCATCTCCCCCAAGGAGTATCGCCGGTAGGCGTAGCATGACGCTCACATCGCCTTATACAGGCATGGCCTGCCGTCCATAAATGAGGCACGGACAATGCGTGTATTCATCCGCATCATCCGTGCCTGAAAAAAAGATCCGCGCCAATCGGCGGCACTACTCTTATAGCTCGAACATAATCAGTGCACTCTGTGCCGGCACGCTGACATCATCGCCGTGCAGGCTGCGAAGGCCGCGCTGATTGATGATGCCATTCTCGGCAACCACCACATAGGCTGCTGGAGGCACGCCCACGAGGACAGCCTCTTTACGGGCATTCAGCACCACCACGATGCTCTTCCATAAATCATTGCCGGCATAATCCTTCAGGCGATAGGCCACCACGTTGCTTCCCGCAACGGGCAGGAACTCCAGATGCTTGCGCACCAGGTCGGCATCGCCCAGATGAAAGGCCGGATGGTCTTTACGCAGCTGGATGAGTCCCTTGTAGTAGTCAAAGACGGTAGCGTTCAACGACTTGCGGTTCCAATCGATGGCGTTGATGCTGTCCGGACTTTGGTAGCTGTTGTGCACGCCCTTCTTGTCGCGCATCACCTCCTCGCCGGCATAGATGAAGGGCACGCCTTGCGAGGTGAAGACTGCCGTTTGGGCCAGCATGTCCAGACGGGCCATCTCGGCTGCATCGGCACCGGGCACACTGGCCTGGAAGCGGTCTACCAGGCACATGTCGTCGTGGCAGGAGACGTAACTGATCATCTGTGTGGGCTGTGCGGCCCAGAAGGCTTGGGTATAGTTCACCGAGTCGATAAGCACCTGAGGATGCTGCACGGCACCGGCAATGCCAAACTTCACGCTCTCCTCGAATCCCGGCACGCCGGCCAGGAAGGCACCTTGCTTGTTGTCGTTGAAGGGGCCGCGAAGACCGTCGCGCATCTCGTCGCAGAAGGCTGCCACACCGGGCATGGCATGAGTGTTCACCTTCATGGCCAGCTCTTCGTTGGACAGTTGGGGAGCCGAGGCTGCCCATCCCTCACCGTAGATGAAGATAGTGGGGTCTATCTCGGTGGCAGCCTGACGGATGGCGTTCATGGTCTCGATGTCGTGGATGCCCATCAGGTCGAAGCGGAAGCCGTCCAGGTGGTACTCCCTGATCCAATGCTTCACGCTCTCCACCATGTACTTGCGCATCATGGGACGGTCGCTGGCCGTCTCGTTGCCGCAGGCCGAGGCGTCGGCATAGGAGCCGTCGGGACGCTGACGGTAGAAGTAGCCGGGCACGGTGCGTTCAAAGTTGCTGCTCTCGGTGTTGAAGGTATGGTTGTACACCACGTCCAGCACCACGCGGATGCCCGCCTTGTGGAGTGCATGCACCATCTGCTTGAACTCGCGGATGCGCACCGAGGGGTCATAGGGGTCGGTGGAATAGGAGCCGTCGGGCACGTTGTAGTTCACCGGGTCGTAACCCCAGTTATACTTGTTCTCCTCCAGTTTGCTCTCGTCCACGGAGGCGTAGTCATAGGAGGGCAGCAGGTGTACGTGGGTCACACCCAGTTCCTTCAGGTGGTCAATGCCTGTGGCCGCACCGGCAGGGTTCTTGGTGCCCTGTTCGGTCATGGCAAGAAACTTGCCCTTGTTCACGATGCCCGATGTCGGATGGATGGAGAAGTCGCGGTGGTGCACCTCATAGAGGATGACCTCCGAGGGGTCGTTCAGCGCGGGACGCACGTCTTCATCCCAGCCTTCGGGGTCAGTGGCATCCATGTCAATGATGGCGGCTCTCATGCCGTTCACGCCTACGGCCAAGGCGTTGATGCCCGGCGTCTCGCCTTGCCACTTCTCACCGATTCTCACGTTGAAGGTGTAGAACTTGCCCATCAGGTCTTTCTGCACGCTGGCTGTCCAGGTGCCCTCCTTGGCGGCCGTCATGTCCACCGTCTCGCAAACCACGCCACCGTCGCCGTTGTCATAAATCAGCACCTTTACCTCATCGGCCGAAGGGGCCCACAGGGTGAAGGTGGTAGCTTCGGGCGTGTAGACCATTTCGGTGAGGCTTCCTGAGCGCACCGGATAGAGTTCGTAGGAGGCATAGTCTCCCTTTGCCGGGGCACAGCTTGCAATGGTAGCTGCCGTCACCCCGATAATTGCCAAATCATTTAGTTTCATAGTACATTACTTTATTATATAATTGTTCTGTTTCCCATGTTTCGTTTCTTTCCCTCCGCATCATCACTTTCCCCTCACCTTCCCCGGGTTCTTGGCCACGAAGTCCTTCCATCCCCGATAGCCCTTCTCGGTGGCGGGCCGCCCCATCTGCAGGTAGTGGCAGTAGGCCGCCGCCAAGGCGTCTGTGGCATCCATGAAGGTAGGCATGTCGGCCTTGTCAAAGTGGAGCATGCGCTGCAGCATGTCGGCCACCTGCTCCTTGCTGGCCTGTCCGTTGCCGGTGATGGCCATCTTGATTTTCAGGGGAGCATATTCGGTAATGGGGATGTCGCGGCTCAGGGCTGCGGCCATGGCCACCCCTTGTGCCCTTCCCAACTTCAGCATGGATTGCACGTTCTTCCCGAAGAAGGGGGCCTCGATGGCCAGTTCATCGGGCAGGTAGCTCTCTATGACACCCTGCACCCGCTCATAGATGTGCCGCAGCTTCAGGTAGTGGTCCGTCATCTTGCGCAGATCAATGATGCCCATGGCTATCATCTGAGGCTTCGTGCCGGAGACGCGCAACACGCCGTAGCCCATGATTGTGGTGCCTGGGTCAATGCCCAGAATGATTTTCTCCTTCACCGGCTGTATCATTCCACCATCTCCATCAATGTGGGGAAGCCCACCACCTTATCCTTAAACAGTTTCAACATTTCATCGTTCAGCTTCACTCCCTGCTCACGATGCCAACGATGCAAGGCTGCCGAGTCCGTCACTTCAAACTGCACTGAATAGCAAGAACTTCCTTCCTCCCTATGGCTCAGGATGCGGCAGATGCGGGGCGCCTTCAGCGTGCCATGTTTCTCCACTTCGGTCAGGTAATATTCCTTTATCCAAATAAGGAAGAGGCGCTCTTGGTCGGCCTCCATCTGATAGGTCGTATTGTAGATAAGCATACTTTTTTTGAAATTTTTTCTGCAAACATAGCAATTATTTCAGAAATATGCCTTATCTTTGCACCGTCAAAAGAAAAATAGCCACGCAAACGTTGGCGGAAAGACATGGGGTATTAGCTCATCTGGCTAGAGCGCGACACTGGCAGTGTCGAGGTGAGCGGTTCGAGTCCGCTATGCTCCACAGAAGACAATGTTTTACGAGTGGATGTGTCTCAAGACACATCCACTCGTTTTTTTCAGCCTCTCGTCCTCCTATTTTCACCGCTCTGCTTTCTATTCTCAATTATATTTCGTTCCTTTGTCGCTATAACGACGAATGCTGGATATGAACGAACAGAAACGAAGCACCGAGAATCCCGAACTGGCCCTGGCCTGGCGGTTTGTCTCGGACACCGGCACCCACCTTTTCCTGACTGGCAAGGCGGGTACGGGAAAGACCACTTTCCTGAAGCGGCTGAAGAGCGAAAGCCCCAAGCGCATGATTGTGCTGGCCCCTACGGGCATCGCGGCCATCAATGCCGGCGGTGTGACCATCCACTCCTTTTTCCAACTGCCCTTCGCACCCTTCCTGCCGGGTGCCTCCTTTACGGCAGGTGGCTCCGCCCCCTCCTTCCGCTACCGCTTCGGCAAGGAGAAAATCAACATCCTGCGCTCCATCGACCTGCTGGTGATTGACGAAATCAGCATGGTGAGGGCCGACTTGCTGGATGCCGTGGACGAAGTGATGCGCCGCTACCGCGACCGCACGAAGCCTTTCGGAGGTGTGCAGCTCCTGATGATAGGCGACCTGCAGCAGTTGGCCCCCGTGGTAAAGGACGAGGAGTGGCAGATGCTGAAGACCCACTATGCCACGCCCTATTTCTTCTCGTCCAAGGCACTGGAGGAGACGACCTACTGCACCATCGAACTGAAAACAGTCTACCGACAGAGCGACTCCGACTTCCTGAACCTGCTGAACAGCATCCGCGAGAACAGGGCGGGAAGCGAGGTGATGGAGACCCTGAACAGACGCTACGTGCCGGGCTTTCGTCCCGCACGTGACGACGGCTACATCCGCCTCGTCACCCACAATGCCCAAGCACAGCGCATCAATGACCACGAACTGGAGGTGCTGCCGGGACGCTCGTTTGCCTATCGCGCCTCCATAGAGGGAAAGTTTCCCGAACTGGCCTACCCCACCGACCTGTTGCTGGAGCTGAAGCCGGGGGCGCAAGTGATGTTCGTGAAAAACGACACCAGCGGCGAGCATCGCTACTACAACGGCATGATAGGTGAGGTCACGGCCCTCTCCTCCCAAAGCATAGAGGTGAGGCCTCAGGGCAGCCCATCCGCCATCAGCGTGCAACAGGAGGAGTGGAGCAACGCCCGCTACGTGCTCGACGAAGAGAGCAAGGAGATACGCGAAGAGGTGGAGGGCACCTTCAGGCAATATCCGCTGAAGCTGGCCTGGGCCATCACCATCCACAAGAGCCAGGGCCTCACCTTCGACAAGGCCATCATCGATGCCAGCGGCTCGTTTGCCCACGGACAGACCTATGTGGCCCTGAGCCGCTGCCGCACACTGCAAGGACTGGTGCTGAGCGCACCGCTATCGTCACGCGCCATCATCAGCGATGCCCAGGTGGATGCCTTTACCGACGAGGCACGCCAGACGATGCCGGACAACCGGAGGCTCAGCTCCCTGGCACGCAGCTACTACGTGCAACTGTTGGACGAGCTGTTCGACTTTTCCTCACCGGCCATCGCCCTGAGCCGTTACGTCCGCCTGGTAGACGAGCACCTCTTCCGCCTCTATCCCAAGCTGCTCCAAAGCATGAAGAGCGAGAGCGCCCACTTTGCCGATGAGGTCATCAAGGTGGCCCGCAAGTTCTCCCTGCAATACACCCGCCTGGTGGAGGCTTCGGCCGACTATCAGGCCGACACTCACCTGCAAGAGCGCATCTCGGCTGCAGCCGCCTACTTCACGCCACGCCTGCAACCGCTGCAGACACTGCTGCAAGAGGGGTGTCCCGGCACAGACAACAAGGAGCTGAAAAAGAAGCTCCATGAAGCGGCCGACGAGCTGCAGCACCAGCTGGCCTTGAAGCTGGCCTTGCTGAAGTTTGTCCAACACGAGGGCTTCCAGACGGCCTCCTACCTCAAGAAGAAGGCACTCCTCTCCATCGACGATGCCCCGAGCACACCCTCTCCCGCCAAACGCAAGAAGAAGGAAGCGGCCATCACCGTACCCTCCGACGTGCTCCATCCCCGGCTCTATCAGCGCCTGATAGCGTGGCGCAATGCCGAAGCCGCCCGCCTGGGGCTGCCAGTCTACACCGTGCTTCAGCAGAAAGCCGTCCTGGGCATCAGTAACCTGCGCCCTGCGGACAAGGCCGCCCTCCTGCGCATCCCCTATGTCGGCCAAAAGGTCGTGGAGAAGTATGGCGACGACATCCTGGCCACGGTGAGAAGTTGCCCCTGACATGCCGAAAAATTACATTTCTAACTCTATACACGATTTATGATGAAAAAATTGATTACGTTAACCCTATTCTGCCTGCTGGCCGTCCTCACAGGAGCGGCACAGGAAAAGAGCTTCAAGCCCTTCAAGGGCAAGAAGAGTGAATGGCGCGGCTGCAAGCGATATGACTTCAAGCTGCAGGAGCGCGATGTGATTGTAGTGGTCCCCCACACGCCGCTGCCCGGTAATCCCTGGGTGTGGCGTCCGGCCTTCTTCGATGCCTTCCCGGCCATAGACGAAGCACTGTTGGAAGCCGGCTTCCACATTACTTATTATGACACCACCAACGAATGGGGCCGCCCCGAAGCCATCGAGGCTGGCGAGAAGTTCTATGACCTCATGGTGAACACCCACGGCCTGATGCCCCGCGTCACGTTAGAGGGCCTGAGCCGCGGCGGTTTCTACTCCCTGCGTTGGGGAGAGACCCATCCCGAGACGGTGGCCTGCCTGTTGCTGGACAACCCGCTGTGCGACGTCTTCGAGCTTTCCCGCAACGACGAGTGGTGGGGCGACTTCCTGCAGAAGTGGCACATAGAAAGTGCTACCCGCGAATCATTCAAGGAGAATGCCACCCTGAACCTGCACCGTCTCATCGACCATCGGGTGCCTATCATCGCCCTGAGCGGCGGCACCGACACCATCGTCTCCTATGAACGCAATGCCCAAATCATCGTGGAGGCTTATGAGCGTTGGGGTATCCCCGTCAAGTCCATCGTGCGCCCCCATTCGGGCCATCATCCCCACGGCCTGGACAATCCCGCACCCATCGTCAGCTACCTGAAGAGACTGATTTATCCCGAGGAGCAGGAGGCGGAACGTCCCGTGCGGATAGCCTGTGTGGGCAACAGCATCACCGAGGGAGTGGGCACCACAGACGCTTCGCGTTATGCCTATCCCGCCGTGCTGCAACGCATGTTGGGCGACGGCTATGAAGTAAGGAACTTCGGCGTGAGCTGCTCCACCGTGTTGCGCAAGGGCACCGATGCCGGCCGTCCCTTCGCCTACATTGACACGGAGGCTTTCCGCCAGGCATTGGCCTATCAGCCCGATGTCGTTGTCCTGAAGCTGGGCGGCAATGACAGCAAGCCCGACAACTGGGCCCACCGGGAAGAGTTTGTCCGCGACTATCAGGAACTGGTGGATGCCTTCAAGTTCCTGCCCTCCCTACCCAAGATTTACCTCTGTCTGCCCGCCAAGGCCGATACGGTAGATGCTTCCAAAGTGTGGGGCATCAACGAGCGCATCATCCGTGACGAAATCACACCGCTCGTGGCCCGCATTGCCCACGACAACCGCCTCACCACCATCAACCTGCACAATGCCTATGCCGGCGAAGAGAATGCCTGCTACCACGACCACATTCATCCCAATAACCGTGGGGCCGAACTGCTGGCCAAAGCAATATATAAGGTGTTGAGAGGCTTTGATAATTGATAGTTGATGTATCAAGAGCATCCTGAAAAAGAGGCTGAAATCTCTTTAAAAGAAAGTGTCCGAAAGTTTAAAACCTTTGCATCAGAAGTTTTAAACTTTCGGACCTTCTCTTTTAATGTCCTTTAAGCTTCACGTTGTTCTGCCTTCTGAGGGCAGAAAGCCATCTATACAGTTGAAGCAATGAAAATTATATTCGGACAAAGTGTTACCCCAGGCTTTGTGGAGTCCCCTCAAAGCTTCTCAGCAATTTGATTTCCTCTGCCCAGAGGGTTTCGTCGGGAGTCTCCAGGATGATGGGCATGTCGTTGAAACGCTCGTCCTGCATGAGGCGGCGGAAGAAGGAGAGGTCCATCAGCCCCTTCCCTATACTGTCATGCCGATCCACGCGGGTGGCCAGTGCCTTCTTGGAGTCGTTCAGGTGGACGGCACGCAAGTACTCAAAGCCCACGGTGGAGGCAAACTCCTCCATCACAAGGTCATACTGGCTCACCAGGTCATAGCCGGCCGTAAACGTGTGGCAGGTGTCAATGCAGACACCCACACGCGACTTGTCGTCCACACGGTCAATGATGTGCTTCAGGTGCCAGAAGGCATTGCCCACGTTACAGCCCTGTCCAGCCGTATTCTCAATGACAGCCGTCACGCCCTCTGTCCGTGCCAGCACGTAGTTGATGGATTCGGCCACGCGATCCAGGCAGGCCTCTAACGGAATCTTGTTCAGGTGGCTGCCGGGATGGAAGTTCAGCAGCTTCAGCCCCAGCTGTTCGCAGCGTTGCATCTCGTCCAGGAAGGCGGCACGGCTCTTGGCCAGCCCCTCCTCCTCGGGATGGCCCAGGTTGATGAGATAGCTGTCGTGGGGCAGGATGTAACGGGCATCCAGCCCATACTTCTCACAATTGGCCTTGAAGAGACGGATATTGTCAGCCGACAGGGGCTTGGACACCCACTGACGCTGGTTCTTCGTAAACAGGGCAAAAGCATTCGCCCCAATCTCATGGGCATTCACCGGGGCTGTTTCCACTCCCCCGCTTGCCGACACATGTGCACCAATATATTTCATACTTTCCTTTATATTTAATAACGATACGGCAAAAATAGTGTTTTCATCGGTTTCGGCCAACTGTTTCCGCAGATTATGCTTCCGACACCTCCATTCATAGTGGTCGCGTCATGGGAGTGTAGCGTCTATAGCAAAGCACAAAGCACATACTGCCACAAGGGAGGAAGCCCCCAAAGGGGGGGGGTAAGCGAAAGGGGGGGACAAGTTCCCAAAGGGGAGAAGCAAAAAAGGGAAGAAGCAAAAGGAAGTAAGCAAAAAAAGTGCGCCAATCACTTGGCGCACCCGCTAAAATAAAGAGTTAGGATAGTGTATTCTTACGATTCTATTTATCTATATACCTACATCTTAGTATTAGGTCAGAAAGCCCTATATGGCATTCAAAAAGTTAGATTAGTTGTTGTTTATCAGTTGTTACTTACGTAATCTGTAGCATCTTTCCAATCAGCAATTTGAGCATCAAACTTAGCAGTAGTCATGCCCAGATGAATAACAAAATTGTAAGCCTTTCCTTGTTCGAAGTTGAAGTTGAAAGGATCGGAAGTAACGACATTAGTGATTTCACTTGCACCACCGTTAAGGTTGCTATCGCTTGTTCTTACTTTGTAAGTAACTCTAATCTTAATCTGATCGGTTCCTGTGAAGTTCTTCGGAAT
Source organism: Bacteroides sp. (assembly GCA_017471925.1). Taxonomy (GTDB): domain Bacteria; phylum Bacteroidota; class Bacteroidia; order Bacteroidales; family Bacteroidaceae; genus Bacteroides. The sequence goes on from JAFURM010000019.1 coordinate 28,708, forward strand.
CAGCATCATATAAGAGTTATCATTGTTGATGAGATTAGTCTTGTTAATCACGATATTGGTATGATTCTGCAAGTTGTTACCTGTTTCGGACAAAGTATAAATTACTTCTTCCGTTGCAGCAGCAGGAGTCCATGAACCGCCATTCAAATTCAGAGTACCTGACTTATAGAATTTACCTATCAATTCAACCTTAGAAATTGAGAAGTTTGTCAGATATTCAATATTACCACCCTGAACAGAGGCATTATCCACCTCTCCTGTTCCATCAGTATTGGCAACGTCAATCTTCACTTCTGCCTTAAAGCCAATGCGTGTCAAAGCATGTTTAAAATTGAAAGTCACCTTTTCGCTGATGCCCGGCTTTGTTTTGTCCAATACAGGATCTGCATAAAGAAGGTCAATCTGTTCAGTGCCAGGGCCACCGCCTACATTATCTTTAACCTGGAAAGTAATCTTCGGATCACCAGCAGCAGTATTCGATGAGGGAGTGATATAAGTTTTATAATAACCTCCATTACTATAGGGAGCATAGGCGAAGAAGGAAATTTTATCCCCCTCATTATTAGGCCAATATTTTACCGGGCTATATACCCATAAACGATTGTCCCACTGATCGGCTCCCCATCTTACCAACTGGTTGTGCATAAAATTAGGTGTACTAGTAGCAGAATAATTGTTTTGTCCGGTGTAATAAGCAAATACAGCAAAGTCATACATCGATTTCAACTTATCCAAGTCTGCCACAGCACCTCTCGTCTGTGCATCCTTTCCTACATACGTACCGAATTCTACGGGACTGTTCTCCGTGATGTTCTCCAGCGTTTCATCACTTGTACAAGCACTCAGCCACAAAGCGGCCATCAAAGTCATTCCAAATAAAGTTTTTGTCTTCATACCTAAAAATTATAAGAGTTAGTAATTACGTTATTTTCACATGGGAACAATATAATCTATCTCGTCTCCCCAATCTTCCACAACGGCATCGAAGCCTCCCGAAGAGCCTCCCTCGGGCTCCACATCAGGCAGGGTGATGGGGGTGTCTATCTCTACGAGCAGCGTCATGGGGGCTTCCTCGCTGATGGTGAAGCGGTGGCCCACCTGGATGGGGAAGTTCATCACCGTGGCATTGTCCACCAACAGGGCAGAGAGCTGCAGGGTATTCTCCTCGGCACGTCCGGCATGGCCGTAGGGCAGGCCAAAGGAGGTGAGCGTTGTGGTCAGGAGGCCCTTCGTGGGGTCGTCACTATCCGACTGCAACTGCCAGTTCTCCAACAGATGGGTGGCCAACGTGCTGTGCTGACGGCCTGCCGTCAGGCAGTGTCCCTCGGCCATGCGGCTGAGGGTGGCACGGGCCGAGCGCAGGTTGTAGGCACCATGCACATGCAGTTTCACCTTCACCGTGTAGATGACATTACGGGGATAGAGCGTGGCTATCAGATATTCGGGCACGTTGAGCGGGTCTTTCAGCCAGGCCTCGCGGCAAAGGATGACCTGTTGCTCCGTCACCTCCACACCGCCCAGGTAGTCCACGGCCAACCACTCGGGCTGCAGGGAGAGGCGTTCATCGTCGCCCTTGGCATACCAGGAGGAGGTGCACTCATTGCCCAACGCCTCAGCATCCGCCCAGTTGTCAAACCGTTGCAGTGCAAACGAGGCAAACTCGGAGGGGCTTTGGTTGACCACAAACACCCGATAGGTGCCGGCGGCCAGTTTCAGGGAGGCATGGGTGATGGTGTTGGTCAGGTGGACCATAGGTGCTCCCCCACCCTCAGGAAAGAGCACCAGCGTCATGCCGGTGGGCACCTCCTTGTCGAAACGGCTCCAATCCACGTCTATGCGCACATTGGCGGTATGCGGATGGATGTAGCAGAGGTCCTTGTGCTCGCAGGCAGTGGCCAGCACGGCCAGCAGACAGAGGGCCATCATATATATAAGGTGTCGCTTCATAGGCGGCCTCCTTTCTTCGGATTCACGTTGCCCCTGCCCCACAGCCAGACGAGCGAGGCTTCCAGTTTGGTGGGGCCGATGTAGTTGCGCTGCTTGGTGCACTGCCAGACATAGCATCCGTCCATGGGCAGATACTCCTTGTACTTGCCGCCCAGGTAGCCGATGCCGATGGTCAAATCCAGGTTCAATCGCCGGCTCATGGGCATGCTGTAGCCATATTCCACTCCGCCGCCATAGCTCCAGCGGTCGCCCAGGTAGCCACGCTTGCCCAACTCGAAGTCATAGGTGACAATGCCGCCATAGAGGCCGATGTGGTGTCCCTGAAAGGGTTTCTCCTCGGCCTTGCTGCCGAAGTAGCGGCGCACGAAGAGGTCACCACCATAGGTGCGCCAGTAGTAGTGCTTGCGGTCGGTCTTCCACCAGGAGTACATCCAGTCGGCTCCCAGCGTCCAGTTCTTGCCTAAGTAGAACTCCACACCAATGTTGGGCACCAGTAGCAGGTCATAGAGCATATTGGTGCGGACGGCGAAGTAGAAGGGTCGCTTCCCCTCGGGCTGTGCGGCGGGAAATCCCAGTTGGGGCATACCGGCAAACACCGGCATCGAATATGCAGGCAGGAGCATCTCCAAGTGGCGTTCACAGAGTTCGTCCGTGGGAGGGATAATCTCCGCCGTCGGCCTGTGGAAGACAATCTCCAGCTCGGAGTAGCGCAGGTCGGGGAAGAACTTGCGATACATGTAGTACCACACCTTCATCTCCTGCAGGCGATAGAGGCGTGCCTTCCGGCTGTCCACGACCACCCCGTCGCGCATGGTCACCTCGGGCACTTCGCGCAAGATGCGCAGCACTTCCTCGCGCATGGGCATCAGCGTGTCGGCCTCCACACATCGGGCAAGGCCGTCCCAGTCTACGCCGGGGGTATGGATTTCTATCAGTGAGTCAGGAAGGGAGATGTAGCGGCGCATATACTCGATGATGCGTGCGGCACGTCGGGTGGAGAGGCGGCTGTTCAGGGCAATGGAGCCTTCGGGGGAAGCCACACCGGCTATACGCACCGAGATCGGAAAGGCCGTGGAGTCACCGCGCAACAGGCTAAGCTGTCGGGAGAAGGCTTTCAGGCGTTTACCGTTGTCACGGAAAAGCGTGTCCAACCGGCTATATCCCTGATGGAAATAGATTCGGACCTCCTGACGTGATTCCTGTGCCTGCGCCGCAGATACGCACACCAGCAAACAAATACATATGACAATCCTAAACAGCAATCAAATAGGTATTAAATCGGTTAATATTCATATATGAGTTAGGTGGTGCAAATGTAAGGGGTTTATAGAAGCGGTGTATGGCAAAGTAACTGCGGGAGGTAAGTTATCAAAACATTAAAATAGTTGTATTTCAATAGCTTAAGTATTATTATCAGAGATAAAAAGTAAACCGCACGGAGAAGGAAGGGAAGAGGAGCGAAAAGAAAAAAGGCACGGATTCCACTGACCGCTGTCAGCAAATCCGTGCCAGAAACCTAAATTTACATCCCTATGCAAGAGGATGCGCAAAGACTTCAGAGTTTAACCTCCGAAGTTATCGTACATGATGGAGCTCTCCTCTACGCCAAGGTCGGTGAGCATGGCAACCACTGCCTTGGACATGGGGCCGGGCCCGCACATGTAATATTCTATATCCTCAGGAGCTTCGTGATCCTTCAGGTAGGTGTTGAGCATCACCTGATGAACAAATCCTGCGGTGTACTTCACGCCTGCTGCATCGGCTGCCGGGTCGGGACGGTCGAGCGCCAGGTGGAAGTGGAAGTTGGGGAATTCTTTTTCAATGCCGAGGAAGTCTTCCAGATAGAACACTTCGTTCAGGGCACGTGCGCCATAGAAGTAGTGCATCTCGCGGTCGGTCGTCTTCAGCGTCTTGGTCATGTGCATGATCTGTGCACGCAACGGAGCCATACCGGCACCACCACCTACCCAAACCATCTCCTTCTTGGAGTCAAAGTGGGGATGGAAGTCTCCGTAAGGACCGCTCATGATAACCTTGTCGCCCGGCTTGAGGGAGAAGATGTAGGACGAGGCGATACCCGGATTGACATCCATGAAGCCCGGGCCCTGGTCTTTCGGCTTGAACGGCGGAGTGGCGATGCGCACGGTCAGCATGAACACGTTGCCCTCTGCGGGATAGTTGGCCATGGAGTAGGCACGGATGGTAGGTTCGGTGTTGACGCACTTCAGCGGGAAGAGGCCGAACTTCTGCCATGCGGGCAGATACTCGTCGCCAATCAGGCTCTTGTCGAAGTCCTTGTCGTAGTCGATGTTGAATGCAGGAATCTTGATCTGTGCATAAGAACCAGGGATGAAGTCCATATGGGCACCTTCGGGAAGCTGCACCTTGAACTCCTTGATGAAAGTAGCCACGTTGCTGTTGCTGATAACGGTACATTCGTACTCCTTCACACCCATGATAGACTCGTCTATCTGGATGCCCAAATCGCCCTTCACCTTGCACTGGCAGGCCAGACGCCAATTGTCCTTGATTTGCTTGCGGGTGAAGTGTCCCTTCTCGGAGTCGAGGATTTCACCGCCGCCTTCCACCACCTGGCACTTGCACTGGCCGCATGAGCCCTTGCCACCGCAGGCAGAGGAGAGGTAGATGCCCTGTTCGGACAAAGTGGTCAGCAAGCTGCCACCCTGAGCCACAGAGACGGTGTCTTTACCATTGATGGTGATGTTCACATTGCCGGAGGGAACCAGAAACTTCTTGGCAACCAGCAAGATGATTACCAGCAGAAGAATAACCGCAAGGAATACTACGATACTATTCAATATAAAACTTATTTCCATTGTATATTCCTTTCTTTATTAAATGTCCAAACCAGAGAAACACATAAATGCCATAGCCATCAAACCTACGGTGATGAACGTGATGCCCAAGCCCTTGAGGGGTGCGGGTACGTCAGAGTAGGCCATCTTTTCGCGGATGGCAGCCAAACCTACGATGGCCAGTAACCAACCGATACCGGAGCCAAGGGCGTAGGAGATGGAATCCCATACGTCGGTAATGGCTTTCGGGTCGCTCTCGCCCAGCGTGATGCGCTGCTGCATGAAGAGCGAAGCACCCATGATGGCACAGTTTACGGCAATCAACGGCAGGAAGATACCGAGCGAAGCGTAGAGCGAAGGGCTGAAACGCTCCACCACCATCTCCACCAGCTGGGTTATACCGGCAATCACGGCAATAAAGAGGATGAAACTAAGGAAGCCAAGACCTAAAGGATCGAGCACCTGAGTCTGCAACAGATAGTTGACCGGCAATGTTACCACCAACACGAAGGTTACGGCAGCACCCAGTCCCAATGCAGTTTTCACATTCTTGGACACGGCCAAATAGGAACACATACCCAGGAAGAATGCGAATATCATGTTGTCCACAAAAATGGAGCGGACCAATAAACTAAAAAAATGTTCCATAATTTACTTCTTATTTTTCTTGCAACTCTTTGTTACGTGCACGTTGATACCAGATGATGCAAGCCACGATAACCAAAGCCATCGGAGGCATCATCATCAAACCATTGTTGACATAGCCCAACTCCTTGATGCAGTCGTAGTTCAGGATGTTGAAACCGAACAATGTACCCGAACCGAGCAGCTCACGGATGAACGCCACGATAATCAGAATCTTGGCATAGCCCAATCCGTTGCCGATACCGTCCAGGAACGACTCCCAAGGCCCGTTCATCATGGCAAATGCTTCCAGACGTCCCATCAGGATACAGTTGGTGATAATCAAACCGATGTACACGGAGAGCTGCACACTGACATCATAGGCAAACGCCTTCAGAATCTCGCTGACCACTGTTACCAGTGCGGCCACCACTACCAGTTGAACGATGATACGGATGCGGTTGGGGATGGTCTTGCGAATCAGTGAAATCACCACGTTGGAGAATGCGGTGATTACCGTCACGGAAAGACCCATTACGATGGCCGGCTCCAACTTGGAAGTCACGGCCAATGCCGAACAGATACCCAACACCTGCACGGTGACCGGGTTGTTCAGGCCGAGCGGAGCAGAGAACACTTCCTTATTCTTCTTAGAAAACAACTGTCCCATATGCTTATTTCTCCTCATTATTTTCGTTAACTACTTCTTCTACAATCTCTTCTACGGGAGCTTCACCGACAGCTTCGGCACTCTCATCGGCCTGCTGCAGGAAAGCCTTGTAGTTGCCGAGACAGTTCTTCAGCATGGCATCCACACCGTTTGAAGTGATGGTACCACCGGAGATACCGTCCACCTCTACCGTAGCGTCGGCCACCTTACCGTTCTTCACGACAGCCAGGGCCACCTCGCCGTCCTTCGTGGTTTTCTTGCCAGGAAACTGTCCCTGGAAAGCATCAGTGGCAATCTCGGCACCAAGGCCCGGAGTCTCACTGGCGTGAGAGAAGTAGACGCCATACACAGTGTCCTTGTCGGCATCCAGCGCCACATAGCCCCAGATAGCCCCCCAAAGGCCGGCACCGTAAACGGGGAAGACATACTTGGTCTGTCCGTCCACATTGGCCACAAACACATGGAAGTTGTTTTTCTCCTTGGCTTCCTTCTCGTAGGCGGTAGCGAAAGCACCGGTATATTCGGTCAGCGTGCCGTCTTCGCCCATCAGCATGTCCTTAATCTGAAGATTCTTGAATTCTGCTTCTGCGTCAGCCACGTCTTTCACGTTGAGGGCAGAGAGAATCTGCTCTTTCGTACTCAGCTCCACATTCTTGTCCTGTGCTTCTCTCAAAGAAGAGTTCACGAATGCCAGCAGGAATGCAACGATAACAACCATTACCGAAGCATATATAATAGTATAACTGTTACTATTGGTATTCATATTCTATTCGGTATTTTAATTGTTAGACTTGATTGCACGTTTCTCGCGACGGCTGATGTTGCTCTGCACCACGCAATAGTCAATCAGCGGAGCAAAGATGTTCATCAGCAGGATGGCCAGCATCATACCCTCGGGATAGCCGGGATTCAGCACACGGATAATGATGGCCATGGCACCGATGAGGAAACCGAAGATGTACTTGCCGGTCTCCGTGCGGGCTGAGGTCACAGGGTCGGTAGCCATGAACACGGCACCGAAGCAGAAGCCGCCCAGCACGAGGTGTTGCCACCAGGGCATCTGAGCCATCGGCGTGTCGGGGCCGATAGTGTTGAAAATCCAACCCATCACTGCACCACCCACGAACACGGAGAACATCGTCTTCCAGCTGGCAATGCCTGTCCAAAGCAGCAGGATGGCACCCAGGGCAATGGCGATGACGCTCGTTTCACCGATGGAGCCGGGTATCAGGCCATAAACCATATCCATAGAGAACTGGGGCACTGCACCCGAAGTGGCCGCCTCACCCAGCGGAGTAGCCACGGTCAGGCCGTCCACCTGCTGGCCAAGGCCAAAGATGGAGTCGCCCGATACCCATACGGCATCGCCGGACATCTTGGTGGGGTAAGCAAAGAACAGGAAGGCACGGGTAATCAGGGCGACGTTGAACACGTTCATACCTGTACCGCCAAACACTTCCTTGGCGAAAATCACGGAGAAGGCAGTAGCCACGGCGAGAATCCACAGCGGGCAGTCCACCGGCACAATCATCGGAATCAGTATACCGGAAACCAGGAAGCCTTCCTGAATCTCCTCCTTTTTCCACTGGGCCACGACGAACTCAATGCCGAGACCTACTACATAAGAAACGATAATCTTGGGCAATACAGCCAGGAAACCGTAGGCAAACATTTCCCAGAAGCTGCCGGCAGTTTGGGTAGCCGTGAAATGCTGATAACCTACGTTGTACATACCGAACAGCAGGGCCGGTACCAACGCAATGACCACCATCGACATGATGCGCTTGCTGTCAATGGCATCGTGAATGTGCGTTCCCGATTTCGCCGTGCTGTTGGGCACGAACAGGAATGTTTCGAAGCCGTCGAACACCGAGCGAAATGCGTGGAGTTTGCCGCCCTCTTCAAAGTTCGGTTTTATCTTGTCGAGATAATTTCTTAACGCTTTCATCTAATTAATTTTGGATTTAAAATTTTGAATTTTGAATTACTCCTTACGATTTCTGAACCGCTTTTGCTGTGCCATTCATCATTCATCATTCATAATTCACAATGATCACTTATGCCATTTCCGCACGCAGCATGTCAAGGCCGGCACGCACGATGCGCTGCACCTCAACCTTGGATGAGCAGACAAATTCGCAGAGGGCAAAGTCTTCGGGAGCCACCTCATAGATGCCCAGGGCCTCCATGCGGTCGATGTCGCCGGCAATGATGGCCTTCACCAGATATTCGGGGAAGATGTCCATAGGGAACACGCTGTCATACTCGCCCGACATAATCATGTGACGCTCACCGCCCTTCACGCGGGCATCGATGGTGTATTCCTTCTTGCCGCACAGCCAGCCGAAGTAGGAGTGGCTGGTGCTGTACTCCTTGAAGCGGGGCATAATCCAACCCAGCATCTCGTGTACGTCGTCACCCTCGGGGATAACGGTCAGTTGGTTGTGGAAGGCACCCAGATAGCCATTGGCAGCCACCTTCTTGCCGGTCAGCGGGTTGCCGCTGATATAGCGCAGGCTCTTGCCTTCGGCCACATTGCCCTGAAATACCGTGGTCAGCTGTGCGCCCACCTTCAGTTTGCAATAGGCGGGTTTCAGCACTTCGGAGCCTGTCACGGCTACCGTGCGGGTCAGGTCCACCTTGCCGGTGTTCATCACGCGGCCGATGAAGATAACGGCCTCGGCGGCGATAGTCCATACAGTCTCACCCTTCACGATGGGGGCGATGTGGTTGATCTGTACACCTACATTGCCTGCGGGATGGGGACCGTCGAAAACGTTCAGGGTCACATTCTTGGCCTGAGTCAGGGCAGCCGACTGCTGCTTGGCGCTGATGCTCAGGTAGGTCTTGGCCATCTTGGCCAGTGCATCGAGACCCGTCTGGAAGTTCTTCTCCTCACCCTTCAGGGCCAGTTCGAAGTCGGGAGCCAACGGAGCACTGTCAAAGGCAGACACGAAGATGGCCTTGGGAGCCACTGTGGGATCTGCAATTACATCATAGGGACGTTGGCGCACAAATGCGAACATACCGGTCTTCAGGAGGGCTTCCTTCACCTCCTGACCGTTCATCTGCTGCGGATTCATCACACCGAAATCGGCATACTGCTGCTCGGCGTCAGCCTCCACGAAGATGTTCAGCACCTTGCGACGCTCACCACGCTCTACGCTTGTCACTACGCCACTGACGGGCGAAACAAACTTCACTTCAGGATGGTTCTTGTCTACGAACAAGGGGTCTCCTGCCTTCACATGTTCCTGTTCTTTCACAACCACTTTCGGCTTCACGCCCGTAAAATCATCGGGAACCAGCGAATAGACTCCCGGTGTCTTTACAGACATAAACTCCTGAGCAGCTTTACCTTTCAGGTTGATGTCAAGGCCTTTGCGTAACTTGATTACATTTGCCATGCGTTTATTTTAAATAATGGTTTCAATAATTTGCGTGCAAAATTACAAAATAAGATTGTGAAAAGAGAGAAAAAGCGGAAGTAATTACGGATAAATTTCCGTAATTACTTCCGTTAACGAACACGAGTGCTATATAGGGCAAGAGAATGGTTACAATTTTCATGCTGTCCCATATATAAATAAGGTGAATCGAATTTCTTCAACGCCTCACCCCCCCAACGTTTATCAACTGTATAGAGCTCCCTCAGTCGGCAAGCCGGCAGCTCCCCTCAAAGGTGGAGCAGTTAGTTTGCATCCTCAATAAAGTTGTTGATTAGCATCCTTGATGGGGCAGCTGATCAGCGGCCATAAACCTGCTCCACACAGCGGGCCACGAACTCCTTGGCCTCCTCCTTTCCGCCATCCTGGGCAGCCTTGAAGTGATCCAAGGCTTTCTTGTAGTCCACCGCCGTCCCCTTGCCGTAATAGTATATCAGGCCGAGGGCAAAACGGGCCGACGTTTCGCTGAAACGGGCGGACAACACACCCTTATTCTCCCAGGAAGGATAGCTCACGTAGCCATGACCGTCCCAGTTGTTGCGCTGCAACGCCTGTTCATAGCACTGCAGTGCCTTGGCATAGTCCTGCGCCACGCCATAGCCGTTGTAGTAGCAGATGCCCAACATGTAGAGGGCGTTCGACTCCTGCCCCCGCTTAAAGGCAGCGAAGGCCTTGGCATAGTCCTGCGCCTGGCTGCCATAGCCCTTGAAATAGATGCGGCCCTCCATATAGGGAAGGATGCTGGGGGCGCGCACCTCAATCTCCCGCTCCTCGCACCGCCTTTCATAGCCGCGGATGGCCATCAGGCATTTGTCATAGTTTCCGGCATTGAACATGTCTACGGCATAGATGTCTATATCGGAGAGACTCAAGAACTCGGGACGGAAGGTATAGTCGCCCACCAAGCGTCCCTGACGGTCTATCAGGGCCGCCTCATAGCCATGACCGGGAGAGAAGACGGCCGCCGTGCCGTTCTTGAAGCCGCGCACCTCGGAGTAGCGTGCCGGAATGACCATCCTGCCACTGCGATCCATAAAGCCATAGCCGTTGCTGGTAGAATCGGGCACCACGGCACAGAGCCCTTCGCTAAAAGCACCGGCCCAATAGACGGAGACGGGAAGTGCCTGCCGATTCTGCTTGTCGATGAAGCTCCAATAGGCGCCATAGTACTCCTGCACGGCGGCAATGCCTTCGGAGAAGGGCTGCGTATCGGCATATTGGAAGGGAATGACCTCGTTGCCCCGCTTGTCGATGTAGCCCCACCCACAGGTCGTCCCATCGTCCGACCGCTTGATGACCGCTGCCAGTCCGTTGGAGAAGTAGTAGCCGAAGCGCATGCTGTAGAGCGTCACGTCTTCATAGATACAGGGCACAGCCAAATGGCCGTTCTCGTCCACGAAGCCCACCTTGGGAGCATAGTCGCGCGGGTCGCTTCCTTCGGGCATGGAGTCAAAGTGAGGAGCATCGGCCTTTAGGGTCACGGCCATCATGCCCTCCACGAAACCATCGTTGGAATAGTCATCATAGAGTGACATCCGGTCGGCAAACGCCTCCACCTCGCTGCCCGAGGCTGTGTTCAGCGCCTGGTCACAACGCTTCAGCCAAAACTCCAGGTCGTTTCGCTCGGGCTTGTCGGGACAGTACATGGCCGTCTGCAACAGGCCCTTGGCATTCCTGAAGCGTTTGGCCAAGAACTCCTTCATCGCATCGGAGCGGGTGGATTGATAGCACTGTTCGTCCTGGGCCATACCCTGTGCCGGCAGCAGAAGCATCACAAGGCCGGCCAAAAGAAGGGAGTGTCTGAAATGAAGTCTTTTCATCATAAGAAGTGTTGCATGTAGTGAAGTCCATAACTTGTTTGCCCACAAAAATAATGTTTTTTTCAAAAACGGGAGAGGTCAGGCCCCATTTTTCCGGCATTTCAGCGGGCAGTTGCAACTTTTGAGGGGCGAAAGTCATGACATCCCGAAAGTTTTCCTATATTTGCACTCCGTATTAACCTTTTAAATCATCCGAATATCATGGGATATAAAATCGAACAAGTAGAAGGTATCGGCGCAACCTATGCAGAGAAACTGAATGCCGCCGGAGTGAAGACCACCGAAGATTTGCTGGAGAAGTGTGCCACGAAGAAGGGCCGCGTAGCGATGGCCGAAGCCACGGGCATCAGCGAAAAGTTCATCCTGAAGTGGACGAACCATGCTGACCTGTTCCGCATCACCGGCATTGCCGGACAGTTTGCCGAACTGCTCGAAGCCGCCGGCGTAGACACCGTGAAGGAATTCCGTCATCGCGTACCGGCCAATCTGCAGCCCAAGCTGGTAGAGGTGAACGAGGCCAAGAACCTCTGCAACCGTGTGCCCTCCGTCAGCGAACTGGAGAAAATGATTGCACAAGCTAAAGAGCTGGAGCCGGTAATCAGCTACTAAGAGCCTGTTTATGAATTTAGAGTCTGTTTTGAATTTATTCCATTCTTTTATTATTCGCTTTCCATGAGTTTCTTTTCGGTTCTTTTGCCCGTTCTTTCTCGTCACATAGCCCGCTATGCTCCTTGAAAGAACAACCAAAATATCTCGAAAAGACTTCTCGTAAAAAGGCGGAATAAATTCAAAACAGACTCTTAGAGGAGCCAAGGGGAGACATCACTCCGCTTCGCTCCGCCAGAAGTCAAAGCCGATAGTGTTACTGTATCAGTAAGGCTATCGGCTTTTAGCTTTTCAGGCACGAAGAGGTCAGCGTCCAAATGCAACCACAGGGGCAACTGCCAACAAATCTTAAATCCATTCTCATTGTTTTACACGCCATCCGACACCCGTTTTCACCCCAAAGGCCGATTACTGTCCAATTTTTCCTCCCTGGTCAGGAAAAAATTCGGGGCCAACTGGGAAAAAATTTCCGCCCAACTGGGGTAGCTTTTCGAGAGGGGGATTCACAGATTTTAAGATAAGTGCAAATAGTTTACAAACACAATTCTCCCCTCACCTCTTTTTATTATTTTAGCAATCCATTTAGATTTATTGGGGAATTGTATGAAAACTATTTCGAGAAAAACAGTTTTCTTTGCACCCGAAAACAAAAACTAAACATGAACAGATACCTCACCTGCATCTTTGCAGGCCTACTGCTTATCACCACCCTGCAGGCACAGGAGCCATCGGACCATCCTGAACTGCGGGGTGATGGTGATGCACCTGCCGACACCCTCCCCACCCTGAGCAAGAAAGAGCTGCGCCGCCAACGCGTGGCACGTCGCAACCTGCACTATAACATCCTGGGAGGCCCCAGCTATACCCCCGACTTTGGCGCAGTGCTGGGCGGCAGTGCACTGATGACCTTCCGCATGAACCCCTCGGACACCACCCAACAACGCTCCGTCGTGCCCATGGCCGTGGCCTTCATGTTCGAGGGAGGCATCAACTTCTTCACCAAACCCCAGCTCTTCTTCAAGGGCGACAAGTTCCGCATCTTCGGCAAGTTCTCCTACAAAAACACACGAGAGAACTTCTACGGCATAGGCTACGACACCAACAAACACTACCTGCGCAGCGACAGCACCAGCGAATACCGCTACAGCGGCGTGCAGCTCAACCCCTGGTTCCTGTTTCGCCTGGGAAAGAGCAACTTCTTTGCCGGGCCACAGGTGGACATCAACTATGACCGCTTCCGAAGCCCGGCCAAATACCTGGTGGAGGAGCCTTCCTACCAGGAGGCCGGAGGCACGGAGAAGGGATATGAGAACTTCATTGCCGGCCTGGGCTTCCTGCTCACCTACGACAGCCGCGACATACCGGCCAATGCCTATCGGGGCCTCTACCTGGATTTGCGCGGCATGGCCTACAGCAAGCTGCTGGGCAGCGAACAGAACTTCTACCGTCTGGAGGTGGACTACCGCCAATACCTCCCGTTGGGTCACCGCAAGGTGTTGGCATGGACAGCCCAAAGCAAGAATGTGCTGGGCGACGTGCCCCTGACACAGTATGCCCTGACGGGCACCCCCTTTGACCTGCGCGGCTACTACATGGGCCAATATCGCGACAAGTCGTCGCACGTGGTGGTGGCCGAATACCGGCAGATGATCAACACCGACAAGAGCACACGCCTGAAGCGGCTGCTGAGCCACGTGGGCTTTGTGGCGTGGGGAGGATGCGGATTCATGGGCCCCACGATGGGCAAGGTGGAGGGCGTACTGCCCAACTATGGCGTAGGACTACGCATCGAGGTACAGCCACGCATGAACGTGCGCCTTGACTTGGGAAAGAACACGGTGAACAACCAGACGCTCTTCTACTTCAACATGACTGAAGCTTTTTAGTCCCTATGCTTGTCGTGTAAAAAAGCACACTTTTCATTTATTTCCTTGCACTTACCAAGTATAATTCCTAATTTTGGCCGTTTAAATCATTGTTCAACGAACCAAACAAGGAATTATCGGTACTATGCATGCACTGGAAATCATCTTCTGGACAGCCCTATTCATCGTCTTCTACACCTATGTGGGCTATGGCATCCTGCTCTATCTGCTCGTAAAAATCAAGGAAACATTTCATAAGCCGACCCAACGGCCCCTCCCCGCCGAGGAGAAGCTGCCTCACCTCACCCTTTTCATCACCGCCTACAACGAAGAGGAGGTCGTGGACGAAAAGATGCGCAACTGCCGGCAGCTGGACTATCCGGCCGACAAGCTGCACATCCTGTGGGTGACGGACGGCAGTAACGACCGCACCAATGAGCGACTGTCGCGATGGCCCGACGCCACCGTGCTCCACCAGCCTCAACGACAGGGCAAGACGGCCGCCATGAACCGTGGCATGGAGTTTGTGAAGACTTCCATCGTAGTGTTCACCGATGCCAACACCGACCTGAACAGTCAGGCATTGCGCGAGATTGTCCATGCCTTCATGGATCCCAAGGTGGGATGCGTAGCAGGCGAGAAGCGCATAGCCATGCAGGAGAAAGACAATGCTGCCGGTGGCGGCGAAGGGCTGTATTGGAAATATGAATCGGCCCTGAAATCCCTCGACTCCCGCCTCTACTCGGCCGCGGGAGCCGCCGGTGAACTCTTTGCCATACGTCGTCAACTCTTTGAGCCAATGCCTACCGACACACTGCTCGACGACTTCATCCTGTCGCTACGCATCGTGATGAAGGGCTATCGGATAGCCTATTGCGCCTCAGCCTATGCCACCGAAAGCGGCTCGGCCAGCATGGAAGATGAAGAGAAGCGCAAGGTGCGCATCGCTGCCGGAGGCCTGCAATCCATCTGGCGACTGCGTCCGCTACTCAATCCCTTCAAGTATGGACTCTTCAGTTTCCAGTACACCTCCCACCGCGTGTTGCGCTGGTCTCTGACCCCCATCCTGCTTTTTGCCCTGCTCCCCCTGAACATCGCGTTGCTATTCACCACCGCTCATCCGCTGCTCTATGCCGTCATCTGGCTCTTGCAGGCCCTCTTCTACCTGATGGGAAGCTGGGGCTACTACCTCTCACGCAAGCAAATCAAGAACAAACTGCTCTTTGTGCCCTATTACTTCCTCTTTATGAACGTCAACGTTATCCGAGGATTCGGCTATCTCTACCGCCGCAAGAACAACAATAGCGGCGCATGGGAAAAGGCGAAAAGAGCCCAACACCAATAGTCACGACGTACCCATGAAAAACTTCCTGAAAGACTCTGCCAATGCCGAAAGGCTGCTGAAGCTGACCTCGGACACCCTGTTGCTCATAGACAAGAAAGGGAACTGCGTGGACATTGCCGTCTACAATACCGACCTGTGGTTTCTCGACGAAGAGAAACTGATTGGAAAAAACATTCTGGAACTGACGCCTTTCGTCACCCGAAGGCAGTTCTACCCCGACTTCATGAAAGTGGTGCAGCAGAAGGTGTGCGTCACCGGCAGCTACCAGCTTCCGCTGGGCAACGAGGTGTACTACTTCAAGTGCATCATGTATCCCTATGACGACATGGTGCTGTGCCAATACCGCGACATCACCCAGCGCAGCCAGCGCAAGATGGAGCTGGAAAAGAAAAACAGGGAGCTCAACGAGATACAGAAGGCGGCCTCCATTGGCAGTTGGCAATACAACTCGGGAGAACGTATATTCTACTATACGGGCCACACCGGCATCATGTGCAGCGATGAACGTCAGGGGATGCCTTTAGAAACATATCGACAGTTGATTCTGCCCGATGACCGAAGCATCTTCGACACCTGGATAGAGAAGAACCTGCAAGGCAACATCACCAACAGCATAGACTATCGCATCGCCTTCCAGGGAGACATCCACTATCTGCGTCTGAAAGCCTTTTCGCGCGAACGCCACCGCAACGGAGAGACTACCCTGGAGGGATATATCCAGAACATCACCGACATCCAGCAACGGCGCAACGACATCAACCTGCTGACCCATGCCATCAACAACTCCACCGAGGACATCTATGCCGCCCATCAAGACGGAACGCTGCTCTTCTGCAACCGCTGCTTCAAGGAACGCCACCACATCAACAACAGCACCGACATCACCCGCCTGAAAATATACGACTTGCCTACCTATGGCAGAAACAGGAAACAGTGGGAAGAGCTGTTCAGCCTCGTAGCCCGCGAAGAGGGCAAGGGACGCAGCTTCATCACCAACCACCCCCTGCCCATGAATCCCGAAGTGCTGGCCATGGAGGGCAACTCCTACATCGTGACTGATGACCAGGGCATCCAGACCCTGTGGACATTCGCCAAGGACATCACCCCGCGCATCAAGCGCGAACAGGAGCTGAAACGCTTCACCCAAATCCTGAACAACACCATCGAGAACCTGCCGGCAAGCATCGTGGTGAAGGACATTGAAAACGAGTTCAGATACCTCTACCGCAACCGGGAGTCCTACAAGCACAGCGATGACCTGCAAAGTGCCATCGGCAAGAACGACTTCGACTTCCATCCCCGCGAAATGGCTTTAGAGAAGCTGGAGCAGGACATCCGCATTGCCCGTACCGGCGAAAGCCTGCACTGGGTGGAGGAACACACCGGTGCCGACGGACGAGCTGTCTACTTAGACAAGCGGAAACTGAAGATAGCGGGCGAAGACTTCCCGCCCATGCTGCTGAGCATCGAATGGGACATCACGGAGATGGAACTGATGAAGCGCGAACTGATGGCCGCCAAGGAGAAGGCCGAAGCGTCCGACCGACTGAAGTCGGCCTTCCTGGCCAACATGAGCCACGAGATTCGCACACCGCTCAACGCTATCGTGGGTTTCTCGCAAATCATAGCCGAGAGCACGAATGCCGAAGAGCGCAACGAGTATTACCAAATCATAGAAACCAACAACGAGCGGCTGCTGCAACTCATCAACGAGATTCTGGACCTCTCCAAGATAGAGGCCGGCATGGCCGAATTCACCAGCGGCCCCATAGACCTGCACCAGTTGTGCCGGGAGGTGCACGACGCCCACCGATTCCGCTGTCCCGAACAGACAACCCTCATCTTTGAACCTTCGGACGAGCACCTCATTGCAGAGGGCGACAAAAACCGTCTCTTCCAGGTCTTCTCCAACCTGATAGGCAATGCCTTCAAGTTCACCCCACAGGGCTGCGTCAGCTATGGCTACTGCCGGAAGGGAGAGATGGCCGAGTTTCACGTGAGCGACACCGGTGTGGGAGTGCCCCGCGAAAAGCTGCCCACCATCTTCGACCGCTTCGTCAAGGCCAACGACTTCGTGCAAGGCACCGGACTGGGCCTCTCCATCAGCAAGACCATCATCGAGCGCATGGGAGGAAGCATCTCAGTAACCTCCGAAGAGGGCAAGGGAACCTGCTTCACCTTCACCCTGCCCCTGCTGCCGGACAAGCCGGACGAAACCTCCTCCGAGACAACAGCCACCACAACCGGAAACGGAACGGCCGGAGAGGAGGAAGAGCGCTCTTCGGCCACTATCCTCGTGGCCGAAGATACCGACAGCAACTACATCCTCATCAGTGCCATACTGGGACGCAACTATCATCTGGAGCGTGCACATGACGGCATCGAGGCTGTCAGACGCTATGAGGAACTGCACCCCGACCTCATCCTGATGGACATGAAGATGCCCAACCTGAACGGACTGGATGCCACGAGAATCATCCGCGAACTGTCGCCCACGATTCCCATCATCGCCCTGACGGCTCACGCCTACGAGCACGACAAGCAGGTGGCACAGGAAGCCGGATGCACCGATTTCCTCACCAAGCCCTTCACGCAAGAGGTACTGAAGGTGCTCATCAGCAGATACCTGAGAGACAGAAGTCACTCTTCATCGTAGTCCCTCCATACGGTTTGTTCACGAACAATTTCCCAATAACTCTCCATGAAGAGATTGCGCATAAGGAGGCGCAGCCAACTGTTTACCATATCCTATTATTTTTATGCATTGATTATTTGTCTGCAAGTATAGGAAGGAAAGCGCGAGCCGAGGGGACAGAAAGTAACATTTTCAGGGGGAAAAACTGTCAAATGACAGTCTCCTCCCCTTTTCTGAGAGTTTTCAGGTCATAAATCCACGGATATGGCATCTTTTTTCTGCAATAATTCACGGATGCTGTGATTTTTTCATAGCTTTGCTGACTCATAGAGCAAAACTATAATCACTAATAACCAATTATCGTATGAAATCAATCGCATTGAAAGCAACTCTCCTTCTGGCTCTGCTGGCCGTCGGTCTCTCCTCCTTCGGACAAGGGCTGAAGGCATTCAAGCTGAAGAACGGACTTTCCGTATATATATGGGAAGACGAATCCAAATCGGATGTGTATGGCCTGGTAGGCATACGCACCGGCTCGGTCAACGACCCGGCAGAGTACACGGGTTTGGCCCACTACCTGGAGCACGTGATGTTCAAGGGTACCACCAAAATCGGTGCACTGAACTGGAAGGAAGAGGCTCCGCTGTATCAGGAAATCATTGCCAAGTATGACCAGATGGCCGAAGAGACCGACCCTGTAAAGAAAGAGGCCATCAACAAGGAAATCAACGAGCTGAGCATCAAGGCCGGCAAGCTGAGCCTCCCCACCGAATTTTCCAACCTCATGGAGAGCATGGGTGCCAAAGGGGTGAATGCCGGCACCAGCTATGACTTCACCTACTACCACAATTCCTTCCCTGCCTATCAGGTGAACAAGTGGTTGGAAATCTCCTCCCAACGTTTCCTGAACCCTGTCTTCCGCTCTTTCCAATCGGAGTTGGAGACCGTGTACGAGGAGTACAACCGTTCTCAGGACAATCCCTCACGAGTAAGTTCAGAGTTCATCATGGGCAAAGCCTTCGAAGGGCATCCCTACTCACGCTCTGTCATCGGCCTGCCCGAACACCTGAAGAATCCCCGTCTGAGCAAGCTGATAGAGTTCTATGAACAATGGTACGTACCCGAAAACATGGTGCTCGTACTGGTGGGCAACATCAAGGCCGAGCAGATTGGCGGACGCATCAATGCCGCTTTCGGTCGTCTGCCCAAGCGCAACATGCCCGAACGCAAAAGCTATCCCAATCTGGAAATCAAGGGACGCACCCTCCACAGCACCAAGGCCGGTTCCTATCCGCAAGTTGCCCTGGTCTTTCCCGGTGTAAATGCCGGACATCCCGATGAGACCGCCCTGGACATCACCATGAGACTGCTGAACAACAGTAGCCAGACGGGTACACTGGACAAGCTGACCCTGGACGGAGAACTGACCCAGGCCGGTGCCGCAGCCTATACCATGCGCGAACAGGGTCGTCTGATGGTCTCTGCCATTCCGCTGTATGACGAGAACCAACGACGTTTCGAATCCAACAAGAGCACCGAGAAGAAGGCACTGAAAGCCATCCAGCAAATTGCCGACGGAGAGTTCGAAGAATGGAAAATCGAAGCTATCAAGGCTGAAATGTGCCGCAACTTCGACCTGCAGATGGAGTCCAACGAAGCCAAGGCCCTGATGCTGATGCAGGCCTTCTGCTATGAAATGGACCTGGGCGAGGTATTGAACCACAAGGAGAAAATCATGGCAGTCACTACCGAAGACATCAAGCGTGTAGCCAAGACCTATCTGTCGGACAACTACCTGGCCATCTACATCGAAAAGGGCAAGCCCGAGAAGAAGAACAAGATTCAGAAGCCCTCCTTCAAGCCTATAGAACCGCCCGTAGGCAAGCAGTCCCTCTATGGCATGCAGTTCAAGACCATGCCCTTCGGACAGGTTACCGAATCCTTTGCGGATTACGGTGAGGTGCAGATGCGCCCACTGAACGAGCGTTCTAAAATGTACTACACTCCGAACAAGGAGAACAACATCTTCCAGCTCACCATCCAGTATGGTGCCGGCACACGCGACTTCCCCAAGCTTGCCTTTGCCGCCAGCCTGATGAACAACGCCGGTGTCATGGGAGCCTATGAGCCTCAGCAGTTAAAGGAAGAACTCAGCAAGCTGAACGCAACCTGCCGGGTCATGGCCGATGAGGACCACCTCTACATCAACATGATGGGCTATGAAGAGACTCTGCCGCAAGCCTGCCAACTCCTCTCCCGCCAAATCCTGATGCCCAAACTGGATGACAAGCAGTTGCAGCGTCTGAAGGGAGCCGAGTTCAGCAACAGGCAGGAACGTAAGGAGAACGTAAGCAGCCTGAGCGAGGCCCTGCGCCAATACATGCTCTATGGCGAACAGTCAGACTACATCAACGAACTGACCGACAAGGAAATCTATGAACTGGCCATCTCCGAGCTGACGGGTGACATTAACCGTGCCTCCAACTATGAAGCCAAAATCTTCTACACCGGCACGCTGCCCTTCGAACAGACCTATGACATCCTGAGCCAGAACCTCCCCTTGGTGGCCAATGAACGCCCCAGCCTCTCACCACGCGTGAAGGAAATGAATGCCGTGACCGAGAACACCATCTACTTCCTGCCCAACAACGATGCCGAGCAGGCACAGATTCACTTCTACCTGCCCATGCAGGCGGCCGACAAGAAGGATGACGTGCTGCGTTCAGCCTTCAACCAATACTTCGGCCTGGACTTCACAGGCATCGTGCTCAATGAAATCCGCGAAAAACGTTCCATGGCCTACACGGCCTATGCCTATGCCGGCACACAGAATATGGCCGGTAAGAGCAGCTACCTGCAAGGCTACATCGGGACGCAAAACGATAAGGCCAACGAAGCATTGGAAATCTTCATCGGCCTCATCAATGAAATGCCACAAAATCCGGAGCGTATAGAGAATATCAAGAGCTACCTGCGCCAATCCATGTTGACCACACATCCCGACTTCCGAGACAAGGCACAGCATCTGGTACACCTGCAGCAAATGGGCTATACGGACGACCCTGCCAAGGAGAACCTGGCCAAGGTGGACGCCCTGACCTTCGACGACATCGTGAAGTTCTACGAAGAGCACATCAAGGGTAAGCCCTATGCCATAGCCATCCTGGGCAATCCCAAACTGATAGACCTGAAGAAACTGGAGAAATTCGGCAAAGTCATTCGCCTGAACGAGCGCAAGCTGTTCAACACGGAGGACACGCTGTTCTAAGCACTCCCTCCAGTTGCAACAAAGCAACCTTTTTCGCTATGCCCCCGGCATAGCCCGTCATATTTCCCCTGCTACCCACAACGCGGTGGCAGGGGATTATTATACTAATCGGATTGCGCCCCACTGCTCCGCCGACTGCCTGTGCCGACATACGCTCCACTCCCATCATCCGAGCCACTTCACGAGCCACTTCACCATAACTCATCGTCATTCCATAGGGAATGCCCAGCAACACACTCCACACCTTCAGTTGAAACGGTGTGCCCTGCAGATGTACCCGAGGCATGAAACGAGGCACTTCACCCGCAAAGTAGCAGTCCAACCATTCTGCAGCCAGCCGATGTACGTCCCGCTCTTCCTCCCTCACCTCATGAGCCAACGTGGTGGCAAAGTGCAATTGTCCTGGCAGCCACAAGCCGGTCAAAGCATCACCGGCATCAGCCGCCATCACAATCTCCCCCAAAGGAGAGGCATAACGGGAGAGATAATGTATTCCTGTTTCTATCATTATATGCTCGAAGCGATTACACCAGATGGGCAATCCACTCGTCACGTTCACCGGGCAAAAGGTCAATGACGGGAATCTCCACCAGGGTATAGCAACCGGGCTGCTGGCGCATGGCAGCACGGGCGGTGCATACTAGAACCTGTCCGGTAAGAGCCGGATTATTGATACGCATATTGAACTCGAAGAGCTGATTCTGTGTCTTTCCGCTGACTCCCTTGCGTGTCAGGTTCACGCCATGCC
This sequence comes from Bacteroides sp., assembly GCA_017471925.1. Classification (GTDB taxonomy): domain Bacteria; phylum Bacteroidota; class Bacteroidia; order Bacteroidales; family Bacteroidaceae; genus Bacteroides. The sequence goes on from JAFURM010000019.1 coordinate 50,498, forward strand.
CCATGTCAAGCAAGGCATCCACACTGGACACCTGCTTCACGTGAGTCTCATCGTTCACAAAATAGGGGTCAGCCTTGATGGCAGCGGCCACCTGATTGAAGTCATATCCCTCCTTCACCTCAATGTAGACCATGCGACGATGGATGCCTGTACCGGTAGGAATGGTCATGGAGAGAGCAGCCTTCACGCCTTCCACAGCCTTCACGGCCACCGTATGTCCCATGCTCATACCGGGACCGAAATTGGTATAGGTGATACCCTTCGGAGCAATGGCCTCCAACATGGTGCGTACAATGGAGTCACTGCCCGGATCCCATCCAGCCGAGATAATCGAAACAGCCCCATGTGCCTTGGCCTCAGCGTTCAGAGAGGCACGCAACTGGGGAATCTGCGTATGGATGTCAAAACTGTCCACCGTGTTGATTCCCAAGGCCAGATACTCCTTGGCATACTGTTCTACACTGCGGGTAGGCGTGCAGAGGATGGCTACCTCCACCCCATCCAGTTCCTTGATGTCCTTTACCACCGGATAGTCGGCCAGTTCAGCGGGACGGTTTTCAGCTCCGGCACGACGTACCACACCGGCTATTTCAAAATCAGGTGCAGCCTGCAAAGCCTGCAACACATAATGACCTATATTGCCATAACCAACGATGGCAGCTCTTACTTTTTTCATCTTTTATCGTTTTTTGGTTATCATATTTCTATTAAATCGGCGCAAAAGTAAGCATTTTAATCCATACATTCAACACTATCATGCCAATAAGTTGCTCCTATTTTATTCTTTAACGTTTTTATTTGCTTTTCCGAAGCTGTTTTTGACCGTTTTTCCTAATATTATTTCTACCTTCGCAGGGCAAAACAGACCTTACACCATGTAACAAGACCCGATTATGATAGATTACGTCAAAGGAGAACTGGCCGAACTGACTCCGGCTATAGCCGTGATAGAGTGTCACGGAGTGGGCTATGCCACCAACATTTCACTCAACACTTACAGTGCCATCCAAGGCAAGAAGGAGTGCAAACTCTTCGTCTATGAAGCCATACGCGAGGATGCCTATGTGCTCTACGGCTTTGCCACCAAAGAGGAGCGTGAACTGTTCCTGCTGCTCATCAGCGTAAGCGGCATCGGTGGCAACACGGCACGGATGATACTCTCAGCCCTGTCACCTGCCGAACTGGTGAATGTCATAGGCAGCGAGAATGCACATCTGCTGAAGTCCGTGAAAGGCATCGGCCTGAAGACCGCCCAACGTATCATCGTGGACCTGAAAGACAAAATCAAGAGCGGTGGCATCAGTTCGGGCAATACCATGTGCGGCCCTACCTCATTGTCTGTCGCCAATGCCCAGGTACAGGAAGAAGCCATTGCAGCCCTCACCATGCTGGGATTTGCCCTGACTCCCTCACAAAAAGTGGTATCAGCCATCCTTCAGGAAGACCCTGAAGCCCATGTGGAACAAGTCATCAAACTGGCATTAAAGCGACTATAAGGCAATAATCCATCAAGTTTTATCCGCCTGTTTCCAATATGCCACAGTCAGCTGTGGAAACAACATTATCAGCCAAACATCTTCCAGAGAGTCTCCATAAAGAGACTTTCTCAGTTTTCCGTGAGCGTGTGTCAAATATGAACGATGACACATCCTCTTCTTCCTGAAATTTCAACGACACCGACTGATTATAAAATGACTTTTGAGAAAAGTCAAAAGATAGAAAACATTAATTCTATATATCATGGTGTCAATAAAGTTAAAGTTCAGGCCCTCCACCGTAAAGAGTAAAGAGGGCTACCTGTATTATCAGGTGATTTACCAACGTACCGTCCGACAACTGGCGACCCGTTATAGGGTCATGTCCGAAGAATGGGATGCAAGCACACACAGCCTGTGTTCCGAAGTCGCTTCTCCCCATCGTGCAGAGTACTTGTCCGACATCCGGCTAAACATCCGGTGGGACATGGAACGTTTCCAACGCATTGTCCACAAAGCGGAAGAGTCTGGTCATCCGTTTACTGCTGATGACATTCTCACCACCTTCCAGCAGCAGATGGAAAAGATGACCATTTTCAACTACATGGAGCTACAAATCATCAAGTTGATGCGCCACAAGCAATACCGCACCGCAGAGACTTACCGCAGTACCCTCAACAGCCTCCGCCGGTTCCGCAACGAAGAAGACCTCACTTTTGAAGCACTGAATACTGAATTTTTGGAGGATTATGCCTACTACCTGAAAGACAATCGGCTTTCCCCAAATACCCGTTCATTCTACATGAAGCGGTTGCGGGCCGTCTACAGCAAGGCCGTGGAAGAGGGATGGACAGACGAGCGACATCCCTTCCGAAAAGTGTTCACCTCCACAGAGAAAACCATCAAGAGAGCCATCCCCCTACGCGCTATCCGCCGGCTGAAGGATTTGGACTTGTCCCAATCCCCCACCCGATGCTTTGCCCGCGACATGTTCCTCTTCAGTTTCTACACCCGCGGCATGTCTTTCGTGGATATCGCCTATCTGCAAAAAGAGAATTTGAAGAACGGCGTACTCTCTTACCGCAGAAAGAAGACGGGACAACTCCTGACCATGCATTGGGAGAATTGCATGGACGAGATTGCCGGGCGTTATGCCGCTCCTCCCACCTCCCCCTATCTGTTGTCCATTATCAAGGAACTGGGGGGAGACAACCGCAAACAATACATTAACGCCCTGACTTTGATAAACCGTAAGCTGAAAGAGATTGGCCAAAGCATCGGACTCACCCGCCCACTTACCCTGTATGTTGCCCGACACTCATGGGCCAGCATTGCCCACAACGAAGGCATCCCCCTGTCAGTCATCAGCGAAGGTATGGGACACGAATCCGAGAAGACCACCCGTATCTACCTGGCCTCCCTGGAAGCAGAAGTCATTGACAAGGCAAACCGGAAGATTCTGAGGAAACTGTAATTGCCCCAAACTTCCGCAAATAACCTGAGGGCTGAGAGGTTACGATACTGCATTACCTCACTCCAACTGCACCCTCATTTTCTTTCCCGTCATCTGTGTCAGCCAGGCCATACCGTTCCTTTCAATGACCACGTCGGGATATTTCGCGTCGACCAACAGACGGCCGTCTATAGTGATGATACCCCATTGGCTGTAGTTTTTCTCCACGGCACAATACTTTCCTATAGGCGGCCGGATGTTCCGGTAGATGGGCGGAACGGTAATCCGGTTGCCCACCTTCAGGCATCTTAGGATACTTGACAGTTTATCTTAAGATAAATCGCAAAACATCCTAAGAGAAATGGCCAAGTATCCTAAGATACTTTTTTCGGCTATAATTTTGCAGCGAAAGTCACTCTTTGATGCAACGAATAGAGAAGCCTTTATAAAAGCTATTCGTGGAATCCATTGCCGAAGATACCTTGAAGTCATCTTGCTCACCCATCAAAAGATAAGCTGTATCAGAAAGAGAGGTGCCGTCCTCATTCATTATCCAAAAACCGACCAACTGTCCTTTACTAATGTGAGCACTATACCATCCTCCAACAGCATATCCATAGAAATTTGTTACATTATTCGCACTTAAAACCGGAAGTTTGGAATCAACACTCTGCCACTCTCCTGCCTTCAGTGCGGCTGCGCTACCGGCATAAGCCAACAGTTTGTCAAAATCGACTGCTTGAGGAATACGCCAGTTATCAGGAGCCAGATTTCCGGCCAACAAGGCTTCACCATTGTAGAAATAGTGTTTGTCGGAAGAGACGAAATAGCCGGCTCCCTCTCCAACCTTATTGCGCTGCGTCAGAATGGTACCATCATCATAATAAGGAGTTTTCAACTCTTCACGCATCCAATATTGCGCACCAATCTTCACGATGGGATAGGTCTGCAATACACCATCGCGTAAATCTCTCAGCAAATAGGCCATGGCTGTAACGGTGGCCGATTCATTTGGCTTGTCAAAAGCAATCTTACCATCGCTATCAATATAGAATTTTTCAATGGCCGAAGAGGTGCCGGCCGTATAGGTCAGCACATTCTCATCTACATCCCAAACCACCTTTCCTCCATGAACATCGCCGGTCGTATTCAACAGTTGCAACACCGTTCCTTCGGCAATGGAAGTTTCACCATTCACTACGGGATAGAGCGTTATGGCCTGTGCATCCACCTCATTGCTATGCAGATATTCCTTGCACACCTCGGCTACTGCGACATTGTTCTTATATATCCGATAAACATTGGAAGAGTTGAACGTAAAGGCGTTGACATGCACCGCCGTAACTTCAGAACTGCTGTTACCGGTCTGTATCGTGTTTTCATCCCAATCCACAATCTCACCGGTCAGGCCGATAAAGGTCAGCCCCTCATCAGTTACAGCAATAGAGACGGTCAGGGTGCATTGGGCATTTGCCTTCAGGGTTTCATTCAACGAAATGGGCGAAGTGTAGATTTTCCCATTCCACTCCAAAGCAAGCATGTGTACATCACTCTTCAGTTCCTGAGGTATCACAATGAGCTCTTTGCCTACCAAACAACCTTCACTAACGCTCCAACTGCCATAGGGCACAATATCCTTTTGCACAGAGAAGTTGGCTATTTCACCCGTTGATAGGTTACATTCAGCCTGAGTGTAGAAACCACCGATAATCAACGTAGGATTTCCGGCCAGCAAGGTCTCCACATCAGAACTATCCGTAGGTTTCAGTTCCACTCTCAGTTTGGCAAATTTGTGATGGAAAGTCAATTTTACAGCCTCCTCACTCTTGCTTACATTATCGGTACGAGCCCACAGAAAGTCCGACTTGTAATAGTCATTCTCGTCACTCTGATCTGTCTGTACGGACACGGGCAGTACATTATTCCCCGATTCAACCCGCTCAGTCTGATAGGGATAGTAAGCGATAAAGTCCAAAGCCACATTTTCCTCGGGATAATGGACATTCTTCTCGGGCGTCAGGCTACCACCCGTAGCAGCTTTCAGTTTCAAGTTGTTGATATATCTTTCGCCCTTAAGGTCTTCTCCTGTCTTCACTGCATACAAGCCAATCTCATCCCCCTGTTCGAAACTGCTTCCGGACACTCTGGTCACCTGATTAATCTGTGCCGAGAAACGGATGGGTGACGTACCCTCCTGCAAGCCAATTTCTTCCACTATATCATTGGAACATGAAATGAACAAACCGACAAGAAGCGGTAGCAGTCCAAAGGAGAATGAAGTTGCTTTCATAATGACTAATTTAAAAGTTAATTAACGCCCAAAGGTATACATATTATTCAAGAATCAAACCCTTTTTTCTACAAATAATTGGCCCGACCCTGAAAAAAGATATAAGAATCATCGGATTTGAAGGTTTTACGGGCGTAATTTATCATTCCATTGTGTATCCCATGCCTGTCAATGTATCAAGTATGGTATAAACTCGCTTATCCCACGAAGCATGTTCCAACGCTACTGCATAATTCTTATCTACCAGTTCTTGGTAATCCGCAATATGCGCCAAAATATGGATTATTTGTGAATCAGCACTTTCCCAATCAATATCAATAACGGGATTATATCCTACCAGTTCTATCAATTCTATGGGAGCACGTCCCAATAGCAGACAGCGACTTAACATTGCTTCCCAATAGCGTTGAGTCAACGTATCCAACTTGCCCGCCTTTTCTGGATGAGTATCAACCTGTGGAAAGGATACTATAATCTTACATTGAGGAAGGGCATCAAGAAGCATGGCGGAAGTGGGGAAAGCCAGCTCTTTCAACATACCCTTTGCATCATAACGATTACATTTATAATAAGCAATATCACCATTATGGTATAATCGTTCCAAAATCTCATGATACTCTTTTTTTTGCCGTCCCAACTCATAAACATCTATTTCCCTTTCCGATAAGGGGTCTCCTGGGCGATAATCCGATATTTCTATACCCTCAGGAATCCAACAAGCATTTATGCCCAATTCACAAGATAGTTTTTCAGCCATTGTTTTTACCGTTACAAAAACAGTCTTACATTTCAGAAGGCGCAAATCATCATACAGACTTGCCCAAGTAGCCGGCCAAACGTCCCATAACATAGGAATTATCTCATAGTGATAGAAAAAGGGGAAAGAATTCATAAACAGCGTTTCCCCCCGTGAGGCAATTATTATCGCTTTTCTCTTTTTTCGCTTAACGATATACGGATATACAGCCATAGCCAAGCATCGGAACCTGCTTCTGATTGTTGGCACATTGGCTGTTCCGTGACCAAAAGAAGTTTTTCTGCCCTTTCGAGGGAACGAATTACTTCTCAAGAAAACAGATATCCGGTTCAAAGTCAAACCCAGATTGAACAAATAGGATTTTTTTGCAGCAACTCCTTGTCGCTTTACTGCCTCCACAAACTGGACCATATAATACTGGAAATGGCCTTTGGAGCGTTTACGGTCTTTTATATACAACTTTATCATATGCGCATACAAGAGAAATAAATCAATCTGTGAAATGTAGCCATTTTTTAAACCACTCCTTGAACCTTAAAGAAGCAAGTAACTTGACAGAGAAGACTTTTGCCCACATCGGCATCTTCCAGAAAATGGATAACAGACGATATCGAGTAGTTCGTCTTCCCGCACATTGGAGCAACGGAGGTACAAATTTCCTCTGCAGCAAATCCGTCACAATCTCATCTTTTTTCTTTTTACCTATGCAGGAAGAGGTTGCTATCCTATAGGCATGATAAATGCTCATTTGCATAATATCCACCAGCAAATTTATATAAAAAGGTTGCTTGGCCAATGGGCGGACATATGCAGATTTCAACTGTTGTATCTCTGCAAACTGATAGGCAATCTTTTCAGAATACCCATTGGAAGCGGCAATACCAGACACTGACTGAGGATTATAGATGTAATGCAAAGTTACATCCGGCAGCAAGCGGCAAGAAGCGGCATTCAATATAACCTGATAAGTAAACCAAGGATCTTCATTATAATGTCCCGGATGACAGCGTATTTTATTTCTGCGCAAAAAATCCATGTCATACAATTTATTCCATGTAGCCACAAACAGATGTTTCCCTAAGCCATAACGATATTCCGCGACAGGAAAATCTCTTCCTTCTATCAAGATGTCTTCATATTGACAACCTGGATACAGTTTCCCTGATACATCGCAACGGACAAACGACGCAGCTACAAAATCTACCGGATGTTCCATCATTGCACTATACAGGATTTCAATACAATTAGGGAGTATCACATCATCACAGTCCATCGTGAAAAGAAAATCACCCGTAGCATTTTCTATTATGGTATTACGGGCTACAGCAATCCCTTGATTAGTCCCTTGATCAATAATACGGACATCACCACTTCTTGGGTGATTTTCCACGACCCTACGTACAACATCCATACTATCTCCCTTATCATCCACGAATAGATATTCAATGTTTGGATAAGTTTGATTCAACGCAGACAAAAGTGTTTTTTCCACCAGATTGGCAGCATTGTATATGGGAATCCCGAGGGTTATTTTCCTTTTCATTTTTTCGTCTTATCTATCAGATTATATTCTTGATCAACATATTCACTTTGGGTGGTGAAAAGCAAACGGATATTCCTAAGCCCTTTCCTTAAACGGGAAAAGAAATTCTTCAGCAAGCTACCTCCCCCATTCAGAGTCGTATTGCAAGTGACTGCGCGAACTTTACGGGACGTAAGTAGGCGCAACTTTCCATATTGCTTCAATCCCAAAGACATCATCCCATCTTCTCCGCGAATGATATTGGTCCTATAACCTATTTTCTTTCCATAGTCCGTATGAAAAGCCAATACCATTCCACGGACACATAATTCCGGCCGATTGACATTCTGAATTTTCAGATAAATATCTCTCAAGAACTCATAAAACCATAAGCCCAAACTTGAATGCTCCTTGTCTGGCAAAAAACTCCATAAGCCATAGGTGCAAACGATACCTGGGGTTTGAAGTGCCTTTACATGTGTTGCTATATAATAAGGAGGGTACAATGTATCCGAGTCAATACAAACATGATATTTTCCCTTAGCCTTATCCAGTCCACACTGTCGAGCAAATCCCGGACCTTTTCTTTCTTCCCTATACCAAGAGACACCCACCTCTTCCAATATTGCATCTGTATGATCCATGGAATTATTACTCACCACTATTAGTTCCACAGGAAAATCACATTGGTTGTCAACCAAAGACCACAAACAGCCCCAAATATGCCGCTCTTCATTATGGGCAATCACCACAACTGAGCATAAAGGTTTTTCCGGATGAAAATGTTTCATCTTATCTTTTACCTCTTCCCTTACTTCAGAGGGAATATCCACCGGAGCACACTCAAAAGCAACACGATATTTATCATACCATTTCATAACCGCAATTCCTTTTCTTTCAACAATGAATCAAACAAAATCTCCCATTTCATTCCAATCTTATCTATAGCATATCCCTTGGATTTGGAAAACGCCTGATTTCCCATTTGGATACGCACATTTTCCTCCTCTATTAGCCAATTAATCCCTTCTGCCAGTTTTTCAATATCGTCATCTGGGATAAGGAGACCATCCTTACCATCCGAAATAATATCACGTGGGCCACATTTGCATGCAAATGACACAACCGGAAGGCCACATGACATTGCCTCAACTATAACCAAGCCGAATCCCTCATAGCGAGAACTCAAAACGAACAAAGAACTATCCAAGTACTTTTCCTTTATGTCAGACACAGTATGCTCCAAGCAACAAGAATCCGAAAGGTCCAAAGCCTCAATCTGTTCCTGCAGCTGTTCACGAAGCCATCCGTCTCCATATACGTTCAACTTCCAATCAGGATGTTTTTCTGCAACAATTCTCCAAGCCGCTATAAGTCGATCAAAACCCTTTTGAGGTACATACCGACCAGCTGCAATAACCCGTTTCTGTAAACAGGAAGAAGTTCTGTCCGAAATGAATGAAACGGGATTGGGTATGACTACAACATTGTCCAACTCTGGCCAACAAGAAGCATCTTCAGCGGTAAGTACTACAAACTTCGACAATTTCCGTAACTGTCTAATCAAAGCCCTCATCCAGATTTGCTGAACAATATTACAGATAAACCGAGGCAGCCATTTGACTGAAAAATGCCGATAATGCAGCCTATCAAAATGAACTTCACCTATTTTAAGACTTCCATCAGACATTTCATGGAGAATATTGATGTCACGTCTCAGTAATGATATCGTTATATCTGGTCTTATCTGACACAGACACTCGTTCAGCCTCCTCTTAAAAACAAGCATCCTATATTTATATTTCCACCATCGGCTTGCTATGGGCAAAGCATAAAGTTCTTCAAAGTCAAGTGCCAATTGATGTATATGAATGCTCTTGTCAAAATAGAAATAGGGTTTTCTATCCCCGCCATCAGTAATCACAATATGGACTTCATAGCCTTTTCCTATCAGATAGTTGGCCTTTACAGCAAGCACTCTTTCCATTCCTCCCGACGAATAGATGGCTGGAACACAATATGCTATTATTCGCTTCTTCATCACATTTTATCTTTAAATTCCGTCCAATCGCCTTTCCCTTTGGCAAAAGACACAAGAACTCGCATAGACTTCAGCCTAAACACATAAGACATTGACACAAAAAGAATAGTTCCCGTACATATTCCCACCAATATGCTCAAGGAAGGAACAGTGATATCAGAAGTCAATAACCAAATTCCTCCCCACATAATCAGTGACACCAAAGTAACCGGAGCCAAAATAAAGAAATGACCACGATAACCTATGCCCGTCAAGCGACGGGAAAAAGCTATGACAACAGCCATGTCAACAAAAGAATAAACCAACAACCCCCAACATACGCCATAAATCCCCAAACGCATACTAACAAGCAGAATAATGACCGCCAATATTTTTTTTACTATTTCAGAATATAAATGATAATCGCTCCTTCCTTTGGCATCCAGTACGAGTACATTAGCCTGCATAATCGGAAACCACATCATCGATATGGAAATAATCTGCAATAAAGGGGCTGCAGGCAACCATTTATCGGTAAGAATCAGCTGAATCACCGGATATGCGAGTGCGGACAAAGCAACCATTATCGGGAATAGGATATAGCTGGACAATCGTAAATACAGAATAAATATCTGATTAAACTTCTCTCCGTCATTCTGATAACGGCATTGCACTGGATAAAGGACCTTCTGCACTATATTGCCAAAATTCTGCACAGGGAACTGACTTAATGTATAAGAACGGTTAAAATAGCCCAGTTCAACTGCTCCGAAGTATTTACCTATAATCAATGAATATATATTATTATATAAGGTATGAAGTAAATTAGAGAACAATAATTTTGAACCGAAACAAAACAATGAACGAAATGAAGATTTTAAGAACCTCCTTTGAGGTTGCCATGCAGACAAGAACCACAACACTACAGTCCATAACAATGAAGTTGTCAAAGACTGCCCTACAATAGCCCAAGCTCCAGTTCCATTATATGCCATATAAATTCCCACTCCTCCACCAAGCACCACAGCACATAATGAAGCCTGTGCCATCTTTTTAAAATCTAAAAGAATGGAAAAACGAGCAACCTGCACTGTCGCAAAGGAATTGATTATTAAAGCGATAAAATACACTCGCGAAATCGTCACCAGTTCCGGCTGTTCATAAAAAGAGGCTATCCAGGGGGCAAGAAAGAAGAAGAGCAGATAGAATGCAACCGCAACGATGATATTGAAATAGAATGCCGTACTATAATCGGCCTCTGTCCTGTCCTGTTTCTGTATCAGTGCATTACCAAAGCCACTATCTATAAAAGTCTGGGCTATAGCCATAAAGATGCCAAGCATAGCTATGAGGCCATAGTCATCGGGAGAGAGCAGACGGGCAATGATAATCGTCAAAATGAACTGAATTCCTTGTGTAGAAAAGCGTTCTATTGCATTCCACATCACTCCTTTTACCGCCTGCCCTTTCAGTGACATACCTCAAGTTTTTAATAGGTTAGCAACTCCTTCCCTTCCACGAACTCTTCCCACCAAGTGACCAGAGCCAGAAGATTAAAATACTGCAATGCACAATTTTGCCGATACCAGAACCATTTGTGGCTATCCGAAGAGACCTTTGCATAATCATTCAAAAATTTCTCTACCCCCTTCCGATTCAGATAATCATCAAAGATGCTGGATGACAATATGAAATCTTTCAAACGGGAACAGCGAACCGGATCCTTAAAGAACAAAGGCATCGGGGCAAATCCTCCCTGCTTCTTCTTGGAAGTAATCACTTCCGGAAGAAGGGGCTTATAGCAATGTTTCAAAAGATATTTGGAAATTCCCCGTCCACGTATCATATCCATCAATCCGTCAGCCTTATACCTCATGGAAACAGGAAGTTGCTGCACATAATGGTATAGTTCCAAATCCATAAAAGGATAAGTGAGATTGTTGTCAAACATGCGTGCCATGCGTGAGGCTTTAAAAAGAATGATGCGATTAATGACAATCTCAATGTCGGACAGTTGGGCATGTTGACGAAACAAATGGTCAAAACTCTGCATGTCCGGTCGAACCGTTTCACATGAGAGCAAATCATCAGAGGGGTGCTGCAACAGGGATGACACTACAGACGATGAATAGCCGAAGCGTTCCCCTTCCATAATATGAAGTATCTTATCCAAATGAAACCGCACACGGGAAAGTTTACCACCGGTATCTATACGTGGACTATCCAACCCATGCTGCAACACATTCAACAACGGCACAAGTCCAGCTTTTCCCAACAGATAATGAAAAGCCAATTCACGCCCCGAAGTACCGAAATACTGGTCACTACCATCACCACCCAAAATAACTTCCGGCTTATCCGCCCCCATCATACGCATGGCACAAAAATTGACCATCAATCCGCCTTCTACAAACGGTTCTTCCAGAAAACGGATAATTTCAGGCAAAGCCTCAATCTCCGAGCCATCTATTTCATACTCATGATGACGGGTATCGAACGCCTGTGACATGACACGAGCCAATGGCAGTTCTGTCCAACAGTCTCCCTTGAATCCTACGGAATAAGAGTCAACGATGCCGCTAAAACACTTTCGCAAAGCAGCCAGATTGGAACCCGAATCATATCCTCCGCTCAACAATATTCCCACCCTACCTTGATGAGTGATTCGACGTTGTATGGCCTTCTGATGTAAAACGGCATAGCGATAGGAGCACTCCTCCAAACTCTGTCCCGACTCCAATATTGATTCCTCAACAACAGACAGAGGAAAGACTTTGCTGCAGCTCAGCCCTTCAGCTCTCTTCACCAGATGAAAGCCAGCTTCCAGACGTCGTATTCCCCGGAAAGGAGAGCGACCGGGCAACAGCAGACCACGTTGCAACGCTGCGGTCAATGAGCAACGATCTGTTTCGGAAGGAGACAAAGCGTGAAGAGCAGACAAAGAGGTGGAGAAAGAGGCATCATCGGAATAATAGACAGAGAAGTGAGTTCCATGAAAATCTCGGACGATTCCGCTCTGCCTACCTGTGAAATAGAGAATCGTAAACGAGCCGTCCAACCGGGAAAAGGCCTTTTCTGACTCTTTCAGAAAAAGCTTGGCCACTATTGTAGCATCGTCTTCTGTAGAAGTGGGTGCTACAAGATTCCTATTATAGAGTACTCCATAAAAAAAGAGACGAAGCGAAGGGGAATCAAATATAGAATCCGGCTGTCTTCCTCCACACACATTGGGAAATCCGTCTGATGTCAGTTTTCCATATAGCATATTAGCCGTTCTTTTATCAACCTCTCACTCCATGCTTGGTGTGAATAAAGGTCTTGTTTGCACCACGAAGTTTGAAGATATTAAGAGCCATGAGCCAAAAAGTGTAGGGCAGGGACTGCATGGCCATAACCAGACGGCTGGTGAGGTAACGCTTGGGGATGGCCACCAAAAGGGCTGTGGCAACAAGCAAGAGAAGAATCCACCACTTGAGACCAGACATCCAACAGTATATTGTGAAAAGGAGAGCAAACACACCGGTAAAACCCAGCAACAACACACGCGGAATGATGACTTGCTGAAAAAGCTTGTCACAGAAATCCCAATTACAGGCTAAAAGAGCTTTAGGGAAGTGCTTGGCAAAGATACGACAATAGTAGAACTGGGCCGACAACCAACGCCGCCGCTGGCGAGAAAAGTCATCGGTGTTCTGAATCTTCTCATCGAAGACATAGGTCTCCGGCAGATAATGAAAGCGTTTGCCTTGTAAAAGCAGTGTCAGTTCCAACTCACGGTCAAAGCCGCCAACAGCCTTTATCCCCATCATGGTGTTCTTGAAAAGAGAATAACTGAAAGCCATTCCTGAGCCGATAAGAGCTGTAGACATACCCAATTTCACATGTCCCAACCGGAAAATCGTATTGTTGATTTCCTCGCTAATGGCATCCAGCAAGGCCATATTGGTATTGAGATTCTTGGCCATACGATGGGTTTGAAGCACTTCCACACCGGGGCGCGAGAAATAGTCATTGATTTCGGTCAGATAATCACAAGGAATGATATTGTCCGCATCAAGCACCAGGGCAATATCATAATCGTCTCCAATGGCCTGCATGGCTGCATTCAACGACTTGGATTTGGTGCTTTGTTCGAAAGAGACCTGAAGCAGGCGTATAGGCATCTGTGCCAAGCTCTCATTTGTCTCGGGCCGCATGTGGTCGGAGATGACAACAACATCATAACATGCTGAAGGATATTCCTGATCCAAGCAGGAACGCACACACTCGTGTATCACGGCATCTTCACGATAAGCCGGGATGAGGATGGCAAAACGTTTCTGTGTGGCGGCTGTTTGGGGCAAAGAGGGTTTCCTGCGGTGAGAAGCCAGGCTATAGATCAACAAATAGAGGATGTTTATCGCAAACAGCAGATAGAGAATCCAGTCAATCCAATCTATTATGTAGTATATGTTTTCCAAAATACAAAGTGTTTTTCCTACAATATTTGGGACAAAGATACAGAAAAGAAAAATATAATGGATTAAATATCCCCAGAAAAAAACGATGGGGTATATAAAAATAAAACGAGCAAGTTCTCACGAACTCCTCGCCTCTACACAAGAAAAGCCCTAAGGCTTTTCTTTTTTCTAACAAAGAATGTTATCTGAAAAACAAACTTTCTTTTTACCTTTTTCTAAAACTAATTACCTAATAACCTAATTCCTAACTTTTATTTTAGCCTATGAAAAACAAATCTAACTAATTTATTTTTTCCTAATACTAACGCTGTTTCCCAACAGCACTACAAAGGTAAGCATAATTCTGATATCCGCAAGAAAACAGTGCCGCAAAGCGTTCATTTATAACATTGTTTTATAAAACAAGCGTACTTTTTACACTTATAAACAAAATAAATATGCCGCCGAAGCAATTCACATGCTTCGACGGCACCCCTTTAAACACCTTTAAACAAAATGATTCTATTTCTTTCTGGCTTCTGCCACATAGCCGAGTGCTTCACGACATTTTTCTGTAACGTAAGCCCAATCTTCTGCAGCCACCTTGTCGGCAGGGAAGAGTTTGGAGCCCATGCCTACACAATATACACCAGCCTTAATCCATGAAGTCAGGTTTTCCTGAGTAGGCTCTACACCACCAGTAACCATCAGTTTGGACCAGGGCATGGGAGCCATAAGTCCTTTCACCAACTTGGGACCGAGTACGTCACCAGGGAATACCTTGCAAAGATCACAACCCACTTCCTGAGCTGCACCCACTTCGGAAACACTTCCGCAACCAGGTGTATAAGCAACCAGACGACGGTTGCAAATCTTGGCTACCTCAGGATTGAACAAGGGACCTACCACAAAGCAAGCACCGAGCTGCAAATAGAGGGCAGCCGTAGCCGGGTCGACAATGGAACCCACTCCCATAGCCATTTCGGGACATTCCACTACTGCGAACTTTACGACTTCCGCAAACACTTCATGAGCAAAATCGCCACGATTGGTAAACTCAAAAGCCCGAACTCCGCCTTCATAACAAGCCTTTACTACTTTCTTGGCTACTTCGGCATCCTTATGATAGAACACAGGTACCATACCGGTAGAGCCTATTTTATTCAATACTGCTATTTTATCAAATTTAGCCATCTTATGATATGATATAAAAGTTAAAACTACAGTTCCTTTCCGGCCAATCCCGCCTATTATCGTTGTACGCGACCACTTGCATCACCGCCAGCCAAAGCCTCAACTTCTTCGGCAGACACGAGGTTGAAGTCACCATTGATGGTATGTTTCAAAGCTGATGCAGCCACAGCAAATTCAAGGGCTTCACCTTGATTGGGCTTGGTCAACAGGCCATGAATGATACCACCAGAGAAGGAATCACCGCCACCTACACGGTCAATGATAGGATTGATGTCATAACGCTTGGATTCATAGAACTCCTCACCGTTGTAAATCATGGCTTTCCAACCATTGTGAGTAGCAGAGAAAGATTCACGCAATGTGGAGATGACATACTTGAAGCCAAACTCCTTGGCCATTGCCTTAAAGATTCCCTTATAACCGGCAGCATCAGTCTTTCCACCTTCCACATCAGCATCCGGCTTGAATCCCAAACAGAGTTCAGCATCTTCCTCGTTACCGATACACACATCCACATATTGCATCAAGGGTTTCATGATGGATTGGGCTTTCTCCTTTGTCCACAGCTTCTTGCGGAAGTTCAAATCTACAGAGACTGTCACCCCGTGGCGCTTGGCAGCTTCACAGGCCAGACGAGTCAGTTCGGCAGCCTTGTCTGAAATAGCCGGTGTGATACCTGACCAGTGGAACCAATCGGCACCCTCCATGATGGCATCAAAATCAAAGTCTTCGGCAGCTGCCTCTGCAATGGCCGAATGGGCACGGTCGTATATCACCTTGCTGGGACGCATGGAGGCTCCTGTTTCCAAATAATAGATACCCACACGATCACCGCCACGAGCAATAAAATCGGTCTTTACACCATATTTGCGCAACGCATTCACAGCCGACTGGCCGATTTCATGTTTCGGCAACTTAGTGACGAAATAGGCATCATGACCATAGTTTGCACAACTTACGGCCACATTGGCTTCACCACCGCCATAAACCACATCAAAGGAATCAGACTGAACAAAGCGGGTATTCCCCGGCGTAGAGAGTCTCAACATGATTTCACCTAAGGTAACGACTTTCTTTCCCATAGTTTTATTCGTTTTTATTAAATTGTTATTAGTTACATCGCTTACAAATCGTCACACTGCAAGTTTTCAATCACATAATCAGCACATTATCAAAAACAATAAGGCTAACCAGGTTTGTATTCACTCGTTTCGTGTGCGGGCACAAAGGTACAACTTTTTTTGGAATACAAAAAATTATCGTATATTTGTGTCGAAAATTTCAATATTATTATTGTGTACGCACACAAAACGCATTGAAAAATGGAAAGAGTACGAATCAAAGATATAGCCAAAATGGCTGATGTATCCGTCGGGACAGTAGACAGAGTGATACACGGACGAAGCGGAGTGTCAGAAACCAGCCGCAAACGGGTGGAGGAGATTCTGAAGCAACTGGACTACCAGCCCAACATGTATGCAAGTGCCCTGGCTTCCAACAAGAAATACGACTTTGAATGCATCATCCCCCAACACGAAAAGGGGGAATATTGGACAGAGGTGGAAAATGGTATAGACGAAGGCATCAAAGCCTTTTCCGACTTCAACATCACAGTACACCTCTCCTATTATGATCCCTACGACTATCACTCTTTCGGTAATGCGGCCGAGAAGATTCTCGAAACCCAACCGGACGGTGTGCTATTCGCGCCCACTGCCCCCCAGTACACCAAGCCTTTCACCGACAGGTTAAACGAATTGTCAATACCTTATATATATATAGACTCCAACATCAAGGAAGAACCTGCTCTCTCCTTCTTCGGGCAAAACTCCCACCAAAGCGGCTATTTTGCCGCCCGCATGCTGATGTTGCTGGCCGGTGAGGACGCACGGGAAATAGCCATCTTTCGCAAAATCAATGCCGGCATCGTAGGCTCTAACCAACAGGAACGACGGGAAATCGGCTTCCGGACCTATATGCAGCAGTTCCATCCTTCATGCAACATTCTTGAACTGAACCTCCACGCCAAGCAGGACAGTGAAGACACCCGGATGCTGGATGAATTCTTCGCCCGACATCCTCACGTCAAGAATGGCATCATCTTCAATTCCAAAGCATACATCATCGGCGAATATCTACTGAAGAAGGGGAAAAAAGGGATCAATCTGATGGGATATGACCTGTTGCAGCGCAATGTGGAATGCCTGCAACAAGGCAGCATATTCTTCCTCATAGCCCAACAGCCTGCCTTGCAGGGATTCAACGGCATCAAAGCCCTGTGCGACCACTTGATTCTGAAGAAAGAAGTGGCACGGGAAAACTTCATGCCCATTGACCTGCTGACCAAAGAGAATATTGCATTCTATAGAAGAGGATAAACAGAACAATCTAATATAATAAAAGCAAACAAAACTTATGGAGACCAAGTATCTGAAAATTAATCCAGAAGACAATGTTGCCGTAGCCATCGTGACATTGCCTGCAGGCGAAAGAATCATCGTAGACAACCAGAAGATTATCCTCAACGAAGAGGTTCCCGCCGGACACAAATTTGCGCTGAAAGATTTTGCAGAAGGTGATCAAGTCATCAAATATGGCTACCCCATCGGCCATGCCAGCCATGCGCAGAAGCAGGGCGACTGGATGAACGAAAACAACATAAAGACCAATCTCTCCGGATTGTTGGAATATACATACCACCCCGTAGACGCTTCCCTGAACATTCCTTACCGTGGGCTGACCTTCAAAGGCTACCGGCGCAAGAACGGTGATGTAGGCGTGCGCAATGAGATTTGGATTATTCCTACCGTAGGCTGCGTGAACGGTGTAGTCAATCAGTTAGCCGAAGCTTTGCGCCAGGAGACCGGTGGCAAAGGTGTGGATGCCATTATGGCCTATCCCCACAACTACGGTTGTTCCCAGCTTGGCGATGATCATGAAAACACCAAGAAAATCCTGCGCGACATGGTGCTCCACCCCAATGCTGGTGCCGTACTCGTTGTAGGACTGGGATGTGAAAACAACCAGCCCGATATTTTCCGCGAATTCATTGGCCCGTATGACAACGAGCGTGTGAAGTTCATGGTAACCCAAAAAGTAGGAGACGAATTTGAGGAAGGAATGAAGTTGCTGCGCGAACTGTATGCCAAGGCCAGCCAGGATGTGCGCGAGGATGTACCCCTCAGCGAACTGCGCATCGGTCTGAAATGTGGAGGTTCCGATGGTTTCTCAGGCATCACCGCCAATCCCTTGCTTGGTATGTTCAGCGACTTCCTTGTAGCCCAAGGTGGTACCAGCGTACTGACCGAAGTCCCCGAAATGTTTGGTGCAGAAACGATTCTGATGAACCGTTGCCGCAACAAGGAACTGTTCAAACAAACCGTTACCCTCATCAACGACTTCAAGGCCTATTTCCTCTCTCACGGTGAGCCGGTAGGCGAAAATCCCTCACCGGGCAACAAGGCCGGTGGCATTTCCACCCTGGAAGACAAAGCTCTGGGATGCACCCAAAAATGCGGCAAGAGCTACGTAGAGGGTGTGATGGCCTATGGTGATCGCCTGCAGGTAAAGGGGTTGAATCTACTGTCTGCTCCCGGCAACGACTTGGTAGCTGCTACGGCACTGGCTTCCTGTGGTTGCCACATGGTATTGTTCACCACCGGACGCGGCACTCCTTTTGGCACTTATGTTCCCACCATGAAGATTTCCACCAATTCCACACTGGCCAAGAACAAACCGGGATGGATTGACTTCAACGCCGGTGTCATCGTAGAAAACGAGTCGATGGAAACCACCTGCGAACGTTTCATCGACTACATCATTCGTGTAGCCAGCGGTGAATTCGTGAACAATGAAAAGAAGGGTTACAAGGAAATCGCCATTTTCAAAACCGGCGTAACCCTATAGAGACTTTGTCATAAATCAAATCATTGATTTTAGGCACAGATGACACGGATTCTCACCGTTCGGTGAAAATAATCCGTATCATCCGTGTCTAAATCGATATTTGACACCTTCTCATTTTCAAGCCTTTACAGCCACTTCCTGACGATATCCTCTGTGCATACCCACAGTTCATGCATCTGCCGATGCTCAGTATACTTTTCTGACAGGTATTTGCGACAGCCGTTCACATTCAATGTGCCGGTACGTTTTCCCTCCTCTTCACCCAGTAACAATAAAATGGCAGTAGCAGCCCCTTGCCGAGGAGTACGGATAAAGGGACGGAAGAAGAGGTCTGTCAAAGGGTCAAACCACATGTGCATGGTAATAATGTCGGTAGAGACGATGCCCGGGTCGGCACAATTGACCACAATCCCACGCTCTCTGAGTATCTCTGCCAGATTCAGGGTGAAGAGGGTCAGTGCCAGTTTGGTATTACTATAAACCGGAATACGCCAAAAAGACCCCTTCCTACCTTGCTCAAAGAAATCAGGGAAATCCAGGTGTCCTATGGCATATGTACACGACACCATGTTCACAATACGACTTCCCTCTCCCATCAATGGCAGCAACTTACGTGTCAGCAGGTAGGGGCCTACATAGTTCACGCTAACCGTGCGTTCCAATCCATCTTCCGTTATCCGACGGGCTGTTTCCATGGTGCCGGCATTATTCATCAAGAGGGAAATCGGAAAGGCTTCTTCTAAAAGTTCCTCTGCAAAAGAAGCAACAGAGGAGAGAAGCGACAGGTCTATCTTACGGACTTCAATATTCTCATTTCCCGTTTCAAGCATCAGTTGCCTCCGTTTTTCCTCAGCACGCTGCATGTTACAACAGGCCATCACCACTCGATAACCGGCCAAAGCCACAGCACGGGTTATCTCACCGCCCATACCACCATCGGCACCGGTTATGACAGCAAGCCCTTTTTCCTTCATACACAGCCCTCCAGCTTTTCTATTTCCTGCTGCAAGCATCGGGGAAGCTGTTCCTGTAAGTGCTGATGGCAAGCCATTTCAAGCGTGTACATACGGGCAATGCAATAATTGCTGTGCCTACAGTTGCAACGGGCCTGTTCCTCTTCACGCATACGATTCACAAAGCCCGGTTCATTGAGCAAGGCACGCCCCATCTGCACAGCATCAAAGCCATCATCCAGCACTTCGTCAATCTTTTCCCGCGACACCAAGCCACCGACATAGACCAACGGCATCTGTATCGCCTCACGGAATTTCAAGGCATCTTCCAGGAAATAGGCTTCTCGGAAAGGTTCTGTGGGAATCATGTACTTACCCACCATACGTACTCCCCACTTCAACCACCATTGGGTCATGTAGTGGGTCATGGAACGAATGGGCATAGCTCCACGCATAACATACATGGGCGCCTTGCTGACAAATCCGCCACTCAACACCAGTGCATGAGCACCCAACTGCTGCAAACGACGAGCCACCTGCAAACTCTCCTCCAGTTCCATACCGCCCCGGAAACCATCACGCATGTTCATCTTCACCAATACAGCCATATCACTGCCGGCAGCCTTCATCACCTCTTCCATCACCATATCCATGAAGCGCATACGATGCTCCAACGGCCCACCGAATTCATCCTTACGATGATTGGTGGAGGGAGAAAGGAACTGACTGATGAGATAACCATGACCGGCATGAATCTCCACGGCATCGAAGCCCGACTCGCGAGCCAGGTTTACGGCTTGTGCATAATCACGCGCCAAGCCTGGCAATTCCTCTTTTCGCAAACCGCGTACAAAGGTCGGTGAATAGAGATTAAAGCCGGTAGAGGCTCCTACCGGTGTACATCCACAGATGCTCCGATGAGACATGTTGCCACAATGTCCCAACTGAATAGCGGCTGCAGCGCCTTCGGCATGAATGGCCTCGGTCAAAGTGCGAAGTTCCGGCACAATCTCCGGACGCATCCAGAGCTGGCGGTCAAAAGAGAGCCCGCTGCGGGTAACAGCAGCATAAGCCACCGTCGTCATACCCACCCCGCCGGCAGCAACCGAGCGATGATAGTCAAGCAACTGACGGGAAGGGCGGTTACCTGGGCACATGCTTTCAAAAGCGGCCGAACGTATCGTGCGGTTACGCAGTGTCAGGGGACCCAATGTTACAGGAGTGAATAGTTTGGAGTCTTTTGTCATATCGTTTTTGCTTAAGTCTGTCTCAATAAATATAGGGTAAGATGCGTTTTCGCTTACCTACAGCCTCATTGCCGAACTCTTCCCTGTAATGCCGGTGGATGGCATCCGCCCGAGGCACCAAGTTTGCAAAGGTCCACCATACGAATACCCAAGCTGCCGGCGAGGCGGTCAACAGGGCAAACCCTATCCACTCCACCAACTCCCCCAGATAATTGGCTGACGTCACCAGACGATACAGGCCACGTGCCGGCAGGTAGTGTCTGGTATCGCCAGGCTTCCGCAAATGACGTATCACATGGTCAGCATGCAGATTGATGCCCATTCCCGCCACAAAAAGTAATAGTCCGACAAGGGCATGAGGTTTCAACAGATAGTTCCATCCCGCCTCATAGATTCCCTCCGGAGGGAAAAAGAAAAGGCCACCGGCCTGCATACAGCCGTTCAGCACATTGAAAAGCATCCCCATAGCCACAATGCACAGCGGCATACGGCTCTTGCCTTTCATCAGTAGGGGGAAAATGAATGAGCGTTGCAGATAATGCAGTTGGAACAACATGAAGAAAAGATACTGGGGCAGAGTCATCCCGACATCGCTACGCGACCATAGCCATGTGATGACAAAGAACACCGGCGATTCCATCAACACCCATGCCCAACGATTGTCTATGGCAGGTCCCCAGGCTTTCGTGCGAAACATACCATATCCGGCCTTCACAAAATAGAGTGCCACAAAAACGATTCCGGCCAATGCAGTCATCAGCCACAGGAAAAGTTGAAAATCCGCAGGACTTATCTCCATGTTTCTTTTATTTATAATGTAATGATTTCCTCGGGAGCGAGCGTCAGTTTCTCAATGCCTTCAGCCGTCACTACCCAACTGTTCTCTATACCCACCGGGCCGATTCCTGGAAGCACAATCTTCGGTTCAAGTGCAAATGTCATGCCAGGTTCCAATTCCTGCTTCATGCGTGGAGCAATAACCGGTGCTTCATTGATTTCCAGTCCGATACCATGTCCAACGAACTTAGCCTTCTGACCGATTCCCATGAAGTAATCTGCAAATCCGACCTTGTCCACCAATTCCACAGCCATATTATAAAGTGTTTCACAAGCCACTCCCGGTTTGGCTGTTGCAGCAATAGCCTCCTGTACCTCCAGGCATACCTGATGGGCACGATAGGCCACTTCCGGCAGTTTTCCTACGGCATACACACGACTCATATCACCCATATAGCCATAGAAATTACCGCCAAGGTCCACCATGAAGCTCTGGCCTTCCTGAAGCAATGTACCGTTCACTCCACCTGGCAACGAAGGGTCCATCCCTTCTCCACCCAAAGCAAAATCATAGGGAGAGGGAGTAGCCGCATTGTCCCCGGCCAGCAAACTTCCCATAAAGATTTCCATGCTTTGGCCGAAAACCCGGAAGATGCCCAGACATCCTTCCTGACGCATCAAACGTTCAACCTCAATGGAAAGTTCACGGTCTGTCATACCCGATTGATAGACAGAAGGTATACGGGCATACGCCTTGGCGTGGGCTACTCCTGAGCGACGCAGCATTTCTATCTCCATATCGGTCTTCACGCTACGCGCCTGACGGATAAGTGCCGTTCCGCATGGTAACACTTCCGTCTCAGGGAAGCAGGCAGCCAAACGGTTATACTCTCTATAAGGAAGTTCGTCACCTTCCAGCATCAGTCTGGCCGGCACAGGCAGGCCACACTCCTTTATTAATTCGGGTAACTGTTCTGGCTTGCGGACAGGATGGATATGTTCCCCATGAATGGTATTGGGACGCTTGATGAACAAACGCGCCGGAGCATTCAAGGGCAGGTAGAGATAGCCGCTAACCACACGGCCATACGTATAAATCAAGTTTACGTTGCAGGTAATCAAGGCCGCATCAATTTCTTGCTGCGCCATCAGAACGCGAATCTTGTCGCGCCTTTGTTTCAATTCTGGTAATAGCATGTCTTTGTGATTTATCTGTTTGACCCTGCAAAGATACTCTTTTAAATAGGAATAACGGAGAAAGTAGATAAAAAAAGTACTGCCTGATGACCTTCACAGGCGCAGGCAGCACAAACCACAAATACAAATACAACTAAACAAAGTCTCTTTAGATAATTCCCTGACTCATCATGGCATGAGCCACTTTCATGAATCCGGCCACGTTGGCCCCTTTCACATAGTTGATGTAACCGTCAGGTTCTGTACCATATTTTACACATTGAGAATGAATGCCATACATAATCGTATGCAATTTCTCGTCCACTTCGGCCGCACTCCAACTGAGGTGCATGGCATTCTGTGACATTTCCAGGCCACTGGTTGCGACACCACCCGCATTCACAGCCTTACCCGGTGCATACATGACTTTATTCTCAATGAAAAGATCTATAGCTTCGGGAGTACATCCCATATTGGAGATTTCACCCACACAAGTCACTCCATTCTCCATCAGGTGTCGGGCATCCTCTCCATTCAGTTCGTTTTGGGTGGCACATGGTAAAGCGATATCCACCTTCACCTCCCAAGGACGCTTGCCCGGTACAAATGTCGCTCCGGGAAATTCATCGGCATAAGGTTGCACCACATCATTGCCCGAGGCACGGAGTTCCAACATGTAATCTATCTTTTCACCACTGATACCGTCAGGGTCATAGACGTAACCGTCAGGTCCTGAAATGGTCACCACCTTGGCTCCCAGTTCCGTTGCTTTCGTAGCAGCTCCCCATGCCACGTTTCCAAAGCCGGAGATAGCCACTGTCTTGCCCTTGATATCAATGCCTTTTGTCTTTAGCATCTGATTCACGAAGTAAAGTCCGCCGAACCCGGTAGCTTCGGGGCGTATCAATGAGCCTCCAAACTCCAGTCCCTTGCCGGTAAACGTACCCGTAAACTCTCGCGTCAGTTTCTTATACATCCCAAACATATAGCCCACTTCACGGCCTCCTACACCGATGTCACCCGCAGGCACATCCATATCGGGACCCAAATGACGCCACAGTTCCAGCATGAACGCCTGACAGAAACGCATGATTTCAGCATCACTCTTGCCACGCGGAGAGAAGTCGGAACCTCCCTTTCCGCCACCCATCGGCAGAGTAGTCAAGGCATTCTTGAATGTCTGCTCAAAGCCCAGGAATTTCAGGATAGAGAGATTGACCGAAGCATGGAAGCGGATGCCGCCCTTATAGGGGCCTATGGCATTGTTGAACTGCACCCGATAACCCAAGTTGGTCTGTACTTCCCCTTTATCATCGACCCATGTAACACGGAACGTAAAGATGCGATCCGGCTCCACCAAGCGTTCTATAATTTTCGCTTTTTCAAACTCCGGATGTTGGTTGTATATATCTTCAACAGAAAGCAACACTTCCTTTACGGCTTGAAGATATTCAGACTCGCCGGGATGTTTGGCTTGCAAAGATGCCATGATACGTTCAATGTTCATAATATTACGTTTTAAAGGTTATATCCCGTTTTTCATTGGGCGTTCAGCAATTTGTCACTGAACGACTGTGCAAATATAGGGAAACTTTTCATATTTACTATATTTTGCGGGAATATTTTGATTAAAAAACATAAAAACGTCATTTTATCCACCGAAATAGGGATTTTCTTCATGCAGCTATCCGCTTTTCTCCTTCCAATCAAGGTCTGAACTCCATATTCAGGTTATGCATAATGAAGGCATATATGTCGGTATATTCTTCAATCACCTTACTCATGGGCTTGCCCGCACCGTGTCCGGCCTTGCTGTCTATACGGATCAGCGTAGGATAGGTACCATCATTGCAAGCCTGCAGTGTAGCTGCAAATTTAAAGGAGTGGGCCGGTACTACACGGTCATCGTGGTCGGCCGTAGTCACCATTGTAGCCGGATAGCGTGTGCCGGGTTTCAGGTTGTGCAGCGGTGAATAGCCTTTCAGATAGCGGAACATTTCGGAGCTGTCTTCGCTCGTGCCATAATCACTGGCCCAATTCCAACCGATGGTGAACTTATGGTAGCGCAACATATCCATGACTCCTACCTCTGGAATGGCCACACGAAACAGTTCGGGACGCTGTGTCATGCAGGCTCCCACCAGCAATCCGCCGTTTGAACCACCGACAATGGCTATCTTCTCCGGATTGGTGTACTTATTATTAATAAGGTGTTCGGCTGCAGCAATGAAGTCGTCAAAGACATTTTGCTTTTGCATCTTGGTACCGGCAATATGCCACTCCTCCCCATATTCGCTGCCACCTCTCAGGTTGACCTGTACATAAATGCCGCCATTTTCCAGGAAAGGAATGCGCAGTGCCGAAAAGCCAGGATTCAAACTGATGTTGAAACCGCCATATCCATAAAGATAGACCGGATTCTGCCCGTCTTTCTTCAAATCCTTACGATAGGTCAGGAACATGGGTACCCTCGTGCCATCCTTACTGGTAAAGAACAGCTGTTCGGTCACGAATGCCTCCGCGTCAAAGTCCACTTTAGGAGCGCGAAACAGTTCATAGGCATTCTTTTCCATGTCATACTTATAGGTAGCTCCCGGTATGGTAAATGAAGTAAAACTGAAGAAGCACTCCTTGTCGTTTTTCTCACCACTGAAATTCACCGAACCGAGCGAAGGCAGTTTGATTTCCTGCTCCATCTTTCCGTCCATCGTGTAGACATAAGCATGATGAGCTGCATCCTTGTCGTAGGTGAGGAACAGTTTGCCTCCAATAACCAATGCGCCGGAGAGGACACTCTCTGCCTCGGGCACCACTTCAGTCCATTCCTTCAAAGCCGGACGTTTCAGGGAAGCTTTCATGATGCGATTTTTGTCTGCACCATAGTTGGTGTATATCAGGATATGCTCTCCCATAACCTCCAACGGATAGTATTGATAATCCATATCGGTAGCCATAGCCACGAATGGAGCATTCTGCCGGGTCAGGTCTTTCACATAAAGAGCATTTCCTCGTCCCTCACCACTCTCATAAAGGAACAGCATGGTTTCTTCCTCGTCCACACTGACCGAATAGAAACGTTTGGGATATTGGGGATTGCTGTAC
The DNA here is from genome assembly GCA_017471925.1 of Bacteroides sp. Taxonomy (GTDB): domain Bacteria; phylum Bacteroidota; class Bacteroidia; order Bacteroidales; family Bacteroidaceae; genus Bacteroides. The sequence goes on from JAFURM010000019.1 coordinate 76,809, forward strand.
GCCAAACGGTCCTCCGTCTGAGGGGTACCAAGCTTATGATAGTAGACCTTATGCCCTTCATTCACATTGGAATACTCTTTCCCCTCTTCCGGAGCATCATAGGCACTGTAGTAAAAGCCGTCACCACACCAGTCTGCATTCGTGAATTTGGCCCAAACGATGTGGTCATCCAATAGCTTTCCGCTTTCGGCATCCATCACATAGATTTCAGTCCAGTCGGAACCGCTTCTTGAAATGGTATAGGCCGCATACTTGGCATCGTGCGAGAAGGAGAGTCCGGTCAGTGCCACCGTACCGTCTTCCGACAGTTTGTTAGGATCCAAAAAGACACGCGGCTCGGCATCCAATGTCTCCTGTACATAGAGCACATTCTGATTCTGCAGGCCATCATTCTTATAGAAATAGTACTTGCCATGTTTCTTGAAAGGCGTTCCCACCTTTTCATAATTGACCACATCGGTCAGCCGTTTCTGCAGGTCGGCGCGGAAGGGGATAGTGCTCAGATAGCCGTCAGTCACTTTGTTTTGAGCCTTCACCCATGCTGCAGTAGCCGCACTGGTATCATTCTCCAGCCATCGGTAGGGGTCGGCCACTTCCTCACCGAAATAGATATCCACCGTATCCACCTTGGCCGTTTCCGGATAGTCCAGCCTTGGCTGCCCGCTACCGCAGGCCATCAACATTACGCTTGTCATAGACAATAAGAAAACATTTTTATTCATACGTTGTTTTTAGTAAGTTCATTAATTTGAGGCTAAAGTTAAGAAGAAATGTGCTATTTTTAAAGATAAATACCTAATTTTGCATGTATAAACTCCTAAATGTTGAACAAATGAGAACAAAGGCCCTACTTTCCGCCCTTTTTTTCTGTCTGTTATTGGCTGCCTGCAAGGACGATTCCATTCCCACGATAGAAGTATCTCCCACCGCATTCACCCAACTCACCGGTGAGGCACAGACCCTGGAAATAAGCATCAGCACCACCGGCGAATGGCGAGTGACCGACTACCCCACCTGGTGTACTCCTCTTTCCCAAGAGGGCAAGGGCGAGGCCGTTCTGCAACTGGCCGTATCCGCCAACATCAGTGGAGAGCGCAACGGCACCGTCACCATTTGGGGCGAAGAGAAGAGCATAACTGTCAGCATCAGCCAGGAAGCATTGAGCACGACCGAAGAATACACATACCGTCTGCCGGTCATTTGCCACGTACTCTACAAAGACCCCACCAATCCTCTGCAATACATCAGCCAGAAACGTATAACCCAAATCATTGAGCGCGTAAACAGCCTTTATGACGGAGAAGTCATCTATAAAGGTGGCAGTGACGGTGTGGATATGAACCTGCAATTTGTTTTGGCCGAGACAGATGAAGATGGCAACAAGCTGGACACGCCGGGGGTGGAATACATCCTGCGAAACGACATCCCCATGAACTACAGCACCTTCATGACGACCAAGGACGAAGAGGAGGTGGCTCTGGTATGGGACCCCAACCGATACATCAACATCTTCTTCTACCCCTTCGATGATGATGATGATGAGAATATCGTACTTGGCGTTTCCCATATTCCCTATCATGCCAAGGATGCGCCAGCCATGGAGGGCTATAACGACATCCAATACAACTATCTCAGCAAGAAGAACCTGGGCTATCCCTACTGTCTCTCCATCAACAGTGACTACATCAATGAAGAGACCAGCTTCACCCCGACAGCCGATGGCATCACCATCACCTATACCCCTACCGACATACACTGCACGGTAGCCCACGAGTTAGGACACTACCTGGGACTGCACCATGCGTTCTATGAAGAGGAGGAAGGAGGGAAAGGAGGCTCTTGCTGCGACACGGACTACTGTGACGACACCCCTACCTACAACCGCACGGTCTACATGGCCGAACTGGAAGCCATCATCAAGAGCAACACCACGCTCAAATTAAGCGAAGTGGTGAAACGAAACGACTGCCTGACCGACGAGACTTTCGATTCCTATAACATCATGGACTATGAATTCAGTTTCAGCGACCGCTTCACCCCCGACCAACGGGAGCGCATCCGCCACACCCTGAACTACAGTCCGCTGATTCCCGGTCCCAAGAAACTGGAGGAGAGTGCCACACGAAGTATGGTTGACACTCCGATTGACCTGCCCATCAAGTACGTGAAGTGAGGATTCTCCCGGCAAACGACAAACAACGATAAACGACTATACCCACATGCTCAGCAAACTCAAACTAAACCAACTCTATCTCAGGGATACGCAATTCGCCAACCTGATGACACGACGCATCTTCAACGTCCTGCTGATAGCCAACCCCTATGATGCCTTCATGCTGGAGGACGACGGACGTATCGATGAGAAAATCTTCAATGAGTACACCTCGCTATCCCTGCGCTACCCCCCGCGCTTCACGCAGGTGAGTACCTATGAAGAAGCTTTGGCGCAACTATCCTCCATCTCCTACGACCTCATCATCTGCATGCCGGGGACTGGCGACAACGAAGGTTTCGACGTGGCCCGCAACATTAAGAATCACTTCGAGCACATCCCCATGGTGATTCTCACCCCTTTCAGCCACGGTATTACCAAGCGCATCGCCAACGAGGACCTGAGTCCATTCGAATACATCTTCTGTTGGTTAGGCAACACCGACCTGCTGGTCTCCATCATCAAACTGATAGAAGACAAGATGAACCTGGAGCACGACGTGAATGAGGTGGGCGTGCAGCTCATTCTGTTGGTGGAAGACGGCATCCGTTTCTACTCTTCCATCCTGCCCAATCTCTACAAGTTCATATTGAAGCAGAGCCAGGAGTTCTCCACCGAAGCCCTGAACGCCCACCAACGCACCCTGCGTATGCGTGGACGCCCCAAGATTGTTCTGGCCCGCACCTACGAAGAGGCCATGCGCATATATGACAAGTTCAAGAACAACATCCTCGGTATAGTCACCGACGTACGCTTTCCTCGGGTAGACCGTGGCGAGAAAGACGGCATGGCCGGCATCAAACTCTGTGCAGCCATCCGTGAGCAGGATCCTTTTGTCCCCCTCATCATACAGTCCAGCGAATCGGAGAATGTAGCCTATGCCGCCAAATATGGCGCAGCCTTCATCGACAAGAACTCCAAGAAGATGGATGTAGACCTCCGGCGTATCGTGTCGGACAACTTCGGATTCGGTGACTTCATCTTCCGCAACCCGGATACGATGGAAGAGATTGCCCGGGTGAAGAACCTGAAAGAGCTGCAGAACATCATCTTTGCCATCCCGGCCGAGTCATTTCTCTATCACATCAGCCACAACCATTTCAGCCGTTGGCTCTACTCCCGCGCCATGTTCCCCGTGGCGGAGTTTCTGAAACCCATCACGTGGAACAGTCTGCAGGATGCCGATGCCCACCGCATGATTATCTCGGAAGCCATCGTGAAGTACCGCAAGATGAAGAATCAGGGTGTAGTGGCTGTCTTCAAGCGTGACCGCTTCGACCGCTACTCCAACTTTGCCCGCATCGGCGACGGTTCACTCGGTGGCAAGGGACGCGGTCTGGCCTTCATAGACAATCTGGTGAAACGGCATCCCGAGTTTGAGGAGTTCGAGAATGCCCGTGTGGCCATTCCCAAGACCGTGGTGCTCTGTACCGACGTCTTCGATGAGTTCATGGAGACCAACAACCTTTACCAGGTGGCTCTCTCGGATGCGGCAGACGATGTCATCCTGCGCTATTTCCTGAAGGCCAAGCTGCCCGACCGTCTGGTGGAAGACTTCTTCACCTTCTTCGATGTGGTGAAGTCACCCATTGCCATCCGCTCTTCCTCCTTGTTGGAAGACTCCCACTATCAACCCTTTGCCGGCATCTACAGCACCTATATGATTCCCTACTTAGATGACAAGTATGAGATGCTGCGCATGCTGAGCGATGCCATCAAGGGAGTGTATGCCTCGGTCTACTTCCGCGACTCCAAGGCATATATGCAGGCCACGAGCAACGTTATTGACCAGGAGAAGATGGCCGTCATCCTGCAAGAGGTGGTAGGCAACCAGTATGGCGAGCGTTACTACCCCAGCATGTCGGGCGTGGCCCGTTCACTGAACTACTATCCCATCGGCGACGAGAAGGCCGAGGAGGGCACTGTGAACCTGGCCCTCGGATTGGGCAAGTACATCGTGGATGGTGGCATGACACTCCGTTTCTCCCCCTACCACCCCAACCAAGTGCTCCAGACCAGCGAAATGGAGATTGCCCTCAAAGAGACGCAGACCCGTTTCTATGCCTTGGACCTTCGCAACGTGGGTCATGACTTCTCCATAGACGACGGATTCAATCTGCTGAAGCTGCACGTCAAGGAGGCTGAAAAGGACGGTGCCCTGAACTACATCGCTTCGACCTATGACCCATACGACCAGATTATACGTGACGGACTCTACCCCGGCGGACGCAAGGTCATCACCTTTGCCAACATCCTGCAACACGACGTATTCCCCCTGGCCCGCATCCTGCAGTTAGCCCTGAAGTATGGACAAGAAGAGATGCGCCGCCCCGTGGAGATTGAATTTGCCGCCACCCTGAGCCGGGAAAAGGACAAGACCGGCACCTTCTACCTGCTGCAAATCCGCCCCATCGTGGACAGCAAGGAGATGCTGGACGAAGACCTGACCGTCATTCCCGACGAGCAGTTGCTGTTGCGCAGCAACAACTCCCTGGGTCACGGCATCATGAACGAGATGCAGGATGTGGTGTATGTGAAGACCGACGACTACAGTGCCTCACACAATCCGGAGATAGCCTACGAAATAGAGAAACTGAACCAGCAGTTCCTCAACGAGAAGAAGAACTATGTCCTGATAGGCCCCGGACGTTGGGGAAGCAGCGACCCGTGGCTCGGCATTCCCGTAAAGTGGCCTCACATCAGTGCAGCCCGCATCATCGTGGAGGCCGGACTGACCAACTATCGGGTAGACCCCAGCCAAGGCACCCACTTCTTCCAGAACCTCACCTCTTTCGGTGTGGGCTACTTCACCATCAATGCCTTCATCAACGATGGCGTCTATAACCAGGAGGTGCTGAATGCCATGCCCGCCGTGCACGAAAGCAAATACCTGCGCCACGTGCGCTTTGCCTCACCGCTTGTGGTGAAGATGGACGGCAAGAAGAAGCAGGGAGTCGTGATACTGCCCCAATAGCTGCCCTCAAAATGAAGTTTTCTCAACCATTGTTCCGATATTCCAATGGACTCATGCCGACATGCCGCTTGAAGTACTTTCCGAAGAAGGACATGTTGGCAAAGTTCAGGGAATCGGCAATGGCCTGAATGGAGAGGTCGGTCAGCTTCAGCTGTGACTTGGCATCCATGATGACCATGGAAGAGATGACCTCCATGCAGGTAGTCCCCATGATGCGCTTCACCGTGCTGCAAAGGTAGGCATGAGTGACCTGCAGTTGTTCAGCATACCAGGTGACATTACGCATCTGTGCATAGTTGCGCACCACCAACCGGGCAAAGTTGCGGCACAGTTGTTCGTTCTTGGAGACGGTGTTTTTCTCCTCTCCCTTCCACTCCTTGTACAGCATCCTGATGCAGGTATTCATGTCCTGATAGAGGTTCATGGCCACCTCCTTGCGCCTTTTCTCATCAAAACGATCGTAAATCCTCAGCATGAGCCGGAAGAAATCCTCTAACAGTTCCGCTCCCGATTCGGGCATGGAGATGACCGGATGCCGGAAGGTCAGGTGAATGGCATCCAGTACGGCCTGCGTATGGCTGCATCGCTTCATGAACTCCTCGGAAAAGGCCAGGACATAAATCTTCAGGTCGCCCTCCACCCGATGAATCTGGAAGATGCTGCCGGGAGGAAGCAGTATGGCTTCGCAAGATTGCACCTTCACCTTATTTATATTAAGGGTAGCCTCCACCTCGCCACCCATGCAGAGCACAAAGACCTCACACTTCAGGCGCACCGGATAGTTGGTGTACATGCTGAGCAACTCGCGGGTAATGTCTGTGCCCACCACCCAATCTTCGGGAACATCAATCTGGGGTATCTCTTTCTTCATAAACGCAGTGTTACTATTCGAAAGCAAAGTTATAAAAAAACTTTTTCCTGACCGCAAGTGTTTAGGGCAAGTGCAGGCAAACATCTCAAAAAGAACAACAAAAAGCCGCTTTGAACAAACCATTCAGCATTTTTGTTTAAGAATAGAACAAAAATAGAAAAAACAAACCTTGTGGGAACAGACAAAAAGCAGTTCCTTTGCAGCCAGAAATAATATAACCAATAAAGACTGAATTATGACTGAAGTAAAAAAGCTACTGATGGGCGGATTTATAGGGCTTGGCCTGCTGGCCGGTTCCTGCTCCTCCGACAGTGAAGAGGGCCAGACAATGGCCGGAAGCGGCAGCATCCAGCTGGGAGTGACAGCCAAAGCCGGATTCACCCGCGCAGTGAACGAAGCGGATTATCAGAACACCGCAAACTACACCGTGCAGATTGTGGACAACGAAGACAAAGTGACCAAGGAATTCCTCTACAAAGACAAGGAGAGCACGGACAATAAGCCCATCCAACTGAAGAACGGCAGCTACACCGTAAAGGCGTTTTACGGTACGGACACTCCCGCTTCGCGCGACGGCTTTTATGTGGAAGGCAGCACCACGGTCATCGTGAACGGTGACACCCACACGGTCAACGTGGATTGCTATCCCACCCACGGCAAAGCCATTGCCTACTTCGACCCCACGATGGACAATTACTTCAGTGACTATTCCGTAGTCTACGAAACCAAAGCATTGAGCGCAACAGATGGTACAGCCATCTGGGCCAAGGCCGACACAGAACCCTGGTATCTGAAGGTAGACAAAGAGGGGGAGGAAATCACGGCCAACATCAACTTCACCCGCAAGGATGACGGCAAAAGCACCACGATAAAGCAGACCTACAAGTTGCTGCCCAACAAGGCGTGGACACTGAGCATCTATCCCAAAGACAACAACGGCAGTCTCAGCATAGAAATCATTATCGATGAATCTACCAATGATGAGGTCATCGACATCATTGTTCCTTCCGAATGGATCTAACCGCAATTTTATAAAACAAGATAAAGAAATCAATATGAAAAGATTCCATATCATAGCCCTTGGCGCATTAGCCCTCTTCGGAATGGCTTCATGCGAAATGAAAGATGAACTGTGGGGCAGTTCATCCAACTCCAATGAGGACGGCGGACTCGAACTGAGCGTCACCGCCAAGCAACCCGTCAGCATGACCCGTGCCGATGCCGTTACCGTCAATACGGACAACTACCCTGTGAGCATCGCCCACAAGACGGATGCCGACGTAAAGAAAGAATTTGAAAAGGTCAGCGAAATGCCTTCCTACGTAGCCCTGCCCGTAGGCGAATATACTGTCTCTTCCCATACACCCGGCGAAGTGACGAAGCAGATGAGTGCAGCCTATTATGCCGGCAGCACCGACATGACCATCAGCAAGGGCATCACGACGCAGACTACCGTGGTCTGCAAAATGAAGAACAGCCGCATCAAGGTGGTTTATGGCACAGACTTCCTGGCCGCCTTCGAAAGCTGGACCATGACCGTGGACGACGGCACCAACTCGGCCATCTCCTATACGGAAGCCAATACATCGCCTGCCGATGTCTACTACCTCTTTGAGGAGAACACGGTGGAGAAAATCAACGTGAACATCAGCGCCAAGACCAAGGCCGGCAACACCGTGAGCGAGAAGCGCACCTTCAAGAAGGCCAATGCCACAGAAGGTTACGAGGAGGAGAGCAAATACTTTGGCGGCGGCGATGCCATCCAAATCAACATGGGTGCCGTGGAGAATGCCAACGGTATCGTGGACGACATCACCATCAACACGTTCATCACCTTCGAGAACGAAAGCTCATCGGTTGAGATTCCCGTGGTCATCGCTTCGCTGACCATGCCGAGCAATGCCAGCTACACCATTGACGACAACAACGCCAGCACCGACATGCCTACCGAGGCCGATGCCCTGGTAGAGACTCCTGCCGGACTGCAAAGCCTGGTGGTAACCATAGAGAGCGGCAACGAGGCTTTCACCGCAGCCCTGAACACCCTGAAGACGAAGACGGGTCTTGACTTTATCAACGGTGTGGACATCGTGGACAATACGGCATTCGAAACATTGATTCAGGCCACCGATGCCACCCTGAAGGCTCCCGCTGGCAGCCAGGTAGCCAACTACACCTTCCCCATCGCCAAGTTCCTAACCAAACTGAATGCCTTTGGAGCTACCGACAGCGGCAAGGCCCATAAGTTCACGGCCACAGTGACCGACAATGAAGGCAGTACGGCCAGCGGAACATATACGGTGACGATTACGAAGCCGGTGGTGGAAGAGCCGGAAATAACAACACCGTCGATGGAATTGCCTGATGATTTGACCATCTCACTCTCTGAAGGTACAGAAGGCATTACTGCTGTTGCCAAAATCAAAGCACCGGCAACGCTGAACAGCATGACAGTCAAGATTGTAGCAGGATGTGACGCTTTTGTGGAAGCATTGAATATGACTAAGAATATGACTTTAGACTTCATCGAAGGAGTTGACATGGTTGCACAAGGAGCATATGTGAATGCATTATTTTCTTCAATTGGTAAATCGGAAGTCGTTGCACCTACAACAGATACAACAGAATATGAATTTTCTATTCATTCATTCTTCACATTTATAACAGACCCAACCGATGAGGGGAAAGCACATGAATTCCAAATCACAGTTATAGATGATAATGGAGAAAGCGTAAGTGGTACATTTAAATTGACTGTAAAAGAATAGAATAGGTCCAAATTATGAAACATATATATTATACTATAGCCTTGTTACTGACTTCACTGTTAGTAATTTCCTGCCAGCAGGACGATGAACTGTCCGAGGCCGGCTACCTGAGATTGGAAGTGGGCACCAACGCTTACGTGAAGCCCTCCACCCGCATCTCCGAAGATTACAACCCCAAGCAGATTGCCGTGCAGATAGTGGATGCAACCGGCAGTGTGGTGAAAAGCACCGATGACTGGGAAACCCTGAAAGGCAAGCAGATTCGTCTGACCCCGGGTGTCTACACCGTAAAAGCCTCTTCCAACGGCTTCGACGGCAACGAGTCCGGCTTCGACATCCCCTATTATACCGGCAGCCAGGAGGTCACAATCGAGAAAGGCAAGGAGGCAACCGCCTCCATCACCTGCACCTTGGCCAACGTAAAGGTGACGGTGAACTATGACCAGACCTTTAAGGATGCTTTCACTGCTGCAGTGACCACCGTTACTTCCGGCATTGAGAACATTGCCTCGCTCCAATACGAGATGGGTAAAGAGTTGAAGCCCGGCTACTTCCCCGTAGGTAAACTGGAAGCCACTATCTCGGTGACCAACAAAGCCAACCAACTGCATCAGGCCACCTATTCCATCCAACATGCCGATGGCAGCGCCATCGCTGCCCGCGACCACTTCATCCTGAACTTCAAGGTGGCAGAATCGGGTGGCGTAGGAGGTGATGGAGAACCCGGCGTAGATGTAACAGTGGATGGCAGCGAGGTTATCTATACCTTCACATTCAATGTGGCAACCGAGGCTACCACACAGTTTGAAGTACAGGAAATCTCCGCTTGGAGCAACTTTGCCTACCTGGTGGGTAATATTACGGCACAAGACCAGGAACTGGACGCTTCCCTCATGAAGTTTGAATACAAGGAGAAGAGTGCCACAGAGTGGAATGCACTGACAGCTACTGTCACAAGCGACAACTCCACGGAATATACCGCCAAGCTGACAGGGCTAACCCCCAACACCATCTATGAATACCGTATGGCTTACAGAAACGGTAGCGATGAATTCGTTAGCGAAGCCGTTTCATTCACTACAGAAGCTGCAACAACATTATATAACGGTGGATTCGAAGATTGGTATGGAGTATATCATGCAGCGGATTTGGGAAGTGGGCAACTTGCTGCAGCTACAACTCAATATCCCATATTGGAAACAGATTATAATGCCGGATATAGATTCTGGGACACGAGTAACCCAGGTACTACTACAGGTGCAGGTTCCATAGTTGGTGCTAATCCTACACAGAAAAGTACTAATAAAAAATCAGGTACATACTCAGCAGAATTAAAGTCTGATTATCAAACTATAAAATTCGCAGCGGCCAGTCTTTATGCAGGAGAATTTGGTGAGTTAGTTGGGACAGATGGTGCCAAGATTAACTTTGGTCGTCCATTCATATCTCGCCCCACTCAAATGACAGGTTACTATAAGTATTCAACGAGTACCATCAACTATCGCCAAAACGAAAAAGTAACTGAATCCAATCTTGACCTATGGTCAGCTTATATTGTATTGGTAAACGGTAGCTTAATTGCAGGAAATACCGAGAATGCTTACACCCTGAACAACACCGACATGTCCGGCACTTCCAAGGACTTCAACGCTCTGCTGAATGATGCCAACGACTCTTGGGTAGTAGCCTACGGTGCATTGGACGACAGCAAGTGCGTGCCGGCAAGCGAATGGACTGAGTTCACGGTAGACCTGACCTACAAGAACCTGACCGCCAAGCCCACTCACATCATCATCGTCTTCTCTTCAAGCAAGTATGGCGACTACTTCACCGGTAGCACAAGCAGCTTGCTCTACTTAGACGACATTGAGTTGGTTTATGGCGACGAGCCTAAAGTTGTAGAATAATCCTTTTGAATAATCCATCCGTAGAGGGACACGATTGCCCCTCTACGGATATATCTGTTTTAGATAATGAGTGTGAGAATTCTGCTTTGCATGCTCCTGATGGTCGGCATCCTCTTCCCGGCAAGGGCAGAGGGGATTATGAACGAGCCGCAACCCCAAGACAGCATCCGCATGACCGACTCCACGGGACATGTCTACATGATTCCGTTGTCGGCCTTCGTGAAGAAGAAGCACAAGAAAGAGAAGAAGAAGAAGTTCGTACGCCCCCAGCGCATTGACCGCGAAATCATGAAGACGGTCTTCATCCCCAAGGGACAGTGGCTGGCCGGCGGAACGGTCTCCTACTCGGAGCACAACGAAGACAACCTGAACTTCCTCGTTCTGAAAGACGTGGACGGCCTGGGCTATTCGTTCAACGTAAGCCCCTATGCCGGCTATTTCTTCCGCGACAACATGGCGGCCGGCCTGCGCTTGGCCTACAACCGCAAGCACCTTGACCTGAGCAACTTCGAGCTGAACCTGGGCGAGGACTTCAACATCAACCTGGAGAACCTCTACTATCTGGAGCACAAGTATGAAGCATCGGGCTTCCTGCGCACCTACATGCCTATAGGCAAGAGCAAAATCTTCGGTCTCTTCAACGAGGTGCGCCTGACGTATGGCTATGCCGAGGGGAAGAACTCCACGGGGTCGGGTACGGAGTATGACGGCACCTATGAACGCTCGCACAATCTGCAGATTGGCATTGCTCCCGGTCTGACGGCCTTTGTCACCAACTGGTCGGCCGTAGAGGTCTCCGTGGGGGTCATGGGCTACAACTTCAAGTGGCAGGACCAGAAGACCAACCAGATAGAGCACGGCAAACGCAACACCTGCTCGGGCAACTTCAAGATTAATCTCTTTGCCATCAACATCGGAATGACATTCTTTCTGTAACGCTATAGGAATTTAGGAATATGAAGCATAAATGGTCATCACCTATCTATACCTGTCTCATGTCGCTGCTGTTGCTCTTCCTGGGTAACGGCTGCATTGAGAACGATATTCCCTACCCCATCGTGGAGGGCAACATCCTCTCCATCGAGGTGGAGGGGCAGTGCGATGCCGACGGCAACAGCAGCACGCAGGCCACCATCAACAAGACGAGCCGCACGGTGAGTCTCTACATTGACGACACGGCCAACCTCAGCAAGCTGCGCATCAAGAAGCTGACCGTGAGCAACAACGCCACCCTGCTGCCCGACTCCACCGTCTGCAACAACTACCAGAAGTTTCCCGACCACGGCTTTGAGTCTTTGGACGAGTTGATAACCTCGGCCGACACACGGGTGGACTTCTCCGAACCGGTCACCTTCACCCTGCAGACCTATCAGGACTACCTGTGGACCATAGACGTGAAGCAGATTCTGAACCGCAGCATCATCCTGGAGAACCAGATTGGGCAGGCCATCATTGACGATGCCAGCCGCAACGTGGTTATCTACGTGGCCCAGGGACAACCCTTGAACAAAATCAAGGTGAGTTCCTTCAACCTGGGCGGCAGCAACGGAACGGTCGTGCCCGACCCTACTGCCGGCGAGACCTTCGACTTCTCCAAGCCGGTGACCTTCTTTGTCTCCATGGCCTACGAGGAGGTGAGCTACAAGTGGACCGTCTACGTCTATCACGCCGAGGGCACTACAGCCACTACGGCCAGCAGCTTTCCCATGACGACACGCGCCAGCCTGTGGGGAGACATCCAGAGCGGAAAGACGCCGGTGGTGGAGTATAAGAAGGGAAGCGAATCGTCCTGGAGCACACTGGCCTCATCGGCCGTCAGCGTGAAGGGCACCGCCTACACGGCTACCATCGAGGGACTGACACCAGACACACGCTATGACTATCGCATCAGTGTGGACGGAGTGCCCGGCACAGCCCAGCAGTTCACCACCGCACCGGCCACTCCCCTGACCGACGGCGACTTTGACAACTGGCATCAGAACGGCAAGCTGTGGAATCCCTGGAGCAGCGACGGTGAATCCTTCTGGGACACGGGCAACCGTGGTGCCACCACCATCAGCGACAGCAACTCGGTGCCCACCGACGAGACCTGTAACGGAAGCGGCAAGGCGGCCTTGCTGGAATCCAAGTATCTGGTGCTGAAGTTCGCGGCAGGCAACATCTTCACAGGCAAGTACCTGAAGACCACCGGAACCAATGGCGTGCTGAGTTTCGGCCAGCCGTTCAGCGCCTTTCCCTCCAAACTGCGCGTCAACTACAAGTGTGACGTGAAAGACATCAACCGCTGCGGCGACGAGGAGTATGAATACCTGAAGGGACGTCCCGACTCCTGTCACATCTACATTGCCCTGACCGACTGGGACGAGCCACGCGAGATACGCACCCGCCCCAGCGAACGCCAGCTCTTCGACTACAGCGACCCGGCCATCATTGCCTTCGGCCAGTTGATCAAGGGCGAGAGCGTGCCCAACTGGACACAGCACGACATTGTCCTGGAGTATCGCCGCAAGAACAGTACGCCCAAGTATATCGTAGTGGTGGCCAGCGCCAGCAAGTATGGCGACTTCTTTGCCGGCGGCGAGGGCACCAAGCTGTGGATAGATAACTTTGAATTGATTTACGAGTAAAAGACGAATAGTGCTGATGAGATTATCTCAAGCGACATACATAGGCATGTTGGTGTTCCTGATGCTGCTGGTGCAGGCCTGCCGGGAAGAAGAGCATCCGATACCCGCGATGAGCGGTTTCCTGCTCACCTTGGAGGAGGATGCCGCCACGGTGGAGACCCGCTCCGCCCCGTCGGAGCTTTACGTCCCCGTGGCCAAGAACTTCACGGTGCGCATCGTGAAGAGCAGCACGGGCAGCGTGGCCTACGACCGTGCCTATACCAACCAGCCCATACCGCTCTCGGCCGGCGACTACACGCTGACGGCCTCCTATGGCACGGATGTCGCCATAGGACTGGATGCTCCTTATTATGAGGGCAGCACCTCTGCCACGGTGGAGAAAGACCAGGTGACTCCCGTCACCATCCGTTGCGGTGTGGCCAACGCACTGATTTCCGTGAAATACGTGGATGCCGACACCAAGCAGGAGAGCCTTGAACGTTTCGACCGCTTCTTCTCCTCCTACGACGTGCGGGTGCAGGTGGGCAACAACTCCCTGCTCCTGCCCCACGACACGGAGCAGAGCGTCTACTTCCCTGCCGGCTCCATTCCCTCCCTGCAGTTCAAGGGCACCCTGAAGGACCATGCCGACCGTGCCGTAAGCTACAGTTTCCCCACCGAACAGATTCCGACCTTCGAAGCGGGCACTCATGCCATCTTCTACCTGAGCGTCGCTCCCTTGGAAGAGGGCGTAGGGCTATATATAGAAAAGGTGGAGGTGAAGCAAGAACGCATCTCGGAAACGGTGCCGATGGAGTGGTTGCCGAAACCCAAGATAACAGGCTTTGCCAATGGAGCAACCTCGCTGGAATATGTGGAAACCAACGATGCCATAGCCGCCAACATCGGCTACACCACCTCCCTGCCTATGCAGGACATGGAGTTCACGATAGACATTGCGGGCGATTCACAATCCCAATATGCCACCATAGACGGCCATACGTTCACCTTGTCGGCCCTGACCGAGGAAGAGCGTACCGCCCTGAACAATGCCGGTATCATCCTGCCCACCATAGACGGCGTAAGCACCACGGGCAATATTGACCTCACAGCCCTGACCGCCAACCTGCAAACCACTGCAGGAGCCGATGCCGTCAGCACCATCAAGGTGCGGGTGAAAGCCAACAACCGCTGGAGTACGGAACAAGGCGCAGAGACGGTCTATTCCATCAAGACGGTGAAGCCGGAGTTTACAATAGATGCTTTGGAAGGTAACATGTGGTCAAAGGAATTTACGATAGAAGAAATAACCGTTAACAAAGGGAATACAGATATACTCAAAAAGGCTGTACGGTATCAATATAGTACAGACAATGGAGCGACATGGACTCTTTGTAGTGATACAAGAACACATAAATTCAGTACTCATCCTTCACAAAAAGAATACATAGTACGAGCATTTCTTAGAAATGGAATTGTTTCCAATACAAAGAGGGTTACGTTGGAAACACCAACACAGATGCCAAATTCTGATTTAAACTCTTGGCACTATACAGAAAAGAAGTCTAACAATGACGGAAATGAAGGTTCTATATTCAATTCCAAATATACTTATATACCCACATTTTATCCTTGGGCTTCAAATGGAAGTTCTTTTTGGAATACCAATAATGCTTACACAACCCGTTACAACGATAGGTCTTTCGGAAGGGCATACAACTGTTTTCCTGCGGTTTCATATATTTATGAATCAGCCAATGATTTCGCTGCAGAAATAAGGAATACTGCATCGGGATCAGGAAATACCAGCGCAGGTTCAGGTAGTATCGTATACGACAAGAACAAAAAAGCTGGAATCTTATTTACTGGCAGTTTTGAATGTGATGAAACAAGTACAATAAATGCCGCAACTTCATTTGACTATACCATTACTCCCGGGCGTGAATGGGACGTACGACCTACAGAGTTACAATTTCAATATAAATACAATACGCTTAGTGGAACAACTGACACCTTTTTAGTTGAATTTCAATTATGGAATGATTCACAAGGAAATGAAGTTATTGCTGAGGGTTCATTAGAAAGTTCGCAAGTTACAAGTAACTATACCACTGCATCTGTTGTTTTAAATTACAATGAGAACTACTTAATGACCAAATGTAAATATATCTATGTATGTTTTCACTCCACAAAAACAGAAGGAGAAAATATGGTGTACGCAAGAGGAAAAGATTGCGTTTTATATAAAGGAAGTTCTGCCATAACATATAAAGACGTATCCATGGGCAGTGTACTCACCATCGATGACATATCCTTAGTATATGACAAATAAGAAGAGACCGCAATGAAAAGACTGATATACCACATATTCCCCCTACTCCTCCTGCTCGTTGCCTGCCAGGATGCGGATGAGACTCCCCTTGCAGCAGCGGGGCAGGGCTATCTGAGCCTTGGCGGCGTGGAGCTGCAGGAGGGAGAGAGGATGCAGGTGGGGCAGACACGTGCCGTGCCCGATGACTTGAACATAGACATCGTTTCGGCCGAGAGCGGAGAGACTGTGGTGAGCCTTGCAGCCGGTGCGGCCGAAATCCAGCAGAAGATTGCCCTGACACCCGGAGGCTACACCCTGAAGAGCTACACCGACAGTTATCGGGAAGAAGCCACCTGGAGCGACAGCGAGAAGGGAACGGCCGTCTACTATGCCGAGACAGCCTTCAGCATAGAGGACGACCGGGTGACCTACCTGGATGTCACTGTTCCCATGCTGAACTATGGCGTAAGCTTCACCCTCCCGACAGGCTTCGACACCTACTTCACCTCCTACTCCTTCACCGTGACCGCCGGCAGCCGTAGCGTGACACTCACCGTTAGCGACAGCGATACGGCCTACTTCAACGCTGCACAAACCTCCTTCAGTTACCTGTTCACCGCTACCAACAAGGACGGTGAGTCGTTCAACCTCAGCGGCACCTACGACAACGCTCTCCCCGGCATGCGCTATGCCGTCACCTACTCCATCGCCACACGCTCCCTGCAACTGCTCAGTGAGTGAGCTTTCTCACGCAAGTTTCAGGAGCCGACAACATGCTTTCGGAACTAAAGTAACGCAGACGGGAAGAGGGAAATTCTCCGAATTTTACAGCCCTTTCGTCCATACATGTGTCGTCCGTCGTCCATACACGTGCGGTCCACCGTCCATACATGTGTGGTCCACTGTCCATACACGTGTGGTCCATCGCCCTATACACGTGTGGTCCATCGCCCTATACACGCATGGTTCATCGCCCTATACACGCGTGCTCCATTAACCTTAGCTTGTCAGGATATGGCAAATTGATATGAACAGCAGAAGTACCACTTTTCTCTACTTGCCAAAGAGTGTGGTATTGAGATGCCGGAGACACGACTCTTCGAAGATAAGTATTTTGGCGTGGAGCGATTTGATCGTACACCAAGCGGCAAACTACATGTGGCGAGCATTGCCGGACTTATAGGTGCTGATTATCGTATGCCAAGTATGGACTATTCGCATATCTTTCAGGTATGTGCAGTGCTTACCCATAGTGTTGCTGAACTATGGAATTCCCTAATTTGAGGCATAAAAAGTTTGATTATCCCTCAGAAAGGTGTATTTTTGCCGATACATAAAACCTCAGAAAGGTGTATTTTTACTATAACACGAAACCTCAGAAAGGTGAAAAAGCATACTTGGATTGCTTGCGTTTCTCTCCCCTCTCTTGCCTCAACCGGATTATTTTCATAAAGCCGGCTAAAAATAAAAGAGAGCCTTCCTCACGAGGAAAGCTCTCTTTTAAGATATTGCAATAAGTCTGAAATTACTTATTCAAAGCAGTAGCCACGTCAACGGCACAAGCCACTGTACATCCTACCATCGGGTTGTTACCGATACCAAGGAAGCCCATCATTTCTACGTGAGCGGGAACTGATGAAGAACCAGCGAACTGAGCGTCTGAGTGCATACGGCCCATTGTGTCGGTCATGCCATAAGAAGCGGGACCGGCCGCCATGTTGTCCGGGTGAAGTGTACGGCCTGTACCACCACCGGAAGCTACTGAGAAGTAGGGCTTGCCTGCGAGCACGCGTTCCTTCTTGTAAGTACCTGCAACAGGGTGCTGGAAGCGAGTGGGGTTGGTAGAGTTACCCGTGATGGATACGTCTACTCCTTCCTTCCACATGATGGCAACGCCTTCGCGAACATCATCGGCACCATAGCAGTTCACCTTGGCACGGGGACCGTCGGAGTAAGCGATGCGCTTCACTTCCTTCAGTTCACCGGTGAAGTAGTCGAACTGTGTCTGTACATAGGTGAAACCGTTGATACGGGAGATAATCTGTGCGGCATCCTTGCCGAGACCGTTCAGGATAACGCGCAGAGGCTCCTGACGTACCTTGTCAGCCTTAGCGGCAATCTTGATGGCACCTTCGGCAGCAGCGAAAGACTCGTGACCGGCGAGGAAGGCAAAGCACTTGGTCTCTTCGCGCAGCAACATGGCGGCGAGGTTACCGTGGCCCAAACCAACCTTACGGTCATCGGCTACAGAACCGGGGATGCAGAACGCCTGCAGACCGATACCGATGGCTTCGGCAGCCTCGGCAGCTGTCTTCACACCCTTCTTCAGAGCGATGGCGCAACCTACAACATAGGCCCACTTGGCGTTCTCGAAGCAGATGGGCTGAGTCTCTTCACAGGCCAGATAAGGATCGAGACCATATTCTTCGCAGATAGCATTGGCTTCTTCGATGTCTTTGATGCCGTTTTCATTCAATGCAGCGAGAATCTGCTTGATACGACGGTCTTGGCTTTCAAATTTCACTTCTCTAATCATAATAGTCTTCCTCCTTATTTATTCGTGACGTGGGTCAATGTGTTTAACTGCACCTTGCTCGGCAGTGAAGCGGCCGTAAGTACCGGTCACCTTCTTCAATGCTTCGTTAGCATCGGTACCCTTCTTAATCTCATCCATGAACTTGCCGAGGTGAACAAATTCGTAACCGCAAACCTGGTCGTCCTTGTCCAGGGCAATGGTCTTGATATAGCCTTCGGCCATCTCTAAATAGCGGGGACCCTTGGCGAGCGTGCCATAGAGCGTACCTACCTGGCTGCGCAAGCCCTTGCCGAGGTCTTCCAGACCGGCACCAATCATCAAGCCGCCTTCTGAGAAAGCTGACTGGGTGCGGCCATAAACGATTTGCAGGAACAGTTCGCGCATAGCCGTGTTGATGGCATCGCAAACGAGGTCGGTGTTCAGAGCCTCCAGAATAGTCTTGCCCGGCAGAATCTCAGAAGCCATGGCAGCAGAGTGTGTCATGCCTGAGCAACCGATAGTCTCCACCAAAGCTTCCTGAATAACGCCTTCCTTAACGTTGAGGGTCAATTTACAAGCGCCCTGCTGGGGAGCACACCAACCGATACCGTGTGTCAGACCGGAGATGTCTACAATTTCTTTGGCTTTTACCCACTTGCCTTCTTCGGGTATGGGAGCCGGGCCGTGATTAGGACCCTTCTTTACAACACACATGTGTTCCACTTCGTGTGAATAAGTCATAATTAGCTCTTTTTTTAAGTGATATAATTAAAAAACGTTGTTCTTCGTAGAAAACGGTGACAAAGTTAACCGTTTTCTCGCTTACTGCCAACCCTCTGATTTGACTTTTTTATTAAAAATAAGAAATAGGCGGCAGATTGCAAACTATACATTGCAATCTGCCGCCTGTTACGACGTTTTTGTCTTCGCTTGACTTTGAACAGAGAGCCGTCACCCGGCTCAGTGTCAGAAGTCGCCCGTAGCCGAAGAGCCTGTGCCATCGGCACATCCCTGCTGCATGATGTGGTCCACCAGGCTGTTGATGTAAAGCTCTAAGTAGCAATATCCGGTGGTGGGGTCTATGTCGCGGTAGGTCTTGCCTTCGGGCAGGTTGTGGGCGGCCCATTCGTCGGCAATGCCGTCATTGTCAGCATCGGCCGGACGGGAGGAGCTGCTGTAGGAGGGCCATCCGCCCACGTCGCTTTGGGTGTCTATGAGGCCGTTGCTGCTGCCATTGCTGCCTTCATAGGTGTAGTTGCCTGCCTTCACTTCGTTCACGATGCGGGTGTCTACGGCGTCGCGCTTCAGGGAAGCACCGGCCAGGGAGAGCACCTTTTCATAGGCAGTGGCGGCCGTATGGGTGGTCACGGCTTCCACCTTGAACTCCGTGGAGCTGAGCAGGGCCGACTTTCCGCCTTCGGGCAGCAGTATCTCGTTCGTCTTGCCGATGTTCTCCTGCGGGTGCAGTCCCTCGGCATTGTCGCTGTTTACGGCCGTTATCAGGCTCTGGTAGTTGTCGGGCACAATCTGACCGTCGAATTGGTTGCCGCTCAGGTAGAAGCTGCCCCAGATGCCTTTGGGGTTTTGATTGCTGCCGTCATCGCCGTTGGGCGAGAAGATGCGGTTCACCAGGCTCTTCTTGGTAATCGTGGAGGGGCCGGGCTTGTAGTAGTTGTTCACGAAGTTGTAGCGTCCGCCCTCTCCGGCATATCCGCCGTTGGTCGGTCCCCAGTTGTAGAAGACGTTGTTGCGCAGGTCCACCAGTTCTATCTCATACCATCCCTTGGAGCGTCCGCCGTCCATGCGTGGTGTGCGGCTGCTGTGATGGGCCATCAGGTTGTGGTGAAAGCTGGCACCCTCGCCTCCCCAGATGGCTCCATATCCGTGGTTGCCCTTGGCGTGGATGGACTTCGTGAGACTCTCGCTGAGTATGCACCACTGCATGGTGAAGTTCTGGTTGCTGTAGAAGGAGCCACACTCGTCGGTGCTCCAGCTCATGCTGCAGTGGTCTATGATGATGCGGTCGTGATAGCGTCCCCACATGGCATCGCTCTCGTTCATGGCCTCGTCGCCCATGCGGCTGCGGATAAAGCGGATGATGACATTGTCGGCATTGACCACCAGCGAATAGTTCTTCAGGCAGATGCCGTCGCCGGGAGCCGTCTGTCCGGCAATGGTAATGTCTCCGTTGGCTATCTTCAGGTCCTTGGTCAGGGGGATAATGCCCGACACGTCGAACACGATGATGCGTGCGCCGCTCATCTCCACGCCCTTGCGCAGGGAGCCTTCGCCACTGTCTTCCAGGTTGGTCACGTGATAGACCACTCCGCCTCGTCCGCCGGTCACCGTGGTGCGTGCAAAGCCTTCGGCACCGGGAAAGGCCGGTGTGCCTGCTGCAGGGACAGGGTCGGGAGCAGGCTCTTCGGGACGTGCGGCAGCCTGTTGGGTCACGGTCACCGTCTCCTTCAGGGAGGCATCGTCCTTGCTGCTGAAGGTAATGGTGCCCGTGCGCTCTTCATAGGCCGTGTTGGGTGCTACGGTGAACTTCACCTTGTGCCCGGCCAGGGCGCGGGTGGTGCCGGTCGTAATCCAGTCGGCTTGTATGGTGTAGGAGAAGGCTACATTGGTCTGCAGTTCCACCTCTATACTGCCTCCCTCGGATGCGACCTGATGTGTGTTGCTGTTCATTAGTAACGCGTTGAGCTGTTTCTGTATAACGCTAATGGCAACGCGTCTATCATCCGCTGTCAGCACTATCTGGGCGTTGCGTTCGTCATAACCGCTGTTCTCGGCCACGCTCACCTGAAGGTTGGCCACGCCCGAATCGCCCTGTGCAGGCGACACTGTACACCAGGAGGCATTCTCCACAGCAGCCTTCCACTGTCGGTTGGTGCTGAAGACAATGGTCTGCCTGGCCGCTGCCGACGTAAAGTTCAGAGTCTTCACCAAGTCTCCGCCCGTAGCCCCGGAGATATAGGCCGGTTCGGGCTCGTCGCTGCCATTGCCGCCACAAGCCGTCAACCCCATGCTGTAGAGGAGGGCCGTAAAGGCCAGTCCCATCATGTTGAATTGCTTCATAGTATCTGTATTTTTATTAATTCCCGGACAAAAGTAGGCATTTTCGGGGAGAAACAGGTGGATTTTTTCTTTTCCTGTGTGGAAGTATCGGTATTCTCACCGATATTTTATAGTTTTGCGGCATAATAAAGGAAACCGAATCACAGTATATATATTAATAAGGTATAGTAATATGTCAGACCAACCCCTAACAACGATAGCAGTGAAGGATGCCGCCCTGCGCCAAGCCGCCGGGCAGGGCATGGATGCCTTCCTGCAAGTGTTTACCGATGCCTATCAGGCCGCTATGGGCGGTGAGCCTACGGCCGAGACCATGGGCAGGCTCACGGTGGAGCAGCACACGCTGATGGCCTACACCATCCTGCGCAACGAGGTATGCGCCGGCGGCTTCTGCCAGCTGATTCAGAACGGCTACGGGCCCTACATCTTCCATAACCCCCTGGCCAAGCTCATGCGACTGTGGGGACTCAAGGAGCTGAGCAAGCTGCTCTATGACGCCCGCACCATCTATGACGCCCGCCGCGAGGAGCTGGAGCGCGAGCGTACCGACGAGGAGTTCATGGCCATGTATGAAGAGTTTGAGGAGCTGGACGAGCTGGACGAAACCTTCATAGAGAACGAAGAGGAGTTCACCGAAGCCATCGCCCGATACGTGGACGAGCACATCCAAGAGTTTGCCTGCATCGTGGAGTGAGGGTCAAGAGCAAAAAAAAATGCAAAAACAGACGTGTGCCATGCAGTATATGGCCGCATGACGCATTATATCAAGCGGAGTGAACGCCTGCCCCGGTTTCTTAAAAACACTGAAAAAAGGGGGTACAAGCAGTGTAACTCAATTCTTTTGTCTATTTTTGCAAACCTAAATATTTAAATCAAAATGAAACAACTGAAATTCTTTATGTTTGCCCTCACCGTATTGATGGGCGTTTCTTTTACCTCATGTCTGGACAGCGATGACTCAGAGTACAATTCCGTTGGCCTGTTCCGTGTAATGACCGGATACTCCGGCAGCTACTTCATGGACTTGGTCGGCAACCAACTCTATCCCACCTACTCCTCCGTGCTGGAAATCGAAGAACAATTGGGAGGTCCCATCTCCGCCTATGATCTGGCCTACATCCAGTATTCCTATGTGGAAGAGACTACAACGAGAGCCGAATCATCCACTACTCCTCAAGTCTACAACATCAAGTTGCTCGGCTTCGTGGGCTATACGGCCACCCTCACAGAGACCATCAGCAGCGAAGAGGAGGTAGGCGACCTCTCCTCCAACGAAGTCCCGTTTGTCTCCCTGACTCCCTCGGGCTCCAACGGCTATGGCTACAACTACACCAACTATCCGGCTACTTATGGCAAGCTTTACCTGTTGGCACCCATCGCCTTCATGACCACCAACGACGAGGAGAAGTTCAAGCAACACTCCTTCCACCTGGCTTTCATTCCCGCAAACGTGCAGTCGGGCGATACGGAACTGGTGTTTTACATGAGCCACGATGCCGGCAGCGACGACATGTCCACCAGTCCGGTGACCACCTCCGGCACAAAGATTTTCGACATCCAGAGTGCCCTGATGAACTTCCAGGCCAAGACCGGAGCCTACCCCAAGAAGATTACCATCAAGGCCAAGGTCAATGAGAACAGCACCACCCTCCCCGATGAGTTCACGTCTGTCTCCATCGACTGCAACTTCGACTAACCCTCTGCTTACACGTTTTGAATTACAAGGATTTATTTCATACAGCATTACAACTGATTTCCTCCCCGGCAAGTGCCTGGGAGGAAATTCGTTTGGAAGAGGATAGGCGCAAGGTATTTCCCACCTTTGTCTATCCCATGATTGGCCTGTGCGGTCTCTCTGTCTTCATCGGCGTACTGTTAGTGCAGGGATGGAGCGGTCCCGAGAGCTTCCAATATGCCATGACCCGATGCTGTGCCGTGGCCGTAGCCCTCTTCGGCGGATGTTTCCTCTCGGCCTATCTGGTCAACGTCCTGCGCGTGAAGCTGCTGATGCAGGAGAGCGACCTCTCCCTCTCCCAACAGTTGGCCGGCTACTCCATGACGGTCATCTTCGTGCTGCAGATAGTCATCGGTCTCCTGCCCGACTTCAAGGTCATCGCCCTGCTGCTGCAGTTCTACATCGTCTATGTGGTGTGGGAAGGTTGTGACCACCTGCTGCAGGTGCCCGAGAAAGAACGGTTGCGCTTCACCATCATCTCGGCCATCCTCATCATTGCCTGTCCGGCGGCCATAGAGTGGATATTCAACCGTCTGACCACCCTGCTCAACTATTAACCCCCTCCGCGTGTTCAATTCCTGAGAAACAAACCATAATCCATACACAACAGTGAAACAGCCCTCTGTCAACATAAAGAACAAGCGTGCCACCTTCGACTATGAACTGGTGGACACCTATACGGCCGGCATCGTGCTCACAGGCACGGAAATCAAATCCATCCGGTTGGGCAAGGCCAGTCTGGTAGACACCTTCTGCTACTTTGCCAACGGCGAACTGTGGGTGAAGAACATGCACATCGCCGAGTATTTCTATGGCTCCTACAACAACCATTCAGCCCGGAGGGAACGCAAACTGCTGCTCAACCGCAAGGAACTGGACAAGCTGCAACGCGGCGCCAAGGATCCCGGCTTCACCATCGTGCCCGTACGCCTGTTCATCAACGAGAAGGGACTGGCCAAGGTGATAGTGGCGCTGGCCAAGGGCAAGAAGCAATATGACAAGCGTGAATCCCTGAAAGAGAAAGACGACAAGCGCGACATGGCACGCATGTTCAAACGCTGAGTCCCCTCCCCCTATCCCATCACCCCAACAAATCACTGTCAAGCACAACTCATTCCATATGGCTACAATAGAGCAACTGGCGCAGGAGCGCATCCTCATCCTGGACGGTGCCACAGGCACCATGATACAACAATACAACCTGACTGAAGAAGACTTTCGCGGCAAACGCTTCACCCACCTGCCGGGACAGCTGAAGGGCAACAACGACCTGCTGTGCCTGACGCGCCCCGATGTGGTACAGGACATTCACCGGAAGTATCTGGAAGCGGGAGCCGACATCATAGAGACCAACTCGTTCAACGCCACGTCCATCTCCCAGGCCGACTATCACACAGAGGATTGCGTGCGTGAAATCAACCTGGCCGCAGCCCGATGCGCACGCGAGATGGCCGATGAGTTCACCCGCCTCACCCCGCAGAAGCCACGCTTCGTGGCCGGTTCCGTAGGCCCTACCAACAAGACCTGCTCCATGAGCCCCGACGTGAACAACCCCGCCTTGCGTGCCCTCACCTACGACGAACTGACAGCAGCCTATGTGGAGCAGATGCAGGCCCTGATAGAAGGAGGAGTGGACGCCCTGCTCATAGAGACCATTTTCGACACGCTGAATGCCAAGGCAGCCATCAGAGCTGCAGAGACGGCCATGGAGCGATGCCGGCGGGAAGTACCCCTGATGCTATCGGTCACCGTCTCCGACACTGGAGGACGCACGCTTTCCGGCCAGACACTGGATGCCTTCCTGGCCTCCGTACAGCATGCCCGCCTCTTCTCGGTAGGACTGAACTGCTCATTTGGTGCAAGGCAGATGAAGCCCTTCATCCGACAGCTGGCCGCCCGTGCACCTTATTATATTACGGTACATCCCAATGCCGGCCTGCCCAACAGCCTGGGGCTGTATGACCAGACGCCCCAACAGATGGCCGCCGAAATGGAGGAATACCTACGCGAAGGACTGGTGAACATCATCGGCGGATGCTGCGGCACCACCGAAGCCTACATTGCCCAGTTCCCCCCACTCGTTGCCCAGGCAAGCCCTCATCGTCCGGTTCTTCCTCCGAAGAACCTGTGGCTCTCCGGCCTGGAACTTTTAGAGGTAAGGCCCGAGAACAATTTCATCAACGTGGGCGAGCGTTGCAACGTGGCCGGCTCACGGAAGTTCCTGCGGCTCATTAACGAAAAGAACTATGACGAAGCACTCAGCATAGCCCGCCGACAGGTGGAGGACGGTGCACAGGTCATAGACATCAATATGGACGACGGCCTGCTGGATGCCAAGGCCGAGATGACCACCTTCCTCAACCTCGTGGCCTCCGAGCCCGAGATTGCCCGCGTACCGGTCATGATAGACTCTTCCAAGTGGGAGGTGATAGAGGCCGGACTGAAGTGTATGCAAGGAAAATCCATCGTCAACTCCATCTCGCTGAAGGAGGGGGAAGAGAAGTTCCTGCACCATGCCCGCCTCATCCGCAGCTACGGTGCCGCCGTGGTGGTCATGGCCTTCGACGAGAAGGGACAGGCCGACACTTATGAACGCAAGATTGAGGTCTGCAGCCGCGCCTACCGTCTGCTGACCGAGCAAGCGGGCCTCAACCCCAACGACATCATCTTCGACCCCAATGTCCTGGCCATAGCCACGGGCATGGAGGAGCACGACAACTATGCCGTGGACTTCATCCGTGCCACCGGATGGATCAGGCAGCATCTGCCGGGTGCCCACGTCAGCGGCGGCGTCAGCAACCTCTCTTTCTCCTTCCGTGGCAACAACTACATCCGCGAAGCCATGCACGCCGTCTTCCTGTATCATGCCATCCGTCAGGGAATGGATATGGGTATTGTCAATCCGGCCACCACTGTGCTCTACAGTGACATACCGGCCGACATACTGGAACGCATCGAGGACGTGGTGCTGAACCGCCGTCGTGATGCCGCCGAGCGACTGATAGAGACCGCCGAACGGCTGAAGGCGGAAAAAGAAGCAAGCAACACTCCCACCTCACCCACAGCAACCCCACAGCAGCAATGGCGCGAAGCCCCATTGGAGGAGCGGCTCATCCATGCCCTCACCAAAGGCATAAGCGACTGGCTGGAAGAGGACCTGGCCGAAGCCCTGCAACGATACCCCAAGGCTGTGGACATCATCGAAGGTCCGCTAATGGCCGGCATGAACCGGGTGGGCGAACTCTTCGGCATGGGCAAGATGTTCCTGCCCCAGGTGGTAAAGACCGCCCGCACCATGAAGCGTGCCGTAGCCATCCTGCAGCCGGCCATCGAACAAGAGAAACCCACAGGAAGCGGTGGAGCGGGCAAGGTATTGCTGGCCACTGTGAAAGGTGACGTACACGACATAGGCAAGAATATCGTGGCCGTGGTCATGGCCTGCAACGGTTACCAGATTGTCGACTTGGGGGTCATGGTGCCAGCCGAGGTCATCGTGCAACGTGCCATTGAGGAACAGGCCGACCTGATTGGGCTGAGCGGACTGATTACCCCCTCATTAGAAGAGATGGTCCATGTAGCAGCCGAATTAGAGAAAGCCGGACTGGACATTCCCCTGCTTATTGGCGGTGCCACGACCTCACCACTCCATACAGCCCTGAAGATAGTGCCGGTCTATCATGCCCCGGTAGTCCACCTGAAGGATGCCTCGCAGAATGCAGCGGCGGCGGCACGCCTGCTGAGCCCCGCCTCCCGCAAGGTATATGAGCAGGAGTTGGATGCCTTGCACCGTTCTCTCCGCAGCAAGGCATTGGAGAAAGAGCAAGCCGCCACCGTCAGCTTAGAAGAGGCACAGCAGAACCGCCTGCAACTCTTCGACTGACACAGGAAGAGGGAGTGTGTCACACGTCCACAAGCAGGCTTTTCTCAGAAACTGATGATGGGCCAATGGGTATCATCCTGACCGGTGACATTCAGGCTCTTCATCAGGTTTCCGTCTTCGGCATAGAAGAGCTGCACCTTGGAGCCACCCTGCTCCACCTCTATCACATAGACAAAAGGCTGTAGGGGATACTGGAGCAAGGCATACTCTTCCCGCTTCCAGGAGGCATAGTCACCCGTCTCGAAAGCTGTCTGCACAGCCGGAGGAAGATTCTCCCACGCCTCGTCAATCTCCGTCAGCACCCAGTCACCCTGACGGCCGAACCACACGTCCATCTCCTTGCCATCCATCCGGCAGTCTGCCACATAATAGCCGCCCTTCATCTCCCACTCCACATGAGTGGCAGCGGGATATTTGGTGTGGAAGGCCTGCGTCACACGCTCGGGAACAGCCAGCTTGTGGTCATCATCATCGCTACAGGCCACCAAGGCCAATAGGCATACCAAAATCGTCATTACTTTCTTCATAAGTCTCTGTTTTTATCCGTACAGGCTTACAAACAGCAGACGACGGGATTTGTTCGCACTGCACACAAGTGCATAATGATACCTTTTCGGCTTCTATGCACAAAGTTACATACTTTTATCTCAGAAATGAATTGTTTCTCACCAAAGTCTGCTAACTTTGCACCGAGGATGAAGACAGGAAGATGAATTTACGCCAATCCTAAGGCTGTCAAGTGGATCAGTTTACCTGACATCAACTGTAAAGAAACTTAAGTGAATAAAGTAAAGAATGTAAAGGTGATTAGTTCACCAAACAAACCATCTCTTTCTTTTGGTCGGCATTCATGGCCACCGCCATACATGCAGCACGAGAAAGACGGATGCTTGACACCTCTCTGACTGCACCATTGCCCAATTCTGCCATCTCGGTTATTTCCACAAAATGCTCACCCAAATGATATCCCTTCTGTGAAGTCCATGCCTGTGCCTTGGCTATGACACGTTCAAAGTTCCAGTACTTGCCATAGCCCATTACTCACGCTAATTTACGCGGAATAATTTTATCAGACGGAGGCAAGGAATGGGTATAAAAACATCAAGGCGGCGGCATCCCACTGTGTCATCCTAAACAGACAAGAACTTTCCCGCAGCGTCCTCCTCCCTCACCCGCAGCTTGGCCGCCTTGGTTTCACGGGCGGCGAGGTCGCGCACGCGGATTAACCCGGTAGCTGATGCCGTCAAGTGCTTTTTGGTGTCAGATACCGAGTAGATAGTGCCGTCAAGCGCTTTTTGGCACCGGATACTGAGTAGACAGCATCAAAAAGTGCTTGACGGTGGTGGAAACTCAGTTCCCGGTGGCTTCAAGCTTCAGTGGCTCGGTGGTTTTGGTGTCGGTATCCGTATTTTCCACATACTGCCAGCCGTAGCTGTTGATGGCGGTGTTCATCTCTGTCATGGCCGTGGCCCAGTCGGTGGTGGTGCTGGTGTAGTTGGCGGTCTCGGTCACGGTGCTCTCGTTGGTAGTGCCTATAATGTTGAGGCTGTTGAAGGCATCGTAGCAGCCGATGACACTTACGCTTGTGGCGTAGTTTATCTCACCGACAATGCTTCCACCGGCCGTTGTTCCGGAAACCGTTCCTACATTGTAGCAGGCTATGATGCCTGGATTCTCTCCATCTATACCCATATAGCCAACAATGCCACCGGGGTAGCTTGGGTAAGCAGAGTTTGTGGAAGAAGAAGAGACTGTCCCGTAGTTGATGCAGCCAACGACTGTTCCGCTATTACTCCCCACAATGCCGCCGCATCCATAGATATCGGTAGTGACAGTTCCCTTGAAGGTGCAGCCGGAAACGGTACCACAATTATTGGCCACCACACCGCCGGAATACTGATCAGCAGTGATGTTACCCTCCACATGCAGGTCTTTGACCGTACCGCCTTTGGCCACACATCCGAAGAAGCCTACATATTCCGTTTCCGAGTCGTTGAAATAAAGCCCCTTCACCGTATGACCCTGGCCATCGAAGGTGCCTTTGAAACCGATAGGGTTCATATTCGAATCGAAAGAATTTCCATCCGTACCGATGCGGGGAATCCAGTTGCCTTTACCCTCGCCACACTCGTTGCTCAGGTCGATGTCGCTTTGCAACTGGAAGTACACGCCCTCTGTCTCAAACTCCAGATTGATCCAGTCATTCAAATCCTTCAGGTGCTGTGCCGTAGAGAGTCGGTAGGGGTCTGACTCTGTGCCCGTGCCTCCGCCAAAGAAGGAGTGCTCGGCCATCGTTTTGTTCAGGGAATATATCTTTCCGGCCTCCAGTTTTCCGCCGCTCAGCGTGGTGGAGTAGAAGCCGCCCGCTGCCGTTTCAGCAAGGAGGGTGATGGTCTTTCCTTCAGTCTTCTCCGTGGCTCCCAGCATCATGTAGGCTGTCAGGGTCTCGCCGGCACCGAGGGTGATTCCTGCATCGCCAAACGAGAGTGTTTGGATTGAGCTATACAGAATCTGCCATTGGCCGTACATTAAGACACAACCCATAGATAATACCTCTTCGCCAGCCACCAGTTTGAGAGACTTCACGGTCTGTCCGCCTAAACCCGAAAGAGAAAACTTCATGATGGCTCCCATCTGCGAGAACTTCAAGTTCACCGACTCTCCCGCTGCGTAGGTGAATATGGCAGACTGCATGTGGTTGAATTTAAGCAGGTGGTTCATGTCCGCATTGGCCGTTTGTGTCTGTATAGCGTTGATATTGGCGTTATCATACATGAGACCCAGCATTGACATTTCTGATTGTTGCACAAGCAATGCCGCATCATTCTTGTAACAGGCCATGAGTTTTGTCGTGCCACTCACCCATGTGCTGGGAATCGTGGCATCGGTGGCCGGGGTGAATGTACCCTTGTTGGTGCCTGCACCAGCGGTCAGGGTGAACTCCACGAAGTTCATATCGTCCGCCGTTACATAGAGGGCATCGCCCTCCGTCCAGGTCATGTCAATCTGCTTGCCGTCTGCCGAGGGATTGTATGCCAGTCGGCTTTCGGCATCGTCGCCCTGTGTGGCAATGATGGTCATAACCGGTTGCTTGTTCGAGTTCTCGGTCTGTTCCGGCATCTCCATATCGTCCGAACAAGACGGAGCCATTGCCAGCATCGTGAGCATGGCTCCCATCCATAAAAATACTTTCTTCATCTTTCTTTCGTCTTTAATGGTTATTAACTCCAGCCATCTCCCTCTGTGTAGGGGTCAATGTCACCACTTTCTGCAAATCCTTTCTCGACTTGCACTTCAATCACTTCTACTTTCGGAGCCTCGTAGGCCGCCATCATTTTTTGATGTTCTTGCTTCATTGTTCTTATTGATTTATGATTTTTGATTTCTATACTTTGACTATTTGTCTCTCAGAGCGAAGCGAAGAGTCTCGGTAGTATCCACGTGTATGCTTTTTTCGCTTCGCTCAACAACTCGTCAGATCCTTCCTCCCTTCGGTCGTCAGGATGACAGGGAAAAAAAGATTCTCTGAATGACGAAGGGGAAAGAAAAAGCCCGTGCTTGGCGGGAGCTGTCGCTCCTGCCAAGCACGGGCAAGGTTCGTCCGGGCTTCCCGCCCATCCGTTATGGTTTATAGAGTCAATGCTTGCTTGCTTGCTTGCTTGCTAATAAATTATTTGGTATTTCCAAATTTTCTTTCATCTTTATCCATTTTTTTCGCAAAAATACAACAATTTCTATAAATAGCTGCTTCTTGGAGGGGATTTTTATGAGGAGGAGGTATAAAAAATGGTAGTGCCCATCGGGTGCCGCCATTGCTTGTTCCATTACAAAAATGACATGTTTGTTTTCATGTTTCACTTTATATTACTACCCAACTAACCACCGCTTGATGTTCCGTTCCTCGGCACTAAATTCTACACCGACCTTAACAAGTGTACGGCCATCGGTCTTGAATGGTTCTGCATAACCCTTTTCTTCAATTTGCAGCAAGGCTTCCTCGGCGGTGCCATTCAATTTAAATTCGAAGATGTAGACATAATCGGGAGTCTGGACAATGGCATCAGCACGGCCTTTGGCACTATGAACCTCCGCTTGCGTGAACTGTCCCATCAGTTTGAATACCAAATAGATGATGACCTGATAATGGCGTTCGGTCTTGTCGTTCAGTTCGTAGGGGAAATCGGCAAAGAACGCCTCGAAGCGTTGCATGAAGGCATCCGTTTTTCCACTTTCCAATTCATTGATAAACTTGCCTATATAGAAATTACGTTCATCGTCCGTCACTTTGGTATAAAACGGAACGAGGAAGTTCAAGAAACCATAACGGACTTCATCGTTCGGGAAGCCTAATATGTACATCGAAAAACGCTTGTCAAAGTTCTTTATTGTGAGATAGCCGCTCTGATAAATCAACGGAATCGGATTGCTCGCCTCCGCCCGATACTCCGTGAAAGCGGATGCAGAGGTCTCAACGCCATCCATCAAGGTACGGAGGTCGTAATCACTGTCTTTCAACAGCTTGACAAGGAAGGTCGGCGTACCCGTCTGGAACCAATAACTGCCAAATTCATTCTTATCAAAAGCATTCAGCACGCTGAACGGATTGAAGACACCCTCCCCTTTCGGGTGGAAACGATAGCCGTCATATCGTGCCGTCATGGTATCGATAGCCTCTTCCACCGTAAGGTCGTTCTCCTCGGCCAGTTCTTCCAGCTCCGGTGCAAAGTTGGCAAGCAATTCTTCCTTGGTGATGCCGCAGACAGACGCATACCTCCGGCTCATGCTGATGTCATTCAGTTGGTTCAAATCGCTGAACACGCTCACTTGCGGGAACTTGGTCACTCCGGTTAGGAAGGCAAAACGAAGGTAGCGGTCACAACTCTTCAACACCCCATAGAATGCTTTCAAAGTGTTCCGGTAGGCTTCCAGGAGTTCTTCGTTTTGAAGGGCTTGCAAGAGTGGTTTGTCGTATTCGTCCACCAAGACCACCACGCCCTTGCCGGTTTGTTCACAAGCACGTTGTATGATGTATTCAAAGCGTTCTTCTGCTGCCCGGTCCTGTTTTTCGTTTCCATAGACAGCCTCCCATTTTTCTAAATATTGATTCAGCATCGCTATCAAGTCTTCCGGCTGCTCGTATTTTCTGGCATTCAAGTCCAGATGCAACACCGGATGTTTCTCCCATTTCTCTTCCAACTGTTCGATGGCCAGCCCCTCGAACAATTCCTTCCTCCCCTCGAAATAGGCTTCGAAGGTAGAAAGCAACAGGCTCTTTCCAAAACGGCGAGGACGGCTGAGGAAATAGGGTTTGCCTTCATTGGCTATCGTCCATACCCATGCTGTCTTATCTACATACAGATACCCCTGTTCGCGAATATCTGAAAATGTCTGTATCCCAATGGGAAGTTTGCGTCCGGATGTCTTCATCTGTCTATTCTTTTATGCCTATAACAATCGATGTGTCAAAGATAGGAGTTTTTATTCAGAAACAGAAGGATTGAGAATGATTTTATTAAACGGAGTATTAGGAATTGTATAATATCTTATACACATAACAAAATCCGGAGTAAGACCGTACAGAACTTTAAATGCCAAACTTGTCAAAGAACTATTTGAGTTTGTGGCGGATGCCGCATAGCTTATCACTAAATTCTTAACGGACTATTATATTATGTTTTTACAAGACATAAAACTTAATCGCATAAACCTGCCAATTCTGTCGCTTTAATTATAATCGTATCATTGCCTGCCTCTATGTTTTCCCATTCTCTTATAGTATTTACAACCAGTTATTACTCAATGTTTTGCGAGTAATAAGTCAGAAATATGGTCATAACCTTTAAGGGTGCATTCTAAAAGGTGAAGATTTAACGTTTTTATTGTTTCTTAACGCTCGAAGCGTATCAATAAAGGGTGTTTCTTCTCTTTTCAGTGCTATTTGCAGTTTGATATTTCCATCATTCCACGTTTTCGGCACAAAGGTACGACAATTTCCAAGAACGGCAAAAGTACATTAAGTCTCAATTTTATACCCCATGATAAATGGCAAATCCAAATAAGTGGCGAAGACTACTATAATGAGTTAACAAAGGATGTGTTCAAAAACATATTAATGATTGATACCAAACTAACCTTTCTTGCAACAAAGCAGA
>JAFURM010000020.1 GCA_017471925.1 Bacteroides sp.
CAATCGCCAAATACAATCTCAACTACTTCGTATTGATCCTGAAGATGATTTTGGAATACTATTGGCTACTTGTCAATATGATACCGTTGGAGCCATTACCGTTAAACCAATAGAATTATGAAAGATTTAACTGTTTGCCCTCCCATATTACAAGAGGGCTATGATACCTATTCGCCTATTGCTCAAAGAACTTTGTTTGACGGTCATGCTGTATCTCATATTTTCTCTGAACCAAGTCCAGACACAGAAACTGTTCAGGCAAATGAAGCTGTAAAAAGTGTTGGACGTATATCACTTTCTGGTGCTCAACCCAAATTTTCCATTGTTGTAGATGATGATAAACTACGTTATATTCGTGAAGGAGAACAAGGAACATTCATTCTTAAACCACGTCCCACAGCATATCAAATCATAAATAAGGATTTTTGTGTGGCCAATGAGCACGTAACCATGCAAATTGCATCACAGGTATATGGTATTGAAACGGCTGCAAATGCGCTTTGCTTCTTTGATGATGGAACTCCTGCATATATTACACGCAGATTTGATGTACACAGCAAGGGCAAATACAAACAAGAGGACTTTGCTGCATTATTGGGTTACACAAAAGATAACGCAGGATCTAATTACAAATACGACAAAGCCAGCTATGAAGAATGTGCTGAGGTAATCCATAAATATGTCAAAGCAACATTGGTTGATATACGACGATTCTTTCGCATAATCTTATTTAACTTTGTTACACTGAACGATGATGCACACTTAAAAAATTTTTCTTTAATAGAACGTAATGGTGAATATCGTTTATCTCCTGCCTATGACCTTATCAATACATCTTTGCAGCTTATGAATCCTCATATTTTCGCTCTTGACAAAGGTCTTTTTAAGGAGGGAATGGCATTTTCTGATACTCACACAATCAGTCGTTCTGATTTTGAAGAGTTCGGTAAGCGTATTGGACTTCCTGAAAAAGTAATAAAACAGGAGATTGATATGTTTGCAACAGAACAGCCTTTAGTTAAAGAGCTGCTTGGCCGTTCGTTCCTTTCACCATCTTTGCAAAAACAATATTGGATGGCATTTGATTACCGTCGTGAAATGCTTGATTTTTAAAGCACAAGTATAAAAGTTTAAGGAATTATTGATAGCATAGCCCTTCACAAGGTAATCTTTGAGTACCTTGTTTGCCCAAATACCAAATAGATTACCTCGCTTGGAGTTTACGCGATAGCCAACCGATATAATCATATCGAGATTGAAATAGGGAATATTTCGGGTAACTTTTTTTATGCCATGAATTTTTCAATCAATCCTTTCAAGAATTCCGTATCCAAGTTTGCAATCCCTTGTTTCTCCAGCAATGCATATTCTTCTCTTTTCTTGCTAATTACAAACTTACGTTCTTTGTCATTTATGGTTGCGTAAAGATAATAATTGCCTTTATAGGTCTGTTCTATACGTACATTTTCATAGAGTACATCTCCTATTTCAATATTCACAACATCTTTAGACGTATCAACGAATCCCCAACTCGTTAGAAGTTCGTTTAAGCGAGTTTCAACAGCCCTAATCCAACGCTCTTCTACAAGATACTTTTCTGCAAAAGACCTGAATTGAGAAATAAATTCAGTTGCTCCGACTTCTTTATACCCGAAGATTCAGGCATAAACTCCAAAGCACCCATTCCTCGTTTTCCAATGAATGACAATAAGTCCAATGGTGTTATTGCTTGATTCCGAATATTGTTTTGAATACGCCAACACTCGAAAACCTGATTGCCCCATGCATCTGGAAGGGAATCGGCAAGGAAAGACTTTAAGCGAGCTGGTAATCATTGTTTCTTATGTCTTATACGTTGTACTTTCTTTTGATTGTCTCTGATTAGGTATGCCGATTCGGGAAGTTCCGGAAAACAAAGATGAGGGTGTGCATTCTATGGAATGCACACCCTCATCTGTTATAATGCTCCGACTTAGAAACTGTTTTGATTTTATTTATGCATGCTTTCAGAAGCTGTTTTGAATTTATTCCCTTCTTTTATTATCCGCTTTCCCTGAGTTTCTTATTCTACCTCAAACTTCCCTTGCAGGCGGATGTCTTTGGAGGAACTGCCCACCATAACAGTGAAGCTGCCCGGCTCTACGACAAAGCGGTTGTGCTTGTCCCAAAGCCCCAACTCCCTGGGCGTGAGGGTAAACTCTACACGCTTCTCTTCGCCAGGCTCCAGGTGGATACGCTCAAAACCACGCAACACCTTTACATAGGTGGTGACACTGCTGACATCATCGCGCAGGTAGAGCTGCACCACTTCGTCACCAGCCACCTGACCACTGTTCTTCACCTTGCAGGAGAGTTGCACACTTCCCTGCACGCCGATGCGCGGCTGCTTGATTTCCAATGCGCTGTAGGTGAAGTCGGTGTAGCTCAATCCATGACCGAAGGGGAACAGAGTGCCCGTCACCCGTACGCGTCCTGATGAGGCCGACCCGGGTTTGAAGGGAAAGGCGAAAGGTATCTGGCCTACGGAGCGGGGGAAGGTTACGGGAAGTTTGCCACCGGGATTGTAGTCGCCAAACAGCACCTGGCTGACGGCATCGCCCATAAACTCACCGGGGAACCAAGCATGGAGAATGCCCGGTACATGACGCTCGGCCCAATTGATGGTAGCGGCACGTCCGTCCACCATGACCAGCACAACCGGTACACCGGTGGCATGGACTGCACGCAGCAACTCTTCCTGACGGCCACACAGGTCCAGGTCTGTGCGTGAGAACTCCTCGCGTACCGTCTTTTCGTTGCCGCCAAGCACCAGTATGCAGACATCCGACTCTCGGGCCAGGGCTACGGCCTCGTCCTGAAGAGCCTGCTCTTCGGCATCTAACGGAATGTCATACAGCTCGCTCTCAGGGAAATACTTGTCTATAATCTCCGCACCCTTGGCATACTTTACTTCCGCATCGGGCAGATACTCCTTGATGCCTTGGTAGATGGTCTTGATGGGTGCATTGGCCGGACCGTAACGGCAGACCAGATTTTTCACCTCGTCGGCATTGGGACCGATGACGGCCACACGCTTCACCGACTTGGAGAGGGGGAGAATGTTGTTCTCGTTCTTCAGCAAGACGATGGACTCTAAGGCTGCACGCATGGAGACAGCCTGATGCTCCCGGCTGTGTACCACCGATTCGGGTTGGCGGGCATCACCCTTATAAGGATTGTCGAACAGGCCCAGCATGAACTTCACACGCAGCACATCGCGCACACGGCTGTCAATGGTCTGCAGGGAGACCTTGCCCTCGCTGATGGCCTGGCGCAACGGCAGGATGAAGGTTTGCGGATAGGTGAAGTTGGTCCTGATGTTCAGGCCGGCGTTAACGGCCATGGCCGCACCCTCCACAGCATCGGCTGCCACTCCATGCTTGGAGTGAAGGTATTCCACAGCCTCACTGTCTGAAACCACATATCCCTTGAAGCCCCACTCCTGACGGAGAATCTCGGTCAGGAAGTGGTGACTGCCCGTAATCGGTTCGCCGTCATAGTCGTTATAGGAACTCATCACGCCCAGCGCACCGGCATCGCAGAAGGCCTTCCTGAAAGATTCCAGATAGAGCGTACGCATCTCGCGTGGAGCTACGTGAGGGTCGGTGCGTGTTCCGCCGTCCCGTCCGCCAACAGGAATGCTGTAGACCGCAAAGTGCTTGGGAGTAGCCACCAGTCCTCTGCTTTGCAAGCCGGTAATCATGCGCTTGCCCAGTTCGCCCACCAGATAGGGGTCTTCACCGTAGCACTCCACCACGCGTCCCCACCTGGGATCTTGTGCAAGGTCCAGGATGGGGGAATAGATGTTGGTGTAGCCCAAGGCATTGGCCTCTTCGGCCGTGACACGGGCTATTTCGCTAATCAGTTCTTTGTCCCAGCTGGCTCCCTGACCACATTGGGCTGGGAACATGGTAGCCCGGTCGTGGCAGAGACCACGGATGCCCTCGTTGGTGAAGTCCACCGGAATGCCCAGACGGGTCTCTTCTACGAACCAACGTTGGATGGTGTGACGGTTCTGCACACTGTTCTTGTAGGGATAGGAGAGGGTAGAACCGAAGTCGCCTATGCCATTGGCCTGTTCATCTATGTTGCCTATACCGTCTTTCCAGATTTTCTCTTTCCATGCTTCGGTGGGCAGGGCATCGCTCAATACACGTCCCGAACCGTAGAGCGTGGCCATCTGGCAGGTCTTCTCTTCCAGGGTCATCTGTTCCATCAGGTCGGCGATGCGCTCTTCTATGCCGGCCTGCGGGTCTTCATAGATGTCCTTTACTCCGTTCTTGTTGAAGTCTATCCATCCTTTCTTGTAGATGGAGGGCCGGTTCCCGGCATGGCCCGCAATCGCTATGGATAGGGCCAGGGTGGTACAAATCAAAGCTCTTTTCATTATCTTTATTCTCCTTTCATTTCAAATACCAGTTCACCGCCCTTCATCAGGTCGAAGTGTGAGAAGCGGGGTTCGCTGAGTTCCTTTCCGTTCAGCTTCATGGAGCGGATATACTTGTTCTGACGACTGTTGTTGATGGCACGGATGACGAAGTCGTTACCGTTGTTCAGGTGGATGGTCACCTTGTCGAACAGCGGACGTCCGATTTCATAGGTCGGCCTTCCGGGACAGAACGAATAGAAACCCATAGAGCTGAGCAGGTACCAGGCAGACATCTGGCCTACGTCCTCGTTGCCGCACAGACCATTCGGGTCGTTGTGGTAGAGGGTCTGCAGAATCTGGTCGACCAGTTCCTGTGTCTTGTGGGGAGCACCGACGTAGTTATATAAATAAGGTATATGGTGACTGGGCTCGTTGCCGTGGGCATATTGGCCAATCATGCCGGTGACATCGGCAGCTGCGTTGGGGTCGCCTGTCAGTTCCGAACTGGTTGTGAACAGGGTGTCCAGATGGGCCTTGAATGCTTCGCGGCCTCCTACCAGCTCCATCAATCCGTCCACGTCATGGGGTACGAACCAGGCCCATTGCCAGGCATTGCCCTCTACATAGTTGGAGGGACGTTCCACCGATGAGGGGTCGAAGGGAGTAATCCAACTGCCATCGCTCAGGCGTCCGCGCATCAGTTTGGTCTCCGGGTCGAAGTAGTGGCGGTAGGCTTTGGAGAGCTGCATGTATTGGTCGAACAGGTCTTTCCGGTTGCACTCCTTGGCCAGCATGGCTATCAGCCAGTCGTTGTAGGCAAACTCCAGGGCTTGGGAAACTGAACCGCCGACCTTGTCGCAAGGAATGTAGCCCAGCTCGTTCTTGTACTTGATGGCATGCGACATCATCTTGCCGTGGAGCACCTGCCGATCCATGACCGGTGTGATGCCTGTCGTGTCATAGACCGATGAACGCACGCAGGCTTCGAGTAACTTGTTCAGGTCATGGTTACCTTGGCGCTTCATCAAGGCATCGGCAATGACGGAGACGGCGTGATAGCCAATCATGGTGCCGGTCTCGGTAGAGGCCAGTTCCCACTTGGGCAGAATGCCGCCCTCCTCATACTTGCGCATCAGGGTACGGATGAAGGCTTCGTTCTTGTCGGGCGTGGCAATGGTGTAGAAGGGATGGGCGGCACGGAAAGTGTCCCACAGGGAGAAGACCGTGTAGTTCATGTAGGCCGTGTCTTGGGCTATCTCCTGACTCATGGTGCGGTAGCGTCCGTCTACGTCCGAGGCGATGCTGGGGTGTACAAAGGCATGATACAGTGA
Source organism: Bacteroides sp. (assembly GCA_017471925.1). Lineage (GTDB taxonomy): Bacteria > Bacteroidota > Bacteroidia > Bacteroidales > Bacteroidaceae > Bacteroides. The sequence goes on from JAFURM010000020.1 coordinate 5,740, forward strand.
GGTGTAGAAGATGGTGCGAAGGTCGTTGTCCTTGGTCTCCACATCGATGACACCCAGTTCCTTGTTCCACGCCATATCGGCCTTGGCCATTGTGCCTTCAAAGTCCCATCCGGTTGCTTCGGTTTCCAGATTGCGGCGTGCGCCTTCCTCATCCACGGCAGAGAGACCGACCTTTATCAGCAGTTCGCCGTTTGCCGGCAGTTGGCTGAAGCTCAGGATGCCCTTGGCATCACGCGAAGAGACCGAATCGCCCTCCACTGCCTGCTGCTCGTTGGCAAAGAAACGGGCCTTGAAAGGTGAGGAGGTCACGGCATGGAAGTAGATGGTGCGGCGGGGTGCCCAACCACGCACTTCCCTCATGCCCACGATGGTCGTGTCGTTCAGCACGCGCAAACGGGTCACCGGATGGTTGCGGTGGTGAATGCTGGGACTCATGTCGATAATCACACGGGCATCGCTACCGGCAGGATAGGTGTAACGGTGCCATCCTGTGCGGAGGGTGGCTGTCAGTTCTGCATGAATAGAGTCGTCGTCCAGCATCACCTCATAGTAGCCCGGGACAGCACTTTCGTTCCGGTGAGAGTAGCGAGAACGGTAGCCCTCCTCGGGGTGTTCGTTGCTGCCCGGTCGCAGTGGCTTGTCGCCAACCACGGGCATGAAGAGGATGTCTCCATAATCGCCTATGCCGGTTCCGCTCAGGTGCGTATGACTGAATCCCATGATGGAGGAGTCGTCATAGTAATAGCCTGCACAGGCATCCCATCCCACTTGTCGGGTGTCGGGACTCAGCTGTACCATACCGTGCGGCAGGGTGGCACCCGGGAAGGTGTGTCCGTGTCCTCCGGTTCCGATAAACACATTGACACGCTCTGTGTAAGAGAGACTCTTGCTCGCGTCGGTGCAGGCCAGAAGTCCTGCTGCGCTCATTGCCAGGAAGAGTATTTTCTTCATTTTCTTGTGGGAATCTTGAAGGTTAATGGTTTCTCTTTTCTCAGGATGCGGGCAGCCTCGCCGGTCAGCCACAGGTAATGGTCGGAAGGCAGGCCGTCCATGGTGATGAATTTGGCGGTGTCGCTGACGGGCGGATTGTCCGAGCACTTGAAGATGGCAGTGCCTTCATCCACTTCGTCGAACATGGCCACATAAATCATTTTGGCTCCGGCCTGGATGGCTGTGGAGAGCTGTTGCCAATAGAAACGCCCTCCCTGTCGGGGAATGCTGCCCACCGGCTTCACGTCATCGGGAAACTCTATGCGGCTGAGGTTGTGCCAACTGAAGCCGGGAGTGACGGCCGGCACATAGTCCGTTCCGTTCTCTTCACACCATTGGATGTCGCCGGCAATGAGGTCTCTGAAACGGTCCATGTCGTTGTGCAGCAGGGGAGAGAAACGCTGTATGGTCCAAGGCAGTACGATGTCGGCCTTCTTTATCAGGCGATGCAGGTAGCTGTCGTGGATGCAGTCAGCCTCCAAGGTGCGCCAGAAGGTGGGTACGCCCAACATCACGGCGCAGCCGCCATATACAGGGTCGTTCTGCAGGAAGTCCATCAACCGCTCCAGACCGATGTGGCGGATGTTGTAGGGACGGTCGGGGAATCCCACTCCCCAGATGGCCACAACTGGCCTGCCGTTGTGGTGCAGGTAGGTCTTGGTGCCCGTCTGGTTGGTGACTTTCAGGTCATCAACCAGGTGCTTCCAGTCTTCAATGATGGAAGAGCAGTCCTCGCCCGTGGCCCTCAGACCGGAGAGGTCATACATCACTGCGATGGCCCGCTCGTATTGGGATGCGGCTTCCAACGTGTTGGCCAGAATGCGGTTGGTGGCCGATGCCGGGTCCCAATGATGTGTGTTTCCAAAGAAACGTTGTACGAACACACCGTCCAAACCATATTCCTGCATCCACTTGAAGTGCAGATTGGTGGTGGAACGGTCCAAAGAACTGAACACCCGTGCCTTTTCACCGTTGGCCAGACGGAAAGGGGTCTCATAGCTCTTCTCATATTCGCTTACATCCGGCCAGATGTCTATGGTGCAGTGGGTCTCGTCGAAAGCCTTGCCTACTCCATAGTGGCCGAAGCCCTGCTTGCTGCCGTCGCCGGGAGCGCGGAACCATCCTTGATAGCCGGCCATAATCAGACCGTTATAGGTGGGATATAAAGTCTCTTTGCTGTGTTTGCTCTGTGCATGGAGCAAGGTTGCCATGCCATACAGAAACAGAGTCAGGAATAAAATCTTCTTCATCATATGAGTGGAATTAATAGTGTTGTTTCTTGGTCTGTTGTTTTTAGGGGAGGATTACTGCTTGTCCGTTCCGTTGACACTCTTCTTGTAGGAGTTGTCTATCCGGAATCCAGAGGTGTAGTAGTTGTTGGTAGCCTCTATGGAGTGGGCGTTCTTGCCCAAGCGCATGTAGTGTTCTCCGGTTTTCAGCTTTTGGGCAAAGTAGGAACTGTAGATACGCGCCTTGCCGCCTCTTACGTCCACTCCTTGTCCGCCGGAGCGTGTGAAGTTGGCCTGTTGGAGCGACAGGATGCCGTTGTTCACGATGGCGCCATAGACCGGACTTCCCCAGAAAGCACTGTTGTAGAGAATCAGCTGAGCCTTGGGATGAATCTTTTCCGTCTTTTCCTCGTCGCCCATGAGGACATAAGACCTGACCGGCTCGTCGGGAATCTGCGTGTTCACCAGTTCGGAGTTGATGGCCACGATTTTGGTATCCTTGTCGGCATCTTCTACGAACAGCGAGTAGGTGCAACCGTCAGATCCGTGTCCGATGACTGTCATGCTGCCGGGATATTTGCCGGTGATGGCATCTTTCAGGAAGTGTATGCCGTAGACGGAGCCATAGACGAAGTTGTTGAAGATGGTCTGGTTCTTGACATCGGCAAACTTCAGTGCGCTGCAGTTGGACTGTACATAGCGCATCATGAAAGCCTCCGGGTAGCCTTGTCCGCCTTCGGGCAGGCGGGAACCGTAGTGAGGATTGAATTGCATGTTGCGGATGAAGCCTCCTTCGGCTCCGCCACCCACCCAGATGCCGGCTCTCAGAGGCATGCCGCCCAGATAGTCCACGTAATGACCACTGGTGTTGTAGGAGGCCAGGTCAATCCCCTTGTCCGCTATGGGGATAGTGACGTTGATGAGATAAACCTCGGGGCCTTGGCCTTGCACCAGGAAGGGGGCCTTTCGAGGATTTCTCACACTGTAGCCGTCAGAGATGATGTTGAGTTGCACCAGTGACAGACCGCGCAGGCCGGCCTTGCTCTCCAACTGGATGAGAGAGACACCGTTCTCGCCTTCCGCTCCGCCATCATAGTTGGTGAAGAGGGCTGTTCCGCCGCCTTGTGTGTGGTGTTGTACGTCCCATGAACCTCTCAATTCGACTCCTGAGGGAACCTTGATGGGACTTTCCACTAAGTATCTGCCGGCCGGGAGATAGAGTGTGCCGCCACCGGCTGCCTTCAGCCGGTTAAGTGCGGCTTGCAGGTCGGCGGCCACATCCTGGGTGGGGCGGTCGTTGTTGAAACCGCTGGCTTTGGGTAAATCCACCCGCAGTACGTTGTTGGATGCGGGTCTGGGATGTCGGGCAATGTCTGTCGGAATGTTCTGTGGAATGGGGGTGAAGGCATACTTCTTTCCATTGATGATTTCCACCTTGGCCGCACGGCTTTGGTTGTCGATGGCCAGACGGTTGTGCAGTCCGCTGTTCACTGATTTCAAGCTGTTCATTTCGTTGCCTAAGTAGAGGTGTCCGGTGGGCTTGTTGAAATGGCATTGTGAGAGCAGAACGTTGCCGCTGTTCACCTTCAGGGCATAGTCGGTATAGTCGATGAAGCGGCAGTTTTCAAAGGAAATGACCCCATCCTTGCCATCGCTGACGACACTACCGGCGAAGTTAACTCCGTTGAACTGTACCGATGTGGCAAAATCTTTATGGAAGTAGGCAGAATGGCCATCCTTCCTGCCTCCGAAGAAGGAGTTGGAGATGAGAATACCGTAGGGGTTAACGTCTTCCACATACAGTCCGTCGCGGCAATTATCCACGTGTATGTCATACAACTGTGCGTTGGGAGCATCGGCATAGCCCGGTTCGCGCCCAATCCATACTCCCGTCTTGTAGCCGGATACGTTGAGGCCGGATACATACTCCCAGTCCGAACGATGCATTTGGAAACCGGTGGCGGCATCCAGGGTGTGAGCAGTGAGTGCTTCAAGAGAGGGAGCACCGGGAAGTCCCGACTCGGCCCAGTAGCGGGGATTGATTTTCACGTTCTCAATGCGGCCGATGTCGGTACACACGTGCACCTCAACGCCTTTGTTCAGGGGAGTCAGGTAGCTGTCCTTGACGTAGTGCAGCTCGCTCGGTGCCGAGTAGAAACCGTTGTAGGCGTTGACCAGAGTCACCCGGTCTATCGTGGCACAGTCTCCTTGAGCCTGAAACAGTGTCCAGGGGTAGGGCCTGATGTCGTCTATCTTCTGTTCGGGATACCAGATGGAGAGGTTGGTTACTCCCGTTCCGGCATTCATTTCGATGAATCGGTCGGCAATGCTGGTGTAGGTGGTGCGCAGGGCATTGCCGGCCTGGCTGTCGTTCCACCAGCTCTCCACGCTGCCATCGTGGTTGGGAGCATCCTTCCCTACACGTACTTCAAGGATGGTACCGAGCACTTTTCCGCCATTTGTCTCCGGATTGGTCCAGTCTCCGCGAAGCTGTACGCCCGGATGCAACCGCAGGACATACTCGTAGTGGAATTCCTGTCGGCCTTCTGAGCGTCCCCGTCTCACTCTGACGGTCTTGTGTCCGATGTAGGTACTTCGGAATTCATAGTTCCCGGCCGGTATGTAGACCACACCGCCGCCGTTCTTGTAGGCAGCATCAATGGCCAACTGGAAAGCAGACCTGTTGTCAAATCCAGGTTCGGCCTTGGCACCGAAGTCGGTGACAACGTAGTCCGATACGACCCAGTCATTGGTCGGGAATTGGGTAGTGATGCTGGGTTGGATGGTCGGCTCGGTCTGTGCCTGGCAGGCACTGATAGGGAGCAGCGTCAGTAAGCCGGCTGCAACCCATTGCCGGAATGTTGCAAGTCTCCTTGGAAAGAACGGCTTGCGGGATGAAGAGTCAGAATAATTCTTGTTCATATTATTTATAGGTTAGAAGTTTGTATGTCTTTTGAGGCTTTCCGCATTGTTGCGGTGGTTTTTTATTAGCCCAAAGATACCTTTATCACCTTAATAAAAGACTTAATATCCGATTAATCAGAAATTAATCGGATATTAATTAAAATATAGACTCTGAATAAGTGGAGAATTTGGTACATGAAAGTACTTTTTGTACCCGTAATACCTTTTTGAGGAAGAGTGTAATCCTGCTCTATAGATACTCTTCCGGTTGATACTGTTGTCTTTCAGCTAATCGCTCTTAACTGAAGATAAAAATACCGATGTTGATTAATTTTGTAGAATGGGAAGGAAAATGGTTATTGCTTTTTCACCCGATATTTATGCCGTTTGGTCCATACACGTCCGGTCCGTGGACGGGACATGTATGGACGACGGACGAAACATGTGTGGACGACGGACGAGACGTGTATGGACGACGGGCGAAAAGCACTACTTGATTTCTTCCCCTTTGTAGAAGGCAAGGATTTTGGTGCGGAACAGGTATTCATACTTAGCCTGCAGTTCGTCACTTTGTGCCTTCATCAGGTTTTGCTTGGCCTCATTGTATTCCACGGCAGTGGCTTTGCCGTTGTCGTACTTCTCGCTCATCAGGCGGAAGGACTCCTGGCTGGCCAAGGCGGCCGATGAACTGCTGGTGTATTGGCTCTCGGCGGCCAGGGCGTTGTACCATGCCTGCTGAATCTCTTTGTAGAGCGTCTTCTTGGCGGCATCCAGCTGCAAGGCATAGTTTTCGCGCTGCAGGCGTGCGGTGCGCACCCGGTTGCGTGTGCTGAAGCGGTTGAAAAGGGGAATGCTGAGGTTCAGGCCCACATACTTGTTGAAGTTGTCGTGCATCTGTTGCGAGAAGGTGCGGTCTATGGTGGAGTAGTAGCTCGTGCCCAGGCTGCCGTTCAACGTCAGTTGCGGATAGAAACTGCTTTGTGCCAGGCGTATGCTGTGCTTGCTGCCTTCTAACCGATATTGTGCGGCCTGTATGGAGGGCTTGCTGACCAGGGCGGTCTGATAGATCTCTTCGGGCGGCGTGAGTGGGGCAAGCACCAGGCGCGTATCGGGATTCTCCAGCAGGAAGCCCTCGGGAGACTCCAGCTCGATGAGCTGGCTCAGGTCGAGGAGAGCAATGCGACGGTTATTGTCGGCCTGCACGGCCTGCATCTCGTCTTGTGCCACGCGGGCTTTGGATTCGGCCACTTCGGCAGGCGATGCCTTGCCCAACTGGGCCAGACGTTCGATGCGTGCCAGTTGCTGGCGGCTCAGTTCCACCTGAGTGACGGCCACCTGGTGCAGTTCCTGATTGAAGAGCACCTGCAGATAGGCCGAGGCAATGTTGATGGCGATGTCCTGCTTGGCCTTCTCCAGGTCTGCGACGGCTGCCTTCAGGTTCAGCTTGGCCAATGCCTGCTGGTTGGGAATCTGCAGACCTGTGAAGAGGGGAATGCTGGTGCCCAGCGTGAGGTTGGTGTTGTTGCTGCTGGTGTTCACGTAGACGGTGGAATAGTCTCCCGTATCCTCGTTCTTTACGGCCGTCTGGGCGCGTCCCCAGTTCCAGCCTTGCGAGGCCGATGCATTCAGATTGGGCAGGCGGGCCCATTTGGCAGTATGGGCTTCTACGGCACTCTGCTCGGCGGCGTTGGCCGTTTGCCGGATGTTGATGTTGTGCGCTATGGCGTGGTCAATGCATCGGCGCAGGCTCCATCGCTCTTGTGCGTTGGCCTTTCCCAGGAAGAGGCCGGAGACCAGCCCGATGCTTAGGAGTAGGATTCTTGCTTTCATAATGATAGGGTTGGTTGGGTTATTTCTTGCTGCCTCTCACTTTCTCTTGTGCACTGAGTCCGCTCTTCACGGCAATCCTGATGCCGTCGCTCATGCCCACTTGGATGGGGCGTCGCTCAAACTTCTGTTCGGGCAGACTGTCGGTCAGAACGTAAACAAAGGTGGAATCGCCGCTGAACTCGATGGTACGTTCCGGCAGAGCCAGAGTCTGATGGGCACGCTCCAGCACAATCTCGGCATTGGCGCTGTAGCCCGAGCGAATCTGTACGCTGTCGGGGGCGGAGAGGGCGGCCTTGATTTCAAACTGGTTGGCACCGTTCTCTTCCACACCTTTGGGGGAGATGTATTCCAGGTTGGCCTCAAACGTCATTCCTTGTAAGGCACCGATGGTGAGTTTCACCGGCATCCCTTCGTGTATGCGTCCCACTTCGGTCTCGTCCACATTGCCACGGAAGATGAGGTCGTTCATGTTGGCCACGGTGGCGATGGTGGTGCCGTCATTGAAAGTGTTGCTCATGATGACCGAATTGCCCACCTTGATGGGGACATCCAGGATGAGGCCGTCGATGGTGCTGCGAATCAGGGTGCTGCTGAACGAAGCGTTGCTCTTGGTGATACCCTCCTTCACGATTTCCAGGTTGTCCTTGGCCGTCTGCAGTTCTTCGCGGGCCTGCTTCACGCCCACTTCGCTCTTCTCATACTCTTCACGGCTGATGAGTTGCTCTTCATAGAGCTTCTTGACACGGGCAAAGTCGGTCTCGGCCTGGCCGGCATTGATTTCAGCCAGACGCACGCGGCTCTCTGCGGAGTTCAGGGTGCCCAGTTCGGGAATAACCTTCACCTTGGCGATGACTTCGTTCTGCTTCACGCTTTGTCCGGCCTCCTTGTACACCTCGGAGATGATGCCCGAAATCTGTGGCTTGATGAGGACTTCGTCGCGCGGCTCCACCTTGCCGGTGGCTACGGTGGTCTTTTCCAGGTCGGTAACTTCGGGGGATACAATCTCATAGACTGTCACCACCGGTTGTGATTTTCTGTACAGGAAGACAAAGGTCCAGACGATGATGGCTGCTACGGCCACCAATACGCCGATTCTCACGATTTTCTTTCTTGTTTTCATCTTTATTTATGGTTATTTATAGATTGCTTGATTGTCTTGTTCGTTTTGCCAGATTCTGTCATCCGTCATCTCTGATGGCCTCTATCGGTTTGATGGCCATGGCGCGGTAGGCCGGAGCCAGGCCGGCCAGCATGCCCAACAACGCAAGGAGCAGGCAGGTGCCTATGGCCAGACCGAAGGAGACCTGATAGTGGGTCTTCACGATGCCCGGCTCGTTGACGGCACTTTCCAGCACCTGCAACACGAGTACGCCGAAGGAGATGCCTGCCAGACCTGCCAGACTGGTCAACACCATGCTCTCCGAGAGAATCTGTGTCAGGATGTCTCTGGGGCGTGCGCCGATGGCCCGGCGTATGCCGATTTCCGTGGTACGTTCCTTCACGGTCACCATCATGATGTTGGAAACTCCGATGGCTCCGGCAAACAGCGTGCCGAGTCCCACCATCCAGCTCAGTATTCTGATACCCTTGAAGAGGTTGTCTATCATGGAGAACATGGCTTCGGCGTTCACTTTGATGATGGCCTGCTTGTCATCGGGATGGATGAGGTGGGCACGCTTCACCACGTTTTCCACCTGCTTCTCCACCTCCGAGATGGGGTGGCCAGGCCGTGCCGTGTAGCAGAGCAACTGGATGTGGGTGCCGAAGTTGTAGTTCTGCTGCATGGTGCTGAAGGGGATGGTGATGCTGGTGCGGGCATTGCCGTTGATGTTCATATTCCCCTCCGTGGTATTGACGCCGATAATCTGATAGTAGATGCCGTCGATGCAGAGCCGTTGGCCGCAAGGGTCCTCACCCTGAGGAAAGAGGGCTTCATGAATCTGTCTGCCGATGACGCACACCTTGCGTCGCTCCTTGATGTCTACATTATTAATATAGCGTCCGTAACTGATGATGGGAGTCTCAATCTCGCCATATTCGGGATAGACTCCCTTCAGCGTGCAAGAGATGTTATAGTTGCCGTGTACGGCGTTCATGCCCCATCGGGCATTGGTCGGGGTGATGACGTCCACCTCGGGCACCATGTGCCTGATACGTTCCACGTCCTGCAACTCCATGCTCCACCAGCGTCCTTTGCGGAAGCCCTTGTAGGCTTTGCTCGTCTGGTTCATGGTCATGAAGCCCGAGTTGGTGGCGAAGCCTTCGAAGTTGGCGGCCATACTCTCCTGCATGCCTTGGCTGCCGCCCATCAGGGCCACCAACATGAAGATGCCCCAGAAGATGCCGAATGCCGTCAGCAGGCTGCGTGTCTTGTTTCTTGTTATGGTGATGAGAATCTCTTCCCATCGGTCGATGTCTATTCGCATGGATAAAAACTATTCCTCGTTAAACATAGGTCATTGCCCGTGACTCAGTTGGCCATCAGGGCTTCTATCGGTCTGATTTTTGTCGCTTTACGTGCAGGGAAGAATCCGGCAAGAGTGCCCGCTACAATCAGAGTGAAGGTGGCCTGCAGGGCGATGCGCAGGTCTACGGTAGGATTGTCGAAGACGGTGGCCGAGGCTATACCGATGTCCATGACCTGCGTGCCAGCCACCATGTTCATGTATTCGGTGACACCGATGCCGGCCACCATGCCGATGTAGCCGAAGAAGGTGGTGATGACCACGCTCTCCACGATAATCAGCCGCAGGATGGAAGAGGGCTTGGCCCCCAAAGCCTTGCGTATGCCAAACTCGTGTGTACGTTCCTTCACGGTGATGAGCATGATGTTGGAGACTCCCACAATGCCGCTAAGCAGGGTGAAGATGCCGATGACCCAGATGGCTGTGCGCAGGATGCTGTTGCCCGCTTCCTGCTGCAGGTATTGGCGAATGCGGTTCCATATCCAGATGGCACTGTTGTCCGTGGGGTCGAATTGCTGGATGGCGCCTATGGCACTGCGGTATTCTTTCTCAAAAGCTTCGCTCTCTTCCAGCGTATTCAGATCTTTGGTGAGGAAGACGAAGGAGTCTGCTTCCTTTCCTTTATTATAAATAAGCTGCAGGGTGGTGAACGGCAGATAGGCGGGAGGAGAATAGCTGTTGTTGTCGGTGTAGATTCCCACAATGCGATAAACCAGTCCGCTGGCGTTCACCACCTCCCCCAGTGCATCGAACTCCTTACTGCCGAACAGCATTTCTATGGTCTTCTCGTGAAGGACGATCACTTTGCGCTTATCCTGAATGTCCAGTTCATTGATGAAACGGCCACTCTTTACCTTTATGCCGTTGGTTTGCGGATAGTTGGGCATCACGCCGTCCAGTTCGATGGATACATGGTCGTCCCCATAGCTGAGGTTTACTCCGCTTTGCGAAATCGTGGCGCTGGCATAAGTGATGTGTTCCGTTAGCTTGCGGGTCACTTCCAACTCTTTATCGGTGAGCTTGATGTTTCTGCCTTCTTTCAGTCCTTTGTAGGCTTTACTGGTTCTTCCCGGCCATATCTGCATCGAATTCATGGCCATGCCTTCGCTTTGCTTCTCGAAGGCATTCAGCAGGCCGTTGCCGGCTCCCAGGAGCACGATGAGCATGAAGATGCCCCAGGCTACGGCCAGACCGGTGAGGCAGGTGCGCAGCTTGTTGCGCCTGATGGTGCTGTAAATCTCTTGAAACAGGTCAATCATTTCATCATTCCGTTAATCCCGAAGGGTGAAGCATTATGTTCCAGGTTCTCTTCTACGCTGCCGATGATACCGTCCTTGATGTGGATAATCTTGTCCGTCTGATTGGCCACACCGCTCTCGTGGGTCACCACAACAATGGTCATCCCCTCGGCGTGCAACTCTTTCAGAATCTGCATCACCTCTACAGAGGTTTTACTGTCCAAGGCTCCGGTAGGCTCGTCGGCCAGGATGATTTGCGGCTTGGTGATGAGGGCGCGGGCAATGGCTACACGCTGTTTCTGTCCGCCGCTCATCTCGTTGGGCATGTGGTGTGCCCAATCTTTCAGTCCCAAGCGGTCCAGGTATTCCAGTGCCAAGGCGTTCCGCTTGCGTCGGCCCACTCCTTGATAGAACAGCGGCAGAGCCACGTTCTCCATGGCATTCTTGAAGGAAATGAGGTTGAATGACTGGAAGATGAAGCCAATCAGGCGGTTGCGGTATTCGGCAGCACGGTTCTCGCTCAATCCCTTGATGAGAGTGCCGTTCAGGTAATACTCGCCGGTGTCATAGTTGTCCAGGATGCCCAATATATTCAATAAGGTGGATTTGCCCGAGCCTGATGAACCCATGATGGAGACGAACTCTCCCTTGGCAATGTCCAGGTTAATACCTTTCAGCACGTGGAGCGGTGCTCCGTTGTAATAGGTCTTGTTGATGTCTTTAAGGTGAATCACGTTATTTTCTATTTGAATTTTTCCTATTAGACGCTCGGTAGTAGTGAAAAGTTGCAACCAAAATGCACTTTTTTCAAGAAAGATTTTGCTATCTCGTTTTTCTTTATGACTTTTGTAGCATAAACATTTAACTAACTAACCATTTAAAAGAGATTGATATCATGAATTCAAGTATGGAAAAGCCCTATGTAGTGGGCATTGACATAGGCGGAACCAACACCGTCTTTGGTATTGTAGATGCACGTGGAACCATCATAGCCAGTAGCTCTATCAAAACCGGTGCCTATGAGAAAGCAGAAGATTACGTAGACGAAGTTTGCAAGAACCTGGCTGCGCTGATTGCCGCCAATGGCGGTGCCGATAAGGTGAAAGGTATCGGTGTAGGCGCTCCCAACGGTAACTATTATAGCGGAACCATTGAGTATGCACCCAATCTTCCCTGGAAGGGCATTATCCCCTTGGCTGCCATGTTTGAAGAACGCCTGGGCATTCCCACGGCACTGACCAATGACGCCAATGCCGCCGCCATCGGCGAAATGACTTACGGCGCCGCTCGTGGCATGAAGGATTTCATCATGATTACGCTGGGTACAGGCGTTGGTAGCGGTATCGTCATCAACGGACAGATGGTTTATGGACATGACGGCTTTGCCGGCGAATTGGGTCACACCATTATCCGTCGTGAGAATGGACGCACGTGTGGTTGTGGTCGCAAGGGGTGTCTGGAGACTTATTGCTCGGCTACGGGTGTAGCACGCTCTGCCCGTGAATTCCTTGCCGCAAGCACCGAACCCAGTTTGCTCCGTGCCATTCCTGCCGAAGAAATCACTTCCAAGGATGTATATGATGCAGCCGTGAAGGGTGACAAGATTGCACAGGATATTTTTGACTTTACCGGCACTTTGCTGGGTGAAGCGTTGGTAGATTTCATCGCTTTCTCCAGTCCTGAGGCTATTGTGCTGTTTGGTGGTCTGGCCAAGTCGGGTGACTACATCTTCAAACCTATTCAGAAAGCCATTGACGACAATGTGCTTCCCATCTATAAGGGCAAGACCAAACTCCTGATGTCAGAACTGAAGGATGCCGATGCCGCTGTGCTTGGTGCCAGTGCTTTGGCTTGGGAGTTGAAAGAACTGAAATAAACAGAAGACCTTTCTTTTTATGACATGCCTTAAATTAGGCAAATGATAGATTAATACATTTGTGAAGCCCCGTTGTTGTGAGAACAATGGGGCTTTTTGTGCTTTTCTATGCTATCTCCACGAGTATGCGGAACACTTTCCCGGGGTCGGCTGCCCATGCTTGCATGGCGGTAGATGCCTGTTCGGGGGAGACGATGCTGCTGATGAGTTGTTCTTTGGGACAAGTGCCCTGCTCCAGATAGTGGATAACGGCACGGAAGTCGGTCGGAAGAGCGTTGCGTGAGCCGTAGATGTTCAGCTCCTTCTGCACAAAATATTTCGTTTGGAAGGAAATCTCAGACTTGGCATACCCGATACATACCACACGGCCCGTAAAACCCACTTCGTTGACTGCCGTGATATAGGTCTCGGGACTGCCCACAGCTTCAATGACTACATCGGGACCCAGTCCCTGTGTCACTTCCTGCAGGCGTTCGTGGAGCGACTGGGTGCGTGAGTTGATGCAATGGACAGCACCCAGTCGGGCGGCTAATGCCAGCTTTTCATCGTCAATGTCTACGGCTATGACGGTGGCACCACGCAGTGCTGCCCGCACAATGGCTCCGACACCTATCATACCGCAGCCGATGACCATGACACAATCAATGTCGGTCACCTGTGCACGTGATACGGCATGAAATCCCACGCTCATAGGCTCTATCAGGGCACAGTCGCGTGGCGAAAGACTGTTGGCCGGTATCACTTTCTCCCAGGGTATGGCGAGATACTCGGTCATGGCACCGTTGCGTTGCACGCCTAAGGTCTCGTTGTGTTCACAGGCGTTCACACGGTTGTTGCGGCACGAGGCGCACTTGCCGCAGTTGGTATAGGGGTTCACCGTAACACTCATGCCGGGCTGCAGAGAGACCGGAACACCTTCTCCTGTGGCAGCAATGACGGCTCCTATTTCGTGGCCGGGGATGACCGGCAGTTTCACCATGGGATTACGTCCCAGGAAGGTGTTGAGGTCAGAACCGCAGAAACCCACATAGTGGACCTTCAGTAATACTCCGCCCGGTTTCAGGACGGGCTTTTCTATTTCTACCGTTTCCATGTGGAGCGGTGAAGTGATTTGAATGGCTTTCATCGTTTCTATTGTTTTATTAGGGGGATTATTCAGACATGTTTTTGATATAGGGAAGTTCTATCAGGCGGTTGAACCCATAGAATTGGGCGGCGTTCCGTTCCAGGAAGAGTTTTTTCTCCTCGGAAGAGAGTTCGTCACTCTTCAATACGAAGTCATAGGACATGCGGTAGGTGATGGCTGTGATGGTGCGCGGATAGTCGGAACCCCACATCAACTTCTCCATACCCACCAGGTCGGCCGCTTTACGGATGGCGCGAATGGCTCCATGGAAAGGATAGAACTCATCGTTGAAGAGCCACGTGATGCCGCCGGATTCTATCCGCACATTCGGGTGAAGAGCCAGTTTGATCTGCTCTTGCCACTGCGGACGTGTTACCATGCCGAAATGGCCTATGGCTATCTTCAGGGAGGGACACTCTTGTATCACCTCCTCCATTTCACCCACTTGCAGGGCACCATCGGCCAAATCGATGGAGAGGATGATACCGCGCTGCTCCATTTCGTGGAATAACTGCATCATCTCGTTGCCGGTGAGACTCACCCGTCCTTCCTTCAGCAGCAGGCGTTGGGCAGGTATCTTGATGGCTCTGAATCCTTCGTCCATCAGACTGCAGGCATGGGGCAGGAAGCCTGGACGGCGGAACTCGCACATGCCGCACACCAAAAAGCGGTCGGGATAACGCCGGGCCACCTCTGCCAGATAGTCGTTCTGTATACCGTCGATAAACTCTTGGGTAATGACGGCTGCCGAGACTTGGGCATAGTCCATATTGGACAGAAACACTTCGGCACTATTCTTTCCGTTGGTCATGAAGGGGGGAAGCATTTGCCGTACCTCGCCCATGAAAAGCGAGCGGCCGTTCTCCATTGTGCGAATGGGCAGATTGTCCACTACGGTGTCTTGCCTCAGCCACAGGTGGGCATGGGCATCAATGATTCTAAGGTCGTTCATGTGGATGACATTAAGAGTTTTTCCAACTGACACGCATCTGGCTGCCGATGATGCTCTGTACCTCTTTTACCAGAGTCTCGTCCATGGGCTCCTGTAGGTAACTCAGGTTCTTCAGCACATTGTCGGGATTGGCCGAACTGAACAGGGTGGTGGCGATACGCGGATTGCTGACGGCGTATTGGATGGCCAATCGTTCAATGGGGTAGTCCTTGGCGAGACAGTGGGCCGCTGCCTTTTGGCAGGCTTCAATCAGTGGACGGGGTGCCGGATGCCAGGCGGGGACACCACGCTGCGAGAGTAGTCCCATGGAGAGGGGAGAGGCGTTGATGATACCTATCCCGCGTTGTTCAAAGTAGTCCAGGTAGTCCGCCAGCTTGTCATCGTTCAGGCAGTAGTGGCAGAAGTTCAGTACACTCTCCACCGTGCCGGCAGGTGTGTGGTCAATGACCCATTGCAGGTTTTCCAGTTGCAGGTCAGTGATTCCCACGTGGCCCACCACGCCTTTTTCCCGCAACTCTACTAAGGCCGGCAGGGTCTCTTCGGCCACTTGATGCAGATCGGCAAATTCAATGTCGTGTACGTTGATGAGGTCAATGTAGTCTACGTTCAGGCGTTCCATGCTTTCATAGACGCTCTCTGTGGCCCGGCGACCCGAATAGTCCCACGTGTTGATTCCATCCTTGCCGTAGCGTCCCACCTTGGTGGAGAGGTAGTAGCGGTCGCGCGGAATCTCCTTCAATGCCTTCCCCAATACTGTCTCGGCCTTGTAGTGGCCGTAGTAGGGAGAGACGTCAATAAAGTTCATGCCATGCTCCACGGCCGTGTGGACAGCTCGCACAGCTTCTGCCTCGCGTACATCATGGAACACTCCTCCTAACGAGGAGGCTCCGAAACTGAGTTCAGATACCCTCATCCCAGTTTTTCCAATTTCGTTATATCTCATATTCCTTAATTTATAATTCATCATTTGCAATGCTCACTCATCATTCATTCTGTATTGTTGTGGCGTCATTCCCGTTGTCTTGCGGAATAGGCGGTTGAAGTAGGAGTGGTCTTCGAAAGCCAGAGCCAAGGCAATGCTCTTGATGGAGAGCTTGGAGGTGAGCAACAGGAGTTGTGCTTTCTCCACCTTCTTCTGATTGATGTAGTGCAGAGGTGTACTGCCGGTTGTCCGCTTGAAGAGGCGGATGAAGTGGTCCTTGGATAGACAGGCCGTGTTGGCCAACTGTTCAATGCTGATGCTTGTGTGCAGGTTCTTGCGGATGTAGGCCAGCACTTTCTGCATGCGGTCGTCGCTGACTTCCGACTTGGGTTGCGCATGTTTCAGGAAACGGGCGATGAGTTGGTAGACGATGCCGCGCGATTCCACCTTGTCACAGAAGGCTCGTTGTTTGTTCTTCACGATGTTGTGGAGCAGTGTGGAGTTATTGTCATAGGTGCTGGGGTCCGATTGAGTCAGTCGGAACGTGGGATTCATCTCGCAGAGACGTTGGAACAGGGCGAGGTCCAGCGGTGTGGCCGGTAGTTCGGTGGGAAAGTGCCAGTCCTCCAGAATGCCCGTGTCCGACTGATGGTCCTCGTAGATGTGCAGGTAGTAGTGCTCAAAAGGACCGTTGCAGTGGTAGCTGTGGGACGTGAAAGCCGGAATCAGGTAGAGGTGTCCCGGCCTCAAGGTCTGTTCCTTGTCGGGCAGGTTGATTTGTGCGCTTCCCCTCGTTACATAATAGAGCCGTGTGAAGGGACTGCTTACGTCCTGCCAATTCCAGTCACCGTCGTGGACGGCCGGTCCCACGTTCAGTATAAGCAGGTGCAGTTGGTCAATGGATGAAATCATGGTGCATCTCCTGATATTGGTTAATTGGCTGCAAGTTAGGAGAAAAAAAAGTAAGCACCAACCGAATGTCGATAATTTGCACAGCTTTGCCACAAGAAACCCTCAATAATCCCATGCCGGGAATGGAAATGTCGATAATGTCCAATACAAACCTCCCATTGTCTGATGCTTGTTATCGTTTATCTCTCTATCTTTGCACCATACAGAAAATAAAACAAACTACTTAAACAATCTGACCAATGAAAGCAAGAAGATTATCTCTCCTCCTCTCCTTTTGTATGGCGGGGATGTTGTCAGCCCAGGAATACCAGGTTCCGGTATCGGAGGTGCATGAAAAAGTGGCGGGAGGTGTGTTTGCTCCCACCTGGGAATCGCTGAAGACCTATGAAGTGCCCGAGTGGTTCCGTAATGCCAAGTTCGGCATTTGGGCCCATTGGGGACCGCAATGCGTGGAGGGCTCTGGTGACTGGATGGCCCGTTCCTTATATATAGAAGGTACGCGCGAGTACAAGCATCACGTGGAGCACTATGGCCACCCCTCTGAAGTAGGCTTCAAGGACATTCTACCCTTGTTCAAGGCCGGGAAGTGGAATCCCGATTCGTTGGTGGCTTTCTACAAGCAGATTGGGGCGCAGTATTTCTTTGCCTTGGGCAATCATCACGACAACTTCGACCTGTGGGACAGCCGCTACCAACGTTGGAACTCTGTGAACATCGGCCCCAAGAAGGATATTTTGGCCGGATGGGCAGAGGCGGCCAGGAAGCAAGGACTTCCCTTCGGCATCAGTTTCCATGCCGACCATGCCTGGAGTTGGTATGAACCGTCGCAGCGTTACGACCGTGAGGGACCCAAGATGGGCGTGCCTTATGACGGCACCCTCACCAAGGCCGATGGTGTGGGCAAGTGGTGGGAAGGATATGACCCTCAGGAACTCTATGCACAGAATCATCCCCTCAGTCAAGGCAGCTGGGCCAACGGCATGATACACAGACAGTGGGCCTGGGGCAACGGTGTAGCACTGCCCACACAGGAATATTGTACCAACTTCTATGACCGCACACTGGATGCCATCAACCGTTATAATCCCGACCTGATTTACTTCGATGTGACCGGTGTGCCTTTCTATCCCATCAGTGATGCCGGCCTGAAGATTGCCGCCCACTTCTATAACCACAACATGGCGATTCACAAGGGTGACTTGCGGGCGGTGATGTTTGGCAAGATTCTGACCGAAGAACAACGCGATGCCTTGGTTTGGGACGTAGAGAAGGGAGCACCCAACCGCATTATGGAGGAACCGTGGCAGTCCTGTTCATGCATCGGTGGCTGGCACTACAACACGGGCATCTATGAACGCAACCGCTATAAGTCGGCTGCCGATGTGGTGAAACTCCTGGTAGACATTGTCAGCAAGAACGGCAATCTGTTGCTCAGCGTACCCTTGCGGGCCGATGGCACTTTCGATGAAAAGGAAGAGGCTATTCTGAAAGCTTTCGGTGCCTGGATGACGGTCAACAAGGAGAGTATCATCGACACCCGCCCCTGGAAAGTATTCGGTGAAGGCCCCATTGCCGAGGCCGATATCCAAATCAATGCCCAGGGCTTCAACGAAGGTGCCTATACCAAGGCCACTGCTCAGGAAATACGCTTCACGCAGCGTGGCAAGTTCCTCTATGCTACGGCGCTCTCCTGGCCGGAGGGAAAGCAGGTACTCATCAAGTCTCTGAGTCAGGATAATCCCCTTCATCCGGGTAAAATCCGTCGGGTGGAACTGCTGGGCTACGGCAAGGTAAGTTTCAGCCGCACGGCCGATGGACTGCTCATCAACCTGCCCGACAAACAAGTGAACGACATTGCACCCGTATTTAAAATCAGATAAACCATGAAAGGTTATAACGTCAAGAACTACCCCGGTCCGGTGAAGCGCTACTGCCGTACCCTGGACCTGAAGAACGATGAGGCATTGATTGCCGAGTATATCAAACGCCACAGCCAAAGCGAGGCCTGGCCCGAAATCCTGGAAGGCATACGCTCTGTAGGTATCCTGGAGATGGAAATCTACATCACGGGTAACCGCCTTTTCATGATTGTGGAGACTCCGCAGAACTTCGATTGGGACAGTGCCATGGCCCGCCTGGGCACCTTGCCGCGCCAGCAGGAGTGGGAAGACTATATGGCCATCTTCCAGGACTGCCGGCCGGGCGATACAGCCACCGACAAGTGGAAGATGATGGAGCGCATGTTCCATCTCTATGAATAGCTTCGGCGAAAAAAGTCCAAGAAACACTTGTGTATCTGACAAATAATTCGTTCCTTTGCAACCGCTTTCGCGCAATCGCTGTCAGGACATGGCGAGAGAAGCCTGGTATGTTGCGTAGTAACGATAACAATTTAACTAATAAAACGACAATGGATTTAATTAAAATTGCAGAAGAAGCATTTGCTACCGGCAAGCAGCACCCCACCTTCAAGGCTGGTGATACTGTAACTGTAGCATATCGTATCGTGGAAGGTAACAAGGAGCGCGTTCAGTTGTATCGCGGTGTTGTTATCAAGATTTGTGGTCATGGTGAAAAGAAGCGTTTCACTGTACGCAAGATGTCAGGTACTGTAGGTGTTGAGCGTATCTTCCCGCTGGAGTCTCCGGCTATCGACAGCATCGAGGTGAACAAGATTGGTAAGGTACGTCGTGCCAAGCTGTACTACCTGCGCAAACTCACCGGTAAGAAAGCCAGAATCAAAGAAAAAAGAGTCAACGCTTGATAGCTTTGCCCCTGTTTTCAGAAATAAGTGGATGTGTCATAAAAAGCATATCCACTTTTTTGTTGCCTTCCCGCACCGTTTTTGTGCCCTTGAAATGTGGTAGGAAGTGTAAAAGGAAGTATCTTTGTCCCCCGAATGGAAACAAACAGAAACAAATCGCATGAATAGACTGGATTGGAAGATGGCAATGGCTTTGCTGTTGGGGGGATGTCTGCTGTGCTCCTCTTGCCGTACGGCCTCCTGTGAAGTGTTCTCCGTCGAGGGAACTGCCGTAAAGATGGACACCCTTTGGCAGGCTGCGCCGGATAACGAAATGGCCCGTCTGCTGGCCCCTTACCGGCAGAAGATGGACAGCTTGCGCCACAGGGTGGTGGGGCGTGCCGCCGTATCAATGGATCGGGAACGTCCCGAAGACCTGTTGCAGAACCTGGTAGCCGACGTTTTGCGGGAAGCGGCAGTGATGGTGCAGCCACAACCGGCCGACATGGGCTTGATGAATATCGGTGGCTTGCGCAACGTGCTGACGCAGGGCGATGTGACCTATGAGACCATCTTCGAGATACTTCCCTTTGAAAATTCTCTTTGCGTGCTGACGCTGACAGGACGCAACCTGCTCCTGCTTTTTGAGAACATTGCTGCCCGTGGCGGTGAAGGAGTGAGCGGTGTGACGCTCCGCATCTCTACCGACGGTCGTCTGTTGGAAGCCAGAGTCGGCGGACAACCCGTGGAGCCGGACCGTCTCTACACCGTGGCTACCATTGATTACCTGGCCGAAGGAAACGACGGCATGCCTGCCCTGTTGCAGGCCGAGAAGCGGGAGTGCCCGCCCGATGCCACGCTGCGCGACCTCTTCCTGCGCTATGTGGAACGCCAGACGGCTCAGGGAAAGGAACTGACTTCCAAACGGGAAGGACGCATCGTCAGGCGGTGACCCTCTTCCCCTTTTATGAACTCAAATCCGTTTTTTGAAATCATGAGATACATCCTATCTTTACTTCTCTGCTTCCTCGCTTTGGAAAGCATGGCTCAGGAAACCGTACAACGTCTGCTCATCTTGCAGACCAGTGACACACACAGTCGTCTGGAGAGTGTGCCGGCAACTTCGGCCGACGCCCGTTGTGCCGGATTGGGCGGTGTGGAACGCCGCAGTGCCTTCGTGAACCGGATGCGCAACGAGACCCCAGACCTCTTGCTGCTGGATTGCGGCGACTTTTCCCAAGGCTCGCTCTACTATAACATCTTCCGAGGTGAGGTGGAGATACAGGCTATGAACCTGATGGGTTATGATGCCGTCACCATCGGTAACCATGAATTCGATTATGGCCTGGACAACATGGCCCGCCTGTTCCGCATGGCCCGTTTCCCGATAGTGTGTGCCAACTATGACTTTACGGGTACCGTACTGGAAGGACTGGTGAAACGCTATACCGTGGTACAACGTCATGGCCTGAAGATTGGCATCTTTGGACTGGGAACCCGTCTGGAAGGATTGGTACAGGCTCACAACTATGTGGGAGTGGGCTATAGGGAGCCTGTTGCAGTAGCCCGTGAGGTGGTGGACATCCTGCGCGACAGGGAGGGTTGTGATGTAGTCATCTGTCTTTCCCATCTGGGCATTGTGCAGGGAGCCGATGATAGCTCCGGTTATGACAATGAACTGGCCATGAACACCCGGGGCATCGACTTGATATTGGGCGGTCATACCCATACCTTCATGGAGACTCCCGAAGTCTACCTGAATGCTGATGGCCGGGAGGTGAAAGTGTTCCACACGGGTAAG
Source organism: Bacteroides sp. (assembly GCA_017471925.1). GTDB lineage: Bacteria > Bacteroidota > Bacteroidia > Bacteroidales > Bacteroidaceae > Bacteroides. Next base: position 26,728 of record JAFURM010000020.1, read on the forward strand.
CAGGGAGCCTATGTGGGACGTGTGGAACTGATGGTTCGGACAATCAAAGAGTAATTTGTAGAATAGAAATAGACAAACTGTTAGAAACAATGAAAAGAATCTGTGTTTGCATGATGGGTCTGTTGATGGGGATGGTCCTCCTGGCCCAACCCAAGAATGTAACAACAACGACAAATCCGGCCTGCAAGGAATGGGTGGATACCCGCCTGGCCGGTCTGACCCAAGACGATAAAATAGCCCAATTGGTAGTGGTCACCGTGCCGGCCAAGGTCGATGGTGCCACCAAGAAAGCCGTGCGCGACTGGGCCAAGAAGTACAGGATAGGTGCCATGATGTTCAGCGGAGGTACCGTTGAGGAACAGACCATCCTGCTGAACCTGGCCCAGAAGAATGCCCCCCTGCCCGTGCTGGCCATTACGGGAGGCCGACGGCTTTCGGCCCTTCTGTCGGATGTGCCCTGCTTTCCTGAAAAGATGCCTCTTTCCTGTGTGTCCGATGAGGCTTTGCTGGGTGAAATGGAGACCGAAATGGCCCGCGAGTGTCGCGAACTTGGACTGTATGACTGTGCTTGGGAAACCTATGGTGATGCCACGGCCCGCCTGACCGCCCTGCGCGACTCGGTGGCAGCAGGCACCCTGACTGTCGCCGAACTGGACCGTCGATGCCGGCTTGTCCTCACGGCCAAGTATCAGGCCGGCCTGCATCGCCCCTGGCAACCGTTGCAGGTGAGCGGCATGAGCCATCGTGTCAACTCCGATGAGGCCAAGGCACTGGCCGGGAAGTTGCATCAGGCCACGGTGGTGGTACCCAACAACTACTTCGGTCTTCTCCCCTTGACGAAGGAAGGGCAGGAGGTGGCTGTGCTCAGCATCGGTGCGGAGTCGGCGGACTCCATCTTCTGCGAAGCGTTGAAGGAACATACTGCTTTTACCCACTTCCACCTGGCCACTGATGCCGATGAGAACCTCTGTGAGGTGATGGGGCGTAACCTGGCTTCCTATACCCGCATCATCGTGAGCCTCACGGGCGAGGGCTACTCCTTGGTGGGTGCTCCCGTGTTGAACTTTCTGGCCAAGCAGGAACTGAAAGCCCCGCTGGTCTATGTCTGCTTCACACCCTACCTCTCCCTTTTCTCCATGGAACAGGCTTTGGCACGCTCGGCCGCTACCGTCGTGGCCCACTCGGCTGACGCAGCCATACAGCGTCATGTAGCCGCTCTGCTGTGGGGCCGGAGTGCCGCTTCGGGTCGTTTGCCAATGGCCATGGGACGTACCTTTGCCCAAGGCGACGGACTTGACCTGATGCCCGGCCGGCCTGCCGCCACCTTGATTCCCGATGATTGGGGACTGAAGTCCTACGTCTTGCAGCGCATTGATGCCGAGGTACAGCGCGGACTTCAGGCCGGGGCCTATCCCGGCTGCCGTGTACTGGTACTGAAGGAGGGACAACCCGTCTACGACAGAGGTTTCGGCGTACATTCTCCCCTGGACTCCACGGCCGTGCGTTCCACCGACCTCTTCGACATGGCTTCGCTCACCAAACCCATGGCTACACTGCTGGCCGTCATGAAACTCTATGACGAGGGCCGTCTGAAGCTGGAAGACAAACTGTCGGCCCATCTCCCCTTGCTGCGCAACACCGACAAGAGAGACATTACCATCCGCGAACTCCTGTTCCACGAGTCGGGCCTTCCGCCTCACATCCGCTTCTACATGGAGGCCATAGACCCCAATTCCGTAAAGGGACCCTACTCCCAGAGTTGGGAGGACGAGTGGCACAAGACGCGCGTCAGCGAGCACGGCTACTATTCCTCGGCCTTCCGGTTTAAGAAGGGACTGGTGGCTGCTACACAGAGCACTACGCACACCCTGCCCGTGGCCGAAGGCATGTGGATGAACAAAAGCTTCAAGCAGACCGCCCTGCAACAGATTGCCAAGTGTGACCTGGGAGGCAAACGCTACGTCTACAGCGACCTGGGCTTCATCCTGCTGCAACAGGTGGTGGAGAGCGTGAGCAAGACACCGCTGGATGTCTACGTGACCCGCGAGTTCTACGAGCCTATGGGCCTGAAGCGTACGCTCTTCCTGCCGCTCACCAAATATCCCAAGAGTGAAATCATGCCCACAGCCTTCAATGACTTCCTGCGTAGGCAGGACCTCTGCGGCTACGTGCACGATGAGGCCGCAGCCTGCCTGGGCGGTGTGGCCGGACATGCCGGACTCTTCTCCACCGTGGAGGAGACGGCCAAGATATTCGGCATGCTGATGAACGGTGGCGAATGGGACGGACGCCGCTACCTCTCGGAGGGCACCTGCAGCCTCTTCACCACGCAGACTTCGGCCATCAGCCGGCGTGGACTGGGCTTTGACAAGCCTGACGGCATTCCCCTGAACAGCCCCTGCTCACTCTCTACGCCAGCCGAGGTCTATGGCCACACCGGTTTCTCCGGTACGGCGGCCTGGGTGGACCCCAAGAACCATTTGATTTACATCTTCCTGAGCAACCACATCTGCCCGAACGTGTGGGATACCAAGCTGGGTGACATGGACATCCGGCGCAACATTCAGGAAATCATCTATCAAAGTCTGAAGAAATGAAACGCCTGATATGCTCCCTGTTGATAGGGCTGATGGCTGCCTGTGCCCATTCGGTGGGCGAGGAGAGACCGGTGCAGTCCGGAGAAGGCACCGGGCCTGACGTGGTGGCGGACCAATCCGGTCCCGCCCTGTTACGCCCTTTGCTTAACGACTCTTGTTGCCTCCAGTGGGTGGACTCGGTGATGCTGACGCTGGATGCCGATGCCCGCTTGGGCCAGCTCTTCATCTACACCATCGCTCCCCAGCGCGACAAGGCCAACGTAGCCCTGCTGCGCAAGGTGGTGGAGGAGTACAAGATTGGCGGCCTGCTCTTCTCGGGCGGACAGATGGCGGACCAGGTAGCCCTGATGAACGAGGCGCAGGAACGGGCCGATGTCCCTCTGATGATGACCTTCGACGGAGAGTGGGGACTCTCCATGCGCTTGAAGAATACTCCGCTCTTCCCCCGCAACATGGTGCTGGGCTGCATCCGCAACGACAGTCTGCTCTATGCCTATGGGCGTGAGGTGGCCCGCCAGTGCCGCGAGTTGGGAGTACAGGTGAACTTTGCTCCCGTGGCCGATGTCAACATCAATCCCAAGAACCCCGTCATCAACACCCGCTCCTTCGGTGAGTCCCCAGCCAGGGTGGCCCGTCAGGTGACGGCCTATGCCCGTGGTCTGGAAGATGGTGGTGTGCTCTCGGTGAGCAAACACTTTCCCGGACATGGCGATACGGAGGTGGACTCCCACGAAGCACTCCCCACGCTCCCCTTCAGCCGCGAGCGACTGGACAGCGTGGAGCTGCTCCCCTTCCGCCAGGTTATACGTGCCGGACTGGGTGGCGTCATGGTGGGCCACTTGGAGGTTCCGGCCCTGGAACCGCGCAAGGGAGTGCCCGCTTCACTGTCGTGCCGCGTGGTGGACGGCCTGCTGCATGGCGAACTGGGCTTTGAAGGACTGACCTTCACCGATGCCTTGGCCATGAAGGGAGTGGGCAGCGGACAGACTCTCTGTCTGCAAGCATTGCAGGCCGGCAATGACCTGCTGCTAGTGCCGCGTCGCATCAAGGAGGAGGTGGAGCACATCCGGCAGGCACTGAAGAGCGGTGAACTGTCGCAGGAGGAGATAGACCGCCGTTGTCGCAAGGTGTTGATGTTCAAGTATGCCTTGGGGTTGCACCGGAAACCCCATACGCTCCTCTCCGGACTGGACCGGCGCATTGACACGCCCGATACCCGCCTTCTGATTCGCAGGCTGAACCTGGAGGCCGTGACCCTGCTCCGCAACCAGTCGGACATCTTGCCGCTGGACACCACCATTCGGGAAGTGGCCCTGCTTCATGTGGGCGAACGCCAGTCGGTGCAACCTTTCATCAACACGCTCTCCAAGTATGCCCTGGTGAAGGACTTTCGCCTCATGGCCGGACAGACCCCGGCCCAGCGGGAACTCCTGCGCGAGAAGTTGTCCAAGTATCGCCGCGTGGTGGTCTGTGTGGCCGAGCGCAAGCTGGCTCCCTATCAGGATTTCTTCGACGAACTCTCCCTCGACGTGCCGCTGGCCTATGTGCTGCTGGTGCAGGGCGGTGATGCCGCCCGCATCGAAGGGGCTCTCTCTAAGGCCGAGGCGGTCCTGCTGGCCCATTCGACCGATGAAGAGGTGCAGCGTCATGCCGCCCGCCTGCTCTATGGTGAGGCCTCGGCCGACGGTCGTTTGTCGGCAGCTATCGGTCAGGCTTTCCCGGCCGGTGAGGGAGTGGACTACGGACCACATCCACGGACACACTATCGTCCCGAGGAGCATGGCATGGACAGTCGCCTACTGGCCTGCATTGACACCATTGCCGAAGAGGGCATTCGTGAAGGGGCCTATCCGGGCTGTCAGATTGTGGTCTGGAAGCAGGGAAAGGAACTATATAATAAGGTGTTCGGCACGCACACGGGCAAGTCGCCCCAAGAGGGCAGCGTGCGCTTTGTACGTCCCACGGATGTCTACGACGTGGCTTCGCTCACCAAGACTTCGGCCACCCTGCTGGCTGTCATGAAACTCTATGACAAGGGACTGCTGAGCCTCACCGACCGTGCCTCTGACTATCTGCCTTGGCTGGTCGGGACCGATAAGCAGGAGATTACCATCCGTCAGCTTCTGCTGCACGAGTCGGGTCTTCCCTCCACCATTCTTTTCTATCAGAATGCCATCGATGAGGAGAGCTTTACTGCTCCTCTCTTTAAGGCCCGCCGCGATGCCCTGCACCCTGTGCGCATCGGCAGCAAGACGTGGGCCAATCCCAGGTTCCGCTTCCGTGAAGGACTCACCTCGGCGGTGAAGAGCGATCGTCACACCCTGCAGGCGTGTGACAGCCTTTGGCTGGATGCCGCCTTCAAGGAGGAATATCGGAAGTTGATTGTCGAGACACCCCTGTGCGACAGGCGTAGCCGTTATAGTTGCGTGGGCTTCATCGTGCTCCAGCAGGTGGTGGAGGCCCGCACGGGAATGTCGCTCGATGCCTACCTGGAGCAGGAATTCTATGGACCGATGGGGCTGCAACGCACGGGCTACCTTCCGCTTCGTCGCCTGGACAAGGCCGGAATCGTACCTTCCAACAGCGACCCCTTCCTGCGCAAGGCTACCTTGCAGGGCTATGTCCACGACGAGTCGGCGGCCTTTCAGGGCGGGGTGTCGGGCAATGCCGGACTCTTCTCCACGGCTGCTGAACTGGCCTGCATCTATCAGATGCTGCTGAATGGCGGTGAGTGGCAGGGACGTCGCTACCTGAGCCGGGAGACTTGCCGCCTCTTCACCACCACTGCTTCCCGAAGCTCGGGACGCGGACTGGGCTTCGACCGTCCCACGCGCCCTGCCGGAAAGACGAGTCCTTGCTCCGAGTCCACACCGGCCGCTGTCTATGGTCACACCGGCTTCACCGGTGCCTGCGCCTGGGTGGACCCTGAAAACGAACTGGTCTACGTCTTCCTCAGCAACCGCATCTATCCCGATGCCTGGAATTCCCAACTGATGAAACTTGACATCCGCCCCCGCATTCAGGAGGCCATATATGCCGCAATGCGCCGGAAGTGAGTCCGGCCGGCGAGTTGATACCTTAGGCACGGATGACACGGCTTCCGCAAATTGAGACACATCCTTTGTGGGTAACTGACTGCTCCGCCTGATAGGGTAACTGTCGGCTTGCCGACTGAGGGGCTCCATACGGTTAATAAAGGATGAACTGACAACTTGGGAAGGAACCGGAAATCTCTTTAAAAGAAACAGCCCGAAAGTTTTAAACTTTTGCATCAGAAGTTTAAAACTTTCGGGCCTTTTCTTTTAATGTTTTCGAGGCTTGGACGAGACACGTGCGGTGCGTGGACGACACATGTATGGACGACGGACGACACATGTCTCGTCCACGCACCACACATGTATGGACGAAAGAGCATAAAAAGCTGCCTCCAAGACGTGTAAGAACCCCTCTTTGGAGGCATATGCGAAACGGACGGTTGCCGTCTTGCGATGGCCGCCGTCCGTCCTTGGTTATCATCAGAAAGCGATACCTATGCGCAGCCCGATGTTGCTCAGGCCATCTACACTGTAGGTCAGCAGGTCGCCCTTGTTGGTGCCGTAGCTGTAATAGGCGGCAATGTGCAGACCCGGACCGTAGGCCCACGGGTAGATGTTCATGCCCACTTCAGGAGATGCATAGAAGCCCCACGTGTTCTTGGTTGCCTGGAAGACGTTGAAGTCCGACTGTAGCTGGGCGTACTGCGGGCCAAGTTTCAGACCCACATAGGGTTGGAAGGCTCCGCCACGGTCGAAGGTATAGCGTGCCGCCACTCCGAAGGGAAGCTGGAACAGCGTGTGCTGCTGGTCGGTGTTGAGGCTTCCGCCTTCGCCCACGGGCAGAGTCTTGCGGCCGAAGTATTCGTGGTTGCTGTGGAAGGCGATGTAGCCACCCAGCGAAATGTTGTCCGTGAGGTAGAATCCGCCTTCGAAGTTCATGCCCCATCCGCTGGAGTGGTCGGCAAAGCTGTTACTCAGGGGGAAGTTGTACTGCCAGTCGATGTTGGCATACGCATTGTCACTCATTTGTGCCTTTGCCGGAAGGGCAATGGCGAGGCAGATGGCCACCAGGGCCGCTGCTCTCATCGAAAGATATTTGATTGTTTTCATCTTTTGAACTTTGATAGTTGGTCATTACTTGTTGTGCGTCACTCGTTGGTCAGGTAGGCCGACTGTGCGAAAGCCTGGTCCACAGCCTCCACAGCCAGGTTCACGTTGGTGGTGCTGGAGCCGCTGAGCAGGCCGCTCATGTAGGCCGTCCACAGCACGGAGAGTTTCTCTCTTTCGCCTTGTGGAGACTCCAGGTTGAGGAGTTCGGCCAGGTAGGAACCGGTGCTGTAGCTGTAGGTGATGCTGTAGGGATAGTACCATCCGCCGCCCCAGTTGCCCCAGTAGGGTGCGCCCCAGTAGCCGGGGTAGTCCCACCACCATTGCGGGTAGGTGTAGTCGGTGAAGTAGTAGGTACTCTTCACGTAGCTCACCTGCAGGCCCAGGTCGGCCTCGTCGCGGTTGTCGGTGCGCACGTAACCCCTGCTCTCCATGTTGGTGACATAGGTGTTGAGGATGGCTTGTGCATTCTCATCCTTCCAGTATTCGGCATCCTTCTTGTCGCCGATGACCAGGATGCTGTCCGGCAGGTAGAAGGTCTCGAACAGTTTGAAGTCGGCCTTCTTGTCATAGTTGGTGTAAACCAGATACTTGTTGTCCAGTTTGCCCATGTCGGGGTCTTTTTCGCAGGCGGCAAATGCGATGACCGCCAGTAATAAGGGAACAATTCTCTTCATACGTCTCTAATTGTTTAGGTTAATATTCGTTTGCCCGGGTACCTTCAGGCTTTTGTGAGAAAGAACAAGGCGCGGGGCGGATTGTTCATTCGCCCCGCACAAACAGGAATAAAATGGATGGTGGAGTAGGGAAGAGAATTTATTCTTTATTCATTGAGATACTGTTCCAGGAGTTTGTCTATTGTTTTCATGCTCGGCCTTGGCGCATTGCTTGCTGCCAACCGGCCTTGTTTGTCGAAGAGAATGAAGCGGGGAATCAGGGTGAGCTCAAGTCTTTCCAGCATCTTGCAGTTCTGGGAATTCAGAATGAGGTAATGATTCTCCTGTTGTACTGTTCCTTCTGCAGTCAGGACTCTCTTCCACTCCTCTTCCGTATCTTTATAGGCCAGATAGAGGAACACTACATCCTTTCCCGCATAACGTTCCCGCAATCTTCGGGCCGGCTCCATCTCTTCCCGACAGGGCTGGCACCAGCTGGCCCAAAAGTCCACATAGATCACCTTTCCCTTGTGCTTCTCTAAAAGGGCGTCAAAAGTAACCTGCCTCCCATCGTAACCTTTTAGAAAGAGGGTGTTGGCATCTGCCGACAAGGCATACTTCTCGTTCATTGCCTGCAACAGTTCCATGTCTCCGGTCATGTCCACGTATCTCTCTAGCCTGGGCTTCAACTCCTTGGCCGAGAAATTCTTACCGATTTCCTCTATGCATCTCTTTAGCAACTGCTTTTTGCTTTCATGCTGCATCTCCTTGGCAATCAGTTCGTCGAAGATGACGTTCCAGTTTCGGCCGGAGCCTTGTTTACGCAACACTTTGGGAATATGCTTCTCATGATGCCACAAATAGTAGTTCAAGAACTCATGGTAGGAGGGATTGAACAGGCAGGCATCAGACATTTCGTTGCTCAGTTCGTGGTAATATGTAGTGTCTTCATTCAGTATACGCTGTGCTTCATACCCTTTCAGACGCAACAGGTATTGAAATTGGCGATACATCTCATCCGATATAAGGCACTCTTCCTTGTAGACGGCAATCGTATCAGCATAGGCCGCCTTGTAGGCATTGAACATGCCGGACAGGGAATCCAATGGGCAATAAACCGAGGCCAGGTTGTCCCAATTCATCTCTTTGATATAGTCAATGGTCCTGGCTATACGTACCCAAACATCATTTCCCAGGCAGGTCTTGGCTTCCAGGCCTGAATGTGTTCTGCCTTTACGCAACTCACTGTTCATGTTATACACCCTGTCTCGTTCGGGATGATGTTTGCTGGTCAATATGGGATAGTCCAGCGTGTCTGTACGTACAATGACGGTATCTCCCGGATAGAGGAGAAAATAGATGTTCTCAAAATCCCTGTAGCTCAGGCCTATCTCTTTATATGGACCGTCTACAGCTAACGCCAAGGTGTCCATTCCTTTCTTCGGTGTATAGTCTACAAACTCTCCTCCCATGTCCACGTAGGCCAGCTTGGGCATAGGCAGACTGGAAAATCCGGCCGGGGTCTTGTAATGTTTCGGATTGTAGTTTTCAAAACTATTGGTGTCCGCTAAACATAATAATTCTCTCCCAACTTGCTGAAACAGACAAGCTGGGAGATTTTTCATCTTGGACAAGCCTCCTCTATGTGTTAGCCGTCCCCTCCGGTGGCGGTTCGGCTGCCTCCATGAGCATCAGTCTGAGATCTTCGTCCGGCTTATTGAAGAATGTCTGCATATTGAGGTAATACATCAGGACTATCCTGACC
>JAFURM010000021.1 GCA_017471925.1 Bacteroides sp.
ACACCGAAATCCCCCAACGCATCGCCAAGGCTGCAGGATATAAGTGGTAAAGCCACAGATGTGGCTTTCATACAGAAAATGGGAGCGTGTCAAAAAACGAATCATTGAGATTTTAGGCACGCCCTCAGAATTTTCGTCATATTTCTCCCTCATTGTACCCTCAAGCCGTCCTAACGGACATGCCTCAGAAGCTCCACTTCAGGGCAAGCGTGGGATTCAGATACCAGCCGTCCATAACGGCGAAGTTGGAAGAGAGTTCCCACTCGGTGCCGATGCTCAGGTTGAAGTCTTTGTCGATGCCGGAGAACTTGTTCAGGTTCACCCAGAACTGGGGTTCGGCCAGGAAGACGTAGTCGTGCGGGTTGCCGTTGATGTCGGTATGCTCCTCACGCCAGAAGTCGGCAAAGCCCGTGAAGGAGAACTTACCCTTGCCGAAATGCAGGTACCAGGTGACGGTCAGCTGGAAGTTATTGGGAGTGGGATTGCTGCAGATGTACTTGTACATGGGGCTTACGGTGAATCCCTTGCTGAAGTCCCGGCTGTTCCACGAATAGGTGAGACCGGCCAGATAGGCATCCTTGATGTAGTTCAGGCCACCGTCATACTCGGCATGGATGGAGAGCGGGCCTTCCCAGAACTTCAGTTCACGGGCAATTTCCCAATAGGCCGACTTCACCTCATTGTCGGCATAGTCCATATCCACGAAAAAGAAAGTACTGCCCCACTTGTCGGGCTTGAACATCTCCACGGTGGTGGTCAACTTGGCACGGCTGTCCTTCAGTTCGTCATAGAGAGCATGACCAAAGTCATAGTGCAGCTGCACGTTCTGTGCCACGGCTGCCGCTGCGCCCCAAAGGGCCATCAGCGCAAATAGAACAATTTTCTTCATGAGTGTGTTTCCGATTAGTGTTTAGTAACGTTGAAAAAATCAGTTTAACCGGTTGCAAAGATAATCCATTATCCGTATTGATGCCATTCTTTTCCAGAAAAAGAGCCGAAAAGAGGGGCATAAAAAGCGATTAATGAAAGGACGGGACTATTCCCAAACAGGGGCTTAGGCCAAAACTATTTCCAATCTATTGTGGATAAGCGCAAATGTTCCTATCTTTGCGCATGTGCAATAGAATGCTTTTAACTATACCATTGATATGACAAAGACACAGGAGACGGCAGCCCCCCTGCTGCCGATGACAGAAGCCCTGAGAGAGCGACGGATTCCCGACGGATACCGGGAGGAACTGAAGAAGCTCCTGAAGGATGTTTACGGCTATGACGACTTCCGCACGCTGGAAATCTATGACGACCTCAGCCGCAGCAAGAAGACCCGCCACATCTCCCAAGGGCAACTGACCGAACACGTATTGCAAGAAGCCGAGAAGGCCATGGAGGGCCGGACGGACGTGGACAACATTCTGCTGACAGCCCCCACGGGGTCGGGCAAGTCGCTGCTGTTCCAGCTGCCGGCCATCTACCTGGGCGAACGTCACAACCTGCTCACACTCGTGATTTCACCGCTGAAAGCGTTGATTGTGGACCAGGTGGAAAGCCTGCAGGACGTGGACTACCACCGCGTGGCCTATGCCTCGTCCGACCTTTCGCCCGAACAGAAGGCCGAGGTGTATCGCAGTGTGCGGGATGGTGAAGCGGACCTCTTCTACCTCTCGCCCGAACTGTTGCTCTCCTATGACATCCGGCATTTCATCGGCGGCCGACGCATCGGCATGGTGGTCATTGACGAAGCCCACACCGTGACCACCTGGGGCAAGGAGTTCCGCGTGGACTACTGGTTCCTGGGTCGCTACGTCAACAGCCTGAAACAGGCACTGGGCTACAACTTCCCGCTCTTTGCCCTGACCGCCACGGCCGTGTGGAACCCCAACGGCTCCAGCGACATGGTGTTCGAGACCATACGCTCCCTGCAGATGCAGCCCTGCGTGATCTACGTGGGAACCGTGAAGCGCCACAACATCGGCTTCGACATCCGCCAGATGGAGATTGAAGAGGGAGAGACCTACGACAAGGCCAAACAGCGTGTGGTGTCGGCACGCATCGAGGAGTTTCTGAAGAGCCACAAGACCCTGCTCTACTATCCCTTTGCCGGCGGCATAGACATGCGCATCAAGACTTGGGTGAAACCTGCCGACTGGCACCTGGTAGCCTCCTACTACGGCAAGAAAGAGAAGGAGCAGAAAGCCGCTATCGTGCAGGAATTCAAGGAGGGGACAAAAAAACTCATCGTGGCCACCAAGGCATTCGGCATGGGTGTGGACATCAGCGACATAGACCGTGTGTACCACGTAGCCCCCAGCAGTACTTTCGTGGACTACATCCAGGAGATAGGACGCTCGGCACGCGATGCCGACATCCAAGGCTGCTCGGCCACAGACTTCCATGAACGCGACTTCTACTACATGAAGCGGCTACACCAGAGCGGCAGCATCGCACAGGAACAGCTGGCCCTCATCCTGCACAAGCTGATGGAGGTCTGGCGCATGAAGGGTGGGAAGAACGAGATACTGGTGTCACTCACCGACTTCGAGTTTGTGGTGAAACTGCCACGGCTGAAGAGCAAACTGGAGTATGAAGCCGAACTGGGACAGTTCATCAAGACCGCCCTGCTGTGGCTGGAAGACGACATGGCCCGACGCTATGGCCGTCATCTCATGGAGGTGAGTCCGCAGAACCTGCTGACCGAGGGCTACGTGCAGGACAAGACCGGCGACAACTTTGCCCGCGAGTTTGCCCCATACCTCACCAAGGTGGAAGGCGAGGAAGGGGTCTACAAAGCCCGCTTAGAGAGCATGTGGGAAGAGCGTTTCCCCGAACTGGGCTACAAGGAGTTCAAGCAGAAGCTGAACGGAGGTACCCTGTGGGAAGGTGCCCGCCCCGTCTCCGTAGGCAAGCACGAGGTGCTGCTGAAGGAGGATGCCTGCGTCATCCGCCAGCGCATGGATGCCCTGTTCAAGAGTCTCACCCTGATGATGAAGAGTGCCCTGCTCAAGAACAAGGGCAAGTTTGACGAAGAGGAACTGCGTGCCGTCTTTGCCGAACACAACATGGACGTGCGCTCGGCCAAACGCTTCATCGGCTCGCTCTTAGAGAGCCGCACGGAGGAGGGACGAAGCGTCAGCTACATCAGCAGTGCCAAGAAGAAGGAGAGCAACGAGCTCTCGTTCACCGTGACCCGTGGCTTCGACCTGTTGCTGTCGCGCTATCAGAAGTTGTTCCAACAACGCATCACGGGCAACAAGGGCACGCGCCTCACCTTCTATTGCACCCCTTTCTCGGACCTGAACATGCTGCTCAACCTGCTTTCCATACTGGATTGCCTCTCCTTCAGCGTGGAGGGTGGCGGCACGCCCTGCGTACTCATCCGTTTCAACGACCCCGACACCTTGCAACAGTTGGCCGATGACGGGGAATACCGCAACCAGATTCTGGAGAACAACGAGCGCATTTTCGAGGAACAGATGGAGCTCTACCGTCTCTTTTTCGGCAGTAACACGCTCACCGACGAACAGCGGTGGGACTTCGTGGAAAGATATTTCACGGGAGCAACGGTAGAGGAGTTAAAGAAGGACTATGGTGAATTTGAAAAAAGGGGATGAAAGGAGGGAACACTCCTTTAACTCCCACTTAAACAAGACTATTGATTGATGGAAAGAAGAGGATTATACCCCTACCTTTGGGGACTTCTGCTGCTATGCATGGCCTGCGGAGAGAGCAGCGATGAAGGGGAAGCACCAGAGCCGGAAATTCCCACGGCATCGGAGTTTCCCTACACGGCCTTCAGGAGTATCGAGACGAGCGAAGTGCAACACTCTGACGCACAAGCGGTGACACTCATCCGCACCTTCGGTTACAACGGCGAGGGGAAGATTGTCTCCTACACCATGTGCCAGCGTTACCAGGCCGTGGAGGCGGTGGAGATGAAACGGACCACCACCGTGAGTCACGGTGAAGGAACGGTCGTCGTGACCGAAGAGACGGGCAACAGCTACACCTACACGCTGAACGACAACAGAAGGGCCGCCACCTGCCTGTGGCAAAGCGTCAACGGGAGCCAACGCCACTACGCCTTTTCCTATCACACCAGCTCCACCGGGACGCCTCTCCTGAAAAGCGTTACCGAGACCCTCCAGGGAGAGACGCAACCCTTCGCCTCCATAGAGGTGGACTACGATGAGGCCACTCCCATCGTGACCCAAAGCCTCAACGGAGCCACCCAAAGCCATCGCCTCACGCTGGCTACCGGTGCAGCCGGCATCAACACGGCCACCCTGCCCCCACTCTTCCTCAGCGAGCTATATCCCCTGTCGGAACATCTCCCTGCCCTCTACGGCAAACTGCTGGGCGAGCCCCTCCCTTTCCTCGTGGAACAAGTGACCCCAATCGCAGACAACGACGGCAACGAAAGCATCACCTATACCTATTCCCTCAACGAAGAAGGACTTCCCATCACCATCAAAGCCGTCACCACCAGCTATGGCAACCACTTCACCCGAGAGATAGAAACGACCTTCAATGATTAACCCCAACTATCAATTATCAACTGTCAACTATCATGAAGTTCCTCCTTTCCCTCCTCCTTCTTCTCCCGCTATACGCACATGGACAAGAGAACCGGCCTGCCGCCCCGACAGCTGCGGAAACACGCATCATCCTCGGCAACGAACAGACCGAGGAGTACTTCCCGTTGATAGAAGGCAAGCGCATTGCCCTCTTCTCCAACCACACTGGGATGGTGAGCCCCGACAAGCATCTGCTGGACCTGTTGGTGGAGCAAGGATTCAACGTCACGGCCATCTTCTCGCCCGAGCATGGATTCAGAGGCAAGGCCGATGCCGGCGAGCACATCTCTAATACGGTGGACAAGAAGACCGGTGTGCCCATTCTTTCGCTCTACAACGGCCGGGAGAAACGTCCCTCGGAAGCCTCCATGAAGAAGTTCGACCTGCTGCTGGTAGACATCCAGGACGTGGGGCTGCGCTTCTACACCTACTATATCACCCTGTGCCGCCTGATGGATGCCTGTGCCGAGTATGGCCGCCAGGTGGTGTTGCTGGACCGGCCCAATCCCAACGGGCACTACGTGGATGGGCCATTATTAGACATGGAAAGGTATAAATCGGGTGTGGGCTGGCTCCCCATCCCCGTGGTACATGGCCTGACGCTCGGCGAGCTGGCCCGCATGGTGAACGGTGAAGGCTGGCTGCCTCAGGAGCGTCGCTGCAACCTCTTCGTAGTGCCCTGCCGCAACTACACCCACCAATCCCGTTACGACCTGCCCATCGCGCCTTCACCCAACCTGCCCAACATGACGGCCGTCTACCTCTACCCCTCCATCTGCCTCTTTGAGGGTACGCCTGTCAGCCTGGGACGTGGCACGCCGCTCCCCTTCCAGGTCTACGGACACCCCGACATGACGGGCTATGATTACAGCTTCACCCCCCACAGTCTGCCCGGTGCCAAGAACCCGCCCCAACTGGGACGCCTGTGTCATGGCCGCAACCTCAGCACCCTGCCCCAGGACTCCCTGCGCCACATAGGACTGGACCTCACCTACCTCATCGATGTCTACCGAAACCTGAACATCGGTGACCGTTTCTTCACTTCCTTCTTCGAACTGCTCATCGGCGTGGACTACGTGCGTCCCATGATTCAGGCCGGCCACAGCGCCGCCGACATCCGTGCCCGTTGGCAGGACGATGTGGTCCGCTTCCGTGAACAGCGTCGTCCCTACCTGCTCTATGCGGAGTAGAGAACGACAGGGTATACAAGCAAAAGGGCATCCCGAATGTTTTGCCAACATGGGGATACCCTCGTCATCTCCCGCAGGAGAGTCATTGAGATGAGTTTATTTTGAAAAGGCCTATTCAATCGGCAGTAATGACTACAACACGGTTCCAGTCATTGGTAGAGAAGGGCTGTTCGTCGTTCTCCATGCTTGTCGTGGTCAGGCGGTTCTCATCTATACCATATTTCCGGACCAGACAGTCGCGCACGGCCTCGGCACGTTGCTTGGCTAAGCGCAGGTTGATTTCGGCCGTGCCCGTACCCTTGTCGGCATAGCCGCTGATGGTGGCTCTGGCCTCGGGGTGCTGTTTCAGATAGTCGGCAACAGCCAGGACATTGATTTCCTGATTACCCCTCACCTCGGTCTTGCCCAGTTCGAAGGAGACGTGGCTGCGGATGCCTCTCACAACCTTTTCGGCCGCCTTTTCGATAATGATGGTATCGTGCTTCACGGTTTCGTGCGTGGTCTCGATGATTTGTGCACGCTGTTCGTTGATGAGCTGGTTCACCTCCTCTTCGGTGTAGACCTGTTCGGGATACTCCGTGGAGAGGCAACTGATGCACTTGAAGCCGGTGCGCAGTTTGTAGGTCAGGCCCACACCCACGTTGAAGTAGGTGTCGATGCCGTGGTCGTCGCGTCCGTTCCAGCGGTCGGAGACGCCATTGGCCATAGCCTCTACATTCAGGTCGATGGCCTCATTCAGCCGCAAGGAAGCCTGTAGGCCCAGGCGTCCCATGAAACTGCTGGCACAGCTGCCACTGAAGGTGCGGTTGAAGCCGATACCGGCAATGACGCTGACGTCCACGGGACGCTCGTGATAGCGCCGGATGAGCTGGCTGAGGTTCATCATCCCGTCTACCGTGGCTGCGCCGTAATAGAATCCCCGGGCCAGGTTGCTCCGTTCAGAGCCCGCACGGCCCTGCCAGCCGCTGACGGCAAGACGGGCTCCCCACATGTGGCTGAAGTACTTGCCCACGGCAATCTGTCCGCCCGGTGACAGCAGCTTGCCGAAATCGGCATCGCCACTGCTGTAGGTCGCTCCCATCTGTCCCTGCAGAAACCAGGGATTGGGATTGTCCTTCTTCTCCTGAGCCTGAGCGCAAAGGGCTGCAGCAGCCAGGGCCAGGGTGATGGTGATTAGTTTGATGTTCATGATGAAATAGCTTTTGATTAATTGGACATTTCTGCCTTTACCCGTTCCCTATCTTCCTGATTCAGCCTATTGGCATAGCGGCTGTAGAGGTAGTGACCCACGGGATTGTCCTTGTTGAGCAGCATCTGTTGACTGAAGAAGGCGGAGGCTTGAGCGTCTTTCACGGCCTGACTCAGGTCGTTCCGTCCCGCCCATTCGTCATGCAGTGCCTGCAAGGCATCCAGGAAGTGCTGAAGGCGTTGGTTCAGGGGCGTACCTTCTGTTCGGATGTAGCGCCCGATGGAGACGTTCACACGTCCCGGCTCCACGACGAAGGGCATGTTCAGGATGTCGGTAGAGTCGGCCGGATTCTCCAAATGCAACAACAGGAGGCGAGGCATGACAGCAGTGTCGGGCCAGGTTAGGATGGCCCGGCCTTCAGCATCCACCTGCAGTGTGTCGGTAGGGCATCCTTCCGGGGTCATCAGGCATACCTCCGTATATCCGGGCAGGGCAATCTCCACCCGCAGGTCGCACGCTCCGGAAGCCTCATCACCCGGGCGGCAGGCCGCGAGCGCCATCAGACAGCAGAGGGGCAAAAACAACAATGGTTTTCTCATTTTCAGTTCGTCCATAGTTTCGAAAGAAAGCGATTCGGCTAATAGACTCATTAGCAGAACCGCTTCCCTGCATTCATATCAATTATGTTATGTCCTTGCTCGGGGCACACACGTCCCTTCCTCAGAATCTGAAACCAAGTTTCAGCACGGGCATCTCCACCAGCTTGATGTTGTGGTGCGACAGGTTGTACTTGTCGAAGCCCTTGGGGGCTATCTGAATCACATCATAGCGATAGGCCAACGGCTGGCATTCCAGTCCAATGATGAGACCGCGAGCCACACTGTATTCCAGGCCGCCGACAAGCGCTCCCTTGATGCCGAACATCTGTCCCACCTTTCCGGCCGGCAGATAGACCTGCTGGTCCACCGCTTCATCGGCTGTGTCATCGTCGCTGCTGACGTATAGCTTGCCGGTATAGGGTTCCATGGTTTCGATGCGTGCCATCTGGAAGCCTGCTGTGACTCCTATGTAAGGATGGATGCGTGGATTGCTCGTCTTGAAATAACGGTCGGTTCCGATGTTGACATACCAGTTGTTGGTGGTTTGAGCGTTCACATACTTCTGGCTGGGAATCACCATGTCGGCAATGTCATAGTTGCCTTCGATGAAGTCCTTCTTGGGCGTAACGCTGATGTTCATGCCCAGAGAGAAATTGATGTCCCAACAATCGCTGACGAAGTACTTGGCCTGCAGGCCAACAATGTTAACCAGACTGTTGTTGTTGAAGCCGCCGATCAGGAGGTAATCATTCAGGTTGCCCGATTGATTGCCGTTGGCAAGGATTTCGTTGGAGGTGCTTCCGCTGTTCAGGATGCTACCGTCGCCGCCATTGGGCAGGCCGATGCTTCCCGACACATTGTTGTATTCGGGCAGTAGGTAGCTTCCCGTATTCTCGTTATAGAACGAGTTGCTGCCGCCCAACACCAACGAAACTTGCCACTGACCTTTGCGGGGAGCAAACACTACACCCTCCTTGTCGCCCTTGGGAGACTGTGCCCAGCAGGGCACAGCCACCAAGGCTGACAATAAGATTGTGCAAAGTTTCTTAATCATTGTCGTTTCTTTAAAGTGTTACTTTTATTCTACAGAGAGCTTGGCAATCATGTCGTCCAGTGCCTTCTGGGCTGCATCCAGAGCGGCCTTGGCACGGTCTACCTTCGTTTGGGCATCCTCCAGGTCGTTCTTGGCGATGTCCAGAGCACTCAGTTCACCGCTGTTCCAGCCTGCGAGGTTCTTCTCGGCAGTCATCACTGCTGTTTCGGCATCATATACCTGCTGCTCCAGCATGGTGATCTGCGATTTCAACGTCTCAATGTAGTTCTCGATTTCCTCGGCTGTCCATACTTCCTCACGGGCTTCTATCTCATAGTCGTAGATAGCCTGGTTGATGGCATTCAGCAAGTCACCCATAGGATCTCTCTCTGCTATCTTGGCAGCGATGGGTTCGATGGTAGCCTGCATGTCGGCCTCCAACTGTTCCTCCAGCAACTCCAGAGCCTCTTCTTCGGCCTCGATGCTTGCGGTCAGTTCTTCATTGGCCTTCTCCATAGCGGCGATAGCCTCCTCGGCCTGAGCTATCTTGGCCTCGATGATGCTACTGTTGCCAATCCATGACTTGGCGATACGAATCTTTTCTGCAAGGGAGATGCGTTCACCGACAACGCCCCACTTGGCGCATTCGTTGTAGTAGTCATCGAGAGAAGCGTCCTCCTTGGCAGCGATAACCTCGGCAATGGCAGCGGCAATGGTCTCGTCGCTGATGGGCTTCAGGCGGGCTTCGAAGTCACCGTATGCATTCTCAAAATTCTCTGCATAGAAGAGCGGTGTGCCATAAAGGGCATTGGAACGGCTGATGACAACTCCGGTCAAGGCATCCTTGTTCAGTACCAGCAGTTCGTCCAAAGCGATAAGGCTCTTTTCGAAATAACCCTTTTCTTCGTTCCAAGCATCTCGGGCAGCCTCCTCAATGTCAGTCACATTGATGGGGTTCATCTCGCTGATATTGGCATTATAGGCTTCGGCTGCAGTCTTAAGGGGTTCAACCTGCTCGTCTACGGCTTCGGCGAGTTTGGGCAGAGGCTCTTCGGCGGCAGCCAGGGCAAGCGCGCTTGTACCCTTCTCGGCATCCCATTTGTCATTGTAGGCTTTCTGGGCAGCAGCCACTGCATCCTCGTGTGTCTTGATGGCGGCAGCTACAGCTTCTTCCCAAGCCTTGTCAATAGCTGCCATTTCAACGAAGGCATCATACTCGCGATAAGCTTTATCGGCATTAGCCAAAGCTTTCTCGGCAGCTTCCAAAGTTGTTTTGGCACTTGCCAGTTTGTTTTGCAACACCTTCAGTTCCGTCTCATCCGTGCTGGTGGTCTCATCCCAAGCCTTCTGGGCTTCATCCACAGCCTTCTGAGCAGTCTCAACTGCGGCTGTTTTATCTGTTACATCCTTCTTCAGCTCTTCGGTCTTGGCAGTTACTGTATCCTCCAACTTCTCCATAGCAGCATTTTTGCTTTCATCAGCAGCTTCGAAAGCTGCATCACGTGCGTCAACGGCAGCCTGAACGGCATCGGCCTTAGCTTTGGCATCGGCCTTTTCTTCTGCCTTCAAAGCCGCGATGGCTGCCTGCTGATTGTTATAGGCTGTAACGGCTTCGTTGAAAGCAGTCACTCCGGCATCCACCTTGTCATATCCGCTAATCTTGCTGGGGTCAGTTTCGTTATACTTATTGGTATTGTAAGCGGCAACAGCTTCTTCCCAAGCCTTCTGATAGACTTCTATATCTTTGTCTACATCTTCCAGTTCGTGCTCCAGCACAAGGATGCGCTCGGCTGTCCAGGCATCGTCATTTTCATCGCGTGTCCACGTCTTGAACTCTTCCAACCATCCCTGTAAGTCAGCGATGCGTGCGTCATAGGCGCGTTGGTCACTGTATGTATAAGACGTTTCCTCCAACGTATATACGCCTCTTGACACGCTTGTGGGGAAGCCCGTTCCGTCTGCGAAGTCAAACTCTACAGCGGCAATCACCTGCTCGGCATTCTTCATTCCATAGATTTCAGTATTCTTGTTAGAGATTTCGCTGACACGACCATTGGTGATATATTCATAACGCTTTTCGGCAGCAGCAACGCTGAGGTCAGCAATCTCCTTCGTGATATTGTTCAGTTTCTCGCTAATCTCGCTTTGCTTGTTGGCCAGGTCAGAGGGTTGCATGCTCTGTGCCTCGGTCAGTTCGGCCTTGGCAGTCTCCAGGGCAGCCTGCGTACCTTCCAGACTGGCCTTTGCCACATTGACCTTCCACTGCAGTCCTCTGGTTTCGAGTTCCTTGAAGGCTTCTCTCTCTTCCAAAGCAACCTCAGCCGCATTCACAGCACGCTGCTTCTCGCGAAGTTCATCCAAAGCATCGTAGTACTTCTCGGTAGCCTGACCCAGGGCAGTCACGTAGCTGCGCAGGGCTGTCTCTTGTGCATTCTGCAGAACAATCAGTGCCTCTTCATACTTGATTTTGGCCCTCAGTGCGGCATATTCAGCCTCCTTGATGGCAGCCTCAGCCTTGGCAGCACGCTCGGCAGCCTGTTCCTCCCACTCCTTCTTTGCACGTTCATTGGCTTCAATGATGCCCTGCAGAGCAGCCTTCTCTTTCTCCGTCTGTGCCACGAGCAGAGCAGCCTTGGCCTCCTTCACGGCAGCCTCGGCCTCTATCTTCTTTGCCTCAGCCAGAATCTTGGTAGCTTCGGCTTCCTTCACTTTTGCCTCTGCCTGTGCTAAAGCGGCATTGGCCTGAATCTCAGCCACCTTGGCAGCTTCCACTGCAGCCTTAGCACTGATTAATTCTGCCTTCGCACCGCGCAATGCGGTGATACCCTCCGGCTCATCGTTGTCAATACAGCCGGTGAAGATCGGTGTTGTGCCCGCCAATAAGCCGGCTGCAACTAAATAGGTCCATTTCTTCATAAACGATAGTGTTAAATAAAAAATTAAACGGTTAATAAATTGTTGATATTTGCTTCTATTTCTCTAAGCACTTTCATGCTATGATACTTTGCACGGTATTCGGCCGGAGTAACATTCTCATATTTGCTGAACGCACTATAGAACGTGCTTCGCGAAGTGAATCCGCATTGCTTGGCCAGCTTCTTGATGCAGCACCGCTCTTCACACAAGAGTTTCTTGGCATACTCAACGCGATACTTGTTCAATACACACTTCAAATTGCAGTGAAAATAACGATTAACACACCTTGATAAATATGTCGTATTAGTGCAAAGTAAAAAACTTAGCTTCGTAAGATTGATATTTGAATCTAAATATATATATTTGCACTCTAATGCATACAGAAGATCATCGTAGAGTTTCTTTAGCTTCTCTACGCCCTCTTCAGCCTGCTTCTCGTTGGAAGTGCCGCTATATACCCCATTCTTATCGGTTTCTGACGAAGCAACCATAATCATATTACTTTTGTTTTTTCTGCAAAAGTAATATATTATTTTAATGAATCACATTCTTTTCTTGTCAAAGTTGAAATAATCTGTAAATTTTCAAAACAGTAGGACAGATTTAAAATTGTAGGACAGGTATGCAAATATCATATTTCAAATTTATCATCCATCCGCCTGGCCGTTTTTGCGACTTCTTACAGAAGCATCTGAGGGAAAAGCAGGAACCATCTGCACGCCGTAGCACACTATATATAATAAGGAAGAGGTATAATTACACTGCAGGGGAATACAAATCTCTGTGCAGGAGAGAATAGGGGAATCCTCAGCAGATGGCTAATGAGCGAACAAAGCCAACCGCCGGCATCTGACAGGAGTGCAGCGCTGAGGAATGCGCAAACATTGTGGAGTTGTCTGAAAGGGAAATAATGGCAGACAGTCGGAAGAGAAAGGTAATAAAAGAGGAAAAAGGGTGTGCCATGATTCACATTCACGTGTTTCAGGCACACCCTCATCTTTTCACTTCAATACACGCACCTTGTATTGTCCCTTAGATGTAGTCTTCGCCCATCTTGATTTGGGCATCGTTCACATATTTACGGATAGCGTGTTCTTCGTCCTTCTTGCAGATGAGCAACACGTTGTCCGACTCGGCAATCAGATAGCCATCCAAGCCTTCCACCACGGCCAGTTTGCCCTGAGGAAGTACCACGATGTTGTTGCCGCTATTATAGAACAGGGAGTCGCACTTCAGTGTAACATTCCTGTTGCTGTCTTTGGGAGAGAGGTCGTAGAGCGAGCCCCAGGTACCAAGGTCCGACCATCCGAAGTCTCCCAAGGAGACGTAGACATTGTCGGCCTTTTCCATTACGCCGAAGTCTATGGAGACATTGGGACAGGCGGGGAAGTGCTCGTTGATGAATGCCTTCTCATCCGGAGTGGCATAGATGCCCTCACCGGGAGCCAACTTGGCCGCCACTTCGGGAAGCAGGTTTTCAAAGGCATGGATGATGCTGTCCACGTTCCACATGAAGAGACCGGAATTCCAATAGAACTCACCGCTCTCTACGAACACCTTGGCCAGTTCCAGCTCGGGTTTTTCGGTAAAAGTCTTCACCTTATAGAAATTATCGCCTGCCTGTTCGGCAATCTGGATATAGCCATAGCCCGTCTCAGGACGATTGGGCTTGATGCCGAGGGTCAAGAGTTTTTCAGAGCGCGAAACGAACTCCAAGCCCTTTCCGATAACGTCCAGGAACTCGCCCTCCTTCAGAATCAGGTGATCAGAAGGGGCCACAACGATGTTGGCCTTGGGATTCAGGGCACGGATGTGATAGGAGGCCCAGGCAATGCAAGGGGCCGTATTCCTGCGTGCCGGTTCCAGGAGAATCTGCTCGGGACGGAGCTCCGGCAACTGTTCCTTCACCAGGTCGGCATAGAGTTCATTGGTCACCACCAGGATGTTCTCGGTGGGAATCACTTTTTGGAAACGGTCGAAAGTCTGTTGCAACAGGGAGCGTCCTGTGCCGAAGAAATCCAAGAACTGTTTGGGGAGTGTCTTGCGGCTGAAAGGCCAGAAGCGGCTGCCAATGCCTCCGCCCATGATGACACAAAAGTTGTCCTTATTGTTTGCCATTACGATTGATTTTGAATTTTGCTGCTAAAGTAATGTATATTTCCTGAAAAACGAATGAATGCCCTCTTTTTCTCCAAAAAAAGCGTTTTTTTTAGCAAAACTATTGCGCATTTAAGGAAAAGCCGTATCTTTGCACCGCATTTGAGAAATCAAGTCGCTGCCCAGATGGCGGAATCGGTAGACGCGCTGGTCTCAAACACCAGTGGATTCACTTCCATCCCGGTTCGACCCCGGGTCTGGGTACAAAGATCTAACATAGCGAAATGTTTTTAAAGCCAAGCATTGAACGATTCAATGTTTGGCTTTTTTCTTTTCCACATAACGGGGAGCAGCCCCGCACGCACTACGCAGCAACCCTGCACACACTATGGAGTACATAACAAAGCACTTAATTTACGCTTAATTCACGCTTATAAACAGGAAAGGGCGGCGTTTCTGAAATAAAGTTGGCGCAGGATTTTGTTTTTTCAAACGATAAACAGTAACTTTGCGCAGACTAATATTATGACGCTAAAGTCTCCATGAGAAAATCACTGAGGTTCACTTTGACATTGATTGCATGTCTGCTGATGACATGCCTGCACGCCGCCGGGAAAGAGCCGGAATATGGCCTGCACATCCAAACATATCCGCTCCCGAATGCCGAATTCACAACGCTGGCATTGGACAATGGCAACAACATCT
Organism: Bacteroides sp.; assembly: GCA_017471925.1. Lineage (GTDB taxonomy): Bacteria > Bacteroidota > Bacteroidia > Bacteroidales > Bacteroidaceae > Bacteroides. Next base: position 14,301 of record JAFURM010000021.1, read on the forward strand.
CCTTCAAGGGAGAGACACTGACCATGGATTTCAAACTATGGGCACGTCCCGAGAATGTACTCGGCACCGTGTTCCGTGTCATCACCGACAACAACCGTAACGTCGACCTGGTGTTCAGCGTAGGAGCTGACAACCAGCGCTTCCCCATGCTGGTGACGGGCGACGGCATACACACCATGCAACAGCCGGTGAAGCAGGAAACCTGGCTGCCGGTAAGCCTGACCATCGATGCCGACAAGGGACGCCTGAAACTATCTTTCGGCGAACAAATCATAGAGACAAACTATCCCGAACTGGTCGGAGCCAAGGGAGCGCGCATCTCCTTCGGCTTCTGCCCCTTCCCAGGCTGGATATTATCGGACATCGCCTCGGTAAACCTGAAGGACATCAAGCTGACATTGGACAAGAAGAAGATACGCCTGTGGCATCTGGGATGTCATGATGGCAACACCTGCTACGACGAGGTGCAGCGTGCACCGGCCAAGACGACCAACGGCAACTGGATGCTGGACCGTCTCATCACCTGGAAGAAGCTCTATGCCGAACGCTTCGACTGCTCCCCCTCCATCGCCTTCGACCCTGCCATGAACACATTCTACATTGCCATGGACAGCAAGGAGTTGTACGTGTTCCATGCCACCGAGCGGGTGAGCGACACGCTGCGCATCCGGGGCGGCGAGATGGTGGCCAACTATCCCAACCAGATGATTTACCTGGAAGGCAAAGGCAAGGAGAAGGGACAACTGCTCTCCTTCAACCTGACGGAACAGAGCTTCTCACCCTTCGACCCCGACAGACAGGTATGGAAAAGCAACCGCCCCGCAGAGCGGGAGACGGAGTACTGGAACAACTCCATGGTGTGGAATCCCGCAGACAAGTCACTCATCAGCTTCGGCGGCTATGCACAATATCACTACAACAACAAACTGATCAGTTTCTACCCCTTCAGTCCCGAGAAGGAGCCGTCCGAATATACCCTTACGGAGATTGCACCGCGCCACTCGTCCGCATCCATACTCGTGGGCGATATGCTCTATATCTTCGGCGGACGCGGATGCCCCACAGGACGACAGGAACTCTCACCACGCAATTACTATGACTTCTACAGCGTGAACCTCACCACCCGCCAAGTGACCAAGTACTGGGAACTGGAGGGCCGTCCCGAACACGGTGAGTTCACCCCCGGCGAGAACCTGATTTACGACAAGGAGAACGACTGTTTCTATGCCTTCGCCTCCCAGCGCGGCGGCATCCTCATCAAGATAAACAAGAAGGAGGCACGGATGGAACAGATGTCCCTGCCCATAGGTATCCAGTTCGACTCACACTACCTCTACAGCGACCTCTTCTACTCGCCCACGCAAAAGAAGCTCTATGTGGTGACCCACAAGGCGCAAGTGTTGCAGAAGAATGCCGACATAGACATCTATGAACTGGCCTACCCGCCCATCCCGGCCTCCATGTTTGTGCAGACGGCTCCCCAGGCCGAAGCCTCCAGCGAGAGCGACGTTCCTGATTTGGTCATCTGGTGTGCCGTTCTCCTGATTCTCATCAGTCTCATCTATTATTATATAAGGAAGAGACAGCATGGCAAGGGCCCGACTGCATCGGCCGCCACTGCGGAGAAGGCTACAGCCTCATCAGCCGCCACCGATGAGGAGAAGGGAGAAAACAAGCTGGAAATCTCTGCAAACGAACCCGAAGCACTGAACAACTACGACTTCTCCCGACAGTGCGTCTGCTTCTTCGGCGGGTTCAAGGTTATTGACCGCAACGGCGCAGACATCACCATGTCCTTTACGCCCATCCTGAAATACCTGCTCATCCTGCTCATCCTCTACACTGCCAAGGACTCCAAGGGTATCAACGGCAACAAGCTGATTCAGCTGTTGTGGTTCGACAAGTCGGAAGAGTCGGCCAAGAACAACCGGAACGTCTACATGAGCAAACTGCGCACCCTGCTGAGCGAGGTGGGCGACGTGAAGATTGGCAACAAGAATGGTTTCTGGAACATCCAGTTCGAGAACGGCACCCTCTGCGACTATATGGAGGCGCAACAGCTCTATCGCGAGCACGACAGCAAGAACCTGGAGAAGCTGCTGGAACTGTTGCTGCGCGGCGTGATGCTGCCCAACGTAGAGACCGAATGGGTGGACACCTTCAAGAACCAGTTCTCGGACAGCACCATCGACCTGCTGAGCCGGATAGTGAAGCAAGAAGAGCTGTCGGACAACATGCGCCTGAAGGTGGCCGACGTCCTCTTCCAGCACGACTGCATCAGCGAGGAGGCATTGCAGGTGAAATGCCGCATCCTCTGCAAACAAGGCAAGAAAGGACTGGCCAAGACCATCTACGACACCTTCTGCAAGGAGTATCTCACCATCCTCAACACGGAATACCCGCACACCCTGACCGAACTGATTGGGGAGTAAGCAAAAAGGATATAATCTGAACACACTTTTCAGGGCTTTTCACCATACATGTGTGGTCCGTGGACCACACATGTATGGACGACGGACCACACATGTATGGACGACGGACCACACGTGTATGGACGATGGACCACACGTGTATGGACGATGGGCTATACGTATAGGGGCACAAGGCCATACGTATCTACTTATTTTCAGGCACGGATTACACGGGATTTCGCGGTTGTCAGCACATACAAACCATAGAAATCCGTACAATCCGTGCCTGAAATATCAATGATTGCTCTATGAACACAGTTTCTATCCTTCCACAAGAAAGTGCGTACCCTATTCCATGGGAATGAAGGAAGCCTTCAGCAGCGGGAGGAAGTCGTTGCGATTGTCACAGCGGAAGTAGGCCGAGAAGTCGCGCAGGCGGTCGGCAGGGAGCTGGATGGTCAGTCTGTTCCATCCTTGCAGCAGGGGCAGTTCCTTATAGAGCACCTCCTCATTGTTCCGACGGTCCATCTTATAGGGCTTGCCATTGATGGAGAGCGCAGCGGCACCGGGCTTCATCACCAGGCTCAGCTTGGGCATATTGGGCTCTATCAGCAGGTCGTCCAACGGACGCGGACTGAAGACGTAGATGTCCACGGAGGCCGATGCGTCCTGCTTCTGCATCTTCCGGACGGTAGCGGCGGGGAAGTGAAGCTGTCCGTCGCGCAGGAAGAACATCTCTTCGCCATTGGCCTCCACCTTGCTGCAGGGCACGCCGGCATTCTTCAGCACAGCGGCCAGCGTATGGAAGCCCTTCTCGGAATTGGCAAACTCGGTCAGGGTGCTGACATAGTAGGACGCATTGCCCTGACGGCATTTCACGAAGACCGGTGTGGCGGCCGTACATTCATACTCGCTGCGCAGCACGCCGGCAGTCTTCAGCTCTTCGGGGCGTTTGTTCCACTTGCGCCAGTCGGTCTTGCAGGCGTGGAGCAGCACCTCGCCCTCGTCCACCAGCTGTCCCTTCAGCGTGTAGCGGGCAGCATGGGCACGCTGCAGTTCGCAGAAGTAGAAGTCGGAGTTGTTCAGCCCGCGCATCCATGACTTCTGCACCGGCAGGAAGGAGGAGCGTTCCAGGCGGTCCACAGCCACCGGCAAGGGCAGCAGGCGGTTGTAGCACTCCACCTGTTCGGGCACCAGTCCCCAAATCCAGATGTCTGCACCCTTGTCTGCATGGCGGCGCAGCTGTTCCATCTCTTTCGCGGTAGGCGTATAGCTGCCGTCCACGACATACAGCAACCCTACAGGGAGGCTCGCTCTCGCAGCGAACTTCACTCCCTGTGTCTCCATGAGTTGCTTAACGTTGCTATTTTGATTACCTATGAAAACTATCTCTTTGTAAGCAGCGGCCGGCACGGCTTCTGCTGCATCGACATGCTGTTTCTCCACCTCGGCATAGGGCGACCAGGCCGGCGCACCCGGCGCGTTGGCTGCCCGCATGGCTTCATAGAGAGGCCAGGGGTCGAAGAGCGGCAAGGCAGGGTCATAGCCGGGATTGAAGGTGGTACAGTAGGGTCCCACCCGTTCGGGCTGGATGCCGGGCACACCCTCCCGATAGTCACTGAAGAAGACGCCGTCGGTCGCCAGCGAAGGGGCGGACGTCAGGTCGCGCTTGCCTAACGGCAGCGGTTTCAGGGCATACCACACCATGTTGAACACCGTGCTGTAGGAAGCCCCCATGCGGCGTTGGTTGGCGATGAGGTTGTAACATTCGTTGGCCAGTCCCTCCATGCGTCCCTCCTGGGATTCATAGGCCCGCTCGCCGTTGTAGACGGAGACCTGCTCGGGGGTGCCATAGTAGGCCATGCTGTGTTCGCCGATGCCCCAGGGCTTGCCGATTTCTATCCAGTGCTTCATGGAGTTCATGTCGCCATAGTGGCCCACGGTGACGGGCAGGATGCCGTTGCCGTCGTCCTCGCCGTCCGAGGAAATCCAAGGCCGCGTAGGGTCACACTCGCGCACGATGTCGCGCCACTCCTCCCAAGCCTTCAGCTGTCCGGGCATCAGGTCGGGACGATTGAATACATGCAGGATGACGGGCTTGTTCTCGTTGCTGATGCTCCATCCGAAGACCGAAGCATGGTTGCGGTCGCGCATCACGAAGCGGCGCAGATGTTCCTTAGAGGCTTTCCAGAAGTGGTCGGAGTCCAGTTTGGGACCACCGTCGCTGGCCCAGTTGGCCGTCTCGTTCAGCACACAGATGCCCATCTCGTCGGCCATGTCCAGGTAGAAGCGGGGATAGACCTGTGCATGGGGGCGCACGGCATTGCCGTTCATCCCCTTGATGGCCGTAAACCAGGCCCAGGCATAGCGACGGGTCATCTGGGGCACACCCATGAAGTGCCATGAGTCTCCGTGCAGGGCATAGGGCTTGCCGTTCAGGCAGTGGGTCGTGCCCTGCAGGGTCCATTCGCGCCAGCCGAAGCGTTCATACTTGGTGTCCACCACCTGCTTCTTCTGCTTCAGGGAGAGCAGCAGGGCGTAGAGATTGGGCTGTTCGGGTGTCCAGTATTTCAGTACCTCCTCGCCCACCGGAAGTTGCAGGGTCACCTGCCGCACGGCATCGGGTTCAATGGCCACACGGGTCTCGGGCAGGGTCATGGCCACACGGCCCAGTTCCCAGGCAGGCACCGGAGCCGATATGACATCCGTTCCGGCCAGGTTGAGCCATTCGGAGATGTCACCGCCCAGGCGGACATCGGCCCGCTGCGACGTATGGTTGCGCACGGTCACTTCCAGTTCCAGTATGCCCCGGCCCACCAACGGTTTCACGAACACATCTTCTATATGGAGTTTGGGGAGTGCCTGCAGATAGACATCCTGCCAGATGCCGGCAATATGATAGCCCCACATGGAGCCGGCCGGAACAATGCGGCGTCCCACCGTGGAGTTGTCTTCAAAGAGCGACTGGCTGCGTACACCCACCAGCACCTCGGCCTGTTCGCCGGGGCTGACCAGCGAGGTCACGTCCAGGCTGAAGGGAAGGAAGAGGTCGAAGTTCTCCCCGGCCTTCTGTCCGTTCACATAGACCACCGTCTGTCCGGCAACAGCCTCAAAGTGCAGCCGGATGGCCTGCCCCTCCCAGTCGGCGGGCACGTCCACCACCTTCTTCATCCAGGCCATCTTCACCTCCTCCCACTCACGCGGATACGAGGGATAGTTGCGATGGTCGGGGCCTTCCAGGTTGCGGTAGGCAAAGGCATTGATGTTCCAGGGAGAGGGAATCTTGATGCGGGCTGTGCTCCAAGCCTCTGCACGGGGCAGGGGCAGTTCGGGCGCGATGCCCTTGCCCTGCACGTAGTCGCTCGGAAGGGAGACGGGCTGGAACTCCCAATAGCCGTTCAGGCAAATCTCCTGACGGTAAGGCTTCTCCAGTCGGTTCACCAGCCCCTCAGAGGGAGCGAAAGGGAAAGGGAACACAAGCCGAGCATCCTGCCAATCGTTTTTCGCAGAGTCTTCAGAGTTAGGAATAAGGGCATGTTGCGCAGCACACAAGGCCTGTGTCTGTTCCCTGTTCTCGGTTGCATGTACTCTCGCAGCACAACAAACGAGCAAACCAATTAATAAAAGTTTCTTCATAAGCATTATTTAATGTAAGAGTTAGGAATGTCGGTTATTCGTTTGCAAAGGAAAGGGGAAAGACTTAAAGAAGGGGTTTAAAACGGATTAATCAAACATTAAAATTCGCTTAATGCCGCTTTTTCCATGCAAAAACAGAGGTTTGACAGATAAATACATTACATTTGCCCCCGAAAGGAGGAAAAGCCTCTTCCTCCATACGTCAAACCATCGTATTCATTTAAAAAAACCACTGCAATGAAAAACCTGAACGAAACCCTTGCCGCCGTGCAGTCTGCCGGTCGGGACCTGCTCGTCTTGAACGAAGCGGACATAAACCGCATACTGCTCGACATTGCCGACGCCACCCTGCAGCAAAGCGACTATATCCTGGAAGAGAACCGCCGGGACCTGGAGCGCATGAGCCCCGAAGACCCCAAGTATGACCGTCTGAAGCTGACGCCCGAACGTCTGCAGGCCATTGCGGACGACACCCGCAACGTAGCCTCTCTGCCCTCCCCCTTAGGACGGGTGCTGAAGGAGAACATCCTGCCCAACGGGCTGAAGATTCGCCGCATCAGCGTTCCCTTCGGCGTGATAGGCATCATCTATGAGGCACGCCCCAACGTGAGTTTCGACGTCTCGGCCCTCTGCCTGAAGAGCGGCAATGCCTGCGTCCTGAAAGGAGGAAGCGATGCCGACTATTCCAACAGGGCCATCGTGAACGTCATCCATCAGGTGCTGAAGAAGCACCACATAGACCCGCATGTCGTGGAACTGTTGCCCGCCACCCGCGAAGCCACCGCCGAACTGCTGCACGCACGCAAGTACGTGGACCTCATCATACCGCGAGGCAGCAGCAACCTCATCAACTTTGTGCGCGAGAATGCCTCCGTTCCGGTCATCGAGACGGGAGCCGGCATCTGCCACGCCTACTTTGACCGCTATGGCGACCTGAAGAAGGGCATCGCCATCGTGAACAACGCCAAGACCCGCCGCGTCAGCGTGTGCAACGCCCTGGACTGCCTGCTCATCGATGTGGACCGCCTGAGCGACCTGCCCGCACTCTGCCAGCCGTTGGCCGAGAGCAAGGTCATCATCTATGCCGACACAGCGGCTCATGCCGTCCTGCAAGGGCACTATCCCGACCAACTGCTGCAAAAGGCTTCCGAGGAAGACTATGGCCGGGAGTTTCTGGACTACAAGATGGCTGTGAAGACCGTTGCGGACATCTGGGAGGCCCTGACCCACATCGCGACCTACAGCTCCAAGCACAGCGAATGCATCATCACCGAAGACGAGGACCACAAGCATCTCTTCACCCGTGAGGTGGATGCCGCCTGCGTCTACGTCAACGCACCCACCTCCTTCACCGACGGAGCACAGTTCGGACTGGGCGCCGAAATCGGCATCAGCACCCAGAAACTTCATGCACGCGGCCCCATGGCCTTAGAAGAGATTACCACCTACAAATGGGTCATCGAGGGAGAAGGACAAATCAGAAAATAAACATCAATAAAACATACTGCACCATGAGACACCTCTTTATATATATAGCCACTGCCGCCATGAGTCTGCTGACCATGAGCGCCTGTTCCGGCAAGAAGGGACAGCAAGAGAACCCCGCCAACGAAACGGTGGAGAAGAAGATTGCCGTACTGAGCTTTGACGACGGCCCCAACACCACGACCACCGTCCAGATGCTGGACATGCTGCAGAAGCATGGGGTCGTAGGCTCCTTCTTCGTCATCGGAAAGAACATCAACGAAGAGAGTGCCCGGGTCATGAAGCGGGCGCATGACATGGGGTGTGACATCCAGAACCACTCGCGCACCCACAGCAACATGGCCACGATGAAGGCCGGAGAGCTGCAGGCGGAAATCGCCTATACGGACAGTCTCGTGGAGCACTATATCGGCGTGAAGCCCACCTTCTTCCGCCCGCCCTACATCAGCGTCAGCCCGCTGATGTACGAGAGCATCGGCCTACCCTTCATCTGTGGTGTGGGCTGCACCGACTGGGAGGATGAGGTGACCACCGCACAGCGGGCCGAAACCATGCTGAAGAGTGCCGCCGACGGCATCATCTTCCTGCTGCACGACTTTGAAGGAAACGCTCAGACCGTTGCCGCCCTGGACATCGTCATCCCCCGCCTGAAGGAACAGGGATACGAGTTCGTCACCGTCAGCGAACTGTTCCGCCGCAAGGGAGTCACTCCGCAAAGAGGCGTGCTGCACAGTCTGGTGGGTGCAGAACAGGCAGCAGAATAGCTCCACCACCCCACACCAATCACCGTCAGCGTCAGCAGCTCACCCCCCTGTCAGAAGACCGGAATCGTATAGACCAAACCCAGGGAAACCCGTTGCGTATCATAGCTGCGGGCGCCCAGGGCCTGAGCACGTTCCGTCATGCCATAATGCTTGTAGAGGAGGTGGAAGAAGATGAGCAGTTCGCTGTTCTTCATGGGGAAATACTCGGCACAGGCCTGAAAGTTCCACGTGCGGCGGTAGGCTCCCTCTTCGTAAGGACCGTTGGTTTTGTAGACCCCGCCGGTCTCGTAGGCTCCCTTCAGGTAGAGGTTCCAGTGGGAGTGGATGCGATAGTCCACATTGGCGATGGTGGTGAGATAGGAGACATGCTGGGCCGTCACGCCACCACCGGGACGGGCGGCCGACAGTTCGCTGACCATGCCCTTGCTGTCCACACCCTCACGCGAATACATCAGGTCCACATAGGCCAACAGGGGACCACGCTTCCACACATTGCCGCAAGTGAGATAGAGAATGCCCCGCTTGTCGGCCAGCTGTCCGTAAGAGGCGGAGTAGCGCAGGTTCAGGGCCTTGTCACAGAAATAGGCATCCCAGTTCAGCGTGCCCAGCAAAGGGGCCTTCACCTTCTCCACCCCTTCGGGGCGGCCATAGAGGAAGGAGGCTTCATCGCCGTCGCTACGGTTGTTCACCACCTGCATGGTCAGGGTCTGCGTCTCGCTGAAGGCATAGTTTCCCGACACGCCGGCCTGCCAGCAGGCCAGGTTGTTGTTGAAGTCGGAGAACTCACGCACCTTGATGGGATTCACCCAATATTCATAGCCACCCAGTTCGATGGCCTGCTTGCCCACCGTCAGGGCAAAGCGCGGCGAGACCTGCCACTTCACCAGGGCACACTCGATGGAGGAAGAGAGGTTGTCTAAGGCATGAGGATTGCTGTACTTGTTGTACGACTGCCGAAAGTGGTAGGAGAAGTTCTTGTCGAACTCGCCCAATATCTCCAGGCGCACTCCGTTCAGTTTGAAAGCCGCCTCATCCAAGGCACCATCGGTAAAGTCTCCGGCCAGGGAGGTGTAGAACTGCAGGTTCATGTTGCTGGAGTTGATGCGCTTCTCGCCCTTACTGACGCGTTCCAGCAGGGTCTTGCCGGTGTCGGGTTGCAACAACGGCTCTTGCGCGGCAAGAGGAGAGAAGAGACACAGCAGGGGAAGGAGGATTCGGCATGTTTTCATCATATCACATTCAGGGTTTGTATTTCCGCAAAGGTAAGGGAAATCAAAGAAACTACGAAGTTTTGTAACCACAAATCCCCACCTTTCTAAGAAATACACTATCTTTGCCCCCAAAGCGAGACAAGCCGCATGCCGGCATAGAGCAACAGAACCATCAAAGTAATAACAGATATGAGAACTTATACCAATGTATTCGACCTGGGCGACCTGAAGCAGGCACTTGCCGAGGCTTTCGAGATTAAGAACGACCGCTATAAATATGAAACGCTGGGCCGCCACAAGACCTGTCTGCTGATATTCTTCAACAACAGTCTGCGCACCCGTCTCAGCACCCAGAAGGCTGCACGCAACCTGGGCATGGATGTCATTGTGCTCGACGTGAACCAAGGGGCATGGAAACTGGAGACCGAGCGCGGCGTTGTCATGGACGGCGACAAGAGCGAGCACCTGCTGGAAGCCATCCCCGTCATGGCCAGCTACTGCGACCTCATCGGCGTGCGTTCCTTTGCCCGCTTCGAGAGTCGTGAGGACGACTATACCGAGAAGATTCTGAACCAGTTCATCCAATATTCCGGCAAGCCGGTCTTCTCCATGGAGGCCGCCACGGGACATCCCCTGCAGGCTTTCGCCGACCTCATCACCATTGAGGAGTACAAGAAGAAAGAGCGTCCCAAGGTAGTGCTGACCTGGGCTCCCCACCCCAAGGCGTTGCCTCAGGCCGTGCCCAACTCGTTTGCCGACTTCATGAACGAGGCGGATGTGGAGTTTGTCATTACCCACCCCGAAGGTTATGAGCTCGACCCCAAGTTCGTGCGTGGTGCCCGTGTGGAGTATGACCAAAGGAAGGCTTTCGAAGGTGCCGACTTCATCTATGCCAAGAACTGGGCCTGTCCGGGCGTCATCCGCCCCGAGGATTATGGCAAGGTGCTCAGCAAGGACATGAGCTGGACAGTGGACAGCGAACACATGGCATGGACCGACAATGCCTGCTTCATGCACTGCCTGCCCGTACGCCGCAACATGATTGTGACCGACGAGGTCATCGAGGCTCCGACCTCACTGGTGATTCCCGAAGCAGCCAACCGCGAAATCTCAGCCACAGTGGTACTGAAGCGCATGCTGCAGGCATTGGCATAAGGACGGATTCCGAAAATCAGGTGTGCAATTCTATAATGAATCGCGCACCTTTTGTATATCCCTCGTCCAGGGTCAGCGTGCCGTTCATCTTGGCCACAATGAGGGAGCAGATGGGGAGTCCCAGTCCGTCACCGGTCGTCAAATCCTTCACCTCCGTGAAAGGCTTGAAGAGGTGGGTACGCTGCTCTTCGGGGATGCCGCATCCCGTGTCGCTCACGATGAACTGATGGGTGTGTGCGCCACGCTTCTTGAAGTCCAGCCAGATTTTTCCATCGGCCGGTGTGTACTCGGCAGCATTGCGCAGCAGGTGCAGCAGGACGCGTTCCAGCTGCTCGGGATTGATTTTCACACTCAGTTTGGGAGCATTCACGGCTAAGGAGACATTCTCATGGGTCAGTCCCTTAATCTTGTCCATCACGCTTTCACAGAAGGCGGCCACGTTCTTCTCCTGCAGTTCATAGCTCTCGGACAGGGTGTTCTCCAGTTTCGAAAGTTCCTGAATGTGTACGGAAAAGGCGCGCAGGGCCTGCACGCCGGGATGGGAAGCATCCAGCGTGTCGAGCGTCGGCTCCATCTGGGCGGATATATTCTGAATAAACTTGGTCTTCAGTTCATTGTGTTCGTTGGCCACCAGGATAGCCTTCTTCTGCTTGCGCGTCAGCAGGATATAGCGCAGCAGGATGACCACGCCCATCACCAACACACCGGCCAGAATGACGGCCAGGATGCAGAGTCCGACGATGACATACTGCTTCATGTCCAGCGACTCCTCTTTCTCCTGAATCGTGGCCTGACTCTCGTCATACTTCAGTTTCAGGGCGTTCAGTTCGTCCTGGGCCGTCAGTGTCTTCACGGAGTCACTCCAAAGGATGTATTTCTCATAGGTGCGGGCCACGAGGCGGGCATTGTTTGCCCGGCGTGCCATGTCAATGAGGTTCTTGTAGCACCTGTCCACGCCCTCATAGTTCTTCTGCTCCTTGTACTGGCCTATCAGACGGTTGATGGCCTCGTCTCCCTGGGAGTTCATGCCGAAGGTGTAGTAGAAGTTGGCCTTCGTATAGAGCAGGTCGTTGCTCAGCGAATCGTTGGCGGCAGCCTTGGCCACCTCTTCCAGCAGCGCCAGCTGTTCCTTGGCATTGGCGGTGCGCTTCATCTTGATGTACATCTGTAGGCGTTCCTTGTAGATGGGGAAGCGGAGGGCCGGAAGTTTCTTGCCTTGCTTCTGCTCGCCGGCGGTCACTAAGGCATTGATGTCGCGCAACAGGTCGAAAGCCTCCTTGTAGTAGTTCTCCCGATGATAGAGCGCGGCAGCCTGAACGCCACACGCCACTGCCTCGTCATAGTTGTTGCGGTTGGCAAACGCCTTATGGGCCTGCAGGAAATGGTAGCGGGCCTTGATATATTCCTTCTGGGTCAGGTGTTCCCGGGCCTGTTTCTTCAGTTCCTCACCACGCTCCTGTGCCCACAAGGTGCAAGAGCAGACCACAGCGACAAATAGTGCAATAAACTTCTTCATACGTCTATACATAATTGGATTTGCAGACAAAGGTATGGAAAATTATGAAAGTAACCGCAAGTCGTGATAATGTTTCTTTCCCTTGAAATAGAATTGCCACAGGATGCTGAAGCGGGTGCGCTCGGGAATCTCACGCTCCATGCTCTTCTGCAGGTTTTCGCAGCGGGAAGGCAGGAAGGAGGGACGCAGGCGTCTGTAGTCCCGGCGTGCCCGAATCACGGCCCGGCCATTGGCCCAGTCGCCCGTCAGGAAATACTTCAAGGCAGCCACATAGTCAAGCAGGGCACGCACACGCATGACGGGACGCAGTTCATCATCGGGCAGATTCTTGTAGAGCATCAGCAGGTTGTTGCGAAAGTTGAGGAAGGTCTTGTGGGGATTCTCGCGCTTCAGGGTGGCTCCTCCCCAATGATTGACGCAGCTGGATGGCACACAGGCCACTCCCATGCCACGGGCCCGGAACCTCCAGCAGAGGTCAATCTCTTCCATGTGGGCAAAGAAGCGGCCGTCCAGTCCGCCTACGCGGCGATAGGCTTCCAGCCGTACGAACAGAGCTGCTCCCGTGGCCCAGAAGATGGTGCAGGGTGTGTCATACTGCCCACGGTCCTCCTCCGTCACCCCCATGATGCGTCCGCGGCAGAAGGGATAACCATAACGGTCCACGAAACCGCCGGCCGCACCGGCATACTCAAACCATCCGGGGCGGCGGAGGCTGTGAATCTTAGGCTGGCAGGCGGCCACGTCGGGATGGGTATCCATATATGCCTGCAGAGGGAGAAGCCATTCCGGAGTGACCAGGACATCCGAATTGAGCAACACGACATACTCGGCCTCCACCTCGGCAAGGGCACGGTTGTAGCCCTCGGCAAAGCCATAGTTGCGATCCAGTTCTATTCGTCTCACGCCAGGAAATTCCCTGCGAAGCATCTCTAAGGAGCCGTCGGTAGAGGCATTGTCGGCCACATAGACCGTCACGCGCTCCCCACCCATAGCAGCGGCATCCTTCACGACGGCGGGCAGATAGGCCTGCAGCATCTCCCGCCCGTTCCAGTTCAGTATGACGACGGCAATCATCCGATTTCACTCCGTTTCAGTTTCCAGCGTCTGTGCGACCAGAACCAGTAGGGCGGATTGCGGCGGATGGTCTGATCCAGGCGGCGGGCAAAAAGTTCGGTAATCTCTCCCTCGGCCGTCAGCTTGGGGGTCTCGGTAAGGAGGTCGAAGCGCACCTTGCAATAGCCGCGCTTCACGTGCTCCAGTTCGGCATAGAAGACGGGAAAGTCCATCATCTTGGCAATGCGCTCGGCACCGTCCATGAAGACGGTCTCCTGATGGAGGAAGGTGGTCCAGTATTTGGCTTCGTTGCGGTTGGGCGACTGGTCGGTAATCAGTCCCAGGGCCATGCGTTTGCCTTCCCGGCGCAGGCGGATGACTTCGCGGGCCGTGGAGTGCTTGGCAATGTTATAGCCTCCGAAGCGGGAGCGGATGACCTTGAACATCTCGTCGAGATAGCTGTTGTGGAGGGGTTTGTAGACCTGGGCGGGAATGTCACCCGGCTGCATGATGGCCCCCATGCCGATGAGCCACTCGAAGTTGGCGTAGTGAGGAATCATCACCACGATGCCGCCATGCTTCTCTATCATGGAGAGGTAGGCCTCGGTATTTTCATAGGTCATGCGGCGTTTCATCTCGTCCAGCGACATGCGGAGCATTTTCACCTCCTCCATCATGTAGTCGCAGATGTAGTGGTAGAAGCGGCGTTCTATCTCGCGCAGCTCCTTCTTTCCCTTCTCGGGGAAAGCGTTGGCCAGATTGGTGCGCACCACCCTGCGGCGATAGCGGAAGAGGTGACGCAGCAGGAAGCAGATGGCATCGGAAAGCACATGGAGTGCCCCCAGGGGCAGGAGAGCCAGCAGCCACATGCCGGCGTAGGTGAGCCAGTAAATCAGTTTAGACTTCATTATTCCGTTGTTTTTATGTAGGTTCGTTATGGGTCATCAGTGCCGTTCCCTCTTCGTTGAATGCGCCGAGTTTCACTGTCACCACACGGTTGTCCAGCGCATCGTCGTGGGGCATCTCCACGCGGATGTAGTTGGGTGTAAAGCCGTGCATGGGCGTGCCGGGCTTGGAGCGTTCCATCAGCACCGGCATCTCCTTCCCGATGTGGCGGGCATAGAAGGCACGGGTCTTCTCGTCCGACAATTCCAACAGCAACTGGCTGCGGCGGTGCTTCTCTTCGGGTGACACTACATGGGCAATCTTCAACGCCTGCGTACCGGGACGCTCGGAGTAGCTGAAGACATGCAGCTGGGTCACGTCCAGCCCACGGATAAAGTCATAGGCCTGCCGGAAATACTCCTCGGTCTCGCCGCGTGTGCCCACAATGACATCCACGCCGATAAAGGCATCGGGCATCAGCTCCTTGATGCGCTTCACCTTGGCGGCAAAAAGGGCCGTGTCGTAGCGGCGGCGCATCAGTTTCAGCACCTCGTCGCAGCCGGCCTGCAGGGGAATGTGGAAATGGGGCATGAAGCGTTTGGAGCGGGCCACGAAGGCTATGATTTCCTCGGTCAGCAGGTTGGGTTCAATGGAAGAGATGCGGTAGCGCTCTATGCCCTCCACCTCGTCCAGGGCCTGCACCAGGTCATAGAAGGTCTCGCCCGTGCTCTTGCCGAAGTCGCCGATGTTCACGCCGGTCAGCACTATCTCCTTGCCCCCCTCGGCTGCGGCGGCACGGGCCTGTTCCACTAAGGAGGCAATCGTGCCGTTGCGACTGCGGCCACGGGCAAAGGGAATGGTGCAGTAGGAACAAAAGTAATCGCATCCGTCCTGCACCTTCAGGAAAAAGCGGGTGCGGTCGCCACGCGAACAGGAGGGGGCAAACGAGCGGATGTCCTTCAGGGGAGTGGTGAACGTTTCGCCATGCTCCCGCTTCTGCAGGTCGCCCAGGTAGAGGAGCAGGTCTTTCTTCTGCTCGGCACCCAGCACCACGTCCACACCATCGATGGCCGCCACCGTGTCGGGCTTCAGTTGGGCATAGCAGCCGGTCACCACCACGAAGGCACCGGGATGCTGCTTCACCAGGCGATGGATGGCCTGGCGGCACTTCTTGTCGGCCACCTCGGTCACCGAGCAGGTGTTCACCACGCAGATATCGGCCCTCTCGCCTTTACGCGCCGTGCGCACCCCGGCCTCGCGCAGCATACGCCCGATGGTGGAGGTCTCGGAGAAGTTCAGTTTGCAGCCCAGGGTATAGTAAACGGCTGTCTTATCTTGGAAAACATGTGTATCTATCATACGAGCAATCACTTTTTCGCCACAAATGTACGCATTATATTATATTTTTCCTATTTTTGCACAATCAACAATAAAATGTGCAATGATACAAGAGAACTTTATCAAGCTATACGAACACAGCTTTCGTGAAAACTGGGAGCTCCCTTGCTACACCAACTATGGCGAGAAGGAGAGTTACACCTATGGACAAGTGGCTCAAGAGATAGCCCGCATGCATCTGCTCTTCAAGCACTGTCAGCTGCGAAGGGGAGACAAAATCGCCATCATCGGCAAGAACAACGCCCGATGGGCCATTGCCTACATGGCCACCGTGACCTATGGCGGCATCGTGGTCCCCATCCTGCAAGACTTCAACCCCAACGACGTGCACCACATCGTGAACCACTCCGAATCGGTGTTCCTCTTCACCGGCGATGCCATCTGGGACCACCTGGAGGAGGACCGCATGGAGGGACTGCGCGGCGTCTTCTCCCTGACCGACTACCGCTGCCTCTACCAGCGCGACGGCGAAAACATCCAGCAGTTCCTGAAGAACCTGGACAGCGAGATGGCCGAGACCTATCCCAACGGTTACCGCAAGGAAGACGTAGTCTACACCGATCTCTCCAACGACAAGGTGATGCTGCTGAACTACACCTCGGGCACCACCGGATTCAGCAAGGGCGTCATGCTGACGGGCAACAACCTGGCCGGCAACGTCACCTTCGGCATCCGTACCCGCCTGTTAGAGCGCGGCAACCGCATCCTCTCCTTCCTCCCCCTGGCTCATGCCTATGGCTGCGCCTTCGACTTCCTCACGGCCACTGCCGTGGGCACCCATGTCACCTTCCTCGGCAAGATTCCTTCACCCAAGATTCTGCTGAAGGCTTTCGAAGAGGTGAAGCCCAACCTGATTATCACCGTGCCCCTCGTCATCGAGAAGATATACAAGAATGCCGTGCAGCCCATCATCAACAAGCGAAGTATGAAGTGGGCACTCAACATCCCCCTGCTGGATGCCAAGATATACAGCCAGATACGCAAGAAACTGATAGACGCCCTGGGCGGACGCTTCAAGGAGGTCATCATCGGCGGTGCCGCCATGAACCCCGAGGTAGAAGAGTTCTTCCACCGCATCAAGTTCCCCTTCACCATCGGCTATGGCATGACCGAGTGTGCCCCGCTCATCAGCTATGCCCCCTGGGACGAATTCATTCCCACCTCATCGGGCCGCGTACTGGAAGGCATCATGGAGGCACGCATCGCCAAGAAGCACCCCGATGACCCCATCGGCGAAATACAGGTGCGCGGCGAAAACGTCATGGCCGGCTACTACAAGAACCCCGAAGCCACCAAGGAGGTGTTCACCGAAGACGGCTGGCTGCGCACGGGCGACCTGGGCACCCTGGACGAGAAGAACAACCTCTACATCCGTGGCCGAAGCAAGACCATGATTCTCAGCAGCAGCGGACAGAACATCTTCCCCGAAGAGATTGAGGCACGCCTGAACAACCTGCCCTTTGTCATCGAAAGCCTTGTCATCGAGCGCAACAAGAAGTTGGTGGCCCTGGTCTATGCCGACTATGAAGCCCTGGACTCCTTAGGTCTCAACAACGACGAAGGCCTGAAAGCCGTCATGGACGAGAACCTGAAGAACCTGAACAAGAGCGTTGCCTCCTACGAGAAGGTCAGCAAGATACAGCTCTACCCCACTGAGTTCGAAAAGACCCCCAAGCGCAGCATCAAGCGTTACCTCTATGACAGCATTGCGATAGACTGACGCCCCTGTACACCGGCCGCATGTGCCGGCCTTCAACTGCCCGTTGCCTTTAAAACTTTCCCTCCGTCTGTTTTAAAGGTAACGGGCATTCGTTTAAAAGAAAACGTCCCGACGTTTTAAAGAGCCTCTCTTCCCCTCCCAATCCATGCCGCATCATCCCCGTCCATAAGGGCGCAGCATGCCATATCCGATTAACCATCCGCTCATCAGCCGTAGGGGTCATTTTTTGGGGGGCAGGGTCACCTATGACCCCTCCTCCGGCAAAACCTTCAAGAAAAAACCCCAAACAGCGGGAATTGGAAAAGCCACTGAACTTTGACCCTTTTGGTCAAGTTGAATAGCCCCCTTTGGTCTTAATGTGATTGCCCCTTTTGGGTAAAATAAGATTGACCATTGGGTTGCAAGCATTATTAGACTTTTTTTGTGTAGATTTGAATACCCAAGTCCTGGTGTGACGGGCTGTCCGTGAGTACAAGTTCCACACAAAGGTTGTCGGTCATGTCGAGCACTATGCCGCAGACCAGATGTATATTGATTTTGCCGGTGACAGGCTTGAAGTCGTTGACGAGATGACCGGGGAGACGAAGAAAGCCGAGGTATTTGTTGCCGTTCTGCCGTTCAGTCATTACACCTACTGCGAAGCCGTATGGTCACAACGCAAGGAAGACCTGATAAAAGGTTGTGAGAATGCCATGCTGTATTTTGAAGGTGCTCCGGCTGCCATTGTTCCCGACAATCTG
>JAFURM010000022.1 GCA_017471925.1 Bacteroides sp.
GCCTGTCTATGCCTATGTAGGTGCCGGTTATGGCACACGCACCCTGGCCTGGGAGACCGAAGAGGGCGAGTGGGTGAAGAACACCGACCACTCCGCTTCGGGCATCGCCGCCGAAATCGGTGCCATCGGACGCTACAAGAGCTGTGCCCTCTCCTTGGGCGTGCAGACCATCAACTTCAAGTACATGGAGCTGAGTGTGGGCGTGGGATTCTTCTTCTAACCAACAAGCATACGTCATGAAACATACACCTTATATATTATTAGGCAGTCTGTTGCTCCTCCTCTTGGCGACGGCCTGCGAAAAGGACACCGATGCCGCGGTCTTCGCCCCCCAGGTGACCACGGGCACGGCCACTGACATCTACCGTAAGGGTGCCACGCTGTCGGGCAGCATCGTCAAGACAGAGACCACCCCGGTGGAACGTTACGGCATCCTCTTCTCCGAACTGCAGAGCATGGCGGAGTATGAGGAACTGAACATCACCACGAACGAAAGCAACTTCACCGTGCAGAAGCAGAACCTGGAACCGGGTGTCACCTATTACTTCTGCTCCTATGCCTACAGCGGCTACACCACCGTTCGTGGCGAGGTGCGCAGCTTCACCACTTCACAGAGCAATGCCCCGGTCTTCAGCAGTGTCAATCTGGTGGATAGCACCACGACAAGTGTCACCATCCGGACCACCGTGCTCGATGATGGTGGCAGCGAACTGATGCTGAGCGGCTTCTGCTACGTGGAGGGCACGGACAAGATGCCCACCTTCATAGACCAGGTGGAGAATGCCACCGTGACCGGTGATAACACTATGGAAGTCACCATCAATGGTCTGACTCCCGGCAATACCTATCGTGTGCGTGCCTATGCCGCCACCTCCAAGGGCGTGGGCTATAGTGAGCCGCTGACAGTGACCATGGCCACGGCCGCACTTCCCGATAATCCCGAAGTGGCCTATTTGGCTTCCGGACAGCTCTTCAATGAACGCATCAAGCAGTTGGCCAATCCTACAGCCACCAGAGCCTATACGGATGAAGACACTAAGATTACCTCCATCATCTTCCAGGGCGAGGTTAGCGAAACACCCCAGGGTGCCGTGCAGGTTTCGGCCGATGACTCTCCGGCTCCCATCTATGCTTCCTTCAATGCAGCCGATGGTCACCTGACGGTATCTACAGCTGCCAAGCGCATGGAAATAGTGGATGCTTCCTATCTCTGTGCCAGGTTGATTGCTTTACAGAGCATCGATTGGGGTGGCTTTAGCATTAACAAGACTACAACAAAGATGAATAGCATGTTTTTGGCATGTCCCAACTTGCTTTCTTTGGATGTGTCAGGATGGGACACTTCCAATGTGACGGATATGAGTAATATGTTTGGTGATTGTAGTTCTTTGGCTACTTTGGATGTAAGCGGTTGGAACACTTCAAATGTGACGGACATGAGCTACCTCTTTGCCTCGTGCAGTACTTTGAATTCTTTAGATGTCTCCAGTTGGAACACTTCTAAGGTGTCGGACATGGAGGGAATGTTTACTTATTGTTCTGTATTGAGCTCTTTGGATGTTTCCAGTTGGGATACCTCTAATGTAACAAATATGGCAAGTATGTTCTTTGGCTGTCAAGCGTTAGCTGCTGTCCCGGTTGAGAAATGGGATACTTCCAATGTGACGGACATGCATGGGATGTTTTTTAACTGTCAGACTTTGTCTTCTTTGGAAGTTGACGGTTGGAATACTTCCAAGGTGACTGACATGAGCAGCATGTTCAACTACTGTCGTGCTTTACCTTCATTGGACGTTTCCGGTTGGGATGTTTCCAAAGTGACAGGTATGGGCTATATGTTTTATGAGTGTATTGCATTGACCTCTTTGGATGTCTCTCAATGGAATACCTCTAACGTGACAAATATGGACAACCTGTTTGGCAACTGCAACGCGCTCACCTCTTTGGATGTTTCCAATTGGAACACCTCCAATGTGACGGATATGGATCACGTCTTCTGGGGCTGTTGCAACCTGACTTCTTTGGATGTCTCAACTTGGGATGTTTCCAAGGTGACGGACATGACGGAGATGTTCAATAATTGCACTCGTTTGGTGACCTTGGACGTTTCCGGTTGGGATGTAACTAATGTAACAACAATGTATGGTATGCTGGGCGACTGTCATGCGCTGGCTTCTTTGGACCTCACCAAATGGAGCCTGAACGAAAGCATGAACTATGCCAATTTGTTTAGTTCTTGTGCCATCAACTCCCAAGACTGCACCATCACTTGTACACAAGATACGCAGACCAAGTTGTTGGCTCGCTTGGAGAGCACGCTGATGCACCAGACTTACTTCTCCTGGATTATCGTTGATGCCACGAACATTGATACGAACATTGATGGAATCCCTAATGAGGAATGGTAATTCTTTAATTGATAATTGACAGTCTTCAATAATTGATAGTTGATAATTGATAGTTTTCTTTAGTTGATAGTTAATATGAAGATGAGATATATGGTTTGGGGATGGCTTGCCCTGATGATGGCGGGCTGCTCACAGGAAGAACAGGTGGAACAGGAGATAACGCCCCTGAAGGGTGACGTGAAGGTCACGGCAACCCTGGACGGCAAGGCGGGCGATACCCGCATCGGCTACACCGAAACGACAGACATGACCTACATGACGTGGGAGCAGGGTGACCTCATTGATCTCTACACCACGGACGGCAACACGGTGGTCTACAAAGCCGTTGCCGACGGTGGTACGGAGTTCTCGCCCAACGGCGATGACCGACTGGTGAACACGGAGGGTGAGGTGGTCTATGCCTTCTACTCGCCCGAGACCTTAGGCAGCTCGGTGATAACGGAAGACACCAAGACCATCAAGCTGCCCAACATGCAGGCTTGGAGGGGTCCCTATGATATTCAGCCGATACTCTATGCGATAGGTACCATCAGCAATGGCAGTCTGGCCTTGCAGTTCGAGCATATCCAAACCTACCTGAAGGTGACCATCAACACCAACGTTATCCCCGCAAGCCTGAACACGACCGTGGGCAGGCTGGCAATTGTGACTGAAGACAGCAGTCCCCTCTGCTTCTCAGGAGGGGATGCCGATGTCTACGACATCACCACGCAGACCTTCAATGTGGAGCCTATCACCTATCTTAACGTGGGGATGCAGGACGTGGACTTCACCACCAACAGCGAGGTGACCTTCCGCGTGCCCATCATGCCGCAGACCTCTGGTAGCTTGCGCTTTGAAGTCTACACGGCCGACAACGATAGTCTGGTCTACACGCTCTCCAAGGAGGTGCCCTCTGCCGGTCTGCAGGCCGGTCACCTCTATCCCGTGACGCTGAACCGGGATGCAAGCAGCGGTGGGGAAGTGGCCTACCTTGCCACCGGCTCCGTCTTCAATGAACGCGTCAAGCAGTTGGCCAACAACAGCACCACCATGACCGTGAACGATACGGACCAGGCCATCAAGAGCATCACCTTCCAGGTGGGAGTCACCGAAGTGCCGGCCAACTACGTGACTGTCTCTGCCGACGACTCTCCCGATCCCATCTATGCCTCCTTCAGCGAGGAAGACGGTCTGCTGACGGTCTCCACACCGGCCAAGAGCATGGAGATAGTGGATGCTTCCTGTCTCTGCTTCAGCTTGACTGCTTTGCAGAGCGTGGATTGGGGTGGCTTCGTTATCAATGAAACGACGATTACTTTATATGGTATGTTTCATGGCTGTACAGCTTTAACATCCTTAGATGTCTCTGGCTGGAATACATCCCAGGTGAAGAATATGGGTAGTATATTCTACGAATGTAGTGCTTTGACTTCTTTGGATGTCTCTGGTTGGAATACATCCCAGGTGGGGTATATGGGTGGTATATTCTGCAAATGTAGTGCTTTGACTTCTTTGGATGTCTCTGGTTGGGACACCGCTAATGCGACAGATATGATTGGTATGTTTTTTTACTGTACCAACCTGTCTGCTTTAGACGTTTCCGGTTGGAATACTTCCAATGTGACACGTATGGGTTCCATGTTTGCTGGGTGTTCCTCTTTGACTTCTTTGAATGTTTCCGGCTGGAACACGGTTAATGTGACAGATATGGGGACTATGTTCCATTTTTGCGGAGCTTTGACATCTTTGGACTTATCCGCTTGGAATGTCTCCGCGGTGACAAACATGGCAGCTATGTTCCAAGGCTGTTCTGCCCTGTCCTCCCTGAACATGGCCAATTGGGGCACTTCTAACGTGACGGGGATGAGCTTCATGTTCGATGCGTGCAAGGCATTGGAGACACTGGACCTCTCCACCTGGGACGTTTCCAAGGTGACCGATATGACCAATATGTTCCAGAATTGTGAAGCCCTGACCTCCCTGAACGTGGCCAATTGGAATACTTCTAATGTGACACGTATGAATAGTATGTTCTGTGGCTGCTCTGCACTGACTTCTTTAGATGTTTCCAGTTGGGATACTTCTAATGTGACGGATATGAATGATATGTTTGCTTCTTGTAGTTCTTTGGCTACTTTGGATGTGTCAGGTTGGAATACTTCCAATGTGACGGGGATGAGCTTCATGTTCGATGCGTGCAAGGCATTGGAGACACTGGACCTCTCCACCTGGGACGTTTCCAAGGTGACCGGTATGACCAGTATGTTCCAGAATTGTGAAGCCCTGACCTCCCTGAACGTGGCCAACTGGAACACGGGTAGCGTGACGCAGACTATTAACATGTTCAATGGCTGTACTGCCTTGGAGACTTTGGATCTCTCGGGCTGGGACACTTCCAACATGGGACTCATGTATCACATGTTTGAGGGCTGCTCTGCATTGAAGTCGCTGGATGTCTCCACTTGGAATCTCGCCAAGGCAACAGACATCAGCTATATGTTCGCTTCATGCTCACAGTTGGAGACGTTGGACGTTGCCAAGTGGAACATGGCCAGCCTGACCAATCCAGCCTTCATGTTTACTGGCTGTTCTGCGCTGAAGACATTGGACCTCTCCAATTGGGACATGACCAAGGCCGGCAATCTGATAGGCATGTTTGAGGGCTGCTCTGCATTGGAATCGCTGGATGTTTCCGGATGGGAAACCTCCAATGTGACGGACATAAACAGCCTGTTTGCTGGATGCGCTGCCCTGAAAACTTTGGATGTTTCCAAATGGAACACTGCCAATGTAACGAATATGTACGCAGTGTTCAGCAGCTGTACTGCCTTGACTTCCTTAGACCTCTCCGCCTGGGATACTTCCAAAGTGATAGACATGAGTTCGATGTTCAACGCTTGTGAGGCTATGACAGACTTGAATCTTTCCACGTGGGATGTCTCTAATGTGACCTCTATGAGGGATATGTTCCAGAACTGCTGGGCCTTGTCTTCCTTAGATATCACCAAATGGATATTGAGGGAAACCTCCGATTACTCGGACATGTTCATTTTTTGTGCCCAAAATTCGCAGGCCTGCACCATCACCTGCACGACCGATACGCAGAGCCGACTGTTAGGTATGCTGGAAACAATCTCCATGAATGAGTCTTACTTCCTGTGGAACATCGTGGATGCCACAGGAACTACGTCCTATTGATGCCGCTGACCTACGCCATAACGGCCGCTACAACCGCCACGTACTGATATGATTTATAAATTTCGGTATAGCAATTTGCACCGCAGATTACGCAGATTAGCGCAAAGTTTAGAAGGATTATACCTCTACTCCCTTTGCGCTAATCTGCGTTTCTTTTTTGCCCGTGTTTCGTCTGTGCAATCCGTGGACAGATTAAATTCCGTGCAATCTTTGTCGGATTCCCGATAAAATTCGTATTTTTGCCTGCAAGTGAGTTTTAAGTGACACAACAGAGCATATTCCCGACTTATGAGCGAAGAATTTGATACCCCGAAAGACGACCTGGAAAAGGAACTCCCCCACGACGGAGAGGCGGAAGGCCATTCCGACTACAAGCCTGCCGAGACAGGCGATGCCAAAGTGAAACACCAACTGAGCGGCATGTTCCAGAACTGGTTCCTGGACTACGCCTCCTACGTTATCCTGGAGCGTGCCGTGCCCCATATCATGGACGGCCTGAAGCCGGTGCAACGACGCATCCTCCACTCCATGCGCCGCATGGAGGACGGGCGATATAACAAGGTGGCCAACATCGTGGGCCACACCATGCAGTTCCACCCCCACGGTGATGCCAGCATCGGCGATGCCCTGGTGCAGCTGGGACAGAAGGAGATGCTCATTGACTGTCAGGGAAACTGGGGTAACATCCTGACGGGCGACTCGGCCGCCGCACCGCGTTACATCGAGGCCCGCCTCTCCAAGTTCGCCTTGGACGTGGTGTTCAATCCCAAGACCACGGAGTGGAAGCTCTCCTATGACGGACGCAACAAGGAACCGGTGACCCTGCCCGTGAAGTTCCCCCTGCTGCTGGCCCAGGGCGTGGAGGGTATCGCCGTGGGACTCTCCTCCAAAATCCTCCCCCATAACTTCAACGAACTGTGCGACGCTGCCATCAACTACCTGCACGGCCAGGAGTTCCGCCTCTATCCCGACTTCCTGACGGGCGGCAGCATCGACGTGAGCAAGTATAACGACGGTGAGCGTGGCGGCTCGGTACGCATACGCGCCAAGATAGAGAAGGTGGACAACAAAACGCTGGCCGTCCGCGAGATACCCTATGGAAAGACCGTGGCCACCGTCTGCGACTCCATCGTGAAGGCCAGCGAGAAGGGGAAAATCAAGATAAAGAAGGTGGAAGACCTCACGTCGGGCAGTGTGGAGATTCTGGTGCATCTGGCACCGGGCGTCTCCAGCGACAAGACCATCGACGCGCTCTATGCCTTCACCGACTGCGAAGTGAGCATCTCGCCCAACTGTTGCGTCATTGACGACCAGAAGCCCCACTTCCTGACCGTGAGCGACGTGCTTCGCAAGTCGGCCGACAACACGCTGGCTCTGCTGCGCCGCGAACTGGAAATCCGCAAGGGCGAGATATTGGAGAGCCTGCACTTCGCCTCATTAGAGAAGATATTCATCGAGGAGCGCATCTACAAGGACCGCGAGTTTGAGCAGGCCAAGAACATGGATGCCGCCTGCGAGCACATCGACGAGCGGCTGACGCCCTACTATCCCACCTTTATCCGCGAGGTGACCAAGGAGGATATCCTGAAGCTGATGGAAATCAAGATGGCCCGCATCCTGAAGTTCAACAGCGTGAAGGCCGACGAGCTGATTGCCCGCATGAAGGCCGACGTGGAGGAGATAGACCGCCAGTTGGCCAACATCGTGGAGTATACCGTGGAGTGGTATCGCCAGCTGCAGGCCAAGTATGGCAAGAACTTCCCGCGCCACACGGAGCTGCGCAACTTCGACACCATAGACACGGCCAAGGTGGCCGAGGCCAACGAGAAGCTCTACATCAACCGCGAAGAGGGATTCATCGGCACGGGACTGAAGAAGGACGAGTTCATCGCCAACTGCTCCAACCTGGACGACGTCATCATCTTCTTCCGCGACGGACGCTACCTCATCACGGGCGTCACCGAGAAGAAGTTCGTGGGCAAGAACATCTACTATGCCAGCGTCTTCAAGAAGAACGACAAGCGCACCATCTACAACGTGGTCTACCGCGACGGCAAGAACGGCACCTGCTACATCAAGCGTTTCGCCGTGACGGCCATCGTGCGCGACCGTGAATATGACCTGACGCAGGGCACGCCCGACTCGCGCCTCATGTACTTCAGTGCCAACCCCAACGGCGAGGCCGAAGTCATCAAGGTGACGCTGAAGCCCAATCCCCACCTGCGCCGCATCATCTTTGAGGAAGACTTCAGTGCCATCGGCATCAAGGGACGGCAGGCCAGGGGCAACATCCTGACGCGCAACCCGGTGCACCGCATTGTGCTGAAGCAGCGCGGCGGCTCCACGCTGGGAGGCAGACAGGTGTGGTTCGATCGCGATGTGCTGCGCCTCAACTATGACGGACGAGGCGACTACCTGGGCGAGTTCCACAGCGACGACCAGATTCTCGTCATCCTGGACAACGGTGACTTCTATACCACCAACTTCGACGTGAACAACCACTACGAGGGCAACATACGCATCATGGAGAAGTTCAACCCCAACAAGATATGGACCGCCGTGCTCCACGATGCCGACCAGCAGAACTATCCCTACATCAAACGCTTCTGCCTGGAAGCGACCAACCGCAAGCAGAACTACCTGGGCGAGAACAGGCACAACCGTCTGTTGCTGCTCACCGACGAACGCTATCCCCGCTTGGAGGTGGTGTTTGGCGGCCACGACAGTTTCCGCGAGCCGATGGTGGTGGAGGCCGACGAGTTCATCGCCGTGAAGGGATTCAAGGCCAGGGGCAAGCGACTGACCACCTACACCTTAGAGACCATCAACGAACTGGAACCTACGCGCCGGCCCGAGCCGGAAGAGCCGGTGGAACAGTCCGAGGAGGAACCTGAAATCCTGGACCCCGACCACGGCAAGAGCGAAAGCGACATCCGTGACGAATTGACCGGACAAATGAAACTCTTTTAAACTGTCAAGATGAGACACCGACGATACCTGCCGCTCCTGCTCCTTCTCCTGCTGCTGACCACCCTCGGCACGCAGGCGCAGGGAGAGTTGCGGACCGACTCGCTGACCGACCTCACGAGGCGCGTCAGCCGGGCCACTTCCTATGGTGTAGGCTTTACCAACATCCTGGACACCTATCTCTCACCCCAGGAGTATCGGGGCGTGGAGTTCCGCCTCTCGCGCGAGAGCATGAAGATGGTGGGGTGGGGAGGCGGCCGCGTCTCCCGTCAGACCTACTTCCAGGGCAACGTGGGCTACACGCACAACGAGGTGGACAACAACAACACCGTGGCTGCCCTGCTCAACTGGAACTACGGCCTGCACTACCACTTCCCCATTACCGACAACTTCCGTCTGCTGGCCGGAGGTGTGGCCGACCTGAACGGAGGCTTCGTCTACAACATGCGCAACGGCAACAACCCCGCGCAGGCCCGTGCCTACATCAACCTGGCCGCCTCGGGCATGGCCATCTGGAAGCTGCGCGTCAAGCGTCTGCCCCTCACCCTGCGCTACCAGCTGAACCTTCCCCTGGCCGGCGTCATGTTCATGCCCCACTATGGCCAGTCCTACTACGAAATCTTCTCATTAGGCAACAGCGGCGGTGTGGTGAACTTCACCTCGCTGCACAACCAGCCCTCCCTGCGACAGCTGCTCAGTGCCGACCTGCCCGTGGGCCGGATGAAGATGCGCTTCAGCTATGTGTGGGACGCCCAGCAAGCCAAGGTGAACAACATCAAGATTCACGCCTATTCCCATGTCTTCATGGTAGGCTTCATTAAAGAATTCTATCTGCTATGACTCCCTCCAACTCCACCCTCCCCACCAACAACCATCACTTATCAACTATCAACTATCACTTATCAATTATCCTTCTTCTCCTCCTCACCCTCTCTTCCTGCATCCGTGAAGAGCAGTTTGACAACACCCCTCGCGGCAACTTCGAAGCCCTGTGGAAGACCATCGACGAACGCTACTGCTACCTGGACTACAAGCAGGTGGACTGGGATGACGTGCACGACCGCTACGCCCCGCTCATCACGGACGACATGAGCAGCAGCGGCCTCTTTGAAGTGCTGGGCAACATGCTGGCCGAGCTGAAGGACGGACACGTGAACCTCTACAGCACCTCCAACATGGCACGCTACTGGAACTGGTACCTGGACTATCCGCGCAACTTCAACGAGAGCATCATTGAACAATACCTGGGGCGGGACTACCGCATTGCAGGCGGCATCAAGTACACCATCCTGGAGGACAACATCGGCTATGCCCAATATGAAGACTTCAGCAGCGGCGTCGGCGAGGGCAACCTGGACGAGGTGCTTTCCTACTTTGCCATCTGCGACGGCCTGATTATCGACGTGCGCAACAACGGGGGCGGCGTGCTCACCTATGCCGAGCGTTTCGCCTCGCGTTTCACCAACGAGAAGGTGCTCACGGGCTACATCATGCACAAGACCGGCAAGGGACACAGCGACTTCTCCGAGCCGGAGCCGGTCTACGTCACTCCCTCCAACAGCATCCGTTGGCAGAAGCCCGTCATTGTGCTCACCAACCGCCATGCCTACAGTGCCACCAACGACTTCGTGAACGCCATGCGCTACTTCCCCAACGTTACCCTCGTGGGCGACAAGACCGGCGGTGGGGCGGGCCTCCCGTTCTCCTCCGAACTGCCCAACGGATGGGGCGTGCGCTTCTCGGCCAGTCCCCACCTGGATGCCGACCGGCGGCACATTGAGTTCGGTATAGACCCCGACATCAAGGTGGACATGACTTCCGAAGACGAAGCACGGGGCGTGGACACCATCATTGAAACGGCCAGACAGCTGATTGGCCAGCAGCGTTAATCCGTGGCTGTGTATCGATTCAATACAGGGGACTAAATTCGATATTTGACACACGCTCTTTGCGAAAACAAAAAAACTTCTTATCTTTGCCTCCGCTAATCTGCCCCTTGTGCCGAGTGCACCGTTCGGGTGGGGGCGAATGCCCATGCGCGTGTGGCGTAATTGGCAGCCGCGCCAGACTTAGGATCTGGTGTCGTAAGACGTGTAGGTTCGAGTCCTATCACGCGCACCAAAAAGAAGAGGGCGTACCTGTTTGGGGTACGCCCTCTTCTTGCTCTTTCATCACTGTATTATCCACTCTATCTCTAACGGGTTGTGGGTCATGCGCCACACGAGGGGATATTGCGGATGGTCCAGTATCCACATCTCGCCGCCTTCGGCCTGGTCCTTGACGTGCAGCAGCGGCAGGTCGAGAACCGTGTAGTTGCAGTCCAGCAGCTTGTAGCGTGTGTGGTTGAAGGCCATTTCGCCCTGCGCCTTCAGGGTGCGGTAGGCCCTGCGGGAGAGCATGTAGCACACCTCATGCGTGGCCACCGTGACGTGGCGGCCGTCTTCGGGCATCAGGAAGCAAAGTTCGGTGGCTTCTTCTAACGAGGCTGGCGTCATGGTGTAGCTGCCCACCCACCACTTCAGGTTGCGAAGGATGGTCCAGTCCATGCGCAGGGAATCGCCCTGTTCGCTGAAGCTCACCTTGAAACGACGTGTCTGTCCGTGCAGCTTGAACGTGAACTGCAGGGTGTCCGGCAGGATGCTTTGCGCCATCGCACCCTGTCCTGCACATAGGATGAGTAGTATGAGTATAATCTTCTTCATTATAGTTGACAGTTGATAATTGATAGTTTATAATTCACAATTCATCATTCTATCCACTTTCTTCTTTCCCATCTTCAGCACCAGCTCTCCGCCTGCTGTGATGTCCCGGTGTTTCAGGGTGGTGTAGGGATAGGGCACGCCGTTCAGCGTGGCCGACTGGATGTAGCGGTTCTTCTCGGAGAGCCCCTTGGCCACGATGCGGAACTGCTTGCCGTCGGCCAGGTGCAGGGTCACCTCGCGCAGCATCGGTGTGTTTATCAGGTAGTAGTCCTGTCCCGCGTTGGGATAGAAGCCCATCATGTGGAAGGCCAGCCAGGAGGACATTGCGCCCGAGTCGTCGTTGCCCGGCAGCCCTACGGGACCGTCGTTGTAACACTCTTCCACGATGCGGCGGATGCGGTCGCTGCTCTTCCAGGGCTTGCCAATCCAGTGGTAGAGGCAGGGCGTGAGGAAGGAAGGCTCGTTGTTCACGTTGTAGAAGCCCCGCTCGAAGAAGGTGTCCAGTCGCTTCTCGAAGGCTTCTGGACCGCCACACTTCGCTATCAGCCCCGGCACGTCGTGGGGGATGCTGAGCGAATATTCCCACGAACTGGCCTCGTAGAAGAACATGCTCCACCAGGGCGTGTACCACGGTCCTTCGAAGGTGAGTGGCGTGTACTTGTACTTGGGCTTCCACAGCTTGCTGTGTCCGTAGCTCAGGCTGTCCAACCAGTTGCCCTCTGCGTCGCGCGGCATGATGAATCCCCGTGCCCCTTCGTGCTCATAGTCGTCGCGCCACAGGTTCTTCCAGTTTTCCGATTGCTTCAGGTATTGGCGGTAAAGCTCCTCCTTGCCCAGGCCCTTGGCTACCAGGGCGATGGCGTAGTCGCAGTAGGCATACTCCACCGTGCGGTTGCCGGCGCGGTCTATGCCGTGGGGGATGTAGCCCAGTTGCAGGTAGGGCACCAGCCCGCCGCGTCCCTCGGCCTCCTCGTTGCCTCCGGGCGGCACGGTGGCATCCTTCAGCATGGCCTTCAGCGCCTCCTCCCAGTCGATGCCGGGTAGTTGCTTCACGAAGGCGTCGGCCAGGACAATCTCGCCGTTGGAGCCTCCCTGCGTGCGCCCGTTGCTGTTGCCGCTCCGTGCGTCGGGCATGTAGCCGTCGCGCTTGCAGATGTTGATCATGGCGTTCACGATGTCCACCTCGCGTTGCGGGTCGATGAGCGTGATGAGCGGTGTGGAGGTGCGGTAGGTGTCCCAGATGGCGTAGTAGTCGTCATAGTAGGGCACTCCCGGGTCGGTCCACAGCGGGTTCTCGCCGGTGCGGTCCACGGGCATCAGCATGGTGTGATAGAGGGCCGTGTAGAACATGCGCTTCTGTGCCTCGGGGGCATCCTCGGGCAGCTCGATGCGTTCCAGCAGTCCCTGCCATGCCTGCAGCAGGTCGGCGTGTACCCGTCCGAAGTCCCAGTGGGGAATCTGCGTGCGGGCGTTCATCCGTGCCTTCTGTTGGCTGATGAAGGAGATGCCCACCTTCAGCTGCACGCATTCGGCATCGGCGGCAAAGCGCAGCAGGGCACCGCTCTTCTCGCCCGTGTCCACCTGTTCCTTCTCCTCCGTGATGCGGCTGCCCTTCCAGGTGGCCGTCTGCACGGCAGGATGGTCGGTCTCGGCATAGAAGTAGACGGTGTAGGCCCGTCCGTTGTTCCATCCGCCCCGTATGCGCGTGTAGCCCTGCACCTCGGTGGGCGAGAGAATCTGCACCTCCGAGCCTACGAACTGCTGGCATTCGCGCGAGTCGGGCACGGAGTTCTCGCCCAGGAAGAATCCGGCGTCTATGGCCAGTGACTTCAGGGAGTCCTTGGGATAGCTGAAGCGGTAGAACGAGGCCCGCTCGGCTGTGGTCACCTCGATGCGTATGCCGCTGTGTTTCAGTCGGGTGTCATAGTAGCCCAGGGCAATCTCCTCATACTCCCTATAGTCGATGTGGGAGGTGCGGTCCATGCCCATTCCGAAGGGCATCACCAGGATGTTGCCATACTTCGGCCCGCCGCCCGTTCCGCTGACGTGTACCTGTGCGAATCCGTCTATCTGCGTCGGCATGGATGCCCAGCCGCTGTTGTTCTTGCAGGTGCAGTCGGGCGACGGCTTCACCATGCCATAGGGGTAGGAAGGCCCGATGAACACCCGCCCCAGTCCTTCGCTGCCGATACGCGGGTCTACGTAGCGGGTCAGTCCCTCCTCGCGGGAGGGGGTGGCGGGTCCTGTTGTCTGTGCCGCCATGGGCATTGCCGCGCTTGCCATCAGCAAGAGCAGGCCGCAGGCGGCAGTCGTTGCATGTCTCATAGTCTCTTGTAGCATTATGTAGCGTAATGTTTTCTGTTCATAAAAATACGGCATTTCTTCCGCTTCGCCAAACTGCAGTTTGGGGGCATAATCCTCCCCCCTGCGGAGCACCCCTTTTCGGCCGTTGGACGAGACACGTCCGGTCCGTGGACGAGACATGTCCGGACGACGGGCCACACATGTCTGGACGACGGACGAAACATGTCCGGACGAAAGGGAATTTACATATAGACGTAACTCCTTGATTATCCGCCTGATGCGATTTCTTGGGCGTAAGGCTTTCCGACAGTCCGTACAGCAGGCGACGCTTGGAGGGTGTAGCACGCGATGGCTTGTGCTTGTAGCATGCGTTGGGCGATGCCTGTAGCACGTGATGCCCGATGCCTGTAGCACGTGATGCCCGTCAGGTGCAGACGCTGTTGCCCGGTCGCAGTGATGAAGGGAATAATAAATCCCTGCAACGGTGAAGTTATGGAACCTTGTTCCTCCATCATCATGCAGGGATCTATGAGTTATGAAATAGAATATTTATTCCCTTTGGTAAAGGCATTGCAAAACGAGGTTGGCGTTCCCGAATTGCAATGCCAGCTTTCGTTCTTTAAACTCTAAATAAAAACAAAAGCAATCATATCTTAGTAGCCGGGGTTCTGCTTCCAGTTGGTGTTCTCGGTCATGATTCCAGTAGGAACGGGAAGCAGACGTGCATTATAGTTGGTCTTGGCATCAGGATTGATAATATTCTTCCAACCCCAGTCGTCTTCAAAGTTGCCGTAGCGGATAAGGTCGTTACGACGCCAATTCTCACTGAAAAGTTCACGGCCACGCTCATCCAGCAAATCCTGTAGTGTAGGAGTGCCTGACACAGAAGGAGCACCGGCACATGCGCGTACCTGATTCATCAGCGAAGCTGCTGTGTCACCATTGGTTGCGCTGCCACCACGAAGAATCGCTTCCGCTTTGGTCAAAAGCACATCGGCATAACGGAAAATGGGAACATCATTGCTTTGATTGCGGTTATGATTGTTGTAATCGGCAGCAGATATCCACCACTTGACAGAACGATACCCTTGTGACCAACCATGAACGTCTTTGGACACCATCAGTTCAATAGAAGGACTAACCAATTCGATTTCTTTACTCAAGACTACAGGCTCTCCATTGTACAACCAAGGGGTCTCGGTCTTCTCGCGGGTTACGGGGTCGAACATCTTGATTTCACCGCCAATGATGACTTCATTTCTTTCATCGCCTTCTAAGCAGAACAGGTCGGCCATCTCGGGGGTAATGGCAAATATACCACCGAAAGATTTGGTCAGAATTTCGCCATAATAGCAAGCGTCTTTGGAACTGTTTGCCTTACGCCAGGTCTCAAAACGACCATATGTCATACCTTGTGCGGTCACAGCGTCATACGGCATGGCATAGATGAAGTCTTTGATATGCACACCGTTTTCGGGCATGAATTTCACCCGATAGCCGTCATCCAAATTAAAGATGCCGGAATTGATGATGTTATCACAATGGGCAATACAATCATTCAACTTTTCGTTGGTGATGCTTGGAGTGTATTTGGTAATGTCGCCACAAGTGTAGACAGCCCAATTGATATACAGCTTCACAAGCAATGCTTCTGCCATCCATCGGTTGGGCTTTCCATAGGTGGAAGCATCGTTGGCTTCACTCAAATTGGGAATAGCTTTCAGCAAATCGCTTTCGATAAAGCGGGCTACATCTGCACGTGGAGCGCGTTCTACGACTTCGTCGACATCAGGTTTGTGGTCAAGCAGAGGCACATCACCGTAACTGTCCATCAAGATGAAATGATAAAAAGCACGCATGGCAAGCGCAGGTGCGGCAGCCTCTGCGTCTTCTCCGCCTAATTCCATAATGATGTCATTACATTTGGTAATGCCCGAAGCGGCATTGGTCCAATGGCCGACACAAGCGTCATCGGGACTTGAACGGTGCAACGAGGGGTTGGCATAATTGTAATTGTCCAGATAATCGTCGGCACCAAAACAAACACCTGTAAACTCATCAGAAGAGAAAGACATCACTTCATGATAACGACGTCCCCAATCTGCACGAAGAGAGAAGTAAACATCTGCCATCTTGGCTTCCAATGCAATCTCAGAATTGGGATATTCTGTCAACTGAGACTTAATATCTACATCCAAGTCTGTACAGCTACCGACTGTCAGGGCCACTATAGATGCAGCAAATATACTTTTGATATAACTTTTCATATTCATTTCCATTTTAGAAGTTAACACTAAGGCCAATTAAGAAGGAACGGGTGCGCGGATACATGGAATTGCGCCAGTCCATACCGGGTTCCAAACCACCGAGACTGATTTCCGGGTCACGTCCCTCATATCCTGTCAATGTGAACAAATTGTTGCATGTTGCATAAAGGCGCACATTGCTTACCCAATCTCCAATGTTGCCAAAGTTATAACCTAATGTCAACTGGGCAAGGCGCAAATAACTTCCGTTTTCCAGATAACGGTCAGACGGTGCCTGTGCGTTGGTATCACTGATCTTTTGTTGCGTTACCACCTCGCTCAGTACATTCTTGCCGCTTGAAATGTTGCCAATATTGTTATAATGTGCACGGGTTGCATTGAAAATCTTGTTACCGGCCACACCTTGGAAGAAAGCTGTCAATGACCAATTCTTATAATTGATGGTGTTGTTCCATCCATAAGTAAGTTTCGGTTGTGCTGAACCGACATTACGACGGTCTTCATCTTCTGGCGATACGGTAGTTCCTACCAAATTGCCTTCTGCATCATAATCATTGAATATGGATTGTCCGGCATCGTTATAGCCAGCCCATTCCCACATGTAGAATGTTCCGATAGGCTCACCTTCCATAATGCGTTGTACATTGTTGGTAGAATAACCGCCGATGTTCGGATTGGCCAAATCAATGTATTCCTTGGAGAATTCCGCATTGGATAATTTCTCTACAACGTTCTTGTTGTGTGAAAGAGTCAGGCTTGTTTCCCATTTCCAGTCCTTTGTCTGAACAGGAATAGCATTGATCGTAAATTCAATACCTTTATTGCTGATGTTGCCGACATTGGCAGTTAACCAACCAACAGGATAACGACTGGTGGACACACCGTAATCATAAATAAGGTCGTCTGTCTGTTTGTCGTAGTATTCAATGCTACCGCTCAATCTTCCACCGAAGAAAGCAAAGTCAACACCGATATTGAACATGCTGGTAGATTCCCATTTCAAATCCGGATTGGCATTCCTTGCTATACCGATGGTTCGGTAATCGGAAGAGTTTCCATTGGCATCTGTATACGTAAACCAACCTGTTGCATTATAAGTCTGAGTGGCTGTAAAGGCATCGAAACCGAATGAATTGCCGCTCACACCATAACCAACACGAAGTTTCAGGTCATGGAATATATCCAAATCCTTGATGAAACCTTCTTCGCTCATGCGCCATGCTGCAGAAACAGATGGGAATGTACCCCAACGGTTGTTCTTGCCGAATGCGGAAGAACCGTCGCGGCGAACAGTTGCTTGCAGCATGTATTTGCTCTTATAAGAATAATTGGCACGACCGTAGAATGAAATCATGCGGAGTGTGGAGAGACCTCCTGCACTGACACTGGTGAAATCCATCTTGTTGCCCATGGCCAAATTGTGCCAGCTGAGGTCATCATTATAGAAATTATAAGTTGCTAAACCATAGCCATCACCTGTATTGTTCTCTTCCCAAGAGTAACCAACCATCAAACCGAGTTTGTGCGTGTCTTCGTTCCAACTCTTGTTGTAATTCAGATAGGTTTCGAATACCTCACGCTTGTCTTGTGAAGTGGAGCGAGTAGCCAAGCCGTTCTGTTGGTTGATTTGAGATTGTTGGCTATTGTAGTTGTTCCACATCCACTGCTTGTTCTCTTTGGTATAAAGCATGTTCCACTTCAAACCGTCAATGATGTCAAGAGTGGCTTTGAAGGTACCGGAAATCATCTTTCTTTCGGTATTGTGGCGGTCTTCGTTTATCAAAGACATCGGGTTGTAGTTCTGCGAAATACTTAAGTCTTCATACCAAGAACCGTCTTCATTGGTAACCGGAACTAATGGAGAATAATAGTGCATAGCGTCAAAAACACCTGCGCCATCCGTTCCTGTATCTACAGAATTGTGTTCGGAAACACTTGCATTTAAATTGAACGAAAGAGTCAGACGGTCTTTCAAGGTCTTTGTCTCTATAAAAGCACGACCATTGATGCGATTCATGTCTGTAGACTTGATAATACCTTGGCGATCCATGTAAGTAATGCTGGCACTATATTTAGTTTTGTCGTTTCCACCATTAATACTTACATTATGATTGTGGCTGATAGCTGTACGCATCGCTTCGTCCTGCCAATTGGTAGAGGCCCCTGCATCATTAGCTATGCTGATGTTGTTTGCCTTTGCAAATGAACGAAGTTCACTGGCAGACATGAAGTCAAGTTCTTTAATCACATTATCGAATGCGACATAACCATTATAACTTACCGTCGCTTTGTCTGTATTGCCCTTCTTGGTGGTGACGATGATCACACCGTTGGCAGCCTTGGAGCCGTAGATGGCAGTGGCGGTGGCATCGCGCAGCACGTCGATGCTCTCAATGTCTTCGGGAGCAACCAAAGCAAGGTCCATACCCGGAACCCCGTCAATGACATAATAGGGAGACATGGCATTGGAACGGAGCGAAGAGGCACCACGCAACTGGATAGAAGCTACACCGCCATTGGGGTCGCTGTTCTGTGTGATGGTCAGGCCGGGAACCTTGCCTTGTAACATCTGACCGGGGTCTGTGTATACACCTTTATTCAAATCGTCTGCTTTCACCGTCGTGATGGAGCTGGTCACGTCCTTGCGGGTCATGCTGCCATAGCCCACTACGACAACTTCGTCCAGCAGCTTGGCGTCTTCGGCGAGGGTGACGTTGAGAGTGTTTTGGTTGACCTTGACTTCTTGGGTAGTGTAGCCGATGAAGGAGAAGACAAGCGTCTTGCCGCGGGCCACGTTCAGTGAATACTTGCCGTCAATGTCGGTGATGCAACCGTTGGTGGTTCCTTTCTCCAGTACGTTGACACCGATGAGCGGTTCGCCGGACTTGTCTGTTACCGTACCGCTCACTCTGCTTTGCGCAAAGGCCAGAGTACTGCATAACAAAAACACAGCAAGGAAGAGACCTTGTGTGAATGTCCTCTTGTTTTTCAATTGTACATTCATAAATTTAAGTTTTAGTTAGAAAATCGTTCTTAGTCTTTACATATTTAAGTTTAACTGATGCAAAGCTAAGATAACAAAGATTAAGCGAGGAGGAAAATAATGCAAAAGAGGAGGAAAATAGTGAACCGGGGGGCAATTATCCCGCCCAATCCTCTCTATCAAGGCTTCTGTAGCCGATGGCTTCGGCCAGATGTGACGATTCTATGACAGAACAGCCCTCTAAGTCGGCTATGGTGCGGGCCACTTTCAGGATGCGGTCGTAGGCACGGGCGGAGAGGTTGAGGCGCTGCATGGCGCTTTTCAGCAGGGCGAGGCCGCGCTCGTCGGGGCGGGCATAGAGGGCAAGCAGGCGGCTGCTCATCTGGGCATTGCAGTAGACACCGGGCACATCGGCATAACGCTCCTCCTGAATGCGGCGGGCACGCACCACGCGCTCGCGGATGGCACTGCTGGGTTCGGAGGGACGGGCATCGGACATCTTCTCGAAGGGTACGGGGATGACCTCTATCTGGAGGTCAATGCGATCCAGGAGCGGGCCACTGATGCGGTTCAGGTATTTCTGTACCTGGCCGGGCGAGCAGACGCAGGCCTTGGTGGGGTGGTTGTAGTAGCCGCAGGGGCAGGGGTTCATGGAGGCTACCAGGGTGAAACTGGCGGGGTATTCCACGTTGCACTTCACGCGTGAGATGCTGATCTTGCGGTCTTCCAACGGCTGACGCAGCACTTCCAGCACGTTGCGGTTGAACTCGGGCAGTTCATCAAGAAAGAGCACACCGTTGTGGGCCAGGCTGATTTCGCCCGGCTGGGGATAGTTGCCACCGCCGGTCATGGCTACGTTGGAGATGGTGTGGTGCGGGTCACGGAAGGGACGCTGGCTGATGAGTCCGCCTTCCCGACCCAGACGGCCGGCTACGGAGTGTATCTTGGTGGTCTCTAAACTCTCGCCGAGGGAGAGGGGAGGGAGAATGGAGGGCAGACGCTTGGCCAGCATGGACTTGCCGCTGCCCGGGGCACCGATGAGAAGGATGTTGTGTCCGCCTGCAGCGGCCACTTCCAGAGCACGCTTCACGTTCTCCTGTCCCTTCACGTCGGCAAAGTCCAGGTCGAAGGAGTTCTGGCGGGCGCGGAACTCCTCGCGGGTGTTGACAATGGTGGGGACCAGTTCCTGCTTGCCATCGAAGAAACGGATGACCTCCTTCACGTTTTCCACACCATAGACCGTCAGGTTGTTCACCACGGCTGCCTCACGGGCGTTTTGCGTGGGGAGTATCATGCCCTTGAAGCCCAGTTCGCGGGCCTTGATGGCAATGGGCAGGGCACCCTTGATGGGTTGCAAAGTGCCATCCAGACTGAGTTCGCCCATCAGGAGGTAGTCGCCGAACTTCTCCGTACTGATGTTCTCGGTGGCTCCCAGCATGCCGATGGCCAACGGCAGGTCGTAGGCCGAACCCTCCTTGCGGATGTCGGCCGGAGCCATGTTGATGGTGATGCCTCCGGAAGGAGCCTTGAAGCCGCTCACCTGCAGGGCCGAACGGATGCGCTGCTGGCTCTCCTTGACGGCCGAGTCGGGCAGGCCCACCATGTAGAACATGCACCCACGGGCATAGTTCACTTCTATCGTGATGAGTGTGGCATCAATACCTTGTACGGCGGCTCCGAAGACTTTGACAAGCATGAGAGGGAAAATGAAGGTGAATATTGGATTATTGGAGTAGGGGATGGAGAGGGGAGGACTAACGCTTCTTCTTCTGTCGGGCCTTCTCCTTGACCTCTTCGCGGGCGGTGATTTCAGCGATTTTCTTCTCTAACTCTGCCGGAGAGAGGTCGCGGGCCTCGATGCGTCCGCCGGGATTCAGCAGAATGTTGGCCGGCAGGCGACGGATGCAGAGCTGGTTCAGCATGTCGGCATTCCATCCGGTGGAGTCCCGCAACTGTTCCCACTGCAGGGTGTCGCGCTCCACGGCGGAGAGCCACTGCTCCTTGTCGGCATCCAGGGAGATGCCCACCAAGGCAAAGTGTTTGTTCTTCTTTACCTTATTATATATAGGACGGTAGTGGCTGTTGTGCCGGTAGCTTAGGGAGTCCCATGAAGCCCAGAAGTGGAGCAACAGGTATTGCTCCTTGAAGTCGGTGCGCGACATCTTTTCGCCCTTCGTGTTGGTGAGTTGGAAATAGGGGACGCTGCGGCCTGTGCCGATTTTGTCCTCCTCTTGTGCCAGCTCCAGGATATGGGTCATCTCGGGACGGTCTTTCAACTCGCCGGTGAGCAGGTCGATGAGACGCTTGGCCTGTCTTAAGTCGGGATGCTCTTTCAGAACGAAGTGTTGGAGGATGAGGTGGATGCTGAGCATGGAGGCCGGATGGCTCTTGATGAAGGCTTCGGCCTTCTCCGTCAGTGCCTTGTCGGTGGGAGCGGGCATCTCCTTCAGTTCGCGGCGATAGGTCGTGAGGTCGGCATTGTGGGTGTTGCCGCTTATCTCCAGGAAGTCGGACTCGGCAGTTGAACCGTTGACGGTTATCTTTTCGCCCTTGTTCAGGTAGATGGGGTGTAGCGTGCCATCGGCGAATAGCAGGTTGGCAGCCACCAAGGTGTCTACGG
Organism: Bacteroides sp.; assembly: GCA_017471925.1. GTDB lineage: Bacteria > Bacteroidota > Bacteroidia > Bacteroidales > Bacteroidaceae > Bacteroides. Next base: position 21,432 of record JAFURM010000022.1, read on the forward strand.
GGAGCAGTATGGAGAACTTGTCCTGCGCCACTGCTATCGTATCCATGCGGTCATAGATTCCGTCGGTACCGAAGAGGTAGATGGTGTCGTTGCCCAATCCCTTGATGTTGCCGGTGAGCAACGTGCCTTCGGGTTGCTTCTCTCCGCAGGCGGCAAGCAGCAGTAGGGCGAACAGGTATGCCAGATGATTCTTCTTCATGAGTCACAAATGAGATTACTGTGCTGCGAAGGTACATCTTTTGCGGGAGAAATAAAAGAGAGAGGGGGCTGAAATGAGAAAATGTAGGCTTTATGAAAAGAAATTGGCACGAATTACACGGTTTTCACGGAAATATTCCGTGCTTGATCCGTGTAATCCGTGCCAATAAGGATATGGCTTCAGGCCTGATTACTTGATGAGGCTCAAGAATTCAGCGCTTGTGAAGTACTTGGTGAACTCAAGGTCAGCAGCAGCCTTCTTGGCTAAAGAAGAGTCCTTGGAGATGGCGCTCTTCAGGCAGCTGATAACCTTGGAAGCATTGTTGGTTCTTGCGCCGAGGATAGCACCCAGATAGTCTGTGCTGGCGGTGGGGTTGGCAATGCTGTTCAGAGTAGCGTTAGCCTTGTTGTAGTCCTTGGCCATGATTTGTGCCAGGGCTGCGCTGTTGGACTTCGTGTCACCGAAGGCGTTGACAGCTCTTTCATACTGGCCTTGTGACAGGTAGAGGCTACCCAAAGCTTCGTTCAGGCCTTCTGCACCGGAAGCGTTGCTGAAGTAGCTTTCAGCAGCTGCCTTGTCACCCTTGTTCAGGGCAATAAGACCCAGGTTCAGGTTGGTCTCGGGAGTAGCTTGGATAGCGTTGGCCTTCTTGAAGTAGCTTTCAGCCTTGCTCAGGTCACCGGCCTGGTAAGCCAGCTTGCCGAGGTTGTTGAATGCGCGGTAGTCATTGGGGAAGTTCTGTGCAGCCTTGCTGTAGATAGCTTCCTTCTCGGCGGGAACGTCAGTCAGCGTAGCGGCATAGAGCAGTTCTTCCAGGCTCAGCTGGCTGGGATCGTTCTTGGCCAGGTTGGCGATTTCTTCGTCAGACTTGCCAATCACTTCGTAGTTCAGCGTGAGGCGTGCACGACGCAACTGGGGCAGAATCTCATCGGCCAGAGTCTTGTATACAGAAGAGATGTTCTTGATTTCCTGCTCTCTTTGCTCAGCATCGGTGTACATGGAGAGAACGCGCAGAATCAGTTCCTTGTCCTGGATGTCAGACTTGGAAACCAGTTCCTGGAAGCCTTCCCAGTCTTCGGCAGTGTACTTGGTGTCTACGTTGGCATCAATCTTGGCCTTCTTCAGGTTGCGGCTGATGACCTTGGCAGTGTTGTCCTGACGCTTTTCGGCCAGACCTTTGTTCAGGTCATAACCACCATCGGGAGAAGCATAAGCAGAAACTTCGATGCTGCTGATCTTCTTGTTCTCAGCGCTGTTCACAGTCTTGGCCTCTTCGTTGAAAGCCTTGGCAGCCTTCAGCTCGCTGGCACGTACGTTAGCCTGCTGGATGAGGAAGAGAATCTGAGCGTCGTGCTTTTCCTTGATAACGCGTTGGAAAGCATCCTGACCGTTGGCTGCAGTAGTGTTGGCTGCCAAGCCTACAGAAGCGGCACCAAATACCTGCTTGCCATCCTGCTCTATCATTTCGGCAGTAGCGATAACGCCATCAGCCACCTTCACTGCGGGAATCTCTACTTCCTTGTTGCCTACAGTAGCCTTGAACTCCAGATAGAGCTCAGACTTGGCCATCTCGGGAACATAGTCGAAGGAAGTCTTCATGGTGTAGCTGCCACCCATCTTGTTGGAGATGGTCTGGTCGTTGCCTTCCACCTTCTCGCCTTGGAATACGGCAGACTGGCCCTTGGCCTCACCGCCATCCCACTTCAATACGGGAGTCACTTCCACAATGGCTTTCTTGGGGAAATACTTTTCGGGGAACTTGCCGTTGATGGTAACGGGAACCTTACCACCTACTGCTTCCAGAACTTGGGGAGTCACCGTGAAATAGTCAGATGACAATTCACCCATCTTGCTGCCACATGCTGCAAGGACAGCAACCAATGCCACCAAAAGGGGCAGATACAGTTTTTTACTCATTTTAGGTATAAAATTAAATGTTTATAATTGATTTTGTCTATTCCTTTCCATGCGGGCGATTGCTCAGGACGCACAGCGCGACAAAGATATTAAATCTTCTGACATATTGTTAATGCAGTGCGGATATTTATTATAATTTAATGAAATCTTTTCTTCTCGCGGTATTTGATATTGCGCGGATGATGCTCAATGATTTCGCTGCGCAACATATGGCGGTCAATGTGGGTGTAAATTTCTGTTGTGGTGATGCTCTCATGGCCCAACATGCACTGTATGGCCCGCAGATTGGCCCCGCCTTCCAGCAAGTGGGTGGCAAAAGAGTGGCGGAAGGTGTGGGGACTGATGTTTTTGGTGATGCCGGCTTTCTCGGCCAGTTCTTTGATGAGGCGGAAAATCATGATGCGCGAGATGGCCTTGCCCCAACGGGCCAGGAAGACATGGTCCTCATAGTCGGGCTTCACACGCCAATGGCAACGGTCCATCAGCCAATACTCAATCTCTTTGATGGCGCGGCGCGAGATGGGGACCAGGCGTTGCTTGCCTCCCTTGCCCTCCACCTTGATGAATCCTTCTGAGAAGTAGAGGTCGGAGAGCTTCAGTTCGCACAGTTCGGAGACACGAAGGCCGCAGCTGTAGAGGGTTTCCAAAATGGCCCGGTTACGCTGTCCTTCACTCTTCTCCATGTCTACGGTGGCAATGATGAGGTCAATCTCTTCCACGGTGAGCACTTCGGGCAACTTCATGCCTATCTTGGGACTTTCTATCAGTTCGGCCGGATCTTTCGTGATGTAGTCTTCCAGGAGGAGGAAATTGAAGAACGACTTGATGCCCGACAGGATGCGTGCCTGCGACCGGGGATGGATGCCGATGTCGTGCAGGCCGGCAATGAAGAGCTGCAGGTCTTCATGGGTCACCTCTCTTGTTCCGATGTGCTCGCTTCTCAGGAAATGCAACAGTTTGCTTAGGTCGGTCATGTAAGCCTCTTGCGTGTTGGCTGAAAGCCCTTTCTCCAGGCTCAGGTATTGCCTGTACCTCCTGATAATGGCCTCTTCCAAAGCCTTATTTGCCGTTTTCTCTTCTGGTTTCATTTCTTTTTCCTACCTTTGCGCCACAAAGGTAGAAAAAAAAGAGTTATGAGGATACAAATCATTAACGGGCCTAATATAAATCTTTTAGGCAAACGCGAACCTTCCATCTATGGCAGCGTTACATTTGAAGACTTTCTGGCCGAACTGCGCACACACTATGCCGACGTGCAGATTGACTATTTCCAGTCCAACATTGAGGGTGAACTGATAGACAAGATGCAGCAGGTGGGTTTTGAGGCAGACGGCATCATCCTGAATGCCGGTGCCTACACGCATACATCCATCGCTTTGCAGGACTGCATCCGGGCCATCAAGACACCGGTGGTGGAGGTACACATCTCCAACGTCCATGCACGCGAGGAGTTCCGTCACAAGTCCATGATTTCCTGTGCCTGCAAAGGGGTGATTTTAGGCTTCGGCCTGAACTCCTACCGGCTGGCACTGGAGGCGTTGCTGGAAGGGTAGAAGCGGATATTCAGGTAATATATAAAATAGGTATTAGATTATGCAACTAAAACAAACGAAGATTGTCACAACCATTTCCGACCAGCGTTGTGACGTGGACTTTATTCGAAATCTTTTCAATGCGGGCATGAACGTGGTACGCATGAATACGGCCCATTTGGGACGCGAAGGGGCGGAACGCCTGATAGGCAATGTGCGCCAGGTCTCCAACCGCATTGCCATTCTGATGGATACCAAGGGTCCCGAGGTGAGAACCACTTCCTTGGCCGATGAACCTATCCCCATGAAGGCCGGCGACCTTATCAAGGTGGCGGGCGGACCCGAGAAGGTCACTACACGCGACTGTCTCTATGTCTCTTATCCCGACTTTGTACGCGACCTCAATGTGGGCAGCAGCATCCTGATAGATGACGGCGACTTGGAGTTGAAGGTGGTGGAAAAACATGCAGACCATCTCCTCTGCGAAGCACAGAACGAAGCCTCTATTGGCAATCGCAAGAGCGTCAACGTACCGGGAGTACGCATCAACCTCCCCTCCCTGACCGAAAAGGACCGTACCAATATTTTTTATGCCATAGAGAAGGACATTGATTTCATTGCCCACTCTTTCGTGCGTAGCAAACAGGACGTATTGGACATCAAGGCCATACTGGAAGCCCATAATAGTGACATCAAAATCATTGCCAAGATTGAAAACCAGGAAGGCGTGGATAACATCGACGAGATTCTGGAAGTGGCCGATGGTGTCATGGTGGCTCGTGGTGATTTGGGCATTGAAGTGCCCCAGGAACGTATTCCAGGAATCCAGCGTGTGCTTATCCGTAAGTGTATCCTGGCCAAGAAACCGGTCATCGTGGCTACGCAGATGCTCCACTCCATGATCAATAACCCGCGCCCTACCCGTGCAGAGGTGACCGATATAGCCAACGCCATCTACTACCGCACGGATGCTTTGATGCTGAGCGGTGAGACGGCTTATGGCAAATACCCTCTGGAGGCTGTGCAGACCATGACCAAGGTGGCCAATCAGGCCGAGAAGGACAAACTGGCCGACAATGATATCCGCATTCCTCTGGACCCCAACAGCAATGATGTGACCGCCTTCTTGGCCAAACAAGCAGTGAAGGCTACCAATAAGTTGAAGGTGAGGGCCATCATTACCGACAGCTACAGCGGACGTACGGCCCGCAACCTGGCTGCCTTCCGTGGAAAATGTCCGGTGTTGGCCATCTGCTACAAGGAGAAGACCATGCGGCATTTGGCACTCTCCTATGGCGTGGAGGCCATCTACATGCCCGAACTGGCCAACGGACAAGAGTATTACTTTGCCGCTTTGCGGCACTTGCTGCAGGAAGGACGCCTGCAACCTACGGACATGGTGGGCTATCTGAGCAGCGGGAAAGCCGGCACGCAGACCTCTTTCCTGGAAATCAATGTGGTGGAAGACGTGCTGAAACATGCGGAGGAGTGCGTATTGCCCAACAGTAACCGATACTTATGAGTACTATAGACGAATACATCCTGCAACACATTGATGCCGAGGGCGACTATCTTCACGCTCTCTATCGGGACACGCACCTTCGGCTGCTCTATCCTCGCATGGCCTCGGGACACCTGCAAGGACGTATACTGAAGATGTTCGTGCAGATGATTCGTCCGCAACAAGTTCTGGAGATTGGCACCTACAGCGGCTACTCAGCCTTATGCTTGGCTGAGGGGCTGCCCGAAGGAGCCACGCTCCATACCATTGAAATCAACGATGAGCAGGAGGATTTCACTCGTCCTTGGCTGGAGGGCTCGCCTTATGCCGACAAGATTCGCTTCTACATTGGTGATGCCTTGGAACTGGTTCCCCGTCTCGGCCTGACCTATGACCTTGTTTTCATGGACGGTGACAAACGTAAGTATGTAGATTATTACGAGATGCTCCTTCCCCGTCTCTCCGAAGGCGGGTATATCATTGCCGACAACACTCTTTGGGACGGGCATGTCTTGGAGGAACATCCTCATCCCTCCGACTTGCAGACCATTCGCATCAAGGAGTTCAATGACCTGGTGGCGGCAGACCATCGGGTGGAGAAAGTCATTCTTCCGCTCCGTGATGGGCTGACCATTATCCGGAAGAAACCATCGGAATAGGTCCGAAAAGAGACTAACCCCCTGTCTATACCTCAATAAGACGGACACGTGAAGCACTCAAAGCATCTCTCTGACGGTCGCTGCATCCTTTGCCAACTGTCGGGTGAGGGTATCGAGGGTGTCGAATTTCTGTTCGGGACGGATGCGGCTTGCGAAACGGAGCAAGAGGTGATGGCCGTAAAGATTGCCAGTGAAGTCCAGAATATGTACCTCTATGCTGCGGTCGCTCCCGTTGTCCAGGGTTGGGCGATGGCCGATGTTCATCATGCCGATATGATGCCCGGGCTCATGATCTATCTGCACCTGTACGGCATAAACGCCGTCGGCCGGAACCAGTTTCAGCGGACTGTTGATTCGAAGATTGGCTGTGGGGTAGCCCAAGGAACGCCCCACGTGATGACCTCCTACTACGGTGCCTTGCAGAAAGTAGTCTGCACCTAAAAACACACCGGCCTTTTCCATATCGCCTTCCGTAATCAGCTGACGGATGTACGAAGAACTGATGAGCTGTTTGTTGTGAAGATAGGCTTGTGCACGGATGACCTCCATGCCTAATTCTTCTCCATAGGCTGCATATTCCTTGAAACCCTCACTGCGGTTGTGACCGAAACGATGGTCATAACCGGTGACGAGTATCCGTACATCATACTCGTCTCTGAGCCGGAGCATAAACTCGCGGGCCGTGAGGCGGGCCACTTCGGGAGTGAACTCCATCATGATGCAACGGTCCAGAAAGGGACGGTTGTCGCGCAGGAGTTCGGCCTTCTCTTCGGCATTGCGGGGGATGTAATGCTGCAGGAGCGTCAACTTCTCTTCGGAAGTGGTGAGCAGTTGGGGACGGAAATCGGGCTGCAACACCTGTCTGGGATGTACGGGAAAGGTTACGACGGCCGCTTCCATATGGCGTATGACGGCTATTTCACTCACCTGCCTGATGAGATGTTCGTGTCCCATGTGTACACCGTCAAAGAATCCTATGGTTGCTACAGTCGGTTGCATGAATGTTTATTTGGATGACAGTTGTTCCTGAAACAGGTGACTCCAGTCTTCTCCGGCCTTTGGCGTATAGGTAGACAAACCGAAGGAGGCTCCTACCCGGCAATTCTCGGCAGAATCATCAATGAAGAGCGTCTCTTCGGGACGAAGACCCGTTTCTGCTATCAGTCGCTGGAAAATGTCGGGTGATGGCTTGGCCGTTTTCATCTCATAGGAGAGGAAAATGCGGTCGAAGTAGTCTTCCACCCGATAGCTCTTGTAGCGGAATGCGTGCTGGCACGCCCATTGCCAGTGGATATAGTTGGTATTGCTCAGCAGGTAGACGGTGTAGTGCTTGCGCAACTCTAACAGCAGGTCCAGTTTGCCGGTGGGGATTGTGACCAGGAAACTGTTCCAAGCCTCATTGATTTCCTGGTCGCTCACCGGGCGTCTGATGAATTGGCGGATGCGGGAACGAAATTCGTCGCTCGTAATCTCTCCCCGCTCGTGCTGCAGGAAGAAACCTTGTTGGTGACATTCGTTCAACAAGTGCTCTACGTGTTCCAACCCTATGCGGCGGAAGTTCTCGATGCAGCGTTGGCGGTCCAGGTCTATCAATACGCCGCCAAAGTCAATAATCAGGTTTCGGATGTGTTGGTTGTTCATGGGCTTTATCTCAGTTTCTTGGGGATTAATTCCGGGGGTGTCTCTTTTACGGTTCATTGCGGTGTGGAGCCACGTTTACTTTTCCACCTCTTGACGGCTCTCACGGCTTCACCCGCCCACAAGACAAGTGAAGTGGAGGCGATAATCAGCAACCAGGTCTGCCAGTTCAAAGGTGTCGTGCGGAACACCTCACCGCCAAACTGCACGATGAGGAACTGTCCGCCCAATATGGCCAATACCACCACTTCCATGCCATAGGACTTATTCAGATTCTTGAAGGCCGAGTCGTTGGTACCGAAGACACGGGCGTTGAACATGTTCCAGAACTGGAGCATGACAAAGGTCGTGAAGAATATCGTGAGTTGCTCTACGTCCAGCACACCGCTCTCCCGCTTGAAGCAGAACAACATTCCCATCAACAGGGCGGAAAAGAACAGTCCCGTGCCGAATATCACGATCTGCATGGCCGGGGAGATGATGAAGTCGGTGCGCTTGCGCGGCTTCTCGTTCATGACGTTGGCATTGGGAGGAGTAGAGGCCAGTGCCAAAGCGGCAAAGGTGTCCATAATGAGGTTCACCCACAGCATTTGGGTGACGGTAAGCGGCAGCTCGGTGCCTATAAGCGAACCTACCAATACGGTAAAGAGGGCTACAAAATTGATGGTCAGTTGGAAGACGATGAAACGCTGGATATTCTTGTAGAGCGAACGTCCCCACATGACGGCTGTCCCGATGCTGTTGAAAGAGTCGTCCATCAAGGTGATGTCGCTGGCCTCCTTGGCTACGGAAGTTCCTGTGCCCATGGATAGTCCTACTTGTGCATGGTTCAGGGCCGGTGCATCGTTTGTTCCATCGCCTGTTACGGCCACTACGGCCCCTTTCTTCTGAAGCAGTTGTACCAGGCGTTGCTTGTCCGTGGGCCTTGCGCGTGACATTATCTTCAAATCCATGACTCGTTCCAAGGCTTCTTCATCGCTCAGCTCGGCAAAGGCGCTACCGGTGATACGGTTACGCTCGGTGTCATTCGGTTGCCACAGGCCGATTTGGCGGGCTATCTCTGTGGCAGTACCGGGGGTGTCTCCGGTCACGATTTTCACATCTATACCTGCAGATTGGCACCTTTGTACGGCGGCCGGCACATCGGGACGGATGGGGTCACTGATGGCTACGATTCCCAGGAAGGTCAGCCCTTCCAACCATTCGCTTTGCCCTAAACCTTCAACAGACTTGGTGTGTGTGGCCCACTCTTCGTCTGTTATGATTCTATAGGCAAAGCCGAGCGTACGCATGGCCATATTCTGGTATTCCAGCAAGCGGTTTTCTATGTTGGGACGATAACTCTCCACCGATGCGACACCCTCCGTTGTGCGGACTTCCTTGCAGTGGTTCAGGACGATTTCGGGTGCTCCCTTCATGTAGAGCACTTTTCCCCCTATCAGGGGAGAGTCTACCAGGGTGGCCATGAACTTCCGTTCGGTGGAGAAGGTAAGCTGTTCCAGCACTTCGGCTTCTTCACGTAGCTTCAGATATTCCTTTCCCTGTTGGTGGAGCCACAGAAGAAGGGCTACTTCTGTAGGATTGCCTACACCTTTCGGCCGTTCGCCGGATGTCGTCTCTTCCAGGAAGGCGGTGGAGTTGGCGCTGATACCCTCCATGACCAGCCGGCTTGCCTGGTCGTCCTTCAATCCTTCCCCTCCGTTCAGGGCATAGAAGTCGGCCTCATGCACCTGCATCAGGTTTTGGGTCAGAGTGCCGGTCTTGTCGGTGCAGATAACGGTAATGGCTCCCATCGTTTCGCAGGCATGCATCTTGCGCACCAGGTTGTTGGTGGAGAGCATACGCCTCATGTTCAGGGCCAGACTGAGGGTGACGCTCATGGGCAGTCCTTCAGGGACAGCCACAACAATCAGCGTGACGGCCATCATGAAATATTGCAGCGTGTCGCGCAGAGCCGGCATCCAGTCTTGGAACGTATGGAAGGAGGCAAAGTCATAGTGCAGCAATACATCCTTGATGAAAAAGATGGCAAAGGCCAGGCCGGCTATCGTGAAACCAATCTTGCCTATCAGGTTGGCCAGCTTGGTGAGCTGGATGTTCAGCGGGGTAGGTTCGCCACTCTGCTCGGTGCTTTGTCGGGCCACCTTGCCGATTTCCGTGGCATCACCCACCTGGTCCACCTGCATCGTGGCGTGACCATCCACTACGGTCGTACCACGCAAAACACGATTGGAGGCGTAAGTCGCTTCTTCGTCGAAGTCGGCTTCACGGGTTGTCTTGCTTACCACAGGCTCTCCGGTCAGGTTGGATTCGTTGATTTGCAGGGAGATGGATTCGAGCAACATGCCGTCAGCCGGAATCTCCTCACCGGTTTCGAGCATCACGATGTCCCCCACCACGACCTCCTTGCGTGGCACCTCCTGTACCCGTCCGTTTCGCAGCACCTTCACCGGCACTTCTTCGTTCACGGCATTCAGCAGGTCGAACTTCTTGTTGGCATCATATTCAAAGTAGAACCCGATACCCGTGGCCAATAGGATGGCCGCAATGATGCCGATGGTCTCGGCATATTCGTTTTCAATGATGGAGATTACGAGGGAGAAGAGAGCGGCTACCAACAGTACTCTTACTACGGGGTCTTCGAACTTTTCAAGGTAGAGTTTCCACAGAGAGGGCCTTGAAGGCGGGGTCAGCAGGTTGGTGCCATGCTCGGTGCGGCTTCTTTGCACCTCGGCATCGGTCAGTCCAGTGAAATGATAGTCTTTTCCGGTTGTTGTCATTTGCAAGTCATTGAGTTTAATTGAGTCTACAAAAATACGCTTTTCTATTCACTTCATAGGAAACAAACCGTGACTTTTAGTTGTTCTTAAGATATTATTAACCCGCTAAACTTGTAGGCTTTATGGAAAAGTTCGTTTGCACTGTGTGCGATTACATTTACGATCCGGATTTGGGTGACCCCGAAAATGGTATTGAACCCGGTACTTCATTCGAAGAGATTCCGGACGACTGGATTTGTCCCCTCTGCGGAGTGGGCAAGGAAGAGTTCGTGAAATGCGAATAGCCGGTATCTCGAAAACAATCAGGCACGGACTACACAAGACGAAGCGGATGTTCTGTCCACTTTGTGTAATCCGTGCCTGAAAAGTCATTCATGCGACACGGCCTTTATCAGCTGGCCTTCTTCTCTTTCATGTCGCTGCTGGCTTCCACAACGTTGACCACGTAGTCGGCCAGTTTCTCACATTCGGCAATGATGTCCATGTAGTAGACACCCATCTGGTAGTCATACTCTTTGTTGTTCACGTCCACGATGTTCTGGTTCTTCAACTGATTGCGATAGTTGTTGATTTCGTTTTCCAGGTTGAATGATTTGTTCACTTCGTTGGCCTGATGCTCGGGCTGTCCGATGACGGTCATCATCTGCGTCAGGGCGTCGTCCGTGAGCTTCATCATGCTGTGGATGTGCTCGAACTGCTTGGGAGTGAATTCCTGATTGGTCTGGCGTTTGCGGTTGATGGTGCGTGCCAGGTTGTAGCAACTGTCGCCGATACTTTCAATCTCGGTCACTTCACGCAACATGGCTCTGATTTGCAGCTTGCTTTCAGAACTGAGGCGCCCTTCCGACACATTGTTCAGGTAGTTGGCGATTTCCAGCTCCATGCTGTCGCTGATGTTCTCATACTTCTCCACGCGGCTGAAGACCTTGTTGAAGTCATCGTCCTTTTCGGTGTGCAACAGGTCTTTCACCATGCCGAACATGCGGTGTGTACGCTCGGCAAAGAGGTGGATTTCCTTCTGTGCCTGCAGGATGGAGAGCTCCGCAGTGGAGAGCAGACCACCCGTAATGAAGCGCAGGCGGTATTCCTCTTCCTGTTCCTTCATGGGGATAATGGCGCATACGGTCCGCTCAATGAGTCTCACCAGCCAAATCAGGATGAGAACGTTGCACACGTTGAAGGCTGTATGGAAGGCAGACAGTTTGAAGGATACGGCAACGGCCTGGTCGGTGGTGCCCATCACGTCTTCCACGAACCAGGAAACGGCTTGCGTGAAGGGAGTGAAGAGACAGAGTACCCAGATGACGCCAAATACATTGAACACCAAGTGGGCCAAAGCGGCTCGGCGGGCCTGAGTGTTACCGGTGATGGCTGCCAGGTTGGCCGTGATGGTTGTTCCGATGTTCTCACCCAACACCAGGGCTGCACCAATCTCGAACGTAATCCATCCGTTGGCACACATAATCAACGTGATGGCCATCGTGGCAGCCGAAGCCTGCACAATCATGGTAAGCACTGTTCCAATGAGTACAAAGATGATGATGGAGAAGAATCCCATGTCGGTATAGTTGGTCAGGAAGGCCAGCATGTCAGGGTTCTGTTCCAGGTCGGGCGCATTGGCTTTCAGGTAGGAGAGGCCCATGAAGAGGAAAGAGAATCCGAAGATAAATTCTCCCACAGACTTGCGGTTGCTCTTCTGAGAGAAGAGTAGGGGCAGACCTACAAAGAGCAGTGGCAGGGCAAAGGCGGCGATGTCCACCTTGAAACCCAAGGCCGAGATAATCCAGGCTGTGACGGTGGTACCTATGTTGGCACCCATGATGACACCGATGGATTGTGCCAATGTCAGCAGGCCGGCGTTGACGAAACTCACCACCATCACCGTGGTGGCAGAAGATGATTGTACCAAGGCTGTAATCAGCATACCCGTCAATACGCCGGTGACCCGGTTGGTTGTCATGGCAGTTAGGATTCTGCGCAGGCGGTCGCCTGCAAATTTCTGAAGTCCCTCGCTCATGATTTTCATGCCATAGAGGAACAAGGCTAAGGAGCCTAAGAGCTTTAAAAAGTCATAAAAAGAATATTCCATCTTTTAATTATTAATGGTTTTGTTGTTTTCGGTCCGATAAACGCCTATCTTTAGCGGGTCAAACATCCCCAAAACGAAGCGTTATGAAACACATGTTACAAATTCGTTGCAAAAATAATAATATTATTAAAACATTCCCCATCGGAAGCTCACTTTTAGACGTATATTCGGGTTTTCAGCTCGATTTTCCCTATCCTGTGGTCAGTGCCAAGGTGAACAATCGCTCCGAAGGACTCAGTTTTCGCCTCTATAACAATAAGGATGTGGAGTTCCTGGACGTTCGCAACTCGTCGGGCATGCGCACTTATGTGCGTTCCCTCTGTTTTGTGCTGAGCAAGGCGGTGGGTGAACTTTTCCCGGGCAGCAAACTCTATCTGGAACATCCTGTTTCCAACGGATACTTCTGTGACCTGCGTTTGGGTCGTCCGATAGAGTTGGATGATGTGTCCGCCATCAGGAGACGGATGCAGGAGATGGTGGCCGCGAATCTTCCTTTCAAGCGTGTGGAGTGTCCGGTCGAGGAGGCCATACGCATCTTCTCCGAGCAAGGGATGACGGACAAGGTGAAACTGCTGGAGACTTGCGGTACACTCTATACCTATTATTATATGTTGGGGGATACGGTAGACTATTACTATGGCAACCTCTTGCCTTCCACGGGCTACCTTACCCTCTTCGATGTGGTGAAGTACTACGATGGCCTCTTGCTGCGCATCCCTGACAAGCGCAATCCGTCGGTGTTGGGCGAAATCGTGAAGCAGGAGAAGATGTTCGATGTCTTCAAGGAGCATTTGCGCTGGAGTGCCATCGTGGGACTGAACAATGTGGGCGACTTCAACCGTGCCTGCGAGAAGGGGTATGCCACCGAACTTATCCAAGTGGCCGAGGCGTTGCAGGAGAAGAAAATCGCCCAGATGGCCGATGATATCCATCGCCGTGGCCTGGAGGGCAATCCCGTGAGGCTGGTGCTCATCAGCGGACCCTCTTCATCGGGCAAGACCACGTTCAGCAAGCGTCTCAGCATACAGCTGATGACCAACGGGCTGCATCCCTATCCCATAGCATTGGACAATTATTTCGTGAATCGCGAAGAGACACCCCGTGACGAAAATGGTGATTATGACTTTGAATCGCTCTATGCCGTAGACCTGAAGAAGTTCGATGAAGACATGCAGGCTCTTCTCAGGGGCGAGGAGGTGCAACTGCCCACCTTCAACTTCACCACCGGGCAAAGGGAATACCGGGGCGACACCTTGAAGATAGACGAACATACCATTCTTATATTGGAGGGCATTCACGCCCTGAATCCGGAACTGACCCCGCAGATTCCCGATGAGGCCAAATACAAAATCTATGTCTCTGCCCTCACCACTATCTCGTTGGACGACCATAATTGGATTCCCACTACGGACAACCGCCTCTTGCGTCGCATCATTCGTGACTTTAACTATCGTGGCTATTCGGCCCGCGAAACCATCTCCCGCTGGCCCAGTGTGCGTGCCGGTGAGGACAAGTGGATTTTCCCCTATCAGGAGAATGCAGACGTGATGTTCAACTCGGCCATGATTTACGAACTTGGAGTGCTCCGCCCTTATGCCGAGCCCATCCTTTCCAATGTACCGCGCAACTGTCCCGAATATGCCGAATCCTACCGCTTGCTGAAGTTCATCAAATATTTCACTTCCGTTCAGGACAAGGAGATTCCGCCCACTTCCCTTCTGCGTGAGTTCCTTGGCGGCAGCAGCTTCAAGTATTGACGCTCGGCCGTGCTGTGTTCATAAATTCATAATGGCGGTATGCCCTTTTAATGAAAAAGGCACAGATGACGCGGATGAAACAGGACTGAATCCTGTACACTCCGTGTCATCCGTGCTTGAATGGCGGGTGGAAAATCACCTTATTGCTTCTTTAGCGCAGCGATGCTCTCTTTCAGAGACTTGATGATGCTTTCGGCATCGGCTTGCTTCTTGCGCTCCATCTCGATGACGGCGGCGGGGGCGTTGTTCACGAACTTCTCGTTGCCCAGCTTCTTCAGCACGCCTTGCAGGAATCCCTCCTTGTGTTTCAGTTCGGCTTCCATGCGGGCAATCTCGGCCTCCACGTCAATCATGTTGCCCAGGGGTACGGCGAACTCTGTCGTTCCTACCATGAAGGCGGCAGCTCCGTCGGTCTTGGCCTCTACGGTGTTGATGGCCGAAAGGTTGCACATCTTGCTGATGACGGCGTTGAAGGCTGCGACGGGGTTTTCGCCTACGACCTGCAACTCCAGTGCCTCTTTCTGTGCGATGTTCTTTTGCAGGCGGATGGCGCGGATGTTGCTGATGATTTCCTTCACGGTCTCAAACTGTGCAATGAGTGTTTCGTCGGCTGCGGCAGGAGCGGTCATGGGGCTTACCATCAGGCTTTCGCCATCCTTGCGGTCGATGATGTGCTGCCACAGTTCTTCGGTGATGAAGGGCATGAAGGGGTGCAGCAAGTGGAGCAGGTTGTCGAAGAAGGAGATGGTGGTGTCATACACCTCCTTGTTGATGGGCTGTCCGTAAGCGGGCTTGATCATTTCCAGATACCAGCTGGAGAACTCGTCCCAGAAGAGTTTGTAGACTGCCATCAAGGCTTCGCTCAGGCGGTATTTGCTGAACAGGTCGGCCACCTCGGCTGCCACGGCATTCTGCTTGGCCTTGAACCACTTCATGGCCAGGGCGGCTGCTTCGGGAACCGCTGCTTCGCTGCTCACTTCCCAACCCTTCACCAGACGGAAGGCGTTCCATATCTTGTTGTTGAAGTTGCGTCCTTGCTCGCACAGGGCATCGTCAAAGAGGATGTCGTTACCGGCCGGTGCGGAGAGCATCATGCCCATGCGTACACCGTCTGCGCCATACTTCTCTATCAGTTCCAGCGGGTCGGGGCTGTTGCCCAATGACTTGGACATCTTGCGGCCCAGCTTGTCGCGTACGATACCGGTGAAGTAGACGTTCTTGAAAGGCATGTCGCCCATGTATTCATAGCCGGCCATAATCATGCGGGCCACCCAGAAGAAGATGATGTCCGGGCCGGTCACCAGGTCGGCAGTGGGATAGTAGTAGCTGATTTCCTCATTGCCGGGGTTGTTGATGCCGTCGAAGAGCGAGATGGGCCACAGCCAGCTGGAGAACCAGGTGTCCAGTGCGTCTTCGTCCTGACGCAAGGAGAAGTTCTTCTTTATCTCGTCCAAGGAACAGCCTCCCCAAACTCCTCCCGAGGAGGGGGATTCGTTGAGAATGGTCTGTACCTGTTGCCAGGCGGCTTCTTCCGATTCGGCTACGATTACCTTAGGCAATCCTTCCGGCAGGTCGGAAGCTCCCCCTTCGGAGGGAGTTGTGGGGGCTACATACCAGGCCGGTATGCGGTGTCCCCACCACAACTGGCGGCTGATGCACCAGTCCTTGATGTTCTCCAACCAGTTCTTGTAAGTGTTCTTGTATTTGGCCGGATAGAACTTCAGCTCGTCGTTCATTACGGGCGGCAAGGCGATGTCTGCAAAGTGTTGCATCCGGAGGAACCATTGCATGGAGAGTTTCGGTTCGATGGCCACGCCGGTACGTTCCGAGCAACCCACCTTGTTGGTGTAGGCTTCCACTTTCTCTAACAGTCCGGCCTCGGCCAGGTCTTGCTCTATCTGCTTGCGCACGTCGAAGCGGTCCATGCCCACGTAGAGGCCGGCAGCTTCGGAGAGGGTGCCGTTGTCATTGAAGATGTCGATGGAGGGCAGGTTGTACTTCTCGCCCAGCATATAGTCGTTCACGTCGTGGGCCGGTGTCACCTTCAGACAGCCGGTGCCGAACTCAATGTCCACGTATTCGTCTTCGATGACGGGAATCACACGGTTCACTAAGGGCACGATGACCTTCTTGCCCCTCAGCCATTGGTTCTTCGGGTCGTTGGGGTTGATGCACATGGCCGTATCGCCCATGATGGTTTCGGGGCGGGTGGTAGCGACAATGGCATAGGGTGCCCCTTCAACTTTCTCCTCGGATGGAGTTGAGGGGGCTACATAGTAGCGCAGATAGTAAAGTTTGCTATGCTCCTCCTTGTAGATGACCTCTTCGTCGCTCAGGGCGGTGAGTGCTTTGGGGTCCCAGTTCACCATGCGCACGCCACGGTAGATGAGCCCCTTGTTGTAGAGGTCCACGAAAACCTTGATGACGCTTTGGCTGCGCTTCTCGTCCATGGTGAAGGCGGTGCGGTCCCAGTCGCACGATGCTCCCAGCTTGCGCAGCTGCTTCAGGATGATGCCGCCGTGCTCGTTGGTCCATTCCCAGGCGTGTTTCAGGAACTCCTCCCGGGTGAGGTCGCTCTTCTTGATGCCCTGTGCGGCCAGTTTGTTCACCACTTTGGCTTCGGTGGCGATGGAGGCGTGGTCGGTGCCGGGCACCCAGCAGGCGTTCTTGCCTTCCATGCGGGCGCGGCGCACCAGAATATCTTGAATGGTATTATTAAGCATGTGGCCCATGTGGAGCACACCCGTGACGTTGGGGGGAGGAATGACGACGGTGTAGGGTTGACGACCATCGGGTTTCGAACTGAACAGTTTGTGGTCCAGCCAATATTGGTACCACTTTCCCTCCACATCTGCGGGGTTGTACTTACTTGCTAATTCCATGTCTTTTTCTATGTTATGGTTATAATTGGGCGCAAAAATACGAAATTAATGGCGTTTATACCAAAAAGATGTGGGGAATAATCGTCGTTGTGCCTTCTTGCCTTTAGCTTCTTCCGCTTTCAATCTCCATGATTCTGCTCTCGAACAGTTCGTTGGGGACGAGGGACTTGTTCTTGACGCGGGTCTTGTAGGTGTTGATGGTGTGTACGGAGTAGTTCAGGAACTTGGCGATTCTTTCGCTCTCGTTGATGCCCAGGCGGATGAGGGCGAAGATGCGCATCTCCGAGGTGAGGGTGGAGTCGCTGTCGGGCTTCACCTGCTCCTTTTCGGGGAAGAGGGCGTTGTAGGCCGCGATGAAACCGGGGAAGAGGTTCAGGAAGGTGCGGTCGAAGGCGGCATACATGTTGTCGCGCTCCTGGTTCAGGGAGGAGACCTTGAAGATGTTGCGCAACTCGTCGAACTGGCGGGCGGCAATCTTGCGGTTGATGGTCTTGTAGAGGTTCTCCATCTTCTCCAAGTATTCCGAATTCTGGTAGAAGGAGTAGCCGATGTATTCGTCCTTGATTCGGGTGGCTTCGGAGAGCTTCTTGTTGGTGGCCAGCAGTTCGTTGTTGCGCTCTTCGATGTAGCGGCGCGAGTGAGCCAGCTTCTTCACCTGCTTGTAGATGATGAGCACGGCTGCCACCAGGAACAGGAAGAGCACGGAGAAGAGGATGGAGCTGACGATGAACGTGTTGCGTTGCTTCTTCACGATGTCGAAACGCTCTTGCTGGATGATGGGCAGTATGGTGCCCACGCTCAGTTTGCGATGGCGTGCATTGTAGAAGTTGGCATCGGCCAGGGCGAGCTGGATGTATCGGTTGGCGCGGTCCACTTCGTCCCGGTCGTAGAGCAGTTCGGCCAGCACGCAGAGGGCTGTAGTCTCCTTGGTGGCCGAGCGTATGTCGCCGATGGCGGCCCTACA
>JAFURM010000023.1 GCA_017471925.1 Bacteroides sp.
ATAAAAAGTATACATTGACTTTGTCTAG
This sequence comes from Bacteroides sp., assembly GCA_017471925.1. Classification (GTDB taxonomy): domain Bacteria; phylum Bacteroidota; class Bacteroidia; order Bacteroidales; family Bacteroidaceae; genus Bacteroides. The sequence goes on from JAFURM010000023.1 coordinate 29, forward strand.
CAACTATAGAGACTACATCCAAACAGCCGGTGCAAAGGTGGTGCTGGAAGGCGTGAAGCTGGCAACAGTTACAACAAAGGGTACACACTGGCACGACTATGCTCCCAAGTTTATGTGCAATGTAGACATGAACGGTGTAGATATGCTGAACAGCTTCTGCTTCGAGAAGACCGCTGTCCTGAAGAACATCACAGTGGCTGCTACATGGCCGACCGAAGTATGTGCGATGTGGATTACTTCCGGTGCTGATGTGACCATCGACGGAATGACAGTCAAGACAAAGCGTGGCATCAAGATTACGGACGAAGATGCTCCCGCTGCAAAGACTATTCTGAATGTATCAAACGCTACTTTCGAGACTTCTGCAAAGGCTGCCATCCTGGCAACAACCAAGCATGGTGCAGACATCACATTGGAGAACATCAATATTGAAAAAGTTGAAGCCGATACCGAGAACGAAGTATGGGTAGACGAAGAACGTGCTGAGTATGCCGACCTGGTAACAGTAACCGGTGGTGATATGAAGATTGAAGGCGACGGTTACAGAAAAGCCAGTGATAATCTGTATGTTATCTGGAATGCAGACGGTATGAAATGGTTTGCCAATGAAGTGAACACAAACAAGAACTCATTCTCTGGTAAGACCGTGAAGCTGGTGGCTGACATCGACCTGAACAATGAGGCATGGACACCGGTGGGTCAAACAGGTGCTACTCTGTTCAAAGGCACATTCGACGGACAGAACCACACTATCAAGAACCTGAACATAGATTCTGAAAGCCAAACAGACGGTCTCTATTCTTCAGGCTTGTTCGGTTGGGGCGAAGCCGGGGGCTTCACTGTGAAGAACGTGACAGTAGATGGTGCTACCGTGAAGGGACATCATAACGTGGGCGTTATCGTGGGTTACTACTACGGTAAGGTAGACAACTGCCATGTAGTAAACGCTACCCTGAGTTGCACAATGGCCAACAATGATGCTAACGGTGACAAGTGTGGTGCCATTGCAGGCTATGTAGGCGAAGATGCCAAGCTGACGAACTGCACGGCCAAGGATTCCAAGATTTCAGCTGGTCGTGATGCCGGTCAGATTGCCGGTGCCGCCAAGGAAGTTTGTGTGACCAACTGCTCGGCTACCAGCGTAGCCGTTACTTCCAACGGAACCGGCACCGGTGCCAACATCCGCAACGAAGTAATCGGTCGCGTACTGTAACATACAATCAGGCTTCTTCCCACTTCTCCGTGAGTGTGGAAGAAGTCTGATATGTTTCTTGGACAAAGGACTCTTGATTAATCATTCAAAATTCATAAATCTATTCTTATGAAAAAGTGTTTTTATTTCCTGTTTGCCATGGCAACTCTGTTGCTGATGGCTGCATCCTGCTCGCAGGATGAACTGGGAAATGCTGCTTCAAACGGTGGTGAGGTGGATGTTACCTTCACTCTGCAGCAGCAAGAAGGCGCAACCGTCACCCGTGCTATCGGTGAAGGCACAACGGCCAAGTATCTCTACTTCGGCGCCTATCTCGATGATAACTACGTGGGAACTTTGCAGCCCGAAGGATACACGGCTGCTACTCATGTAGAGTTTGATGACAACCTGAAGGCTACCGTGAAGCTGCGTCTGGTGAAAGGACAGACGTACAAGTTCCTATTCTGGGCGCAGAGCACTCAAGATGAGACTTACTACACAGTGAACTTCGCAAACAAGACGGTAAGCGTGAACTGTACGCAAGAAAATGGCCTGAATGTCATTGATGCCAACGACGAGAAGCGTGATGCATTCTGGACTACCAGAGAGTATACCATTACCGGCCCATTGGCAGAAACCATTGAACTGAAACGCCCCTTTGCCCAGGTGAATGTGGGCATTGAGAAGGGCGAACTGGCTGAGGCCAAGGCTGCTGGTGTGGATGTAGCCACATCTTCGTTCTACTTCAACGAGGTGGCCACTACGTTGAGCGTGTTCGATGGCAAGGTCAGCAATCCGGCTGCCGTGCTCTATAAAACTGCCACTATTCCCGCCGAGGCCACTCCGGCTGAAGAGCTGAAGAATGTGGACGGACAGAACTACGAGTACATAGCCATGAACTATATCCTTGTGAACGATGCGACCGAAGAAGATGCTTCCGGCAGATACGTGATGAGCGATGCTTCTTTCGCCATTCAGACTGCGGAGAAGAGCATCAAGGAATACAAGCTTCCCAACCTGCCCGTGCGTCGCAACTGGCGTACCAATATCATCGCCAGCATCATGAGCGATGCAGCGTTCAAGATTGTAATCGACCCCATCTTTACGGATGACTATACCTATCCGGAAACCAGCAAGGAAAAACTGGAGCCTGCTACGTAGGACAATTTCGCTGTCAAGGAGTGAGCATAGAGAACGTGTTATAAATTGCGTTCGCCTCGCTTCTTTAGGCACGGATTACGAATAAAACGGTTTAACGGTAATTAAATCCGCGAAAGTCTGCGTAATCCGTGCCTAAATCTGCGTTTCAACACGTAGTGCCCTTATTCAGTAATTTTTTCATCTGCTCTTTCCTTATGATTTACCTTATTTCTTATCTGCTTTTCCTTTTGGTGATTTATCTGAGTGTCTACTTCCAATTGCGTCAGACGAAAAGCACGGAAGAGTAAGAGCCTGTTTCTCCTTGCCAATCCCTATCGGTTGAGCCACGGTTCGGGGTTCAGTTTCTCTTTCTCTTTGCGGAGTTGGAAGTGGAGGACGGTGCGTCGGCCGTCCGCGGGGTCGGAGAAGACGGTGCCGATGGCTTGTTTGGTGGTGACGTTGTCGCCCTGCTTCACGGAGGCGGAGGAGAGGTTGCAGTAGACCGAGATGTAGGCTCCGTGGCGGATGAGGATGTTGAAGAGTCCGTTCAGCTTGAAGACGGCGGCCACCTTGCCGTTGAAGATGGCGCGTGCCTTTGCGCCGGGTTTGCCTTGGATGTCGATACCTTTATTGTCTAACTTCACGTTGCGCAGGCCTTCCACGGCATACTGGCCGTAGTGGCTGGTGATGATGTAGGCTCCGCTGATGGGCATGGGCAGTTTGCCCCGGTTGCTGGCGAAGTCGCTGGAGAGTTCACGGTCGGCCTTGCTCATGGTGTAGCCGTCCATGGGCGTTTTGCTTTTGGCGGAAGATTTGCCCTTGCTGTTCTTGCTGCTCTTGGAAGACTTGCGCGCTTCGGCTTCGGCCCGCTTGCGTGCCTTCTCTATCTCCTCGGCGATGAGGCGGTCGATGCGTGCGTTGAGCTGGTTGGCCTCCTTGCGCTTCTTGTTGATTTCGTTCTGCAGGCCACGCTGTTTCTTCTTCAGGTTGGCCACGATGGCTTTCTTCTCCTTTTCCTGTGTTTCCAGCTTGCTCTTTTCGGCCTCGCGTTCCTTCAGCAGTTTCTCCTTGGCAGCCTTGGTCCGTTTCAGTTCGGCCTGTTTCTTGCTCACCTGCTCCTGCTTCTTCAGAATCTCTTCGCCTTGCAGGCGTTGGTAGGTGGCATATTCGCGCACATACCTCAGGCGGCGGTAGGTCTGTGCCAGGTTGTCGGCCGAGAAGATGAACATCAGTTTCTCCTGAATGGTGCGGTTCTTGTAGAGGTATTGCACGGAGGCGTCATATCGTCTTTTCTTCACCTTGAGATCCTGCTTCAGGTTGTTGAGCTGTCGGTTCAGGGTGGTGAGTTGCCGCTCTATGACGGCCATGTCGTTGTTGATAGTGGCAATGTATCGCCGGCGTTCCTCTATCTGTCCCGTCAGCAGGGCCAGTCCACCCAGCTGGCTGCCCACGCTCTTCTTGGTGCTCTTCAGCAGCGATTCGGTCTCGGCAATCTGTTTTTGCAGGTCGCCGCGCTTGTTTTCCAGCTCCTTGATCAGCTTGTCGGACGACTGAGCCTGGAGGAGTGCCGGGAGGCAAAGGAGGAAGAACAGCAGTGGGAGTAGTGGTTTCATGAAGAAATGGGATAATGAATAATGAAAGAATGGTTACAGGCTGAGCAACATCTCCAGCATGGCGGCGGGCTCCACCTCTTTATATTTGTCGGAGAGTTGGGTGGGAGAGGGCGGCTGGGTGTCTTCCGAAAATCCGGAGAGCTCTATCTGTCCCTTCTGCAGGTTGGGCAGGCCGATGTCGCTGCCGGTGATGATACGGTTGCCGTTGGGTCGGGAGGCGGCCAGTATCAGCTCTTGCAGCCGGGCGAAGTCGGCGCTTTGGGGGGCCAGCCGCTTCATCTCTTCATGCGTGGTGCGTGCATATCGGCGGTTCATGCGGTCGATGAGGAGGATGCCTTCGGGGGTAATCTCCATGCGGGCCACCTCACTGCGCAGGATGGGCATCAGGAAGGAGAGTTGCAGCAGCTCGCCGCTCTTCAGCTTCATGGTGCCGTTCACGCTGAGCACGGCTTCCTGATGGGGCACGCTGAGCAGCAGCTTGGCCGACAGGCAGGGCACTGCGGCTTCTGTCGCAGGGAGGCTGCTCTCGGCTTTTCTGGTGGTGTGGCAGGCTCCGAGAGAGAGGAGGGCCAACAGTGTCAGACAGACGGTGCGCAGGGCGCGGGCGGATGTGTGTGTGCGGTGTGGTGTCATTCGGCAATGTATCTTTTTTCTCGTATCTTGCGTTTCAGGGTCTTGGACTCACTGCCCATCTGTTGGGCCTGCTTCCAATGCTTCAGGGCACTCTCCATGTCACCGGTCATGGCGTGTATGTCACCACAGTGTTCCACGATGACGTCGCTCTCCCCGCCGCCGTTCTTCATCGCTTCGTCGATGTAGATACGTGCTTCGGTGTAGTTCCCTTTCTCGAAGAGAATCCAGGCATAGGTGTCTAAGTAGGTGGAGTTTTGCGGCTCGGCTTTCACGGTCTTGTAGCTCATCTCCTCGGCCTTGTCCAGGTCGCGTCGCTCCACGGAGAGATAGTAGGCATAGTTGTTCAGGGTGCCGATGTTCTCGGGGTTGTATTGCAGAGCCGATTCATAGGCTTCGTATGCCTTGTCGTTCATCTCCTTGCTGTGATAGGAGTCGCCCAGTATGCCGTAGAAGTCAGACACCAGTTTCCTGTCGCTTTCGCGGGTCACCCTTTCCAGTGCCCGCCGGCAGGTGAGTATGGCATCATCGGTGCGCTCGGCCTGATTGTAGCAGATGGCCAGATAGAAGTAGAACTCCAGCATCTCGGGGTTGGCTTCCACGCCCCCTTCGCACAGGTTGGTCAGGGCGGGATAGTCCTCCTTGCGCACGGCTTCGCCCAGCAGGGTCATGCGTGCGGCGGTGTTGGTGGGGTCTATGTCGAGCACCTGTTTCAGCACGGGCATAGCCTTGTCGTTCATCTCCTTGGAGAGCAGGTATTGGGCATAGAGCAGGGGTAGGCGGGCATCTTCAGGCTCCTGCGCCATGATGCGGTCAAAGAGGGCGATGATGCGCAGGCTGTCCGGATCGGTCTGTTCGTTCTGTATCACGATTTGGCGCATGACGTTCAGCTTTATCTCCGGCTCCACCTTCCGGTTCAGCAGCAGTGCCTCCAACTGCTGCTCGTGGAGTTCCTTCTGTTCCGTCTCTTCGTAGTAGTCGGCCAGGGCATACATGGCCTGTGCGTTGTCCGGTTCCTCTTTCAGCACCTTCTGGTAGAGGCTGTAGGCTTCGTCGGGCTTCCCGCTCTGCATCAGCACCTCTCCCAGGATGACCTGATAGCGGTTCTCCAGGGGGTATTCCTCGGCCAGTGCCCTGATTTCGCGCAGGGCGTTCTCGTTGTCCTCCTTTTGCAGGTAGATGCGCAGTTTTTCCATGCTGAACTGCTCGTTCTTGCCCGTCTTCTCCTCCAGACGGTTCAGGATGGCGATGAGCTTGTCGTACTCTTTCTGGCTGTTGTAGATGTCCAGCAGGGTGTAATAGGGGTCGGTCTTTCCTTCGAAGCGTACGGTCATGCTCTCCAGCAGTTCGGTGGCCTTTTCCTGCTCTTTCTGCTTCAGGTAGATGTTGGCCAGCGCCTGGCTGTACCAGTAGTTGTCGGGGTCGCCTGCCACGGTCTGTTCCAAGGCGGTCATGGCGCGGTCGTCCTGCTTCAGATAGCTGTAATACTGGGCCAGTTCATAGAGGGCTGTGGGTGCGGCGGGGTCTATCCGGAGGCAGTGCTGCAACAGGTCATAGGCGGCCGCATGGTTGCGCTGCTCCTTCTGGCGGATGGCCTCCAGGTAGTAGTAGTCATAGCGTCGTTGCTCCTCGGGAGTGAGGCGGGCGTTCCCCTTCCGGTTCTTGCCTGCTTTCTTCTTGCTTTTCCGTTGCTTTCCCGACTTTCCCTTCGGCTCCTTGTCTGCAGGGGTCGTGGCGGTTGCCGGGAGGGCGTGGTCCGCTTCCTGCCCGATGACGATGGAGTGTCCGTCGGCCGGCAGGCTACCCATGAGGGCTGCCAGCAGGAGTCCTATGTACAGTTTCAGTCTCATATCGCTTTTCATTTCTTTCCAGTATGCCCGAATCCGCCGGCTCCGCGCTCGGTCTCGTCCAGCGTCTCCACCTCTTGCCAGACGGCCTGTTCGTGGCGGGCAATGACCATCTGGGCGATGCGCTCGCCGTCTTCGATAACAAACGGCTCGTTGGAAAGGTTTACAAGGATGACGCACACCTCGCCCCGATAGTCGGCGTCTACCGTTCCGGGTGAGTTCAGCACGGTGATGCCCTTCTTGATGGCCAGGCCGCTGCGGGGGCGCACCTGCGCTTCATATCCCGGAGGCAGGGCCATGTAGAGCCCGGTGGGCACCAGGCAACGCTGCAGGGGCTGCAGGGTGATGGGGGTTGAGAGGTTGGCTCTGAGGTCCATGCCGGCCGAGAGAGAGGTGGCGTAGTCGGGAAGCGGGTGCTTCGATTTATTGATGATTTGTACAGTCATGGGGCGATGCTATTCGTCTGTTTGGTTAATTAATGGGCGAAAGTACGGAATTTATAGCAAAATAATGATACATTTGCAGTTAAATTATAAAAAGTCGCTTGTTTGCACTAACAATAGAAGCTCATGATGGACTGGACACGCCTTCTCTCGGCCAAACGCTTTGGCTTGGAAGAATTTCATAAGGAACACAGCGAGAACCGCTCGGAGTTCCAGCGCGATTACGACAGGCTGATTTTCTCGGCCCCTTTCCGCCGCCTGCAGAACAAGACGCAGGTCTTCCCCCTGCCGGGCAGCATCTTTGTTCACAACCGCCTGACTCACAGTCTGGAGGTCTCCTGTGTGGGTCGCTCTTTGGGCGATGCGGTCAGCCGCAGCCTCTTGCGCCTGCATCCCGAGCTGGCCGCTTCCTATCTGGCAGAAATCGGCTCCATCGTTTCGGCCGCCTGCCTGGCCCATGACCTGGGCAATCCTCCCTTCGGACATTCGGGCGAGCGGGCCATCTCCACCTTCTTCTCCGAGGGAAAGGGGTTGGCGCTGAAGCCACACCTCACGGAGCCCCAGTGGGAAGACTTCACCCACTTTGAAGGCAACGCCAACGCCTTTCGCCTGCTGACCCATCGCTTTGAGGGGCGGCGCAAGGGAGGCTTTGTCCTGACCTATTCCACCCTGGCCAGCATCGTGAAATATCCCTTCTCCTCCTCCCTTGCCGGCAAGAAGTCCAAGTTCGGCTTCTTCACTACCGAGGAGGAGAGCTACCGCTGCATTGCCGATGAGTTGGGGATAAAGCGTCTGAACGATGCCCCGCTGAAGTATGCCCGCCACCCGCTGGTCTATCTGGTGGAGGCGGCCGATGACATCTGCTACCAGATGATGGACATTGAAGATGCCCACAAACTGAAGATTCTCACCACGCAGGAGACCAAGGAGCTCTTCATGGCCTATTTCGGCGAAGAGCGCAAGGCGCAGATATTGCGGACGTGCGCCATTGTGAGCGACGTGAATGAGCAGATTGCCTACTTGCGCTCCTGCGTCATCGGACTGCTCATCGACGAGTGCGGGCGTGTGTTCGTGGAGAACGAGGCGGCCATCCTGGACGGCACCTTCGAGGGCAGTCTCATCAAGCACATCTCTCCCTATCCGGCCGCGGCCTACAGCCGTTGCGCCACGCTCTCCTTAGAGAAAATCTATCGTTCGCGCGACGTGCTGGACATTGAACTGGCCGGTTTCCGCATCATCAGCACCCTGCTGGAACTGATGATAGAAGCCGTCACCTCGCCCGAAAAGGCCTATTCGCAGCTGCTCATCAACCGCGTGTCGGGCCAGTACAACATAAAAGCGCCTGTACTCTATGAAAGAATACAGGCGGTATTGGATTACATCTCGGGCATGACCGATGTCTTTGCCCTTGACCTCTATCGCAAGATTAACGGTAACAGCCTGCCGGCTGTCTGAAAGCTTACACGCTGGGTGTGAACACCTTGTTCATGCCCGATGTGATTTTGCAGGCATCGGGTTCGTTCTCGATGAAAGACTGGATGTGGCGCATGTACTTCTCTTCCAGGATTTCGTCCACTGCAATCAGTATGCCGGTCTCCTCCACGTCGCCGAAGCCATAGTTGATGGCGGTGCCGAACATGCGCATGGTGGGGCTGAGGTTCATGTAGGCGTTCACCAAGGGCGGGATGTTGTAGCCCAGCTTGCGGATTTCACCGTTCAGAATCTTGTAGTCTTCCTTGAAGGTGTCCTTGCAGAATATCTTGGCCAGTTCCTTCTCGTCCGATTCCAGGAGCAGCGGCTTCATGGGGGTAATCAGTTCTTCCTTGTCGCCGAAGTGCTTTCTCAGGAAGTAGAGAATCATGTCGCGTCCCTGGCGGTGGTAGCTGGGATACATGGTCACCTTGCCGAAGAAGTACTTCACGTTGGGCATCACCACGGTCAGTGCGCCCAGTCCGTCCCACAGGTTGTCCAAGGCAAAGAGCGCCTTGCTTCCTGCGCGGGTGGACTGGTATTCCAGGGTCACGAAGGAGCGTCCCAGTTCGATGGTGGTGGGGAGATATTCTTTCAGGAACTTCTCGGAGAAGTTGAACATGTGCGAAGTGGCCAGGATGGGTGCCCCCTTTTCGTCGAAGCGCACGTCGGTGCCCAGGATGTAGCGGTAGCCGCCCAGGATTTCCCCTGCTTCGGGGTTCCATACAATCAGCTGCTTGTAGGGGTTCTCCATGGTGTCATACTCGTCGATGTCCATCGGAAGACCGGTGCCGCCGCCGGCGGCACGGAAGGCGATTTCGCGCAGGCGTCCAATCTCTTTCATGGTGTTGGGAGAGTCTTGCGCCGTGACAATGTAGATTTCATTGTTGCTCTTGTTGGTCATGCGCAAGCGTTTCTCTTCCGTCAGTTCCGCTTTCAGCAGTTCTTTGCTTACAGGTGCAATAATATCTTTCATATCTCCTTGTTAGTCTCCTTATAATAATAATGTGTATGTTATAGTTGATAGACCATTTCCTTCACGTGCTGTGCCCACTCGCCTGCGCTCTTTGACTTGTCGAAGGTTTGCCAGGGGATGGGTTTGCCTATGGTGATGGTGAAGGTCTTGTGTGCGTTCTTGAACATTTCGTCGGCCAGGTAGAGCATGGCGATGTTGAACTTGATGCCGAGCCGTTTGCTCAGGTTGGCCAGGTTGTAGAAGAAGTTGGAGTTGCGCCCCTCGAAGTGTATGGGCACCACGTAGCGCCGGGTCTCCACGCTCTTGGTTATGAAGGTCTTCTTCCATTCCAGGTCGCGGATGATTCCCTTTTGCCGGCGCGAGCAGAGGCCGGCGGGAAACATGATGATGTGGTTGTCCGACTCGAATCCGGCCTTCACCATGGCGGGGAAGTCCTTGGCCTGACGGCCGGTCTTGTTGATGGGGATGCAGAGCGGTGCCAGACCGTGCAGGTTCATCAGCAGGTCGTTCACCAGGTATTTCACCTTGCCTTCATAGTGCGTGCCCAGCACGTAGCCCAGGGCCAGTCCGTCCTGTCCGCCCAGCGGATGGTTGCTGACAAAGGTGCAGAGCCCGTCGGCAGGCAGATTCTCCTCGCCCTTCACGACCAGTTTGGTGTCCAGGAAGTCGAGCGAAGCCTTCAGGAAGTCCACGCCGGTCTTGCCGTGTGACTCGCGCAGGAAGGTGTTCAACTCCTCCTGGTGTACGATGCGTTTCAGGTAGGAAACGACGAACTTGGGGATACGTTTCGACTTCTCCGGCGCTTTCTCGCGGAGTATTCTGTCGATGTCTATCAGGAACAATGAGTCGTCTGCCATTCTTTAATAGATGAATTTTCCGCGCAAAATTAACTCATCTTTTTAATTAAACGCAAAGTTTTGGCAGAAAACTACACCCGAAACCCATCAAAAAGCGCCTGAAAACTCTCAATTGATAGATTTTCCCTGAAAGTTTGCTGAATATTCTCCCTTCTGCGCGTCCGAACTTCCCTAAACTTGCATCGCCGAAAGGATAAAGCAAACGTTATTTTTAACCCAAAACAAAACGACCATGAACAGTATCTCATTCCAAAAGGACCTGGTAAGTGTACAGGAGGAACTCCTGCGATTTGCCTACAAACTGACCGCCGACCGCGAAGAGGCCAACGACCTGTTGCAAGAGACAGCCCTCAAGGCACTCGACAACGAAGACAAGTACACGCCCGACACCAACTTCAAGGGATGGATGTACACCATCATGCGCAACATCTTCATCAACAACTACCGCAAGGTGGTGCGCGACCAGACGTTTGTGGACCACACCGACAACCTCTACCACCTGAACCTGCCGCGCGACACTGCCTATGAGAGCACCGAGCGCAGCTATGACCTGAAGGAGATGCACCGCGTGGTCAACTCCCTGCCGCGCGAATATCGCCTGCCCTTCTCCATGCATGTGTCGGGCTTCAAGTACCGTGAGATTGCCGAACGTCTCGGCGTGCCCCTCGGCACCGTGAAGAGCCGCATCTTCTTCACGCGCCAGAAACTGCAGAAAGAGCTGAAGGACTTCCGGTGAGAAGGCTGCGGACTGCTTGCTGTGGGGATTGCATATTTATGCGCTGCTGAGTGGCGTATATGCAACGGAGCGTGGTCGTCGACGGGAAAACGGCAAGGAAATGCGCTTATCCCGTCAGGAGGGCTTCTGAGAGGGGTGGAAGAGGAGTGTGACGGCAGTTGCCGTCCCGGGGTGGGACATCGGGCGGCTGCAGCCGGTGCCGGTCGGGGTTCCCGTCGCAGACTCCGACGTTCCGCATGGGGATGTGAAGGCTCTGTTCTCCCTGTTTATCCGGCTTTTGGACGAAACATGTCTGGTCTGTGGACGAGACATGTGCGGTCCGTGAACCACACATGTTCCGACCGCGGACCACACGTGTATGCTCCGCGGAGCACACGTGTCCCGTCTGCAGCCCCTTCAAGGGTCTTCGGAGGAGAGATGACCGTCCCGGAACACTCGCTACGGACTTCCGGACAAGGAGGGAAACGGGCGGAATAGTCGCTAAAATTGCATAAGTATGCGTTTTTGACGGCTGTCGTATGCATCTTTGGGCATGATTTTTCTCCTTTCCCGATGCGCTTCATTATCAAAGAAATAAGCTATCAACAGGCTGTTGAAAAATTCTTTTCCACTTTTTTATGCAAAGATGGTGGGGAATTGTGGGGAAATGTGTACTTTTACGGTCTCTTAATTAATAATAAGGTCTGTATGATGCGATTCTTGGGAAATATGGATGCGAAACTGGATGCCAAAGGGCGGGTGTTTGTCCCGGCATCGTTCCGCAAATTGTTGCAAGACAACGGCAATGACAAGCTGGTGTTGCGCAAGGATGTGCATCAGCGTTGTCTGGTGCTCTATCCCGAGGCCGAGTGGTTCTGTACCTTGAATCAGCTGCGCCGCAATCTCAATCCCTGGAATGCCCGTCATCAGATGATTTTCCGCCAGTTCGTAAGCGATGCCGAAGTGCTGACGATTGACGGCAACGGCCGCATTCTCATCCCCAAACGCTACCAGCAGCTGGCGGGCCTGGAGGGCGAGGTGCGCTTCATCGGCATGGATGCTGTCATTGAGGTGTGGGCCAAGGAACTGGCCGACCGTCCGTTCCTTGCCGCCGAGGAGTTCTCCAAGGCTATGGAGTCGGTTCTGGGCCAGGGCGAAGGCATGTACTGTGGCGAAGGCTGCGGCGATGGGTGGGGAGAGACCATAAGGGAAATGATGGAGGAGAAACAATGACGACAAACGACGGACAAGTATATCACATTCCGGCTCTTTTGATGCCTACGGTGGACGGACTGGACATCCGCCCCGACGGTACCTATGTGGACGTGACCTTCGGCGGAGGCGGACATTCCCGGGAGATTCTGGCACGCCTGGGCGATGGCGGACGACTGCTTGCCTTCGACCAGGACGAAGACGCCGAGCGCAACGTGCCGGCCGGACATCCCAACTTCACCTTCGTGCGCAGCAACTTCCGCTACCTGCACAACTTCCTGCGCTACTATGGCGTGGAGCAGGTGGATGGCATCCTGGCCGACCTGGGCGTGTCGTTCCATCACTTCGACGACAGCGAGCGGGGCTTCTCGTTCCGCTTCGACGGTGCCCTGGACATGCGCATGAACAAACGGGCGGGACAGACGGCGGCCGATGTGCTGAACGACTATCCCGAGGAGCGTCTGGCCGACCTCTTCTACCTCTATGGCGAACTGAAGAACAGCCGCAAGCTGGCCTCGGTCATCGTCAAGGCACGCACGGCCGGTCGCCTGACCACCATCGGACAGTTCCTGGAGGTGGTGAAGCCTCTCTTTGGCCGCGAGCGCGAAAAGAAGGAGCTGGCCAAGGTGTTCCAGGCCCTGCGCATTGAGGTGAACCGCGAGATGGAGGCCCTGAAGGAGATGCTTCAGGCTGCCGTGGAGGCCCTGCGTCCCGGTGGTCGCCTGGCGGTCATCACCTATCACTCCCTGGAAGACCGCCTGGTGAAGAACATCATGAAGACCGGCAATGTGGAGGGACGCGTGGAGCAGGACTTCTATGGCCGCGTGCAGGCTCCGCTCCGCCCGGTGAACAGCAAGGTCATCGTGGCCGATGCCGAAGAGGTGGAGCGCAATCCGCGTTCGCGCAGTGCCAAACTGAGGATTGCCGAAAAGGTGTGAGAAGAAAACAATGTACAACAGATAACAGACAGTGAACATGGCAGAGGAGATAACGACAGACAACAAGAAAAGCAACGGCAAGGGCAAGTCCAAGAGACGCACCAGCTGGAAGAGCATCATCGGCGGCGACATTCTGGCTACGGATTTCTTCCGTCGGCAGGTGAAGCTGATAGTTCTGGTCATGTTGCTCACTCTGTTCTATATACACAACCGCTACGCCTGTCAGTTGCAGATGATAGAGATAGACAAACTGAAGCAGGAGTTGGTGGACATCAGGTTCGACGCCCTGACACGCAGTTCGGAACTGATGGAACGCAGCCGCCAGTCGCGCATCGAGGAGTATATCTCCACTCGCGAAAGCGACTTGCAGACCTCTACCAATCCGCCCTATCTGATAGGCGACTGATGGCGGGAAGCGAATGGCTGACAGTGAATAATGGATAGTTGGAAATGAGATGGCAGTAAACAAGAAAAGCATAATGACCCGTTACTTCTTCGTGGTGCTCGTCATGAGCCTGATGGGAGTAGCCGTAGTCGTGAGGGCGGCAGTAATCATGTTCGCCGAGCGGGACTATTGGGAGGTCGTGGCCAACCGTTTCGTGACGGAGAACGATGTGCTCTATCCCAATCGGGGCAACATCCTCTCCGCAGACGGCAAGCTGATGGCCAGTTCCCTGCCCGAATATACCCCCTACATCGACTACAAATTCTATGATAACAACAACGAGGAGCGGCGCAAGAAGGGGCAGGCCAAGAAGGACAGCGTCTTCTTCTCCAAGCTGGACTCCATCTGTGTGGGGCTGCACAAGCTCTTCCCTGAGAAGAGCGTGGCTGCCTATAAGGCCCACCTGAAGAAGGGACGTTACAGCAAGACCTGGCAACACTATCCCCTGCTGCCCGACAAGCGCAGGCGCATCAGCTACACCCAATACAAGCGCATCAAGGAGCTGCCCTACTTCAACCTGGGCGTCAGGACCAGCGGCCTGCACGACATTGACTTCAACCGGCGCAAACGCCCCTTCGGCTCCTTGGCCAGCCGCACCCTGGGCGATGTCTATCCCGACACGGCCTTGGGAGCGAAAAACGGCATCGAACTGGCCTTCGACACCCTGCTGAAAGGACAGACGGGCGTGGCCCACAAGCAGAAGGTGATGAACCGCTACCTGCCCATTACGGACAAGCCGCCGGTGGACGGCTATGACATTGTGACCACCATTGACGTGGACATGCAGGACATCTGCGAGAAGGCCCTGGTGGACAAACTGAAGGAACTGCAAGCCACCGTGGGCGTGGCCGTGCTGATGGAGGTGAAGACGGGCGAAGTGAAGGCCATCGTCAACATGACCCGCGGCTCCGACGGCAACTATTATGAGATGCGCAACAACGCCATCAGCGACATGATGGAGCCGGGTTCTACCTTCAAGACCGCCAGCATCATGGTGGCCTTAGAAGACGGACACATCACCCCCGAGACCGAGGTGGAGACCGGCAAGGGCGTCATGCCCATGTATGGCCGTCAGATGAGGGACCACAACTGGAGAAATGGAGGCTACGGCAAAATCAACGTGACACGCATCATGGAGGTCTCTTCCAACATCGGAGTCTCCTACCTGATAGACAAGTATTACAAGGACGACCCGCAACGCTTCGTGGATGGCCTGCACCGCATGAGCATCCACCTGCCCCTGCACCTGCAGATTCCCGGTGAGGGCACGCCCAATATACGGGGACCTAAGGAACGCTACTTTTCCAAGACCACCCTGCCGTGGATGAGCATCGGTTATGCAACACAGATACCGCCCATCAACACGCTGACTTTCTACAACGCCATTGCCAACGATGGAGTCATGGTGCGTCCCAAGTTCGTGAAAGCCGTCATGAAAGACGGCAATGTGCTCAAGGAGTATCCTACGGAGGTCATTAACCCCCAGATATGCTCTGACCGCACACTGACACAGATTCGCCATATCCTGCGCCGGGTAGTTTCCAACGGATTGGGCAAGTATGCCGGCAGCAAGCAGTTTGCCGTCTCGGGCAAGACGGGCACGGCACAGGTGGCCCAGGCCGGAGGCTACAAGACGGGCACGACCAAATACCTGGTGAGCTTCTGCGGCTATTTCCCCAGCGAAAGTCCCGAGTACAGCTGCATCGTGGCCATCCAGAAGACGGGACTTCCGGCATCGGGCGGAACAATGGCGGGCAGTGTCTTCGGCAAGATAGCGGAGAGGGTGTATGCCAAGAAACTCTTCCTGGACATACGCAACGGAATAGACAGTACCACCAATGTCATCCCCGAAGTAAGGCGGGGCGAGATGAACGAAGCCTCTCTGGTGCTTCGCGAACTGGAGGTCCCCACACTGCTGGAGTATGAACAGGAGGAGGGCAGCCTGCAGTGGGGATATACCGAGGTGGCGGGAGAGGGCCTGAAGCTGCACGACTGGGAACTGACGACCGCTGTCGTGCCCGACGTGACGGACATGGGCGCGAAGGATGCCGTCTACCTGTTGGAGAAGTGTGGCCTGAAGGTACACCTGCAGGGATGCGGACGGGTGAAGCGCCAGTCGCTTCCGCCGGGCAGTCACGTCACGAAAGGACAGACCGTTTCGCTGACCCTGGTCCAATGACAGACGATGAAATGAAAAGAACAAGAACGGATAACGTGTGAAGAACAGATATGAAACTGAGTGAACTATTGAAAGCCGTACAGCCGATGCAGGTCATTGGCCCGGCGGATATAGAGATTACGGGAGTGAACATCGACTCCCGCCAGATAGCGGCCGGGCATCTCTTCATGGCCATGCGCGGCACGCAGACCGACGGCCATGCCTATATCCCTTCGGCCATAGAGCGGGGAGCCGTGGCCGTAGTGTGTGAGGAACTGCCGGCTGCCATGCAGGAGGAGCGGCAAACGGCCGTCACCTATGTGGTGGTGAAGGACAGCGAAGAGGCAACCGGCAAGATGGCCCATGCCTTCTATGGTCATCCGACAGACGACCTGAAGCTGGTGGGCGTTACCGGTACCAACGGCAAGACGACCATCGCCACCTTATTATATAATACCTTCCGCCACCTGGGCTACAAGGTGGGATTGCTCTCCACGGTGTGCAACTACATTGACGACGTGGCGGTGCCTACGGAGCATACCACTCCCGACCCCATCACCCTGAACCGCCTGCTCGGCCAAATGGCACAGGCCGGATGCAAGTATGCCTTCATGGAGGTCAGCTCCCACTCCATTGACCAGAAGCGCATCAGCGGACTGAAGTTTGCGGGAGGCATTTTCACCAACCTGACGCGCGACCACCTGGACTATCACAAGACGGTGGACAACTACCTCCGTGCCAAGAAGAAGTTCTTTGACGACATGCCGCGCGAAGCCTTCTGTCTCACCAACCTGGACGACAAGAACGGCCTGGTGATGACACAGAACACCCGTGCCAAGGTGTACACCTACTCCCTGCGCAGCCTGTGCGACTTCAAGGGCAAGGTGTTGGAGAGCCACTTCGAAGGCATGCTGCTGGACTTCAACAACCACGAACTGGCCGTGCGCTTCATCGGCAGGTTCAATGCCAGCAACCTGCTGGCCGTCTTCGGAGCGGCCGTGTTGCTGGGCAAGAAGGAAGAGGAGGTGCTGGTTGCCCTCAGCACCCTGCATCCCGTGGCCGGACGTTTCGATGCCGTGCGCTCCCCCAAGGGATTCACGGCCATCGTGGACTATGCCCATACTCCCGATGCGCTGGTGAATGTGCTCAATGCCATCCACGGCGTGCTGGAGGGACGGGGCAAGGTCATCACCGTGGTGGGGGCCGGCGGCAACCGCGACAAGGGCAAGCGCCCCATCATGGCCAAGGAGAGTGCCCGCCTGAGCGACAGGGTCATCATCACCAGCGACAATCCGCGATTTGAAGAACCGCAGGACATCATCAACGACATGCTGGCCGGGCTGGACAAGGACGACCTTGCGAAGACCGTCAGCATCGTGGACCGCAGGGAAGCCATCAAGATGGCCTGCCTGCTGGCACAACCCGGCGATGTGGTTCTCGTGGCCGGCAAGGGACATGAGAACTATCAGGACGTGAAGGGCGTGAAGCACCACTTTGACGACAAGGAGGAATTGAAGAAAATCATCGGCTAAGAACTCTCAACCGTCAACTTTCAACCATCACTTGTCAACTATCAATTATCACTCATCACTTATCAACTATCAATTAATAAGAAATGTTATACTACTTATTTCAATGGTTGGATCAATATGATATTCCCGGTGCGGGTATGTTTGCCTATACATCGTTCCGTTCGCTGATGGCCGTCATCCTGGCGTTGCTCATCTCGGCCATCTGGGGCGACCGCTTCATCAATCTGCTGAAGCGCAAGCAAATCACCGAACAGCAGCGCGATGCCAAGATTGATCCTTTTGGCGTGAACAAGGTGGGAGTGCCCACAATGGGCGGAATCATCATCATCTTCGCCATCCTCATTCCCTGCCTGTTGCTGGGACGCTTGGATAACATCTACATGATACTGATGCTCATCACCACCGTGTGGCTGGGTTCCCTGGGCTTTGCCGACGACTACATCAAGACCTTCAAGAAAGACAAGGAGGGCTTGCACGGCAAGTTCAAGATTATCGGCCAGGTGGGACTGGGACTCATCGTGGGACTGGCCCTTTATCTCAGTCCGCAGGTGGTCATCCGCGAAAACATTGAGCTGCAGAAGCCCGGCGGAACAGTGGAGGTGGTGCATGCCGCCAAGGAAATCAAGGCTACGCAGACCACCATTCCTTTCCTGAAGAGCAACAACCTGGACTATGCCGACCTGGTGGGCTTCCTGGGCGAACATGCACAGGCGGCAGGTTGGGTGATATTTGTCCTCGTCACCATCTTCGTGGTCACCGCCGTGAGCAACGGTGCCAACCTGAACGACGGCATGGACGGCATGGCGGCCGGAAACTCGGCCATCATCGGCCTGACCTTGGGCA
Source organism: Bacteroides sp. (assembly GCA_017471925.1). Taxonomy (GTDB): domain Bacteria; phylum Bacteroidota; class Bacteroidia; order Bacteroidales; family Bacteroidaceae; genus Bacteroides. The sequence continues at coordinate 18,040 of JAFURM010000023.1, forward strand.
TCCTGGCCTATGTCTCCAGCCACATAGAGTATGCAGGCTACCTGAACATCATGTACATCCCCGGAAGCGAAGAACTGGTTATCTTCATCTGTGCCTTCATCGGTGCGATGGTGGGATTCCTGTGGTACAACGCCTATCCGGCACAGGTGTTCATGGGCGACACGGGAAGCCTGACCATAGGAGGAATCATAGGCGTATTTGCCATCGTGATACACAAGGAGCTGTTGATACCGATACTGTGTGGCGTGTTCCTGGTGGAAAACGTCAGCGTAATCCTGCAAAGGGTCTACTACAAGGTCGGGAAACGACACGGACGCAAGCAACGCCTCTTCAAGCGGACGCCCATACACGACCACTTCCGTACCTCCATGAGCATCATAGAGGAGGGGTGCACCGTGGTCTTCCAGCGGCCCGAACGCCTGTTCCATGAGTCGAAGATTACCGTCCGCTTCTGGATTGTGACCATCGTGCTGGCAGCAATCACCATCATCACCCTGAAGATAAGGTAGGGATTATCAACTCTCAACTATCAATTATCAACTATCAACTCTCAATTATTATAATAATATGAAGAAAAGAATGGTCATATTGGGAGCCGGAGAAAGCGGCGCAGGAGCCGCCGTGTTGGCCCGCGTGAAGGGATGGGACGCGTTTGTCTCCGACCAGGGGGCCATCAAGCCCAAGTACAAAGAACTGCTGGACCGTTACGGCATAGCCTGGGAAGAAGGCCACCACTCGGAAGAACTGATATTGAACGCCGATGAGGTGGTGAAGAGTCCGGGCATACCCGACGACGCCCCCTTGGTGATGAAACTGAAGGAGCGGGGCATACCCGTCATCTCGGAGATAGAGTTTGCGGGACGCTACACGCAGGCCAAGATGGTCTGCATCACCGGCTCCAATGGCAAGACCACCACCACGTCGCTCATCTATCACATCTTCCGCAGCGCGGGACTCAACGTGGGTCTGGCCGGAAACATCGGGCGAAGCCTGGCCCTGCAGGTGGCTACGGAGCAGCACGACTACTACGTCATAGAGCTGAGCAGCTTCCAGTTAGACAACATGTACAGTTTCAGGGCCAACATTGCCGTGCTGATGAACATCACTCCCGACCACCTGGACCGCTATGACCACCGCATGCAGAACTATGTGGACGCCAAGTTCCGCATCACGCAGAACCAGACCAGTGAGGATGCCTTCGTCTACTGGAACGATGACCCCATCATACGCCGCGAACTGGAACGCCACGGACTGAAGGCCCGTCTCTATCCCTTTGCGGCCGTGAAGGAAGACGGTGCCATTGCCTATGCCGAGGAGGGCGAAGTGGTCATCTGCGAACCCATAGCCTTCAACATGGAGCAGGAGGAACTGGCCCTGAGAGGCACACACAACCTCTATAACTCGCTGGCGGCCGGCATATCGGCCAAGCTGGCAGGCATAGACAAGGAGAACATACGTAAGGCACTGGCCAACTTCAAGGGAGTGGAACACAGACTGGAGGAGGTGTGCAGCGTGGGAGGTGTGCGCTTCGTGAACGACTCCAAGGCCACCAACGTGAACTCCTGCTGGTATGCCCTGCAGAGCATGACGACCCCCACCGTACTCATCCTGGGCGGCAAGGACAAGGGCAACGACTATGACGAGATAACCGACCTGGTAGCCACCAAGTGCAAGGCACTGGTCTACCTGGGGCTGCACAACGAAAAGCTGCACGCCGCCTTCGACCACCTGGGCCTGCCCGTGGTCGAGGTGAACAGTGGCATGAAAGAGGCTGTGGAGGCCGCCTGGCATCTGGCCTCCAAGGGCGACACCGTGCTCCTGAGTCCCTGCTGTGCCAGCTTCGACCTCTTCCGCAGCTATGAAGACCGGGGTGAGCAGTTCAAGGAGTGCGTCAAGGCTTTGTAGCCATTATTAGGGATGAAGGGATTAAAGAATAAAAGAGTCAAGGAATTAAAGAGAAAATGAACCTGATAAAGAATATATTCCAAGGCGACAAGGTGATTTGGATTGTCTTCCTGATGCTGTGTCTCATCTCCATTACCGAGGTGTTCAGTGCCAGCAGCACCCTGGTGTATCAGAGCGGAGACCATTGGGGACCCATCACGCGCCACTGCATCTTCCTGTTGGTGGGTGCGGGGGTAGTGGTGCTGTTTCATGCCACGCCCTTCAAGTGGTTCAGGGTGCTGCCCTTGCTGCTGTTGCCGCCGTCGCTCGTCTTTCTGGTGATGCTGTTGCTCTGTGACCGTCTGAACCTGGGCGGCATGCTGGTCATCGAAAAGGTGAACGAAGCCAGCCGATGGGTGAAGTTCATGGGCATACAGTTCCAGCCCTCCGAGCTGGCCAAGATGGGTGTGGTGATAGTGGTGGCCTTCATCCTCTCCAAGGGGCAGGACGAAGAGGGAGCACATCCCAAGGCTTTCAGGCACATCCTGATAGTGAGCGGCCTGTTCTGCGGACTCATCCTGCCCGAGAACTACTCCACTGCCGTGCTGCTGTTTGCCACCGTCTTCCTGATGATGTTCATAGGGAGAGTGGCCCTGCGCAAGCTGTTGGCCCTGGGCGGGCTGATGCTCCTGGTGGGCAGCCTGTTCGTGGCCTTCCTGTGGCTGACTCCCAACGAGACCCTGAAGGAAATCCCCTTAGGCGGACGATTCACGACATGGAAGTCCCGCCTGGCCGAGTTCTCGGAGCCTAAGGTACCGCCCCAGGCTTTCGACATAGACGAGAAGGGACAGGTGGGTCATGCCCGCATAGCCGTGGCCACCAGCAACGTCCTGGGCAAGGGACCCGGAAACTCCGTGCAACGCGACTTCCTGAGCCAGGCCTACTCGGACTTCATCTATGCCATCGTCATAGAGGAACTGGGACTGGCAGGCGCATTAGTGGTGGCCTTCCTCTACGTGGTGCTGCTGATAAGGGTGGGGCGCATAGCCCGAAAGTGTGACCGCACGTTCCCCGCCTTCCTCGTGCTGGGCATAGGGCTGATAGTGGTCACGCAGGCCCTCTTCAACATGATGGTGGCCGTGGGCTTGGCACCGGTCACGGGACAACCCCTGCCCCTCGTGAGCCGTGGCGGAACCTCCACCTTCATCAACTGTGCCTATGTCGGCATGATACTCAGCGTGAGCCGCTACACCCAGGCCCTGCAGAAGGAGACTACGACCGAAACGGCTCCGGAAGCAATAGACGACGGCCCTCCTGATGGGTTGAAGCCTTGAAACGCAGATTCACGCAGATTTCCGCAGAGAAAAATATCCGTGTTTTAATCCGTGTCATCCGTGCCTGAAATTACCAACTCACAACTATCACTTATCAATTATCAACTCACAACTATCAACTCTCAATTATATCAACTATGAACACTACTCCCCGCATCATCATCAGCGGTGGCGGAACAGGCGGCCACATCTTCCCCGCCATCTCCATAGCCAACGCCCTGCGTGAACGCTGTCCTCAGGCCGAGATACTCTTTGTCGGTGCCGAGGGACGCATGGAAATGCAGCGTGTGCCCGACGCGGGCTACCGCATAGTGGGCCTGCCCGTAGCCGGCCTGGACCGCAAGCGCCCGTGGCGCAACTTCGCCGTACTCATCAAACTGCTGCGCAGCCAGCTGAAGGCACGCCGCGTCATCCGCAACTTCCGTCCGCAGGTGGCCGTGGGCGTGGGCGGCTATGCCAGCGGGCCTACCCTGAAGACCGCAGCCATGATGGGCATTCCCACCCTGATACAGGAACAGAACTCCTATGCCGGCGTGACCAACAAGCTCCTGGCCAAGTCCGCACGCAAAATCTGCGTGGCCTATCCGGGCATGGAGAAGTTCTTCCCCGCAGAGAAAATAGTGCTTACGGGAAACCCCGTGAGACAGAACCTGCTCACCGAACGTCCCGACCGCAGCCAGGCACTGCAGACCTTCGGCCTGAACCCCGCCAAGAAGACCGTGCTCGTGTTGGGAGGAAGCCTCGGTGCACGCACCCTCAACCACACCCTCACTGCCAACCTGGACTTCATCAAGGCCCATCCCGAAGTGCAGTTCATCTGGCAGACCGGAAAGATATATATAGAAGAGGTGAAGAACGCCATCATAGCCTACACCGGCAACCCCTTGCGCTGCTGCCTGGTGGACGGACTGCCCAACCTCTACGTCTCCGACTTCATCAAGGAGATGCCCCGTGCCTATGCGGCGGCCGACCTGGTCGTGTCGCGTGCCGGAGCAGGCTCCATCTCGGAATTCTGTCTGTTAGGCAAGCCCGTCATACTCGTGCCCTCGCCCAACGTGGCCGAAGACCATCAGACGAAAAACGCCATGGCACTGGTGGAGAAAGATGCCGCCATCTGCGTGAAGGATGCCGACGCCCCCACAAACCTGCTGCCCGCCGCCCTGCAGACCGTGACCGATGACAGCCGCCTGCAGACCCTGGCCGCCAACATCACCCTTCTGGCCCATCCCGATGCCGCCGCCGTGATAGCCGGAGAAGTATTGGCACTGATTGACGTTGAAGGGATGAAACGTTGAAGCGTTTATACGTTGAAACGTAGACTTACGCAGATACACACAGAGAAAATCCGTGTCATCCGTGCCTAAAATTATCAATTATCAACTCTCAACTATCAAATTATATATAGAATAATGCAGAACATCAAATCCGTATATTTCATCGGTGCAGGAGGCATAGGCATGAGTGCCTTGGTGCGCTACTACCTCTCCCGAGGCGTGGCAGTGGCAGGCTATGACCGCACACCGACCCCCCTGACCTCCGCCCTCATCACTGAGGGAGCACGGATTCACTTTGAGGAGAATCCCGAACTCATCCCGCACGACTGCCGTGACAAGGAGACCACCCTTGTGGTCTACACCCCCGCCGTGCCCGCCGACCATGCCGAACTGGCCTACTTCCGTCAGGGAGGCTTCGAGATACAGAAGCGTGCACAAGTGCTGGGCACCATCACCCGCAGCAGCCAAGGCATCTGTGTGGCCGGAACCCACGGCAAGACCACTACCTGCTGTATGACCGCCCACCTGCTGCAGCAACTGCCCCAAGGCTGTACAGCCTTCCTGGGTGGCATCTCCAAGAACTACTCCACCAACCTGCTCCTCGCTCCAGAAAGCCCCTACACGGTGATAGAAGCCGACGAGTTCGACCGCTCCTTCCATCACCTCACCCCCTGGCTCAGCGTCATCACTGCCACAGACCCCGACCATTTAGACATCTACGGCACGCGTGAGGCCTACCTGGAAAGCTTCGCCCACTACACCACCCTCATCCGGCCCGGCGGAGCACTCCTGATGCACACCGGTCTGCAGCTGCAGCCTCGTCTGCAGCCGGGCGTCACTCTCTACACCTATGGCCGCACCGAGGGAGACTTCCATGCCGAGAACATACGCATCGGAGGCGGAGAAATCATCCTGGATTTCGTGGCACCCGACACACGCATTGCCGACATCAGTTTGGGCGTGCCCGTCAGCATCAACATAGACAACGGTGTGGCAGCCATGGCATTGGCCCACCTCTGCGGTGTGCCCGATGAGGACATACGCCGCGCCATGGCTTCCTATAGCGGAGTGGACCGCAGGTTCGACTTCCGCCTGAAGACCCCCACGGCCGTGCTCATCAGCGACTATGCCCACCATCCCGCCGAACTGGCACGCAGTCTGGAGTCCATCCGCGAGCTCTATCCCACACGGAAACTCACGGCCATCTTCCAGCCCCACCTCTACAGCCGCACGCGCGACTTCTACCGCGAATTTGCCCAAAGCCTCTCCTTGGCCGACGAGGTGATACTCACGGAAATCTATCCCGCACGCGAGCTGCCCATACCCGGTGTGACCAGCCAGCTCATCGCCGACTGCCTGAAGCCCGGACTGGAACACTGCATCTGCCCCAAAGCGCAGATGCTGGAACTGCTGGCCACCAAGGAGACCGACGTGCTCGTCGTACTGGGAGCCGGAGACCTGGACAGCAGCATGCCACAGATAGAGGCACTGCTGAAAGCAAAGACCGCTCATCATTAACCATTAATCATAGATTCTCATTCCATGCTGAAGAAAATCCTGCTCACCCTCCTGCTGACGCTTGTCGCTGCCTATATAGTGCTGGCTGTCACTGCCTTCAACCGCGAACCGGTGGGGAACACCTGTCTGGAGATGCAGCTGAAGATACGCGACACCCTCCATGCCGGCTTCATCACGCGCGAAGAGGTGGCCTCCATGCTGGACAAGCACCAGTTGAATCCCTTGGGATGTCCTCTGGCCGAGGTACGCACCAAGGCGTTGGAAGAAGTGCTCTCCCGCCATCCGCTCATTGACAAGGTGGAATGCTACAAGACCCCCGGCGGAATCCTCTGCGTAGAGGTGGCCCAACGCATCCCCGTGCTCAGGGTGATGAACGGGCAGGGGGAGAGCTACTACGTGGACAACAAGGGCACCGTGATGCCTCCCGATGCCAAGTGTGTGGCCCATCTTGCCGTGGCTACGGGCCATGTGGAGCAAGCCATGGCCCTGGGAGAACTCTATCGCTTTGCCCTCTTCCTGCGGGAGGACCACTTCTGGAACGCACAGATAGAGCAGATACACGTGCTGCCCGACAAAAGCGTGGAACTGGTGCCCCGCGTGGGTCGGCACATCATCTATCTGGGACCGCTGACCGGCTATGAGCAGAAGCTGGAGCGCGTCAGGGAGTTCTACGAGAGGGCACTGAACCGCGTGGGATGGAACAAATACTCGCGCATCAGTGTGGAGTTCGGCAATCAGGTCATCTGCACGAAAAGAGAGTAATTGATAATTCATAATTGATAATTTATAATTCACAACTCATGGCAACAACAGAATTTATCGCTGCTATTGAAATCGCTTCTTCCAGGATATCCGGCATTGCCGGGCGGAGAAACAGCGATGGAAGCATCCAGGTGCTGGCCCATGCGTGCAAAGAGTCCGCTTCGTTTGTGCGTAAGGGCATCATCTACAACATCGACAAGGCAGCACAGGCATTGCGTGACATGGTGGACAAACTGAATGCTCAGTTAGAGGGCTGTGTCGCCAAGGTATATGTGGGCATCGGCGGACAGTCGATGCACACGGTGAAGAACACGGTGGAGCGACCGGTAGAGGGAGGCAAGGTGACCTCCGAACTGGTGGATTCGCTCTGCGACGAGAACCGAGAATGCCCCCTGGAGGGTAAGGACATCCTGGATGTCGCCCCCCAGGAGTACGTGATAGACAACATGCGCTATGTGGAACCCGTGGGCGTATCCGGACAGCACATTGTGGGAAACTTCCTGAACATCGTGGCCTGCAGTGACCTGCAGCGCCGTCTGAACCAGAGTTTCGGACAGGCCCGGGTGGAGATTGCCGACCTGATGGTGGCTCCCATGGCACTGGCCCGGGGCGTGCTTTCCGAGAATGACCTGCGTGCAGGCTGTGCCCTGGTGGACTTCGGCGCAGGCACCACCACGGTGGCCGTCTACAAGGACTCCCTCCTGCGCTACCTTTGTGTGATTCCCTTGGGCGGGGAGAGCATCACGCGCGACATCATGTCGCTCCGCTTGGAACAGCACGTAGCCGAAGCCCTGAAACTGCAGTATGGTCGTGCCGTCGCTCCCGAAGAGGAGGAAGAAGATTCCGAATGCCGCTGCGAGGACGGAACGGTGATCCGCCGTCAGGAACTGGACAATCTGGTGGAGGCCCGTGTGGAGGAGATACTGCTCAACGTGAAGCAACAGATTGGCGTTTCGGGCTATTCCGCCTCGCTCTATTCAGGGGTGGTGCTCACTGGAGGCGGAAGCAGCCTGAAGGAGATGGAGACAGCCTTCAAGCGTTTCACCGGCATGGAGAAGGTGCGCACGGCCCAGAGCGTACAGACTGCCGTGCATGGGTTCCAGGAGACGTTGCATGACCCCCGTCAGTTTACGCTCCTCTCCCTCCTGATGGCCGGACACGAAAACTGCTGCCAGTTGCCGGACACCGCGCCGGGCACGCTCTTCAACGAAGACGAAATGACGCCTGAAGCACCCATCGGCAATGTGGTGGCCGACAACGATACCCGGAAACCGGACAGACAGACCGGTAACAAGTCGGGGGGCAGTAACTCCTCGAAGGAAGAGAAGAAGGAGAAGAAGAATCCTTTCAAGGACATCTTCAACAAGATGGGTAGTCTCTTTGACGACGAACCGATGTAATGTCATGGTTTTTCCCCTTTCCTTCTGCAAGGTTTGCTTGCGAAATATTGATTATTAACATTGATACATAGATATATATGCCTAATACTATTATGGATACAGTTCCTTTTGATATTCCGAACGATTCCCCTCGCATCATCAAGGTGATAGGCGTGGGAGGTGGTGGCGGCAATGCCGTGAAGCACATGTATAGACAGGGCATCAACGATGTCACTTTCGTGTTGTGCAATACGGACAGCCAGGCACTGAAGAAGAGTGACATTCCCGTGAAGGTGCAGCTGGGGCGCAAGACTACCGGCGGACTGGGTGCGGGCAATGACCCCATGGTGGCCCGTGAGGCTGCCGAGGAGAGCATAGAGGAAATCCGTGCCCTCTTCAACGACGGCACACAGATGGTCTTCATCACTGCCGGCATGGGAGGAGGTACGGGTACGGGAGCCGCTCCCGTGGTGGCGCGTGAAGCCAAGGCGATGGGTATGCTCACGGTGGGCATCGTGACCATTCCTTTCATCTTCGAGAAGCAGCGCAAGATTATCCAGGCTCTGAAGGGCGTGGAGGAGATGCGCGAGTGTGTGGACGCCCTGTTGGTCATCAACAACGAGCGTCTGCGCGAAATCTACAACGACGGCATGACCACCAACAGGGAGGCTTTTGCCAAGGCCGATGACGTGCTGACGGTCGCCACCCGCAGCATCACCGAAATCATTACCATGGAGGGAATCATCAATCTGGACTTCCGTGACGTGAAGAAGGTGCTGAAGGACGGCGGTGTGGCCATCATGTCCACCGGAAAGGCCAGCGGCGAGAATCGCCTGAGGAATGCCATCGAGGATGCCCTGCACTCTCCGCTGCTGAACAACAACAAGATTACCAGTGCCAAGAAGATTCTCTTCAATATCTCGGCCAACGAGAACGTGGCACCCATCCTCATCGAGGAGATGAACGAGATAGATGCTTTCATGGACAGCTTGGATCCTGACATCGAGGTAATCTGGGGACAGGCCGATGACTCCACGCTGGATACGGAGGTGAAGTTCACGGTGCTGGCCACAGGGTTCGATACAGACAGTGTGCCCGGCATGTCGGAACTGCATCAGGAACAGACGGAGGAAGAGCGTGTGCAGCGGGAGGAACAGGCCGCCAAGGAGCGCGAACTGATAGATGTCACCTATGGACGCACCCCCACGAAGAAAATCAGGAAGCACAATCAGGTCCACCTCTTCCGTATAGAAGACCTGGACAACAGCGACCTCATCGCCATGCTGGAACGCACTCCCACCTACAAGCGCGACAAGGCTACCCTGGCCGACATCATCAACCGCTCTGCCACGGCTGCACAACCGTCCGCATCGGCCCAGCCCGGAGAAGGGGAGGAGATAGTGTTTTAGTGGGGGATGTTTTTAGGCACGGATTACACGGATGGAAACACGGATTGTTAATGATTAACGCATTACTATAAACCTGTTCTTCAGTCCAAGGAAATCCGCGTTTTAATCCGTGTAATCCGTGCCTGAAAACTATCAACTATCAACTCTCAATTATCAATTATCAACTAATCAAGAACTATGCTTTTATTCGACAAAGTCAGCGAAGACATTAAAATCGCCATGAAGTCCAGGGACCGTGTGGCTCTGGAGACCCTGAGAAACGTGAAGAAAGTGTTCCTGGAGGCCAAGACGGCTCCGGGAGCGGGTGACGAACTGGACGACGAGGCTGCCCTGAAGCTCATCAGGAAGCTGGCCAAGCAGGGACGGGATGCTGCCGACATCTATGTGCAGCAGGGACGTCAGGACCTGGCCGATGAGGAACTGGCCCAGGTGGCCGTCCTGGAGGGCTACCTTCCCCGTCAGCTCTCGCCCGAGGAACTGGAGGCTGCCCTGCGTAAGATTGTGGCCGAGACGGGTGCCACGAGTCCCAAGGACATGGGCCGCGTGATGGGCGTTGCCACCAAGCAACTGGCCGGCCTGGCCGACGGCCGCGCCATCTCGTCCATGGTGAAGCAATTGCTGGGATAGTCTTCTGTAATTGATAATTAATTAACTCTCACTTATCAACTCTCAACTATCCATTGTATGGAAGAATGGAAACAGCGTACCGCCCTGCTGATGGGCGATGAAGGTGTGGAGCGTCTGCAGCGTGCTCATGTGTTGGTGGCCGGTGTGGGCGGCGTGGGTTCATGGGCGGCCGAGATGTTGTGTCGGGCCGGTGTGGGTCGTCTCACGCTGGTGGATGCCGACACGGTGGCGGCGAGCAACATCAACCGCCAGTTGCCGGCCCTGCATTCCACCGTTGGGCGGCCCAAGGTGGAGGTGATGGCCCGTCGTCTGCTGGATATCAATCCCTCCCTGCAGCTGCGTGCCGAGGCCCTGTACCTGCAGGAGGAGAACATCGGGCCGTTGCTGGACGAGTGTAGGCCCGACTTTGTGGTGGATGCCATAGACACGCTCCGGCCCAAGTGTCTGCTCATTGCCGGGGCGTTGGAGCGTCGCATGGGCATCGTCTCCAGCATGGGGGCAGGCGCCAAGGTGGACGTTTCCCAGGTGCGCCTCTCTAACCTGTGGGACACGTACCACTGTGCCCTGAGCCGTTCCGTGCGTCGCCAGCTCCGTCAGATGGGGCTGGGGCGTTGCCGTCTGCCGGTGGTGTTCAGCACGGAGCAGGCCGCTCCCCAGGCCGTGGTCTGTGTGGAGGGCGAGCGCCACAAGAAGTCCACCTGTGGCACCGTGAGCTACCTGCCCGCTGTCTTCGGATGCTTCCTGGCGGAATATGTGGTGAGAAAACTTGTTACGGCTCGCCCAGGTATTCAATGATCAGGAGGACCTGGCGTTTGCTGAAGAACTGGTCGTTTCGTCCTTCGCGTCCGTTGTAGAGGCGGCGGTGCAGTTCGGGGTTCAGCCTGAGCCAGCGATGGAGTTTCTTCAGGGCTGTTTCTGGATGGAGGTGGGGAGCATAGAGTTGCGCCAGCTCCTTCTTCAGGTAGGTGCGTGGGGTGAATGGGTGTTCAAGAGTGTCCATGATGTACGAATAATAAGGATTAGATTTATTTACATGATTGATGGGGTTTACAGCTCTCTTCCGTCCCTCTTTCCAAGGGGCCGAGGGGTCAAAATAGGGGTCATTTTTCTTTAGGCCCCTCATTCTGGCGTGCTGTGGACTTCTGGCGATACTTATCTTTCTGTTTTACAACCACTTTGTGTTCTATCGCCTTCCGGAGGAGCCGTTTGGCGGTGCTTTCCGAGAGTCCGTTTCCGAGGGCCACTTCGGTGAACTCTGTGTAGGTAAACGATGGTGACAGTTGGGAGAGTATCAAATCCATACGGTCGAACTTGCGGATGAGCACGGGGCGTCGCGAGGTGGCGGGCAGGGTGCTGCTCATCAGCAGGCTGTGGGAGAGCAGGGTGGTCGTCAGTTGCAGGGCACAGTCGAAGTCTTCATCGGTGCATCGGTATTCCTTCGCATCGCGGAATCCCTCCCACTTGCGGAACACGGTGAGCACGCTGGCCAGGCGCATGACCAACAGTCCGTGGCGGAACAGGATGCCTCCTGCCGCCTCCTTGCCTTCCACCAGGATGTGGCTCAGCAACTGCTCGAAGGTGTTCGAATGGCGCATCCACTGTTCGTGACTGAAGGTGACCAGCGTGGGCGAGGAGAGCAGCTGGCGGTGCATGGCAAAGAGCTCGTTGCCCAGTCGGCGGAAATGCAGGGGGAGGTCCAGTTCGTTGGCTCCCGGTTCGCACACTTCCCACTTCACGCCTGCCTCGCGGGTGTAGATGGCAAAGCGGCTGTAGAGCCCCACCTCCAAGGAACGGAAGAAGCCCTGGAACTGCTCCTGCGTACCGGCCATGTTCAGGGCCAGCCGTGGATGGGGCACGACGATGGGGTCGCCGCTGTTCTTGTAGGAGAGGGAGACCTCCTCGTGGTGGGCCGCCTTGCAGAGCACGTCATCGAAGCGGCCGTAGTCCTGTCCGTTGGCCGAGATGATGGTATTGATTTCCGTGGTGGCGGCATAGCACCCCAGTTCGCCCGCTGCGGCCAGACTCTCTATGAGGCGCGACTTGCTGGTGTTGGCACTCAGCTTCAGCCGGCAGGGACGCGGTTCCTCGGGTCGCTTGCTTGCATCGGGCAACCGCTTCTCCTGCCTGGCCCGGGCCACCTCCTGTTCCCAGGCCAGCATCTCCTGCTCATACTCCTTCCTGCGGCGGATGTTCTCGTTCTCATAATGTTCCTGCGTGGGGTCCATCAGGGCCGAGGTGAAGCCTATGACACTCTTGCCGCTCCCTGCGGGGGCTACGGTGGCCAGGTAGAAATGGGGCGAGTAGAGCACGTTCTTGTAGAAGAAGCGCACGCCCGGGAAGAGGGCACTGCAACTGTTCAGGCTGCCCAGCAGCATGAGGTCGCGCTCACGGTTGTTGGCCGCATGGCGGACACAGCGTTTCAGGAAGTCGGGCAGCCGGTGGAACACCTCGTCGGGCAGGTAGGGCGCATTGCCTCTCTGCAGGTTGTTTTCGTCCAGAATTTCCTCCTCCGTCAGCCCCTCCTCACCGGTGGGCGAGGGGTCAAAGGAAAAGTGACCCCTATTTTGACCCCTCGCTGTTGATTCTTTTTCCCGTGGAGACGATGCAACATATTGGTAGCCAGCCATGAAACGCTGACGTATATCTGCGGCATTGAAATCACTCCCTGCATAGCGTTTGGTATAGATGTCCAGTACCTTCTGCGCCTCTTCGGACGAGAAGTGGCGGATGGCCGCCATGCGTCCCAGCTGCAGGGCCGTGTCGTTCCGCTCGCCACGGCGGAAGGGATGACGCTTCTCAAAGTCGTCCAGGAAGCCCAGGAGAAAGCCTGGCAGGGAGGGAGCCGCAGGCGAGGAGTGTGTGGCGGGAGCGGACTTCGTAGCAAGCATCTCCGTCGGCGGGGGCGGCAGGGGAGCCTCCTCCGTCATGTCGGCTTCGCCATCGGGAGTGAAGACGGTGGGCGAGGGATTGCAGTAGAGCTCGGGATCCCACGAGTAGTAGCAGGGCTGGGTCCTGATTTTGCACTTCTCGTCATAGGGGTGGCCCAGGTGGCTGCTCACGGCCCGTCCCACGGTGGCATAGAGCAGGGCATAGTCGCGCTCGGCATCGGCCGGATCTATCCGTACCCACAGCTTCAGCCCCTCACCGGAGATGCTGACGAAGGCCAGCCACACCCACGGCAGTTCGCGGGCACGCTCCTTGAGCACGGCCATCTGTCCGCCACAGTCATCCAGGTCGATGCATACCACCGGAGCTGGATTCACCAGATTCCTCACTGCATGGCCGCCCAAGCATACGCCTGCCGGCACCACACACGGCATGTTGTTCTTCACGGCCTGGGCCTGAGCCTCACACCCCTCCTGGGCACGCAGGCGGCGATGACGCTCCACGGCTTCACGGTAGGCAGAGCCCGACAGGCGTTCCACTACTTCACGCCCCGTAACGGTGCGTGAGGCTTTGCTTCTCACGTTGCTGAACTCGGAGAACAATGTCTCCATCAAATGAATTTTTTTCATACTGAATATTGTTGGTTAATGAATCTATTGCAGAAGGCCGTCTTCAGGATTTTATCCCGTGATTCGTGGAATAAATCCCTACAGACAAAGCACCCCCCTATCCATATAGCAAAGATACCTATTATCTTTTATATGGATTGTTCATTTTTACCACCTTTAAAAATATATAATATTGATATACTGTATGTTATGAAATAAAAGGTGTCAAAATAGATTTTACATTTTATTAACAGTGGAATCCTCTCGCACGCAGGTTTCTGTCTGTCACCTCGGCCTCATACTTCTCCCGCTCGTCAATCAGCGTGTCGGCCATCTTGACGATGCGTTTCAGGCTCTCCTTGCCATGCTTGCTCAGCATCTGCTTCTTCTCGGTTATCTCCCTGAGGAAATCCTCAAAACTGTGGAAAAAATGGAGTACATCCCTTGCATTCTCTGTCGAAAAAAAACGTTCTTGTTCATGGGTCTTTATTAATAATGTTAATGAACTGCAAAGATAACCTGTTTTGCATTTATTCCATTCTTTTGCATTACAAACATAGGAACTTATTATTCGCTTCCCATCAGTTGTTTTTTTCGCCCCCTTCGCGGAGCGGAGTGGCGGCAAGTGAGGGAAAGTAAGGAGAAGCGGGGACAAGTGGCGGCAAGTAGCGATAAGTGGGTACCTCCGTTCTTCGCCGCCTCCCTACCTTTGCTTCGTCTTCTCCAAGGAAGCGGGAAGAGGCGGAGCGCACATCAGTTCGGGCTGTTCTCCCCTCCTCCCGTCCTGCCGGAGAGGCTGCCCGTCCCGAGGCTGTTCCGTGTCGCCCGGGGACACGGTGGGCAGTGGCTCTATAACGCGTTGCCCGATGCGCGTATAGGCAACGGCCCAAGCCCGTAGACGTGGCAAACGATTCTTTTAAAACCATTTTTTGATTATGATTAACTACAGCATTGCCCTTCGTGGCAACCCCATCAAACCCGAAGAGCCCAAGAAGGCCTACGCCGTGGCTCAGTGTACCTCCGTTCTCCCGTTAGACAAGTTTGCGGGCCACAT
>JAFURM010000024.1 GCA_017471925.1 Bacteroides sp.
CTGTGTTATTGAGTACGGGCGGTGCATCCATTGAAGTGGCAGGCCCTGCAGCAGTTGCAGGCCTTCAGGTGGCAGGAGGAAGTGCCGTTGTCGGTGCTGCAGGTCTCTACATGGCTGCCAATGCGGCATCCAACCAAAGCGGTGGTTATGAGAGAGGTGGAAATAGTTCAGGAAGATCTGGAAAAATTATAGTGAAAAAAGGAGACGTATCAGTAAGTTCATATGGGACAGGAGATGTTCATAAACCAGCTCATGCTCATGTAAAAGGTGGAGGAAAGGAAGTGCGTATAGGTCTTAAGGGACATCCATTGAAAGGCGAACCTGATTTGAGTAAACGGCAGAAGGAAGTTGTAAAAGAACATCAGAAAGAAATAAGAAAAGAGATAAATAAAGTCGGTCGTCTCAATAAACGATTAGAAAATGAAAATAGATAAGGTATTAATAGAAAGACAACTTCTTGGTTTTAAAAAAGAACTTGAAAAGAAAATAGACAAAGAACGTATTCAGTGGAATATTTTATATTATGACACAAAAGAGATACTTACGATGACCATAGGAAGTTTTTTATTTAATAAGATATGGGCTTGGTTAGATAATAGTCCATATATATAATTATAAGAACGCAGCATTGTCTATACGCGACATTACTCCAGATGATGAACCTGGAGCTTCAGATATAGACATTCCAGCTATTGATTAACAACAACTATTTATTTGGCGAATGAAGGGGGAGCTATCGCTCTCCTTTCAGGCGGTGCAGTCGATTGCCGCATGATTACCCGTGAGTCAGTCTGTTCTGAATCACCCGACTTCTTACGCTGTATCCTCAGCTGTACCGTTTTAGGCTAATCTCCTAATTCCCAATCATTAACCATCAACTCTCAATTAAAAAGAAATGAAACGTCTGTTGACCCTAATAAAAGAATGGAATAAAATCAAAACAGGCTCTTAATTCTGCCAATAGGTTATGAAGACTTTGATTTGAAGTAACTCCATCTTCTGACCCTTGTCGCCAAGCACCATGCCAGGAGTACGCCGGCGGTATTGGCTGCAAAGTCCAGACAGTCTCCGCCACGATGCTCCGTACAGTAGGCCTGCAACAGTTCTATCACCCCACTGAACAGGATGGGACAGAGCACGGCACCTATCCAGGCATGCCACATCGGGGTCTGCTCCCGCCGATGGCCCCACAGGAACTCTAACCACAGTACACCCGACAGGCCCAAATACATAACGACATGAACCAGTTTGTCCAGCCCGTCAATGCCATCCAGGTCGGTCTGAGGTGGCTTGAAAAAGGAGAGATAAATCACCAATGCAATGATGAACAGCGAAACCGGATACCTCTTAATATAGTACAGCATAAGCAAATATTTTACGTATAGAACGCAAAAGTACGGAAGTTTTCATATATTTGCGCAAAATTGCAGCGATTAATAACAAAATGAAAGATATAGAAACACTCTATGGCAAAAAATGACAGAGCAAACTTCGGCAGTAAATTAGGCGTTATCCTGGCTTCGGCAGGCTCGGCGGTAGGTTTGGGTAACATTTGGCGTTTTCCCTACGAAACAGGCAATCATGGCGGTGCGGCCTTCATCCTGGTCTATTTGGGCTGTGTGCTCTTCCTGGGCATCCCCATCATGATAGCGGAGTTCTCCATCGGTCGCCACTCACGGGCCAATACGGCCAGGGCCTATCAGATTCTGGCTCCCGGCACTCCTTGGCGTTGGGTGGGACGCATGGGGGTATTGGCCGGCTTCCTCATCCTGGGCTACTACTCGGTGGTGGCGGGATGGACGCTGGAGTTCATCTGTGAGGCGGCCACCAACAGCTTTGCCGGCAAATCGGCCACGGAGTTCATCAGTTCCTTCAACGGTTTTGTGGCTAACCCGTGGCGTCCGGTGCTTTGGATGATAGCCTTCATGCTGGCCACTCACCTCATCATTGTCAAGGGAGTGGAGAAGGGCATTGAACGCTCGGCGAAGGTCATGATGCCGGCACTGTTCATCCTGCTCATCATCCTGGCCATCTGTGCCGTGTCTCTGCCCGGTGCAGGAGCCGGCATCGAGTTTCTGCTGAAGCCCGACTTCAGCAAGGTGGACGGCAATGTGCTGCTGGGTGCCATGGGACAGGCTTTCTTCTCGCTGAGCCTGGGCATGGGATGCCTCTGTACCTATGCCTCCTACTTCCGCAACGACACCAATCTGCCCCGCACGGCACTCAACGTGGGATTCATCGACACCATGGTGGCCATTCTTGCGGGATTCATCATCTTTCCCGCCGCATTCTCGGTGGGCATTGAACCGGATGCGGGTCCCAGCCTGCTCTTCATCACGCTGCCCAACGTCTTCCAGCAGGCCTTCGGCTCACTGCCCTGGTTGGCCGTCCTGCTGTCGGTCATGTTCTACGTGTTGCTGGCACTGGCCGCACTCACTTCCACCATCTCCCTCCACGAGGTGGTCACGGCCTACCTGCATGAAGAGTTCAACCTGTCGCGCAGCAAGGCGGCCCGCCTGGTCACTTTAGGGTGCACGATACTCGGCATATTCAGTTCGCTCTCATTGGGCGTAGGCAAGGAGTACACCCTCTTTGGCATGACCCTGTTCGACTTCTTCGACTTCCTCACGGCCAAGATTATGCTGCCGCTTGGCGGACTCTTCATCGCCGTCTTCACCGGCTGGTTCCTCGACAAGCAGATTGTGTGGGAGGAGATGAGCAACCGAGGCACGCTGAAGCTTCCCCTCTACAAGGCCATCATCTTCATCCTCAAGTTTGTCGCTCCCGTGGCCATCGGCTTTATCTTTGTCAATGAGCTGGGAATCATTTAGCCGCGGTCATGATTCCCTTCTTCTACTTCTCCCGCAAGGAACAGCGCGGCATTCTCCTGCTGCTGTTCCTGGTCATTGTCGTGCTTATAGTGGAACTGTACGTTCCTAAGAGTTCGACGGAGGAAGAGGAGAGAAGGACTCCAGAAGAGGAAGAAGCCTTTCAGACAGAGTATGACGCTTTCACAGCCTCCCTGCGACAGCAGGAAGAGGAGCGTACACGCCGCGAGGAGAACCGGGCGGGAGGTGTACGCCCGCTCACGCCATTTCCCTTCAACCCTAACCGGGCCGACAGCGCCACGCTTTGCCACCTGGGACTGCCCTCATGGATGGCCCGCAACGTTATCCGCTATCGGGAAGCAGGAGGCAAGTTCCGCCGTCCCGATGATTTCCGGCGCATCTACGGCCTGACGGAGGAGCAGTTTCTCACCCTCCGTCCCTACATCACCCTGACTCCCGAAGACACGCTCCGTTCCTCGTTCAAGGAGGCCTCATCCGCCCGACAGGCTTCGTCCCATCGCGATTCGGCCGTATCAGTCCCGCGCATTCTCCTGCATCCCGACTCCATCTACACTCCGCGGGAGAAGTATCCGCCGGGGACGCTTGTCGACCTGAACCGCGCCGACACCACCGAGCTGATGAAGATACCCGGCATTGGCAGCACCATTTCGCGCCTCATCGTCAGCTACCGCCAACGGTTGGGCGGCTTCTATGACATCGGGCAGCTGCAGGAAATCAACCTGGATGCCGAACAGCTCCGCCCCTGGTTCCGCATTGACGAGCAGGCCATCCGACGCATCGACCTCACGACGGCCGGCATAGAGACGCTACGCAGACATCCCTACATCAACTTCTATCAGGCCCGCGCCATGGTGGAGCATCGCCGGAAGCACGGTCCGCTTTCCAGCCTGAAACCACTCGCTCTTTTGGAAGAATTTACGGCCCAAGACTTGGAACGGATAGGGCATTACGTCACGTTTTAACTCTTATTAACCCCACTTCTATCCGATTTCTTATATAACTCCCCTATATTTGTACAAAATTTTGATACCATGAGGTGGAAAGAATATGAAAGACATGGCCATTCCTCACTTTGGATAGTCATTTGCGCCCTGTTGCTGCTCGCCGTCGAGAGCCGGGCGCAGCAGAAATACATCAGCCAGAAGCTGGAACACATGGCAACCACCCTGCAGTCCGTTCATGGAGTGAACTGCTTAGAGATGCCCATGTGGGGCGACCATGCCCTCGCCGTGCGGGAAGATGCCCTGCAGGAGGTCTGCCACATCGGGTTCCGCCTCTTTCCCCAACAGATTATCGAGCAGAATCCCTCTCCCGTCTACAACTTCGTGGAACGCTACCTGCTTGAGCTGGCCCTCCTGAAAGAGGACGCCCGCATCCTCCAGGCACTGCGCGAGGACAAGGTGAGACTGAAAATCGGCTCCACTCTCCCGTCCTCCAACATCTGCAGCCGCCTGCTCAGCATCCTGCCCCGGGTAAAGAGCTGCCCCTCCTTCATCATCACTACCGACAACCAGTACTACACCGCCTCTTGGAGTGAAGGAGGC
Source organism: Bacteroides sp. (assembly GCA_017471925.1). Taxonomy (GTDB): domain Bacteria; phylum Bacteroidota; class Bacteroidia; order Bacteroidales; family Bacteroidaceae; genus Bacteroides. Next base: position 4,394 of record JAFURM010000024.1, read on the forward strand.
AGCAATCTGCTCTACCTCCGCTTCCCCATCCAATACGAGCTGTTGTGGGGCATGAACAAGAAGGAGGTGGAGAGCCGTTTCCATCAGGACCTGCTCTACTTCCAGGAAGCCCACCGGCAAGATGCGGACACGGCATCCGAAGAGGAGGATGCCTACTGGGCAGACTATCTGACCGCCCTGAACGACAGCTGCTACCTGTTAGAGGGCGAGTGTTACGGAGTGGAATCGATGAACTCCAACCGCTACTACAAGAAACGGGCCGACGGCCGCTTCACCCTGCTATATGACGCACGCTACCCCGAAGAGTCGGTGCGCAACCTCTTCCTCTCCGGGCAGGGCAAGCGCGTCAAAGTCTCCGTCTGCCAACGCCTCTATGGCCGCAAGAAGCAGGAGTTTGACACCACACTGGCCCAGCTGATGGCTTTCTTCAAGGCATTGGGCTGCACGGCCTACATCGGCATTGAGTCCATGGAGGGCTATCGGGCTACAGGCGGCCTCACCCTGCTGAACCCCGCAGCGGGCTACTGCCACCTGCTCTACTTCGACATGGACCTGCGCACGCTCATCAGGCCGGGTGATTTCACCGTCAAGGCCGAGCTGTACGGCTATGTACCCACGCACAACATCAACAACCTATTCTACGAAAACAATAACAAAAAAAAGTAATAAGATGAACAGAGTATGTAGAAAAGCAGCTCTCATGACGCTGCTCCTGCTCGTAGCCGGCATGGCAAGAGCACAGTATGTAACCGAGGTCTTCCTGACCGACATTTCCAACACCACAGCCAAAGAGGGCGCACAACAGAACATCACCAAACTGCTCACGGCCCTCAATCAGGCCGAAGCCACGGGTGCCGTCGTAGACTTCAGCGGCATCGTCATTGAAGAGCGGGCACAGAAAGCCATCACCGACATGTGGCAGAACACCGCTCCCTTCCGCTGCGGCGGTACCGAAGTGATAGAACGCTGCCTGCATACCCATGACGGCAACTATCAGGTGCGCAACATCCCCCTCTTCTTCAAGCGTCCCGAAGCTGAGAAGGACGAGTATCAGGAGGGTGTCATCAGCTTCAATGCCAAAGGTGAAATCGTGGACTTCCACCTGGCCATCGCCTCCAACCTCTACGTGAAGGTGCTGAAGAAAGGGTTCGACGTGACCGACCTGCGCTACCGCCAGATGATTCTGGACTACGTGGAGCAGTTCCGCACGGCCTACAACACCAAGGACCTTCCCTTCCTGGAGCAAATCTACAGCGACGACGCCCTGATCATCACCGGAAAGGTCATCAAAAGTGCCCCCACGGAGATGAACAACTTCCTGCCCAAGGACAAGGTGAAATACACCAAGCAGACCAAGAAGGAGTACCTCAAAGGTCTCTCCCGCGTCTTCAAGGCCAACCAGCACATCAACTGTATCTTCGACGACATCAAAGTGATGAAGCACCCCGCCAAGGAGGGTTACTACGGCGTCACTCTGAAGCAGGGATGGAACGCGGACAATTACAGCGACGTGGGCTACCTCTTCCTCCTCTGGGACTTCACCAACCCCGACGCGCCCCAGATTCACGTCCGCACCTGGCAACCGGAATACAAGGACATCAACAAGACCGAGCCGCTGCCCGAAGAGGAAATCTTCACCTGCGACGATTTCGACATTGAATAAACCAACCCGAGGCTCGTCTGCGGGCCTCCCAACATTATTCTTATGAGAAACTTACTATGCATATTGGGCCTCGCCCTGCTTCCCCTGACGGGAAGTGCCCAGACTCCCGACGAATCCGTCCGGACGAAAATCAGGGAAATCAAGTTGAGCGAGAAGTACATCTACGCCGATGCCACCAGCATGAACAACGCCGAAGAGGCCGCACTCATGGCATTGGAGGGGCTGCATGTCAATGTGGTAGGCGCACTCACCGAGCAGCAGAAGAGCAAGGAAGAGATTGAGAGCACCTGGAACAGCCTGAAGGAGCAACTCACCAACATCGAATACCGCAACGGCGAACTCTACAAGGCGTTTGCCTGCATCCACAAGAACAAGCTCATCGCCGGATGGGTGGCAGAAGAGCCTGCCGCAGAGGAGACTCCCGCACCACAACCGGCCGTAGTCGAAACACCGGCACCGCAACCGGCCGTAAGCGAGACGCCGCAACCCGAAGCCAACGAAACACCGGCACCGCAATCGGCTGTAAGCGAGACGCCGCAACCCGAAGCCAACGAAACGCCCGCCCCACAGCCTGCCGTAGCCGACACGCCGCAACCCGACACAGCCGCATCGCCGCAGGTGCCTGTGGCCCAGCCGGGACCGGGCCAGCTGCCCGTGAAAGCCGATGCACCGGCCCAGCCTGAAGGCAACGACCCCAACGCACCGGCCGAGGAGAACTTCAACCTTCCCTCCATAGCCAGCACCATCCTTTCCGAGGAGTTCCCCGGCCTGGCCGACAACACGACCGAACCGGCCGCCGAGGAGAAGCCGCAGACATCCGAAACGCCCCAGGCAGACACCACACCGGCACAGCAGGAGACGGGCAATCCGATAGATGCCCTGCCCGAGAACCATCAGAAGATTCTGAAGGACCTCCTCGCATTGGACACCTACGAAGGAGTCATGCTCCATTTAGACGCACTGAAAGAGGACGGCCGCATCATGTATGGCAAGATCAGCACCCTGCGCTCGCCCGAAACAGCCTACCTCATCATCATCAAGGACGGACAGCTGCTCACCATCCTGAACACCGGCAAGGGAGCACGCACCAACCTGAAAACCCTGCAGCCCGACTATATCAAGAACTACAAAGGACATGGCGTCATTTGGATGAAACTATTTAAATAAACAGAACACGATATGCTCAAACGAATATTCATGCTCATCGCCCTGGCTGTCTGCCTCTCCGGCAACATGCTCCGGGGCCAGAACAATACTTCGGGAATTGACAAGAACATCATACCTGAAGCCTATACCCGCTCGGTAGACTCCATGGCCTACTACCTGGATGCCCACTTCCGCACAGAGGAAGAGAAACTGCGTGCGCTTTACACCTGGATTGTGGCCAACATGCGCTACAACGTCTACCCCACCTTTGTCTCCAACAATGAAGTGCCTGACGACGAGAAGGAAATCAGGGAGGCCCTCCGTGCCCGCGAAGGCGTGTGCCGCCAGTTCTCCATGATTTTCGAGGCTGTGGCCACCCGTCTGGACATTCCCGTCTACATTGTCTATGGCTACAACAAGAACAACGGCGTGCTGATGCCCGAACCTCACCAGTGGTGTGCAGCCAAGGTGGGACGCGAGTGGTTCCTCTACGACCCCACCTACGGCATGGGCTACGTGGTGAACTACCAATTCGTATCGGCCCCCAACATGAACTACTGCAAGGTGAAGCCGCAAGACCTCATCCGCACCCACATGCCGTTCGACCCCATGTGGCAGCTGTTGGAGAAGCCCTACACCTATGCGGCCTTCGACCAGAGCAAGGAGGCACAGGCCGTCTACAGAGGCCCTGCCTTCCAGTACAACGACTCCATCGTGGCCTTCGACAACATGCCGCGCCTGAAGCAGCTCCTCACCATCAGCAACCGCATGAGCAACAATGGTCCCGGCAACCGCTTAGTGGACTACTACTATCAGCTGACGCAATCCAACATCAAGGTACACCGCCAGAACGAGGTCTACAATATCTATAAGAAGGCGGTGAAGTATCAGAACCAAGGCGCCGACTCGCTGAACAACTTCGTATGGCACCGCCGCATGAAGTTCAAGCCCCGCAAGGACGAAGCCCTGATTCGCCTGTGGATCAGCACGGCCGAGCGTTCCGCCGCCATGGCCGACAGTGTCATCAACCTTGCCACCGACATTCCCCGCCAATACGAAACGGCCGTGCGCAACCTCCGCAACTCCATCATCGAGTTGAAAGTGAAGGTCGAACTTCAGAAGGCCTTCATGGAGCAGTACTATGCCGCCCCCAAGTCGCGTCGCGACAAGCTGTTCCAGCAATAATCAGTGGTCAACGCCCCACGAGGCGTGCCGATAGTTAAAAACGGGTACGGATGACACGGATTCACACGGATGCGGAAGTAGTGAAATCCGTTCCATCCGAACCATCCGTACCTGAAAAAGAGTTCCTATGCCACGCCCCGGGGCCCAATCTCTCTCCCCGCACATGTTTCCTCCCTTTCCCCATCCCCGCCTGCTGCTCCATTCCTGCTGCGCCCCTTGTTCCTCGGCCATCATCGAATGGTTGCTGCAAAACGACATCCGCCCCACCGTCTTTTACTACAATCCCAACATCTTCCCGCGCGAAGAGTATGACAAGCGCAAGGATGAAGCCATTCGCTTCGTCACTTCCCAAGGACTGGAGTTCATCGATGCCGACTATGACCATGCCGCCTGGCTCTGCGAGATGAGCGGACTGGAGCAGGAGCCCGAGCGTGGCAGCCGCTGCCAACGCTGCTTCGACCTGCGCCTCTGCGAGACGGCACGCTATGCCGCCACTCACGGCTTCAACCTCTTCACCACCACCCTCGCCTCCAGCCGATGGAAGAGTCTGGAGCAAATCAACCGCGCCGGACGCCTGGCTGCCGAGCGTCATCCTGGCACGACCTTCTGGGAACGGAACTGGCGCAAAGGCGGGCTTCAGGAACGCCGCAACCAACTGCTGAAGCAGTATGCCTTCTACAACCAGCTCTACTGTGGCTGCGAGTTCAGCATACGCGCCCCGCAGAACGTCTCCGTAAGCAACTGATAATCAAGCATCGGACCACACATGTATGGACGGCGGGCCACACATGTATGGACGACGGACCGCACGTGTATGGACGACGGGCCACACGTGTATGGACGAACGGCCCAACGCATACCCCGTTTTCAGCCTGCATAAATCAGAGAGGAAGCCCGAAACAACGGGCCACCGCTTTTTAAACGCCATTAAAAAATCCTTTTAACATTTGTAATCCAAAAGAAATATGTATCTTTGCCCTGTCCTTATACTAATTATCTGATTCTATGACGAGAGCAAAGTTACTATTTGTTGCGTGGATTTGTTGCATGACGGTCTCGGAAAGGGGCCAAGCAACAGCTATGCCCCTTGACTCAGTACTCAACCAACTGGATTACTATTTAGACAACAGCCAGCAATTCATAGACAACAAAGAACGCATCATCAAGCAATGGCGCACGGAATATAACTGCAGCACCTCCGGCGAGCGACGCTACGAGGCCTCCATACGCCTATTCGACGAATACAAGTCCTACAAATATGACTCGGCCTACACCTATGCCTACCGCTCCCTGCAGCTGGCCGAGCGGCTGGACAACAAAGGCTACATTGCCGAAGCCAAGAACGCCATCGTCTTCTGCCTCTTCTCTTCCGGACTTTTCAAGGAGGCCTTCGACATCATCAAGCAAATCGATACCAAAGACATCCCGTTAGCCACGCTGATAGAGTACTATTCGCTCTACAGCCGCCTCTACTACGACATTGCCGACTACAATCACGAGACTCCCTTCCAAAGCGAATATGTCCGCCAGGGAGGAATATACACCGATTCGCTGTTGGCGTTGCTGCCCGAAAGCTCCATGAAGTGGTGGTATGCCACGGGCCAACGGCAGATGAAGGAGCGGCAGTATGACGCCTGCATACACTCCTTCTGCACCATCCTCCAGCGCGAAGACCTGGACCCGCACACGGAAGCCATCATCGCCTCCTGCCTGGGATGGACCTACCGCCTGCAGGGCGACCAGGAGAAAGGGGCCATCTACCTCTGTAGGGCCGCCATCGGCGACATACGCTCGGCCACCAAGGAGACTACAGCCCTCTGCGTGCTGGCCGAACTGCTCTACGACCGGGACGAAGTGGACCGCGCCAACCGATACATCCAGCTCGCCCTGGCCGATGCCAACTTC
>JAFURM010000025.1 GCA_017471925.1 Bacteroides sp.
GAATTTATTCCATTCTTTTATTATTCGCTTTCCATGAGTCTCTTTTCGGCTCTTTTGCCCGTTCTTTCTCGTCACATAGCCCACTATGCTCCTTGAAAGAACAAACAAAATATCTCGAAAAGACTCCTCATAAAAAGGCGGAATAAATTCAAAACAGACTCTTATAACGTCACTAAAATTCCAATCTAAACCCTTTTTGTTTCAGTTCGGCATACTTCCCGGCATTGAAGCGGTACTTGCTCGGTATGCGACGGGAAGCGTTCTTGGGACGAGGTTCGGCCTCAGCAAGAATGCCAAGTTTGAGCATCTTGCTATAAAAGTTGCGCCGATCAAACTTCACCTCCAGAATAGCTTCATAAAGGTTCTGCAGTTCGGTCATCGTAAAGACCTCAGGCAACAGTTCAAAACCAATAGGCTCGAAACAGATACGCTCTTTGAGACAATTGACCGCCATGCGCAGAATGCGGTCATGGTCGAAAGCGAGTCTCGGTATCTCATTCATGGCAAGCCAACGGGCATTGGCCGCATCATCACCACCTTTTACCTCGGAAAGCTTCACCAAAGCATAATGTGCCACTGTCATCACCCTTTCGCGTGGGTCACGATGAACATCCGAAAACGTATGAAACTGCTCGACCGAAACGTTTCTCAATCCCGTTTCCTCCTCCAATTCCCGACGGGCACACTCCTCGGCTGTCTCATCCATCTTCATGAAACCTCCCGGAAAAGCCCACCGCCCAAGGAAAGGTTCAATGCCTCGCTGAATCAACAGCACCTTGATGCTTACACCATCGAAACCGAAAATCACACAGTCCGCCGTTACGGCCGGATGCGGATACTTATAAGAATAGCTCTGTTCGCTCATAACATATTGCGTTAAGTTTACGCAAATATAAAACAAGTTTTTCTAAGCACCAAATTATTTGCGTCATTTTTACGCAGCAAATAGAACACTCTACAATCGCACGACATAAAATGTCACGATTTTAAAACATCAAGAAAGAAATATCAAAGAAGGAATTAAATTCGATTTATTTACACCCGAACGAACGCCTATGACAATCGGCCCGATTCTCACTGGCAATCGGGGTGTTTCTCACTGGCAATCGACCCGATTGCCAGTGAGAAACTGAAGGCTCTCCATGAGCATACATTAACACACTGATAATCAACAAATTAAAAACCTTATTGATTTCAAGAAAAATATTATACACAATAAGATATCCGAATACCATCAAGCATAGGCATTGTGTAAACAATTATCAAATATCTTTTCCATATTCATGCAGCAACTCGTATTCAGCCCCGACATAAATACGCAAATATGCCAACAAAAAAAGGAGCTACAGAATCTGTAACTCCTTGATTTTCAGTTTGCGGTATGGACGGGACTCGAACCCGCGACCCCCTGCGTGACAGGCAGGTATTCTAACCAGCTGAACTACCACACCGTTTATTTCTTGCAATCGTAGCAGAAGAGAGGGTCTCTTGCGTGATTGCGGGTGCAAAGATAGGCATTCTTTGAATATCTGCAAAGTTTTGGCGAAAAAAATATGCTTTCAGATGATTTTTGAGCTATTTTCAAGGAAGAAATCCCAAACAAACCCTTAATGGGATGTATTTTCGGGCCTGAGCTTCTGCAGCAACAGGGCATCCTTATACTTTCCGCCTACACGCCACCACTCCTTAAGCAGTCCGCACTGCGCGAAGCCGCAGGAGAGAAAGAGTTTCAGACTGTTTTCATTGTCTGCCAACACATGGGAGACCAGTTGTTTCATGTGCAGGAAGTCGAAGGCATATTCACACAGCAGAATCAGTGCCTCACGGGCATATCCCTGTCCCTGGCACTCATGCAGCAGGGCTATCCCAACTTCGCCACGCCAATGCATGGGAGAGAAGTCGGTGATGTCTACGGTGCCCACTACCCGCCCCTCGTCACGCGTCATTATCATAAGACGAAGCTGACGGTCGGCAAACATGTCACACTGGGAGTGCTCGATGTACTGTTTCAGAAGATAACGGGAATAGGGCACGGTGAAGTTACTGACATCCCAGGTCCGGGAGTCGTTCTCCATGGTGTAGAGGATTTCCAGGTCTTCCGGCTCCACGGCACGCAAAACGAGCCGTTCGTTCATCAAGAAAGAGTCTCTCATGCCTCCGGCCCTCCCTCTTCCTTATATATATGCAGATCCCTGCGCATCCGTTCCTCGCCCGGCAGGCAGAAAAGAGAAGCAGTCAGTCCGATGAGGGCACAATACATTCCCGTCGTACTGAAGGCCAGGTAATAGACCACTCCTCCACACACCACCGGCAGAGCCAACATCGCCAGACGTATCAAAGCAAAACGTCCGTAGGTTCGCAAAGCCTGTGGAAGAGACTGACGGTCGATTGTCCCGGTAAGCACCCAGGAGAAGAGTTTCAGTGCACCATAAGTGCAGATGGCCGTAAGCAGGATGACGGCAAACTCGGCATAGTAAGTGGCCTGTACATCACCGGCCCAACAGCCTGTCCACCGTTCTCCCCAGCACTCTCCGGCCACCACGATGGCCACGGCCAGCAGCCAAAACAGGACATAGGCCAGTTTCAACCGCCTGTCCGTCTGTATAATCATTTTCTCCATATCGTTTCTTTTTCTGATACTTACTTTATGGCATGACGCCCGAGAAAGGGGTTCTGTTCATGATGCTGCGCCCCAGGGTGACCTCATCGGCATATTCCAGTTCATCGCCGACAGATATGCCACGGGCAATGACGGAGAGGCGGACCCCCGTATGCTCCAACTTGCGATAGATATAGAAGTTCGTCGTGTCCCCCTCCATCGTAGAGCTCAAGGCCAGAATCACTTCACTGATGCCACCATCCTGCACACGCTTTATCAGGCTGTCTATCTGCAAATCGCCCGGCCCTATACCATCCATAGGCGATATGACTCCCCCCAGGACATGATAGAGCCCACGATACTGCTGGGTGGCCTCCACAGCCATGACGTCACGGATGTTCTCCACCACGCACACCACGGAAGCGTCGCGTTGGGGATTGGAGCAGATGTGACACACCTCCGTGTCGGAGATGTTGTGACACTTCCTGCAATACTTCACCTCATGCTTCAGCCTGATGACGGAGTTACCGAATGCCTCCACCGTCTCCTCGTCCTGACGTAACAGATGCAAAACCAGGCGCATAGCCGTCTTCTTGCCTACTCCAGGCAACTTGGCAAACTCGTTTACAGCCTTTTCCAATAATGTCGAGGGAAATTGTCCATTCATATCCAAAAACCTGCTTTCGGGCAACAAAGATAGCGAGATTTCTTCATTTACAACGCAACTTTTTGAAATATGTATTATCTTTGTCGTGCAAAACGATTATTGACAGGCCAATGAATATAACAAGTGCAGAATTCATCATCAGCAACACAGATGTTCGCAAATGCCCCACGGACAACCGTCCCGAGTATGCCTTCATCGGGCGTTCCAATGTGGGAAAATCTTCACTCATCAACATGCTTACCGGACGGAAAGGACTTGCCATGACCTCGGCAACGCCCGGAAAAACCATGCTGATCAATCACTTCCTGGTCAACAAGAACTGGTATCTGGTGGACCTGCCTGGCTATGGCTATGCCAAGCGCGGACAGAAGGGACAGGAACAAATCCAGCGCATCATACAGAGCTACATCCTGCAGCGCGAGCAGATGACCAACCTCTTTGTGCTGGTGGACAGCAGGCACGAGCCACAGAAGAACGACCTGGACTTCATCGGATGGTTAGGCGAGAACGGAGTACCTTTCTCCATCATCTTCACCAAGGCGGACAAGCTGAAGGCCGGCAGGCTGCAGGCCAACATAAAGGCTTACCTCAACCTGCTGAAAGAGCAATGGGAAGAACTACCTCCCTACTTCGTCACCTCTTCCGAAAACCAGATGGGGCGCAAAGAAGTGCTGGACTACATTGAAAGCATCAACCAGACATTATCGTAACACATTATTATAATAAGAAAGAAAATGAAGAAAAGATTATTAGCCGGACTGCTCGTCATGGCCTCCGCATGGGGCGCAAACGTGCAGGCACAGTCACTGAAGGACTTGTTCAGCAAGGAAAACATCGAGAAAGTGGTCAGTACCGTGACCGGACAAAGCACCGCCAGTATGGAGGGCACCTGGACTTACACGGGAGCCGCCATTGAATTTGAGTCGGACAACCTGCTCCAACAGGCCGGTGGCAGCGTGGCCGCAAGCACAGCCGAAAGCAAGATGAACGAACAGCTGGCCAAGCTGGGCATCACCGAGGGCAAGATGTCCTTCACCTTCAATGCCGACAGTACTTTCACCGCCAAGGTATCCAAGAAGAACGTTTCGGGCACCTACTCATATGACGAATCTACCAAGATGGTCAACCTGAAGTTCTCACGCCTCATCAACTTCAATGCCAAGGTGAACTGCACGTCCAGCTCTATGGACATTCTCTTCAACTCGGACAAACTGCTGAAACTGATTACTACACTGACCAGCAAGAGCAGCAACTCCACCCTGAAGACCATCAGTTCACTGGCCGGCAGTTATGACGGCATGATGGTGGGCTTTGCCTTGAAAAAAGAGGAGTAAGCATCCCGACAGGCTCACAAACTATTAACAAACCTGCAATCCCGCTAAAACATGTTATTAAACAGCATGTTTTAGCGGGATTGTTTGCAGATTCAGTAAGTATGCTTACCTTTGCAATGTGTTTTTCATAGTATTAGATTTAAGGTTAACAAAGGTTGGAGTACAGCGGTACTCCTTTTTTTATACCCTTACCTGAAACTCTTGCCGATGCAGAGGTAGGTGAAGCCGTTAGCCTCCATCTCCTGTTGCTCATAGATATTGCGCCCGTCAAGGATGAGCGGTGTCCTCATGGTCTTCTTGATGACCGCCCAGGAAGGCAGGCGGAACTCCTTCCACTCCGTGACAAGCAACAGAGCATCGGCATCCACCAAAGCATCATACATGTCTGACGCATAGGTTATGCGCTCACCTATGCGACGCCTGCACTCGGTCATGGCAGCAGGGTCATAGGCCCGCACCGTGCAGCCGGCCTGCAGCAGCAGGTCTATCAGCACCAATGAGGGAGCTTCGCGCATGTCGTCCGTCTCGGGCTTGAAGGACAAGCCCCACAAGGCGATGTTCTTCCCCTTCAAATCACCCCCATAGTAACGGAGCAGTTTGTCGAACAGCACCTGCTTCTGACGTTCGTTCACCTCTTCCACAGCCGAGAGCACCTGCATGCGGTAGCCATTCTGCTCGGCCGTCTTTATCAGTGCCTTCACATCCTTGGGGAAACAGCTTCCTCCATAGCCTATGCCCGGATAGAGGAACTTGCGGCCTATGCGGGTGTCCGAACCGATGCCGCTGCGCACCATGTTGACATCGGCCCCCACCAGTTCGCAGAGGTTGGCAATGTCGTTCATGAAGCTGATGCGCGTGGCCAGCATGGAGTTGGCGGCATATTTGGTCATCTCGGCCGAAGGTATGTCCATGAAGATGACACGGAAATTGTTCAGCAGGAAGGGTTTGTAGAGGCGGCTCATGACATCGCGTGCATGTTCGGACTCCACTCCCACCACCACGCGGTCGGGACTCATGAAGTCCTTCACGGCTGTGCCCTCTTTCAGAAACTCGGGATTGCTGGCCACGTCAAACTCCACTTCCACCCCTCTTTTGTCCAGCTCTTCCTGTATGGCAGCCCTCACCTTGCGGGCCGTTCCCACGGGAACCGTGCTCTTGGTCACCACCAAAACATACTTCCGCATGTTGCGTCCAATCGTACGGGCCACCTCCAGCACATAGCTGAGGTCGGCACTGCCATCCTCATCGGGCGGAGTGCCCACCGCACTGAAGACCACTTCCACATCGTCCAGGCACTCTTCCAAAGAGGTGGTGAACGTCAGGCGTCCCGCCTTGGAGTTGCGAAGCACCATCTCCTCCAGGCCATTCTCATAGATGGGGATAATACCTTTCTTGAGCGACTCAATCTTCTCGGCATTGGTGTCCACGCAGACCACGTTCACACCAATCTCGGCAAAGCAGGTGCCGGTGACCAGCCCCACATAGCCTGTTCCTACGATAGCTATATTCATAAAGCGTCAGGCAAAGTGTTCGGCATCCTTGAACGAAACGGCACGGGCATCCTTCTCCGAGAGCAGCATGTCGGCCTCTGCCACCGGCCAGTCAATACCAATGGTTTCATCGTTGTATTTCACGGAGGCTTCTGCCTGGGGAGCATATACATTATCTACCTTATAGGTGAAAACAGCCTCGTCGCTCAGCACCAGGAAGCCGTGGGCAAAACCACGGGGGATGAAGAACTGACGCTTGTTCTCTTCGCTAAGTTCCACGCTGACATATTTGCCGAAGGTGGGCGAAGAGCGGCGCATGTCTACAGCCACGTCCAGCACCTTTCCCTTGATGACACGCACCAGTTTGGCCTGGCTCCACTCCCCTTTCTGGTAGTGCAGACCGCGCAACACACCGAATGAAGACTTGGACTCATTGTCCTGCACAAAATGCACATCGCCCACGTGGGCCTTGAACTCCTCTTCCTTGAAAGCCTCCATGAAGTAGCCACGGGCGTCACTGAACACTCTCGGTTCGATAATCCACACGCCGTCAATCTCTGTCTGTATGTAATTCATCTTAAAGTTGTAATTTATGTGAAACAATGTACAAAAGTAGGCATTTTTTTCAAAATGCACTCCAAAAGCAGCGTTGTTTATAACTTGTTCAAAAGAAAACGCGGCAGGGAATCGTCCATTTCCAAGAAATCCCTTATTTTTGCATCATGATTGAGTTGGCACAACATATAGAAATATTGCTGCTGGAACATGACTGTGTCATTGTTCCCGGTCTGGGCGGATTCGTAGCCCACTATACTCCGGCCCGCAGAGTGCAGGAGGAGAACCTCTTCCTGCCCCCCATACGCACCATAGGCTTCAATCCCGGCCTGCTGCTGAACGATGGTCTGCTGGTGCAGTCCTACATGACTGTACACGACACGGACTTCAGCGATGCCACCCGCATGATGGAGCTGGGAGTGGAAGAGCTGATGCAAAGTCTCCGTCAGGAAGGCAAGGTGGAGCTTCCCCACATTGGCAGCCTGCACTATTCCATCCACCACACCTATGAGTTCCACCCCTATGACAACAGGCTGGCCACTCCCTCCCTGTATGGCCTGGGCAGTTTTGAGTTGTGCGAACTGACTGCCACCACCGTTCCTCCTGCGCGAAAGGCAGCCGTCGTCCCAATGTCTCCCCGTCATGAGCGTACACAGCGGAACATACGGTTCTACCGCTCCCGACTGGCCAACGTAGCAGCCATCATTGCCATCGTGCTCACCTCTTTCCTGCTCTCCATACCGGTGGGCAATACCACAGTGGGCACCGTCAGCCAGGCCGGACTGTCACCGGAAAGTCTCATGAAGGATTTCGAGAAGCAATCCCTGGCCCACACGCTGATATGTCCCACCCCCTCCCAAGAACTGCCTGAGGCAACCGTGGAAAAGGAAGCAGGAAAAGAAGAAAAGCAGCCGGCCTCTCAGGAGAAACGTCCCATCGTTGTCAAGGAGGTCAAGGTGAAGCAGACGGGAACCGCCACCATTCCGGTCACTACCCATGCAGACGCCAAGCCAGCATCCGCTCCGAAGAGTTATCACCTCATCGTGGCCAGCGTAGGCACAGAAAAGGATGCCCGCGCCATGGCTCTCCAACTCTCCGGTCAAGGACATGACGATGCACAAGCCATCATCGGCGACGGCAAGATGCGCGTCAGCATTGCTTCCTACAGCAATGCGACCGAAGCCTACACCGCACTGAACAAGCTCCGCCAGCAGGAGGCTTACAAGAATGCCTGGGTATTAAAGAAGAAAATCTGAACTGAATATGAAGCGAGTACGTTGTCCCAAATGCGAGAACTTCCTCACCTTTGACGAAACCAAGTACAGCGAGGGCCAGTCCCTCGTCTTTGTCTGCGACCAATGCAAGAAGCAATTCAGCATACGCCTCGGGAAGAGCAAGATGAGAGCCACCCAGAAGGAGGAGAGACCGGACGAGCTGGAATACAAGCAGGCTTATGGAAGCATCACGGTCATAGAGAATGTGTTCGGATTCAAGCAGGTGCTTCCGCTCCGGGAGGGAGACAACATCATCGGCAGACGTTGCGTAGGCACAACCGTACAGGTACCTATCGAGACATCAGACATGAGCATGGATCGTCGCCATTGCATCATCAACGTACGCCGGAACAAGCAGAACGAACTGGTCTACACCCTGCGGGACGCTCCCAGCCTGACCGGCACCTTCCTGAACAATGAGATTCTGCAAGACAGTGACCGCATCCGCCTGGAAGACGGAGCCATCGTCACCATCGGAGCCACCACCTTCATCCTACGCACCGGAACGATTACTTGTTGACGAGAGGATGTGCTTTATCCTTGTCATCCGTTCCTAAAGCCTTCAACCTGTAGCGTTCCAGCTCCTTTGCCACCTCCTTGAAGGCCCAGGCAATAATGGCCACATCGTCTATCAGACCACCGGGAATAATGTCGGGCAGGAAGTCGAGGGGAGAGACCAGATAGGCCAAGGCGGCCACTACAAGCACCATACTCTTCCGGTCGAACTCCTTGTATGCTCCACTCACGACATCGCGCAGGTAACGGTACATCAGCGTCAGGTCTTCCTTCACATGCGACACACCCCGACGCGACAGGTAGAAGCCTACCTGAAACAGCAAGGCTTTGGACCTCAATGTGCTGGTTGCCGTACGGGTTCCCCTTTTCAACCAGGCCGACTTCAAAAAACGTTCTACGTAGTTCATGTCGGCAAAGGTAGGGATTTATTCGACAATCTCGGCGTCTTCTATCATATTTTCACGCAACGGACCGGCAGAAGGACGGTGACGCAAGAAGCGGAACCAATTCATGAACTCGGAGACGGCATAGCACAGGCAGCTGATGCCTATAAGGATGAAGAGCGTGCGCTGCACGCCGATGGGATTGAACAGGGCCACAAGTCCGGCCAGCAATATCAGCACGGGCAGCAGATAGAAAGGTAAGGGAACCGTTGTCCACCGACGGGCCGCCTGCAAGGAGAAAATCTGATGTATACCGGCCGTCACCAACAGCAACCCCAGGATGAGAGTCAGCAGATGGGCAAAGAAGGTGGGACTGACAAAGAGCCACAGGCCGAACAGCAGTCCGCCCACCGCCTCAAGGGGGAAACGGAGGTGCATCTGGTGCCCATACCGCCAATACCTCAACAGCACGACAATCGAGGGAATCATGAAGACAACGCCTATCGTCAGAACAAAGTAGTCGCCCGCCCGCGAGGGGAAGAGCACCAGGAGCAATCCGATAATCCATGCACAGACAGCACGCAACAGTGAAGAATCCAATCTTTTCATATTTCTACGCTTTTGTTTTAAGGGGTGAATGCAAATGCTATATATATAATAAGGTGTAAATGCAGCCATCGCTCTTCTGGGAAACAAAGCTACCTATTTTTTTGTTCTTCCGAAAGAAAAAAGTCACTTTTTATTTGCCACTTACAACAAAGTGCTTAACTTTGCGCCATCATAAACAAAAAAAGATATGAATAGAACAATGGTACATACATTCTGGTGGTGGCGCCCGTTACAACTCAATGAGTCGTAAGGAGCCAAGAGCCTATGTATGCAGCCCATACCTTTATCCGAGGAAACAAGACTGAAAAGATACAGAAAGCCCTGTCGCACTTGCGACAGGGCTTTTTTCATGAACATAACAACATACAACAAGATACAGATATGAATTACTTAGTAGACAAAGACGGTTATTACGGAGAATTCGGCGGTGCCTATGTGCCCGAAATCCTCCACCGATGTGTAGACGAACTTCAGAAGAACTACCTGCAAGTGCTGGAGAGCGACAGTTTCAGACAAGAGTTTGCCCAATTGCTGCGCGACTATGTGGGCCGTCCCTCTCCTCTCTACCTGGCACAACGACTGAGCAGGAAGTATGGCTGCAAAATCTACCTGAAGCGGGAAGACCTGAACCACACCGGCGCCCATAAAATCAACAACACCATCGGACAGATTCTCCTGGCACGCCGCATGGGCAAGCGACGCATCATTGCCGAGACCGGTGCAGGACAACATGGCGTGGCCACAGCTACGGTCTGCGCCCTGATGAACATGGAGTGCGTAGTCTACATGGGCAAGACCGACGTGGAGCGTCAACACATCAACGTAGAGAAGATGCGTATGCTGGGAGCCACGGTGGTTCCCGTCACCAGCGGCAACATGACGCTGAAAGATGCCACCAATGAGGCCATCCGCGACTGGTGCTGCCATCCGGCCGATACCTATTACATCATAGGCTCCACCGTGGGTCCCCATCCCTATCCCGACATGGTGGCCCGCCTGCAGTCGGTCATCAGCGAGGAAATCAGGAAACAGCTGCAGGAGCAAGAGGGCCGTCCCAACCCCGACTACCTCATTGCCTGCGTAGGCGGAGGAAGCAATGCGGCCGGCACCATCTACCACTACGTCAACGACGAGCGCGTACAGATAGTCCTGGCCGAAGCCGGAGGAAAAGGAGTGGAGACGGGACAGACGGCCGCCACCATTGCCTTAGGCAAGATGGGCATCATACACGGCTCGCGAACCTACGTCATCCAGAACGAGGACGGACAGATAGAGGAGCCCTACTCCATCTCGGCCGGACTGGACTATCCGGGCATCGGTCCCATGCACGCCAACCTGGCCCAACGGAAACGTGCCCTGGTGCTGAGCGTAAACGATGACGAAGCCATCCGTGCCGCCTATGAGCTGACCCGCCTGGAAGGTATCATCCCCGCCCTGGAAAGTGCCCATGCCCTCGGTGCATTGGAGAAGTTGCAGTTCCGTCCCGATGATGTCGTGGTGCTCACCGTCTCCGGACGAGGCGACAAAGACATAGAGACCTATTTGAATTTCCCCCAAGAGGAATTAACGAACCAATGAACATTCCCTTTTGCCATAACAAACAACTATTCATTATGAAAACTTTCTCTTACCACATTCAGAGCCGCACCCTGCTCGGCGACCTCCACACTCCGGTGAGCACCTACCTGAAGGTGCGCGACATCTTCCCCCAAAGTGCCCTGATGGAGAGCAGCGACTATCACGGCAGCGAGAACAACCGCTCCTTCATCGGCCTCTGTCCGCTGGCCAGCATAGCCATCGAGCATGGCATTGTCGTGTTCCGGATGCCTGATGCCACACGGGAGGAACGTCCCATCACCGAAAGCTATCGGGTGGAGGATGCCCTGAACGACTTCCTGCAACGTTTCCGGGTGGAGGGCGAATACCAACGCTATTGCGGTCTCTACGGCTACACCTCGTTCAATGCCGTGCGCTACTTTGAGGGCATCCCCGTGCGCGACAGCCGCGAGGAGCGCAACGATGCACCCGACATGCTCTACATTCTCTATAAGTACATCATCGTGTTCCACGACTTCCGTCACGAACTGCTCCTGGTAGAACTGTTGGGCGAGAGTGAAGAGAGCGGCCTGGAGCGTGTGCAACGGGCCATCAACAACCGCAACTACACGACCTATGACTTCCATGCCGTGGGCGAGACCACCTCTTCCCTGACCGACGAGCAACACAAGGCCAACATCCGGCAGGGCATCGCCCATTGCCTGCGCGGCGATGTCTTCCAGATTGTCCTCTCCCGTCGGTTCGAACAGCGTTACACGGGTGATGACTTCAAGCTCTACCGCGCCCTGCGCAGCATCAACCCCTCACCCTACCTGTTCTACTTCGACTTCGGCGGCTTCCGCATCTTCGGTTCCTCGCCCGAGACCCACTGCCACATAGAGCAGCGCAGGGCCTACATTGATCCCATTGCCGGAACAGCCCGACGCACCGGACAGCCGGAGGAGGACGAGCGCAACGCCCAATACCTGCGCAATGACCCCAAGGAGAATGCCGAGCACGTGATGCTGGTGGACCTGGCCCGCAACGACCTTTCGCGCAACTGCCACGACGTGCACGTGGAGTTCTTCAAGGAGATGCAATATTACAGCCACGTCATCCACCTCGTCTCCCGCGTCAGCGGCACACTGGACTCCTCGGCCAACTCCATCAAAGCCTTCATAGACACCTTCCCTGCCGGCACCCTGAGCGGTGCACCCAAGGTGAGAGCCATGCAAATCATCAGTGAGCTGGAGCCTCACAACCGTGGAGCCTATGGCGGCTGCATCGGTTTCATCGGCCTGGACGGTTCGCTGAATCAGGCCATCACCATCCGCACCTTCGTGAGCCGCAACGGTGTGCTGTGGTTCCAGGCCGGAGGCGGCATCGTGGCCAAGAGCAACGAAGAGTATGAGTTGCAGGAAGTGAACAACAAACTCGGCGCACTGAAGAAAGCCATACAGGAAGCAGAGCGTCTATAACCCCAACCATCAACATACAGATTCAATGAAAACCATCATCATAGACAATTACGACTCCTTCACCTACAACCTCTCCCATCTGGTGAAGGAACTGGGCGAGGAGGTGAGCGTCGTGCGCAACGACCGCTTTGCCATGGAAGCCCTCTCCTCCTATGACCGCATTATCCTCTCTCCCGGTCCAGGCATCCCCGGCGAGGCAGGCCTGCTGACCGAAGTGATACGCACCTATGCCGGACGCAAGCCCATCCTGGGTGTCTGCCTGGGCCATCAGGCGATAGGCGAAGTATTCGGCGCACGCCTCCGCAACCTGAGCGAAGTGTTCCACGGCATACAGACCGAGGTGGAAATCCTGACCGACGAACCTCTCTTCCGGGGACTGCCCCGACAGATTTCCGTAGGCCGCTACCATTCGTGGGTGGTGGACAGAGAGGGACTGCCCGGGTGTATAGAGGTGACGGCCGTCAGTCCCGAAGGCCACATCATGGCACTCCGCCATCGGGAGTTGGACGTGCGAGGCATCCAGTTCCATCCCGAATCGGTGCTGACCCCCGACGGCAAGCAGATGCTCCGCAACTGGTTGGAGAGCACGACCCGATAACTCTACTTTAGCTCCCCAATGAAGCAAGTCATTTACTAAACTGTTTTAGAAGATTATGAAAGCAATACTCAACCGTCTCTTCAATCACGAAGAACTGACTTCGGAAGAGACCAGACAGATACTCCTGAACATCACCCGCGAGCACTATCCCGACGCACAGATAGCCGCCCTGCTCACCGCCTTCCAGATGCGTGGCATCACGGTGGACGAACTGTTGGGCTTCCGTGAAGCCCTGATGGAGACACGCATTCCGGTGGACTTCTCGCCCTACCGTCCCATTGACATCGTGGGTACGGGAGGCGACGGCAAGAATACCTTCAACATCTCCACCTGTGCCTGCTTCGTCGTGGCCGGTGCCGGCTACAAGGTGGCCAAGCACGGCAACTATGGAGCGACCTCCATCAGCGGTGCCAGCAACGTCATCGAGCAGCATGGCATACGCTTCACCAACGACAGCGACACCCTGAAGCGCTCCATCGAAGCGTGCAACATGGCCTACCTCCATGCCCAACTGTTCAATCCGGCCATGAAGTTCGTAGGACCGGTGCGCAAGGCTTTGGGCGTACGCACGCTCTTCAACCTGTTAGGGCCGCTTGTCAATCCCTGCCGTCCGGCCTATCAGCTGCTGGGCGTGGCCGACCTGGCACAGATGCGTCTCTACACCAATGTGTTCTACCGCATGGGGATAGACTTTGCCGTGGTCAACAGTCTGGACAGCTATGACGAAATCTCCCTGACCGATGAGTTCAAGGTGATGACCCGCAACTATGAGCGCATCTACCGTCCCCAGTCGTTGGGCTTCCATGCCATCAGGCCCGAAGAGCTCTTTGGCGGAGCCAGCAAGGAAGACGCCGCACGCATCTTCGACAACGTGCTGACCGGAGAGGCCACCGCTGCACAGACCCAGTGTGTACTGGTGAACGCCGCCTTTGCCATCCAAATCATGGAGCCGACGAAGGAGATAGAGGAGTGCATAGCCATAGCCCGCGAGTCGTTAGAGAGCAAACGTGCCCTGAACTGCCTGAAGAAGTTCATCGAGATAAACAGTTAACCCACCCCAACCACTGCAAGATGAAAGATATACTGAACGAAATCGTGGCCCACAAGCGTATCGAAGTGGCCCGACAGCAGGAGGCCATCAGCATGAAACTGCTCCGCGACCGTCTCCACAGTGACAACGACCTGCACCGTCCTGTCAGCATGAAGCAGGCACTGAAAGAGTCGCCTCACGGCATTATTGCCGAATTCAAGCGACGCTCTCCCTCCAAGGGATGGATCAGGCAGGAGGCCGATGCCCGCCTCTTACCGCCCGCCTACGAAGCGGCCGGAGCTTCGGCACTCTCCATTCTGACCGACGAAACCTTTTTCGGAGGCAGCCTGCGAGACCTCTCCACGGCCCGTCCCCTCGTGAGCCTTCCCATCCTGCGGAAGGATTTCGTCATCGATGCCTATCAGCTCTATCAGGCCCGTGTCGTGGGAGCCGATGCCGTCCTGCTCATTGCGGCCTGCCTCTCCCCCGTCCAATGCCGGGAGTTTACGGCCTTGGCCCATGAGCTGGGGTTAGAGGTGTTGCTCGAGGTACACAGCGAGGAAGAGCTGGCCTACATCACACCTGAGGTGGACATGATAGGCATCAACAACCGTCACCTCGGCACCTTCCATACCGACGTGGAAAACTCCTTCCGCCTGGCCGGACTGTTGCCCAAGGAGAGGGTGCTGGTCTCTGAAAGCGGTATTGCCCGTCCGGAAACCCTTGCCCGCCTGCGCATGGCAGGATTCAGGGGATTCCTGATAGGCGAGACGTTCATGAAGAGCGAGGCTCCCGACCGGGCACTGCAAGCATTCATCACCGCTATCCCCACACCCGATGCCCTATGATAGTCAAAGTATGCGGCATGACCCAAGCCGAAAACATCAGGGCCGTAGAGGCTGTCGGCATAGACTGGATGGGCTTCATCTTCCATCCCCGCTCGCCGCGCTGTCTCACCACAGTGCCCGACTACCTGCCCACGGGTTGCAAGCGGGTGGGTGTCTTTGTCAACGAAAGCATGGAGGGAATACGGGAGAAGGCCCGATGCTTAGCCCTGGACATCCTGCAACTGCATGGCAGCGAGTCGCCCGAACTGTGCCACAGGCTGAAGCAACAGGGGTTTTGCATCGTGAAGGCCCTGCCCATACAGGAGGAGGCTGACCTGAACGTGGCCGAACGGTATGGTCCGGAGGAGTGTGACTACCTGCTGTTCGACACAAAGTCGCCCAATCATGGCGGTTCGGGCCGGGCGTTCAACTGGAACATCCTGCAAGCCTATGCAGGTTCCCTTCCCTTTCTGCTGAGCGGCGGTCTCTCTCCCTCATGCCTGCCTGCGCTAAAGGCTTTCCGGCATCCCCTGATGGCCGGCATCGACCTGAACAGCGGCTTCGAGCTTGCCCCCGGCATCAAGGATGCCAAGAGCCTCAAACAATTCGTGGCACAATTAAATCATGAATAATGAAAGTGTATTGAAACACAGATTCCCGCAGATTCACACACGAAAATCGGCGTTTAAATTCGTGTCATTCGTGCTGAAAATTATCAACTGTCTATTATAAAAAAATATTATGAATCGAATAAACCAACTCTTCGCCAGCAATCCCAAGAACCTGTTGTCCATCTACTTCTGTGCCGGATGCCCCACGCTGGAGGGCACCGCCAGTGTCATCAAGTCATTGGCCGACAATGGAGTAGACATGATAGAAATCGGTATTCCCTTCAGCGACCCCATGGCCGACGGTGTGGTCATCCAAGAGGCAGCCAACCGTGCGCTGAAGAACGGCATGAACCTGCGCCTGATCTTCAGCCAGCTGCGCTCCATCCGCAACGACGTGCAGATACCCCTGATACTGATGGGTTACCTGAACCCCATCCTGCAATTCGGCTTCGAACACTTCTGTCAGGAGTGTCAGGCCTGCGGCATAGACGGAGTCATCATTCCCGACCTGCCCTTCCAGGAGTATCAGACGGAGTTCAAGGAGACCGCAGAGCGGTATGATGTCAAGGTCATCATGCTCATCACGCCGGAAACGAGCGAGCAACGCCTCCGGGAGATTGATGCCCACACGGACGGCTTCATCTACATGGTGTCCAGTGCAGCCATCACCGGTGCACAGAAGGAGTTCAACCGGCAAAAACAGGCCTACTTCCAAAGGATTGAGTCTTTGAGCCTGCGCAATCCCCGCATGATAGGCTTCGGCATCAGCAACAAGGCGACGTTTGAAGCGGCCTGTGCCCATGCTTCGGGCGGCATCATCGGCAGCCGATTCGTCACGCTGCTCAATCAGGCAGAAGGCGATGCCGTCACTGCCATCCGCCAACTCCAGGCCGACCTCGGAAGATGAGTGGGTCATCGTCCATACACGTGTGGTGCTTCGTCCATACATGTGTGGTCCATCGTCCATACACGTGTGGCACAATGGGCATTCGGAAGGAAAGGCCAAAGAAAAGAGGAGAGAAAAAAAGTGGGCCATACCTCACGGTATAGCCCACCCAACTATATAAATCTATTCATTAACATTAATCAATGATGAACAAATGTCATTGAAAAAGAAATGTCTACTTAATGAATCACTCTTTTGAAGCAGCAGAATAACGGGCATTCAGACCCTCCAGAATCTCCTTAGTGATGTTGTAAGCACTGTCGGCAAGGAGCAGGTTGTCAAATCCTGTGTTGCTGAAAATCATGCTATAGCCCTTGCTTTTGTTGTACTCCTTGAGGAAAGTATTGATAGAGTCGCGCAACATGATGTTGTTCTTTTCCGTTTCGCTCATCAGCTCGGCCTGCAACTTGTTGCTCAAGTTCTGCAAGTCCTGCTCCAGTTTAACGAGACGCTTGTATTCCTCCTCGGCTCTCTGCTGGGTGAAAGCGTTGTATTGCACCTTATTATCAAATTCCTTCTTCTGCTTGTCCAGGTCGGCAGCCTTCTTGTTCAAGGTCAGGCGCACGTTCTCGCTCTTCTTCACCATAGCCTCATTCAGGTCTACGCAGAAGTTGTACTTCGTCAGCAAGGTATCTATATCCACATAAGCGAACTTCATTTCGGATAAGCCACCGGCCTGCGTGGGAGCAACAGTTTGGTTGTCGGCCTTACCGGCGCATTGAGAAAACAGAACGGCGATTACAAGAGCTGCCAAGCCGTTCATCAGGTAGTTTAATCTCTTCATAATTGGTATCAAAATATTGTTTTAAGAATTAATTAGTTCATACATTGTCCAGTGCCTTCTCCAGTTCGTCCAAAGAGAAGCGCGGTTTGCGCCGGGCCTCCCTGTCCTGGGACTGCACACACCCGATACCTCTCTCGCGCATTGCCTTGTTGCCACTTACATGACCGTTGGGGAACTTGCCTCCCTTCACGAAAAAGACGTTCACGCCCAATAAAACGATGCAAATAGCAACTATTAACAAAGTTATCAATAACGTATCAAGCATATTCACTACTTTTGTGGGTGCAAATATAGGGCTTTGGACGGACTAACACGCCTTTTTTACTCTAAAAAAAGAGAACGAAGGACACAAGATGGCTCCAATTTAACCATATTTAGCAAAACAAGATTAAATCAATAAGGATTAATATGGAAAAGAAAGATTTGAAACCGGCCGGTGTATTCCGCTATTTCGAGGAAATATGCCAAGTGCCGCGCCCCTCCAAGAAGGAGGAAAAGATTATCGCCTACCTGAAAGCGTTTGGCGAGAAGCATCAGTTGGAAACCAAGGTGGACGAAGCGGGCAACGTGCTCATCAAGAAGCCGGCCACTCCGGGAATGGAGAACCGCAAGACCATCGTGCTGCAGTCGCACATAGACATGGTGTGCGAAAAGAACAACGATGTGCAGCATGACTTCCTGAACGACCCCATCCGCACGGTCATTGACGGCGAGTGGCTGAAAGCCGAAGGCACCACCCTTGGTGCAGACAACGGCATCGGAGTGGCTACTGAACTGGCGGTCCTGACGGACGAGACGCTGGAGCACGGTCCCATCGAATGCCTCTTCACGGTAGATGAAGAGACAGGACTGACCGGTGCCTTTGCCCTGCAGGAGGGCTTCATGAACGGCGACATCCTGCTGAACCTGGACTCGGAAGACGAAGGGGAACTCTTCATAGGCTGTGCAGGCGGCGTGGATTCCGTAGCCGAGTTCACCTACCGGGAGGTAGAGGTGCCCAAGGGTTACTTCTGCTGCAAGATTGCCGTGAAGGGTCTGAAGGGCGGACACTCCGGCGGTGACATCCACCTGGGACGAGGCAATGCCAACAAGATTCTGACCCGCTTCCTGAGCCAGGCCGCCAAGAAGCATGACCTCTATCTCTGCGAAATAGACGGCGGCAACCTGCGCAACGCCATTGCACGCGAAGCCCACGCCACTGTGGCTGTTCCCGAAGCCGACAAGCATACCCTGCGTGCCGACCTGAACATCTTTGCTGCCGAAGTACAGGCCGAATATAATGTGGTAGACCCCGACCTGCAACTGCTGATGGAGTCCGAGGAACGACGCGAGACGGCCATAGACCGCGAGACGGCCAAGCACGTGCTGCAGGCACTCTATGCAGCCCCGCACGGCGTGATGGCCATGAGCCAGGACATTCCCGGACTGGTGGAGACTTCCACCAACCTGGCCTCTGTCAAGATGAAGCCCGGACACATCATCCGCATAGAGACCAGCCAGCGCAGCTCCACCGCATCGGCCAAGCAAGACATTGCCAACATGGTGCGCACCGTCTTCGAAATGGCCGGTGCAACGGTAAGCTTCGGCGACGGTTATCCGGGATGGAAGCCCAACCCGCACTCGGAGATACTGGAAGTGGCCGCACAGTCCTACCTGCGTCTGTTCGGCACTGAGGCCAAGGTCAAGGCCATCCACGCCGGACTGGAATGCGGTCTCTTCCTGGACAAGTATCCCACGTTAGACATGATTTCATTCGGCCCTACCCTGCAGGGAGTACACTCACCGGACGAGCGCATGCTGATTCCCACCGTGCAGAAGTTCTGGGACCACCTGCTGGACATCCTGAAACATGCGCCTGTCAAGGCCTGACCCTTCCCTGCCGTTTATGAGACTCATCGCCATACTCCTGCTGCTCCTTCCCCTTGCCCTCCACGGACAAGGGGCGAAGGAGACGCAGGAGTTTTGCGTCATGACCTATAACGTGGAGAATCTGTTCGACTGTCGCCACGACACCTTGAAGAACGACCATGAGTTCCTGCCGGAGGCTACACGCCACTGGACCTACTCCAAGTATCGGAAGAAGCTGGATGCCATAGCCCGCGTCATCATTGCCGCCGGCGAATGGAACCTACCGGCCCTGGTGGCTTTATGTGAAGTGGAGAACGACAGCGTCATGCGCGACCTGACCCGCTATTCCGCCTTGCGCGAGGCGGGCTACCGCTACCTCATGACCGAATCGCCCGACCAGCGGGGCATCGATGTCGCCCTGCTCTATCAACGCCAGCTCTTCAAGCCTCTCGAGCAACGCTGTCTGCCGGTCCGCTTTCCCGACAACAAGAGGAAGACCACACGCGACATCCTGCACGTGAGCGGGCTGTTGCTCTCGGGCGATACGCTGGATGTCTTCGTCTGCCACTTTCCCTCCCGCTCGGGCGGAGCCAAGGCCAGCGAACCTCTGCGCCTGCAGGCCGCACGCCTCCTGCGTCATCAGGCAGACAGTCTGATGATGACAAGGAGTTATCCGCAAATTCTGATTATGGGCGACCTGAACGACTATCCGCACAACCGCTCCGTCCGGGAAGTGCTTCGGGCCGATGTTCCCTCCCTACAGCCACACTCCAACGGGCTTTACCACCTGCTGGCCCGCCGCTGCAGCGAGCAGCCCTCCTATGGCAGCTACAAGTATCAAGGGGAATGGGGATTGCTGGACCACATCATCGTGTCGGGCAACCTGCTCCTGCCCACAGCCTCTCTCCACACCGACGAATCACGCACGGCGGTCTTCAGCCCCTCCTTCCTGCTGACCGAAGACCCGCGCTATGGAGGGCTACAACCTTTCCGCACCTATTACGGCATGAAGTATCAGGGAGGCTACAGCGACCACCTTCCCGTGGTGTGTCGCTTCACGCTGGAGTATTAGCGGGCCTCAACGGCCAATCTTGTCATACTGTTCCTCGGCCTTGATTTCCGTGTAGCGCGGTGCATCCATCATTTCGATGAGGGCACGCAGCACGGGACCTTCGCCCATCGGGTCATTCACCTGCGTGGGACGATTATAATAGAAGGAGAGAGAGGGCATGATGCCGGTGCCCACACAAGTGGTGGTCACATCACCCTCAGCCGAAATCTTCGTCAGCATGCCGTGCAGCCCCTGCTCGGCCACATGGATAAAGTCGGGATGCAACCAACCGTTCTTCACGCCACGGGCTATGCCGAAGACGAACATGGCCGTACCGGTAATCTCCTCATAAGAGTCGGGCTTGTCAAGCAGCTGATGCCACAGGCCGTTCTTGCCCTGATAGCGGGCCACCCCACTACACTGACGGTGGAAGCAATCCAGGACTTCGTTGCGACGAGGATGGTCGGCAGGCATCACGGCCAGCAAGTCGGCCGTGGCCATGAACACCCATCCGTTGGCACGGCTCCAATGAGCCACTCCATGCTCTCCGTTGTCCGTGTGATAGCAATGATAGAAGATGCGCTTCTCGGGACACCACAGGTAACGGTGATAGTTGATGATTTGACGGGCCGCATCGTCCACATAGCTCATATTGCCCGTCAACTTGGCCATGCGGCAGAGGAAGGAGACGGCCATAAAGGCATCGTCGGCCCAGATGGTATTGACGTGTGGCCACAGGCGGGCAATGGTGCCGTCCTCTAAGCGTGGTTCGGCATGGCTGACATGATGGGCCGTCGTGTTGATGTAGTCCAGGAAGGCTTTGTCGGGATGCTTCATCTGCAGCTCTATGAGGCTGGCTCCCATGGGACCGTTGTCGTCCAACCGCTTGCCACGGAAAATCATGTGCCACGAGAGCTTGCGCACGGCACGCCAGCCGCCCTCGGCCTTGGCCTTGTCATACTGCTGCTTGAAGAAGGAGAGGTTGCCTTCATGGAAGACGAAGTTCATGTTCTTCAGCACATAGTCGGTGTAGCGTTCATCACCGGTCTTGTCGGCCAGTTCCATCAGGGCAATGTGGGTGACACCGTTGGTATAGTGCCACTTGTTGTACTTGCATGCCACCCTGACGTCCATATCCAAGGGGAGGTTCTTCACGCTTTTGTAGGTCTCGCCCGTCCGGTTGTTCACGAACTCATAAGTAGTACCGGAGAGTATGCGTCCGGCAATCTTCAGGGCTGTTTCCTGAGCCGACAGGCCCGCTTCTGCGGCCGTATGGTGCAGGTAATCGGCATCATTCTTCGGTTGTGCCGTCAGCGAGAGGAAGGCCATGAAGGCCATTCCCATGCTGCAGATGGTTTGTTTCATCATTGAATCAGTGTTTGGAGAGCCGCCACAAGTCAGGTCATTGACCTTTCAGGCATGCCCTTTGGGGTTCAAATGTCAGTTTCACTTCTCATTCAGTTGTTCGCAGAAACGCGATACGAGCCGCTCGCCCTTCTCCTGGCGTATGGTCACCTGCTTCAGGTTGATGTCCTTGCAGTAGGCGAACTCGGCTCCCAGTTCGGAGGTAATGTCCAGGTTCTCTAACCAGATGCCGCTGATAGGCATTTCGGGGATGCCGTTGAAGAAGAGGGCCCGACGTGCACCGGCGCACACCAGGTTCTTCACATGGATATTGCGGAAGCAGGGAGTGGTTTCGTCTACGGGCATGGGAGCTACCGCCTGGGGCACTGCCTCACCACTCTCCAGCACCTCTACGGCCGACTTTCCGCCATAGTAGAGGTTGAAGGTGATGGGCTCGGTGGGAATGTCCATCATGGTCACATCGGTTATCCAGATGTTCTCCACCACGCCGCCACGTCCGCGCTTGCTCTTGAAGCGCAGGCCTACGTCAGTGCCCAGGAACTTGCAGTTGCTGACCGAAACGTTGCGCACACCGCCACTCATCTCGCTGCCTACCACAAAGCCGCCATGTCCCTTGAACACCGTACAGCCGTCTACAACCACATTCTCGCAGGGACGTCCGCGCCGGCGTCCGTCCTGGTCCTTGCCGCTCTTCAGGCAGATGCCGTCATCGCCCACGTCAAAAGTGGAGTTCACGATGAGCGCATTCCTGCACGACTCCAGGTCCAGGCCGTCACCATTCTGGGCATAGGAGGGATTGCGCACCTGCACCTCCTCTATCAGCACATTCTCGCACATCAGGGGATGGAGGTTCCAGGCGGGAGAGTTCTGGAAGATGATTCCCTGCAGCCACACGTTCCTGCACTCTCGCAGGCTCACCATGACGGGACGCAGGAAGTGACGCACACCGTGCCACTCCTCCTCGCTCTTCAGGTTGCGGGGCACATTCATGTCACTGATGGTGTCGCCCTTCAGCGTTTCGGGATAAGGGAACCAATAGGTGGGACGCTTATAGACTCCGCCACGCGAAGTGGCCTGTTTCCATTGGCTTTCCGTCACCTTCTCACGCTTCAGCGGACGCCAGTAGTGACCGTTGCCGTCAATGGCACCTTCTCCGGTAATGGCCACATTCTCCAAGCCTACGCCTGAGATGGGCGACTGGCAACGTCGGGTGTCCAGTCCTTCAAACACGGTCTCAACCAGCGGATAGAGGTCTACATCGGGCGAGAAGAGTATCAAGGCCCCTTTGGCCAGATGGAGATTGATGTTGCTGCGGAGCACAATGGGTCCCGTGAACCACACGCCGGCCGGGACATCCAGATATCCCCCACCCTTTTCGCTCAATGCCGCAATGGCTTGGGCAAAAGCCTCGGTACAAAGGTCCTTTCCATTGCCCACGGCACCATAGTCAGTGAGAGATACCCGGTAGTCGGGAAAGGTGGGTGCCACCACACGGGGCATGTCAAAGGGAAGTTCGTCATACAATGCCTGATACTTGTCGCCCCCGTTCTGGCAGGCGGCAAGAGTGCCCAGACAGGCCATAATAATAATAAGGTGTCGGAATTTCATGTCTACGTTCATTATTCAGGATTATTTGCCCAGCTCCAGGCATCCCATGATGAAGGGACCTGTGGCCTTGGAGTCATTGTCGCGCATCTTTTCGCCGATATAGTATTCAAAGCTGCCGTCACGATAGGGATTGCCTCCCAATCCGCCCACCTGGCAGCAACGGGTCAGCGTCAAGGTGCCGTCCTCATTGGTAATGAGCAATGTCTTCTTCAGCCCTTCAAAGGCTTTCTCGGCCACTTCCTTATACTTCGGCTCTATGTAGCCCTTGTTCACCGCCTTGGCATAGGCATACATGCACTGCGTGGTGACGCTGGCTTCAGGGAAGTTGCCCTCACGCTCGGGCTGGTCTATGACCTGATACCACAGTCCCTCACGCTGGTAGCGCGGCAAGGCATCGGCCAGTCCACGGATATAGGAGAGGATGTCGGCACGGCCGGGATGTTCCTGAGGAATGAAATCCAGCACATCCACCATCGCCATGAAGAACCATCCGATGCTGCGTCCCCAGAAGTTGGGAGAATGGCCCGTCTCGGGATTGGCCCAACGCTGGCTCTTGCTCTCGTCCCAGGCATGATGATAAAGCCCCGTGCGGGCATCGTGGGTATGGGCATGACACAGGCGGAACTGCCTTACCGCCTCGTCTATCCACTCGGGCTGGTTGAACTCGGCACCATATTGCGCCAGGAAGGGCGAGCCCATGTAGAGACCGTCCAGCCAAATCTGATGCTGATAGCAGAGCTTGTGCCAGTAGCCTCCCTCCAAGGTGCGCGGATGGTCCTTCATCTGTCGTACCAGCACCTCCATGGCCTTCTTGTACTTCTCGTTGCCGGTTTCCCGATAGATGTCGAAAAGCACCTTGCCCGAATTGATATAGTCAATGTTGTAGGTGGACTTGTCATAGAGGTGAATTTCCCCCTTGTCGTTGATGATGGTGTCGGCCCATTGGTGCACGTAGTCATAATAGCGGCGGTCGCCGGTGGCCTTCCACATCTTCAGCATGGCACAGCATCCCACACCCTGGGCATAGCCGAAGAAGAGACGCTTGCCATGATCCAGTTGCCATGCTTGGGGGAAGCGTGCCATCTCGGAATCGGCAAAGCGGCGGGCATAAGAGTCTTCCTTACTGATTGTTGTCTCGGGTTCCGGGGTTGGCGAAGTCGTCTCCTTGGCAGGATGCGAGCAGGCCATGCAGAGGAAAAGGGCGGTCAGCCCCATGAAATGTTTCGTCATTTTCTGATGGTATTAGTATGGATTGATTTTACAGTTTTCACACCTTGCAAAAGTAGCGCATTCCTTTCGGGCAAGGGGTGAACATTTTGACCCTTTCCCTATAGTTTTTGATGGAAAGTCGGCACGGTCAGGGCCTGTTCAGCATATACACGGGGTTCTTGTCCGTCGAAACGTTGCGGACTATTCCCTGTTCCACCAGGCGTTTGAGAGTGCGGATTGCCGTCGACTTCGTCAGGTTGCAGTAGATTTGCAGTCCCCTGCGCGTGATGACCTCCTCCTTGCTGAAATACTCCTCCAGCTTGGCCCTCAACTCCTCTTCCGTCAGCGGCATCGAGTGCGGCTTCAGGCTGGAGCGCAGAATCTTCTTCCGCTTCATCTCCTCGCGCAATCCCTTGTCGGCACGGAATGAAATGGACTTGAATTCAATGTCCCTCGACTGTGCCTCATCCGGATCCGTCACCTCCCTTTTGCAGCGCAAGTTCACCTGAAACGTACCGATGCCGGCAATCGTCACTCTGCGCCCATCCCCCAGATACTCCTTCAGCTTGTCGGCCAGCGTCATCAGCATGCCCCGCACTTCACCCCTCGACACGCTGCTCCCCTTCATCATCTCCCCCACCAACATCTCCGTGTTCACCTGTCCATAATTTACCACTCGCGCATGATAGCGCCTTTCGCCCGTCCCGTTCGAGTCGGGATTTCTGTAAAACTCATAATGTATAGCCATTGCATTTATCTGTTTAGACCCTACAAAGATAATACATCAGTCCCCGGAAAGCAAGCTTTTCACAAAGATTCACAGTAGTGAGTCCATCGACTCACTTTAAGTGAACCGAACGATTCACATGGAGTGAGCCAGTAGATTTACTAAGGTGAGTCAATCAGCAAAGATAATATCAAGGAAGGCGGGAAGGTATATGGGGAGGGGGCGGGAAGCAGAGAAATACACCATTATTTTTCTAAGGATCACTTTTTTATTGTCGCAGAATAATGTTTTTTACTGATTATCCACTATATTTGCAGTATTGAAACTATAGAATATTGCAATGATGAGCAAAGATATCAATAGAATCAAAGTTGTATTAGTAGAGTTGCCTTACGATTATGTCATCAGAACAAACATATAATCTTACATTCACTGCCGGTGCATTGCTCATGAATGAGACGTGTGCTGTTGCCGAGGTATTCGTGGAATCGGGCTACAATTGGGGAATAACCAAGGAGCGTGCTTTCAAGGAGAACCTCATGGAGAAGGATAAGGTCTCTACCAACAAGCGATTCTTTTCCTTGGTCAAGCAACGCATTGAGGCATTGAATGAAACAGAGCTTGACCTGTTGGTGTCGGGAAACAACTCTATCCGTAGATTGCTTCTCCTCTTGGCCATTTGTAAAGCACACGCTCTTATTTTTGACTTTATCTTTGTCAATGTCAGAGAGTGCTTCTTCAATATGCACGAGAAAGTGACTCATGCCAATTTCAATGAGTTCTTTAACGAGAAGAAATACATCCACCCCGAGTTGGAGTCCATTACCGACCTTACGGTAAATAAAATCCGTCAGGTGGTATTCAAGATACTGGAGCAGGCCGAACTCATTGAATCGGTTGATACAGGCATCTTGAGACGACCTTATCTGCCCGAGAAGGTAGAAGAGGTTATCGTAAAGGATAACCCAAAGTGGTTAGGTATATTTTTGTATTCAAACAACGAAATTAGTAATGCAAGAAGTCTGTATGAATAACCCTATACCCGATATGGACATCCTCTTCGAAGGTGTCTATCAGAAACTGGTGTCGCCTGATTTCGGTCAGAACTTAGGTGGCGAACTTCCTTTGTTTATCCAGCAGATACCTGTCAGCAAACAATCGGAACTTCCCCATCAGACCAACCGACTTGTCTCGCGCCTTGCCAAGCAAGATAAAAAAGCCATCATCATCGACCTCTTTGACTTAAGTGTCAAGATACTCGATGAAGAAGGGGTTCTACAGACATTGCTGGAAGAGGAAAAGGAACTCGACTCTGACGCTATTTCTTCGACCTTGGATAGTATCTTGGATATAAAAGATGTGGTTATACCTCGCATCAATGAAATTATTCAAGAAAACGCACCTGATTTTACTTTCATCACCGGTGTGGGTCGGGTGTATCCTTTCCTGCGTTCACATGGTATATTGAACAACATCGAAGAGCTTGCTAACGAGAGTAATCTTATATTGTTCTTCCCAGGAGATTACAACAATCTCCAACTCTCCTTGTTCGGCATCATCTCCGACGAGAATTACTATAGAGGTCATAACCTCAGCGATATTAAATGTTCCTACGATAATATATAAGCATTATGATACAGGAGTTTATCTATAAAAAAGATATTACCCGTGAGATTAACGGAGTTATCAAGGCCGATAGTACATCTGCACTATCTGAAGAAATTACCGAGTATGTAATCACCGCAGAGCAATTGCGTCTCTTGCCAAGACTGTTCGACACCTTGGTTCCTCCACACAAGGCAAACTGTGTATGGATCTCTGGTGACTTTGGTAGCGGTAAGTCTCACTTGCTGAAGATTTTGTCATACGTACTTGAAAACAATTTGGTCATTGACGGTCAAAAGTGTGGCGATCTCTTTGCAGAGAAAGCCAATGACGATTTCGAACTCAAAGGGAACATTGTTACAGCTTGTAAAATTCCAACCGAGAGTGTCCTATTCAATATCCAAGAGCTTCACGACGGCTTGGGAAAGAATGTAAACGACCCAGTATTGGCTATCTTCCTGAAGGTGTTCAATAAGAAGTTTGGCTACGATGATAAGAAACCTGAGATTGCTGAAATAGAACGCTACTTCGACAACCAAGGCAAATACGAACTTCTCAAATCTGAATACGAACGTCTTCACAAAGAGAAATGGGAAGATGCCCGTAAAGCCATTATGCTCAAACTGCATAAGTTGGCCGAGGTAGTTGCCGGCATTGAGGGTATCGACAAGGATACAGCCGAGAAAAACATCCGTGCCCAGATTGCCAACTTCAAGATGGACATTGATAGCTTTGTAGCCTTGGTCAAAGAGCATTTGGCCAAGCAGCCACAGAACAGCCGTTTCATCTTCTTTGTCGATGAGGTGGGTCAGTTTATCGGTAAGGACGTGCATCGTATGCTCTCGCTCCAAACCATTGCTGAGGGCTTGACCGATAAGACCGAAGGAAGAGCCTTTATCGTGGTGACCTCTCAGATGGATATGGAATCAACCGTGGGCGACTTGAATGCACAACAGTCTCATGACTTTTCTCGCATTCAAGGTCGTTTCACCACACGTATCTTCCTCACCAGTGCCAATGCCGACGAGGTCATCCAACGTCGTTTGCTCGAAAAGAAAGAAGATGCCCAAGCCTTGTTATGTAAAGAATACGACAAGCAGAAGAACATCATCAAGAGTCTCTTCAACTTTGGCGATCAGAGCCAGTTCAAGAACAACTATAAGAACGAGGAGCAATTTGCCCGTTGTTTCCCATTCTTGGATTACCAGTTCAACCTGCTTCAGGCATCCATCATCGAACTGAGCAAGAATAATGCATTTAGCGGTAAGCAGCAATCGGTGGGTGAACGTTCTATGTTGACCATCACTCAAGATGTGGCCAAACTATATAAAGACAAGGAACTTGACCAAATCGTTCAGTTCTGCGACATGTACGAAGGACTTCGTGGTGTGTTGCAGACCAAGATTTCTTCTGATATCCAACAAGCAGAACGTACACTGAATGACGAGTTGGCATTGAAGGTACTCAAGGCATTGTTCCTCTTGAAGTATGTCAAGGGATTCCCATCCACGCTTGACAACATCACCCGTGTCATGTTGCCTACTTTGGATACCGACTTCCCTGCCTACCGTAGCGATATTCAGGAAGCCCTCAATAAACTGGTACGACAATCCTATATCGAAAAGGGGGCTAACGATGAGTACCACTATCAGACAAACGAGGAAAAGGACATCGAGACTGAAATCAAGAACGAAGAGCTTCGTCCTGAAGCAACCAACGAAGAGTTGAAGAAGATTTTCCGCGACGAAATTTTTTCCGATTCAAAGATTAAACTTTCAAACTATAAGATCTTCCCATTTGGCAGAATGGTGGATGAAGTACTTGACGGAAGAGATTCTGACATGTTCATCCATTTCATCACTCCGTTAAATAACCTCATGAGCACAGCACCTGAAAACATGTGTATGTACTCTATGCAGCACGCCAACCAACTCTGTGTCGTATTGGGCGAAGACAAGTATTTGGCAGAAGACTTGGTAATGTTCAAGAAGGCCGACAAGTGCTTGACACGCTTGCTCTCTCGCAACGATGACGGTTATCGCCAGCAGATTATCTCCGACAAACGAAGAGTGAACAGCCGTCGTCGTGAGGCTATCGTAAACCGCTTGATTGAGCTATCAAAGAATGCTCGTCTCTACATCGGTGGTCAGGAATTGACAGACATCAAGTCTCAGGATTTGAAGAACCGGTTGACCGATGGCATGAAATGCCTTGTAGAGCAGGTTTACACCAATTTGAAGATGCTTACCATCGACTATGATGATGCTATGCTTAAGACTATCATCAATAGCTCTACCAGTGGCACGATGTTCGGCAAGCTTGAAGACGATGTTTGTAGCATGGAGATTTTCAATGAAATCGCTAAGCAGAAACGTTTGGCTGTACGTACCAAGATCAAGGATTTGATTGATGTATTCCGTGGTGGCTCTTATGGCTGGTACGAGACGGCTATCCTCTGCATCATAGCCAAGCTCTATAAGATGGATAAGATCTCTTTCCGCTACAATGGTGCTCCAGTAGCAGACAGGGACATCTATACCGCATTGACCAACTCCAATCAGCAACAAAATACCATTATTGACATTGAGGAGACCATTACCACATCGCAAATCACCAAGCTGAAGGGGCTCTATAAGGAGTTCTTCAATGATGAAAGTTGTGTGGCCATCAGTGCCAAGGATGTTCACAATGCATTCATTGAGCGTATGAAGCGTGAGGTCGAAGACTTGGGTGCTATTGCCGGACGCAACCGCTTTGAGTTCGTAAAGCCACTCGACAATGTTGTTTCATCATTGCGTTCCATAGCATCAATGGTATATCCAGGTTTATATCAAAGCATCAGTAAATTGGAGGATGCTTTGGATGACAAGTTAGACATTGCCGATGAGATTGCATCATTCATTAAGGGTGCCCAGTTTGCTATCTTCGCCAAGATTGAGACCTTGAAGAAGGGTAATCAGGCCAACTTGAGCTACGTTTCTCAAGAGAACATTGATATTCTGAATCGCATCTACGAGAGCCGCCAGCCCTGGAAAGAGATGACCAAAGCTAATGAGGCATTGATTGTGATTGCCGAAGAGATCAAGCAACTGCAAAACGAAGCGAGAGAAGAAGTCTTGGCTAAAATTACAGAGAAGTTGGAGAACCTGAAGAACATTCCAACCTTTGCAGAGATTTCCGAATCATTGCGTAATCAAATCACGCTCTTCTTCACTGCATTGGAGAACAAGGCTAAGGAAGAAAGATACATCGGAAACTTGAAGGCAATGCATACCGACATCGATAATGCATACAATAACAGTCTCAAGTCTATCAATAAATGGATTGAGGAGGAAGCCAATAAGAAAGCCTCTCCTACTGCTCAAGATGACACATCGAAGCCTCAGGCTCAGAAAGCAGATGCACCAAAGCGTCCTATGAAACAATTTGTGCAGAAGGCCAAGGCAATGGATGTTCGCTTCTCTAAACAGATGCTTGAGAACGAAGCTGACGTAGAAGCATACATCAGTGAATTGAAAAAGAAGATGATGGACTATATCCGTCAGAACAAGAATATTATGTTGAACTAATTACTACATTAGATATGGCTACCAATACTGCCGCACTGAAGACATTTGCTCAGCAGACCCGATTGAAACTCCTGTCATTGATTAAAACGAAGTTGGAGTTTATCTTAACTCAAGATACGGCTGAGCTTCGTGGTTATGAAACCCAGATTGCTAATCTGAAGACACAGATTCAGACAAAGGGTAAAGAGATCGTAGTGGAAGAGGTTGCTTACACTTGGTTCAACCGAGTGATGGCGCTTCGCTATATGGATGCCAATGATTATGCTACCCCCAAAGTAGTGACACCTGCCCTTGGACAGATGCGTCCAGAGATTTTGCAGGAGGCCATGAGCGGCAGCGTGGATGAGAATCTTCGCATCAACCCGGAGGACTTGAACTTGCCCGAAGCAAAACTCTATCGCAAGCTTTTGGTAGCCACCTGCAACCATTTGGGTTCGTCCATGCCATTCCTCTTTGAGCATATCAGCGACTATACCGAGTTACTTTTGCCCGAGGACCTGCTTTCAGAGCAAAGTTTTGTTTCGGATATCCGCAAAGGAATGACCGATGAGGATTGCCAAAATGTAGAGATTATGGGCTGGCTCTACCAGTTCTACATCACCGACCGCAAGGCCGATGCCGAAGTGAAGAAGACCAAGAAAGGTGGACTCAAGAGTGACGAGCAGGCTGCTGCTACACAGCTCTTTACTCCTCACTGGGTAGTGCGCTATATGGTAGAGAACTCTTTGGGTCGCACTTGGATGACACTCCATCCCGATAGCCGATTGAAGGAGGAGATGCCTTACTATATCC
Source organism: Bacteroides sp. (assembly GCA_017471925.1). GTDB lineage: Bacteria > Bacteroidota > Bacteroidia > Bacteroidales > Bacteroidaceae > Bacteroides. Next base: position 31,012 of record JAFURM010000025.1, read on the forward strand.
CTACACCAGAGGGGCAGACCGATACCATCCCTGAAGATATTCACTCGGCTTCGGACATCAAGTTCATCGACCCCTGTATGGGTAGTGGTCACGTGTTGGTGTATGCGTTCGACCTCTTCTGCAAGATGTACGAGGAAGAGGGTTATCAGACTCGTGAGATTCCTTCGCTC
>JAFURM010000026.1 GCA_017471925.1 Bacteroides sp.
TCATTTTCGAGCAGATATACTTCATCGGCCAAGTAATATATACTTCATCGGTCAGGTAATATATACTTCAAGTGCTAACGGATATATACTGCGTTGGCCAAGTAAGTACTTTGCCTTTTTCAACTAAATTGCAGAAGAGCCATAAAAGAAAGGAATAAATTCAGAACAGGTTCTTACACCGCAACAAAAGAAACCCATTTAATCGGTGTATTTACGTATAGATTTTAACTAAGAAATCGCAGGATTTGCAATTATCTTAGAATTAAACGGAGATTTCGTAATAAGCAAATAATCTGTAGCCCGGCACAGCATCCCATGATTTATCACGCTAAGTCGTCATCATTAGAATTGATAAGGGCAACCGGCTTCTCAGCCCGTCGCCCTTTGTTTCAATCATCAAGAGGAGGAGGTGCGCATAGCGGCACCTTGCCATCGTAATTACACAACTGTCTACTTCTCGCAGCATTTTGCGCTAAAGGCTACGAGCATCCAGACGAGCTTTTCCTGTTCTTTCAGGTAGCCGGTCAGCAAGTCGGCGGTAACGGCATCATTGGCGTCATTGGCCAGGTCGATGAGATTGCGCTCTTCGCGGATGAGGTGACGGTAGGTCTCCAGGATATTGGCAATGGCATCTGCGCCACACTTCACTCCCGTCACTTCCTGCACGTGCGACTGCTTCAGGTAGTCACTGAAGTTGTTGGAAGGAGTGCCTCCCAGCGTCAGGATGCGCTCGGCCAGTTCGTCAATCTTCTCGGCGGCATCGTCATAGAGTTCCTCAAACTTGCTGTGGAGCACGAAGAATCCATGTCCTTCAATGTGCCAGTGGAAACCACGGAGGTTGGTGTAATATACTTGGAAGTCGGCCAACAACTGTTGCAACGCTGCTACTACGGCTACTGCCTTACCTTCATTCAAATGCAAATAATCTAAAGTCTTCATACTTATTCAATGTTTAATGATTAATGTTTTATTGATTCACTCTTTTCGGATAGAACACCTATCCTCTTGTTATTTTTGCAAAGATAGGGCGGGAAGCGATGCACTCCAACAGATTACTTCTACCGGGGGATAGAGGGAAGCTATGAAGCCTACTTGCTGCCCGAAAGGATGCCCGTATCTGTATCGCTGTTCTGTATGCGCTTGCCTGCCACCTGCCGTTGCTTGCCAAAGTCGAGATTGAATGAGACATTGAGCATAAACATCCGGGTAAAGTCTTTAGAGAAAGCCAACTGCTTGCTGGGTGCCAAATTCGACACATTCTCCACACCTTGATGATAGTCATTGGTAAACGGATTCATCATCATAGCTTGTAAAGCCCATTTCCCAGCATTGTAACCCACAGCAATCGAATGAATGGCTTCACTTTCATTAATGGTCTCGCCCCAAAATTCATGCCAGGAAGTATGTATGTTCGCCATAAACATCCATTGCTTATACTTACCGATGATATTCCCCCGTAATCCCCAATTGCTGTGCGTATGAGTGTAGACATTGCCCCGGCTGATGTAGCGATTCAGATAGGGATTCAGACTGATGGAGAGATACTCCTTGAAAGGACGAAGCTGGATTTGACTCTGCAGGTTCAACCGATGAAAGCCCTTCTGGTTGGCATAGGTGCGGACAAAAGTCCCCGCTTCATAATGGGTCTCTTCCATAATGGGACGATGGTCGTAGCTATAGCGTGCAGACAGTTCCAGGTTTACCCACTTACCTCGCCAAGCAGCCGAAAGACGGTTGCTGAAGTAGATCACACTCTGCAGGTCGGGATTGCCCCGACGCACCTGATAGGCATCCATGCTCTGCTCCACGTTGCTGAGGGCGGAAAGGGAGGGAGCATAGCCCGAAAGGGTGGCATTGTATCGCAAGGAGAGTTGTTTCACCGGCTGATAGGCGAGGCTCAACGTGGGACGGAAGATATATTTCTCCTGAGACGCGTCTCCCTGCCGGTGATAGGTGCGCATCGCTCCCAGCCCCAAGGTGTAGTTCAGTTTTCCCGCTCCTGCCTGATATTCGGTAAAGAGGGAGGTCTCCGCCGTATGCATCGTCACCTTGCTCTGGATGTCTCCATCATACACATTGTCCATCCATGCCTGGTTGTGCTTCAGCCCAGTAGAGAGTTTTCCACTCCACAGCGGAAGTTCGTAGATGGCTTCCCCTATCAAGGAATACTTGTCACCCTCGGTCTCCGAAAGTACTTCGATCGGTGTCTGCCCCGGCTCCGTCATCGAGTAAGTGCGCCGACTGCAGCTGTTCAGGTAAGTGCCCACCAGATCGAGGTACAGATGATGGTCGTTCTTTAAGTTCTGCTGATAATAAACGTCGAGCGACGGGATGGTTGTTTTCGATTGCTCACGGTCCACTACCCGATACTCCTTGTCCTCCTGATAGAGTATGCTGTTCCTGTCGGAAGGGGAGTGCGGAATATCCTTGACACTATTGCGGAAAGTGATGTTCAGCATACTCTTTTCGTCGTTCGTATAGGCATAGTTGAATGACCAGTCCAGATAGTCGTACTTCACCTGAACGGGCGAAGCCACCATCTCTCGGTTGGTAATCGTGTAGTCCGGATAACGAAAGGTTTCTTCATTTTCGCGATTCCATTCCAAGTCCCTACGACTCCACTGCAGCTGTGAGCTGAACGCCGACTTGCCGCGATAATATTTTCCCGATACCTGGTAATTCCCGAATCCGAGGTGTTCAACACCGTTGGTCAGGTCGGCTGAGAGATTACCTCCTGCATTCTTCCTTCGGACAATGTAGTCCACTACAGCTGCCACACCGCCATAACGCAATCCCGGCTGGTCGTGATACTCCACTCGGATGACATCTGCCGGCCTAATGGCCACCACCTCGGCCTGGGTTGCTTCCACACCATTGATACGCAGTTGCACCGCTTCTCCATAGCTTGTCCGAATGCTCTTGCTCATCAAATCGACAGAGAGGCCCGACAACTGGAGATGCTGCAATAAGGAGACACCGTTGGTAGCCGCTTTCCGTTGCATTTCGGTAGGCATAACGACCTGCCGGTCTACCTTCCGAATTACCCGTTCGCCCTCAATCACCACCTCCTCCAGCATGGCCGAAGAATGCTTCAAACGGATTTCACCCAAGTCCATGTGTTTCTCCAACCGCTTCAATACAACGGTAAAGGTATCATAACCCACATACGAGCATTGAAGCACATAGTCGCCCACAGCCATTTCCTTCAGTTCGAAACGCCCGTCTGCACCTGTTGTCACACCTACGTATTGATTCATCTCTTCATCAAGCAAAACAACGGTTGCCCCTATCAACGGCGAAGCATCGCCATCGTCCACCACCATTCCACTGATTCTACCCTGTGCCATTGCCACACCTTGCAGCAACAGCATACTGATTGCCATTAAAATCTGTCTCATATTGCTTTTTCTTTTTGATTTTTGTCGAGGCAAAGTTAGGCATAGAACAAGGTTCAAAAGGTTTATACAGGGAAGTATTTATGGTGCAGTTAGTCCCATAACATGCTGACGCACAGAGCACTTCCAAAAGAAAAGTTTATATCCGGACAAAACGCCTTTATATAAGGAGTGCAAGGCAACATTCCCAACCACAAAAATCACTATCTTTGCAGAAAACAATACACCATGCGCATACTGACACTACTAACGCTCTCCCTGCTCCTTAGCGGATGTAGCCCTAAACAGCAGAACATTGATTTCCAACAGGTGTTGGAGATTGCCCAACAGCGAGCCAACCAAAACAAATCGCTCAGTGAAGACACCTTATTATATCAAGCATTGGAACACTACCGAGCATTGGAGCCTAAAGACTCTGCCCGACTGTCGCAAGCCACCATCCTCACCGCCATTCACCATTGGTGGAAAGGTGAGAAGGCGGAAGCCTACAACTTATTGGAGTCCATAGCCGAAACGGACAAGAATGCCTTAAAAACATTAATGAGTTTGAGCAATAGAGACTACAATTACGAAGCCTGTCACCGATACCTCCTCCGTATCATGAGAGATGAAACGGAAAGAAAGAGTTTCGAGAATCAACATGCACTCGCCATCATGCTATTCTACCTGAACCGCCCCGAGGAGTGCATACGGCTTTTCGGCAACCTCACCCAGTACATCCGCACTTCCAGCGATACCACCAACTATTGGCGACAAGCATTGCGCAATTACGCGGACATACTCAGCGATTACGGCAATCAGGAAAAGGCCATCGAACTTCAAAAGCAGTATTTGCACCATTTTATCGAGAAAAAGGACAGTATGGAGGTGGCTTTTGCACATGCTTCTTTGGCTCGATATTATCTGTTGCAAGACAATCTGAAAGAGGCCGAACACCAAATAGCATTGGCAGAAGCAAATACCAACGATAAGTTCCTAAACAATCTGCCAATGCAAAGCTATATGCAACTGCTGAGGAGCATCCTGCACTATGCCAAGGAGAAACGCATCTACATCATGGAATGGGCAAATTTTGTCAACCAATTGGGAGAGAATGCCTACATCAGGCAAGCCATTACCGATGTCAAAGAGGAGAATAACCGCCTGCTGAACGAGCGAAACCTGAAACTGACCATCAAACAACAACAGACAAGATTGACCATGATATATGTGGCGAGTGGACTGCTCATCATTATCGCCGTACTGACCTTTATCATCCAGCGGAAAAAACGTCAGGCGCAAGAGAAGGAAGAGGAACTGGAGACCCTGCGAAAACTGGTCACAGAGTCGCAACAGCATACAGAGAAACAGAAGGATGACCGCTTCTTCAAGAGCGTAATGTTACAACAGCTGGGAGTCATCCGCATGGCCGCTGCCAATCCCACTGCCGCCAACCAAGAACTGCTGAAGCGCATGACGGCCATAACCAACAAGGAGGTCGTTGTGGATGCCCTGCTCGACTGGCAGGTGCTCTATCAAACCATTGACTACATCTACGACGGCTTCCACCGCCATCTTCTGGAACGATATGCTGACGTGCTGAACGAAAAAGAAATCCAGCTCTGCTGCTTGCTCCGTGCCAACTTCTCGACCAAGGAAATCGCCCTCGTCACGCAACAAAGTGTCCGCACTGTCTACCAACGCAAAACCGTCGTCCGCCAGAAATTAGGCATGGAAGAAAAAGAAAACATAGCGGAAGCTCTCGAAAAGTAATGACCCTTTATTCTGTTTTACTATTTTATTGAGTACATTTGCAAAAGGAAAGCGCAAGCAAGTGTAGAGAGCATAAAAAAACTAAACCCGATAGCTTGACTTGCGTCAGGGGCTACCGGGATTCAACGCTGCAAATGTAACGCTTTCCGTCGAAATAACAAACGATAGAAAGAAAAAGTTTATGGGTATCAGAAGATTCAGTCACTCTTCGCTTGGATGGCCATCGACAGCAGAGCCATGCTCTATGGACTGGATCATGTGCTGACCACCTGCCGGAAGATAAACGAGCTGAAGGAATTATAACCGTCATGAAATAAGGAGGACATCATACAAATCTACACATAGTAAAGGCACCCCACCAATCTCGGTCGGGTGCCCTAGTTCTATCACAATTACACTACTAACTTACTTCTCGCAGCATTTTGCGCTAAAGGCTACGAGCATCCAGACGAGCTTTTCCTGCTCTTTCAGATAACCGGTCAGCAAGTCGGCGGTAACGGCATCGTTGGCATCATTGGCCAGGTCGATGAGATTGCGCTCTTCGCGGATAAGGTGACGGTAAGTTTCCAGGATATTAGCGATGGCATCTGCACCACACTTCACTCCCGTCACTTCCTGCACGTGCGACTGCTTCAGGTAGTCACTGAAGTTGTTGGAAGGAGTACCTCCCAGCATCAGGATGCGCTCGGCCAGTTCGTCAATCTTCTCGGCAGCATCGTCATAGAGTTCCTCAAACTTGCTGTGAAGCACGAAGAATCCATGTCCTTCAATGTGCCAATGAAAACCACGGAGGTTGGTGTAATATACTTGGAAGTCGGCCAACAACTGTTGCAACGCTGCTACTACGGCTACTGCCTTACCTTCATTCAAATGCAAATAATCTAAAGTCTTCATACGTTCTTATTGTTTTAAAGGATTAATGAATCTGTTTTTCTCAACCGGTCCGGCTGCTATAACAACCATCCCTTGGTTTTTGTTGCAAAGATAAGAACGGGATGAAAACGCTCCAACAGATGATTTCTATCGGGATATAGATGGAGACTATCAGGGAAAACCAAACGACATCTATCGCATGCCGTTTCATAAACAATGCCACCTTGAATAATCGTTAAATCATTCGTGAATCAGCAGTTTTTTATAAGCGCATTAAACAGGTTTGGCACAAAATGAGTAACTTTGCAACTGCTTATATTTTATCTTTATCTATATAAATAAGGCTGATATGAATAATATATTATCAATTTTAGAAAACTACATGCTTGACAACGCCGATGACATAGCCAAAGCACTGGCCGATGACTTCCGCAAGCGTAGAATAGAGAAGAATCTGACCCGCGGACAAATGGCAGAACGTTCCGGTGTCGCCCAAAGCAACATTGTAAGATTTGAGCAAAAGGGGCTCATCTCCTTGAAAAACCTGATTGCATTAGCCATGGCAATGGATTATGCCTCAGAAATCAAAAGTATCTTCAGCCAGCCCAAATATTCCACGATGGAAGAATTGAGCCAAATTCGTAAAAACGCAGGCAAAAGCCGGGCTTATAAGAAAGACATATGATAGACAGACTTACGGTTAAATACCACCATGGAATAGTGGGTATTTTATCGCTCACTCCCGACAACAGACTTTGTGCTTTCGAATATGATAAAGCATGGTTGGGAAATGGCTTCAGCCTCTCTCCCCTCGAATTGCCATTGAAACCTGGCTTGTTTATAGCAAAGCCAGCCCCTTTCTATGGCAACTTCGGTATCTTTGAAGATAGTCTTCCTGATGGATATGGGCGCTACCTGCTTCATAGGACCTTGATGCGCAAAGGTATAGACGACAGGAATCTGACGTCCATTGACAGGCTGAGCCTGGTCGGGGGAAACGGTATGGGTGCTCTCTGTTACGAGCCAGAAACGCATATCGGCAATAGTCAGGAGATCAACGACTTTGATTTATTGCAAGAAAAGGCTTTGGAGGTACTGAAAGAGCAACAAGACACCGATGCCGGACTACTTCTTTATAACAGTGGCAACAGTGGCGGATGCAGACCCAAAACGATATTTTCGGATAATGAAGGACATTGGTTAGTCAAATTCAGGCATACCTACGACCCACAGGATATGGGCTTGCAAGAGTATCACTATAATGAGGTGGCCCGACGTTGTGGCATCAACGTACCCGACTTCAAGCTTATGAATGGCAAGTATTTCACCACCAGACGTTTCGACCTAACGCCCGAGGGGGAACGCATCCATATAGCTACAGCTGGCGGACTACTTTGTCTATCGCTTTCTGAGCCTGTTCTGGACTACAGCAACCTGTTGGCATTAACCGGCTATCTCACGCAAAGTCCGAAAGAAGTAGAAGAAATGTTCCGCCGAATGGTCTTCAACTATTTGACTGACAACAAAGATGATCACTGCAAAAATTTCAGCTTTTTCATCCAAAAAGACGACACAGGGAAATGGGTGTGGCATCTGGCACCAGCATACGATCTTACACTCTGCACGGAAGGTTATAACGGTCAGCATGCAACTTCTGTCAATCAAACGGCAGTTCCGACACTTCAGGATTTCATCGCAGTGGGCATCAAAACAAAAATGAGCGAAAAACGCTGTCGGGAAATATTTGATGAAGTCTACCAGAATTGCGGAGACATCCTATTAAACAAGGTGGCAAATAAATAATGTTTTTACCATTTATTGAGTATATTTGCAAAAAATTTCTATTATGACCCTGCAACAACTTGAATACATCTTGGCCGTGGATCAGGTGCGGCATTTCGGGAAGGCGGCCGAGCTGTGCCGCGTGACACAACCTACCCTCAGCGCCATGATTCAGAAACTGGAAGAGGAACTGGACACGAAAATCTTCGACCGCTCACAACAGCCCATCGCTCCCACCCCCGTGGGTACGCACATCATCGCACAGGCACGCGAGGTACTGGCACAGGCAGCACGCATCAAAAACATCATCCAGGAGGAGAAACACTCCATGACAGGCACCTTCCGGTTAGGCATCCTGCCCACCATCGCCCCCTACCTGCTGCCCTGCTTCTTCCCGCAACTGATGAAGAAGTACAAGGGACTGGACATCCGTGTGCGCGAAATGAAGACTTCCGAAATAAAGGAAGCGTTGCTGACGGGCGACATCGATGCCGGCATCCTGGCACAGATTGACGGACTGGAGCCATATAACCAGGTGCACCTGTTCTACGAACAATACTTTGCCTACGTGGCACGCGAGGACGAACTCTTCAAGAACAGCCTCATCCGCACCAGCGACCTGGCCAACAGCCGCGAACTGTGGCTGCTGGACGAAGGCCACTGCTTCCGCGACCAATTGGTACGTTTCTGTCAGCTGAAGGGGGCACAGAGCAGCCAGCTGGCCTACAGCCTGGGCAGCATGGAGACCTTCATGCGCATGGTGGAGAGCGGCAAGGGCATCACCTTCATCCCCGAACTGGCCGTACGCCAGCTCAGCGAGTCGCAGCGCGAACTGGTGCGCCCCTTCGCCATCCCCACGCCTACCCGCCAGCTTATCCTCATCACCGGCAAGAACTTCGTGCGCCACACGCTGTTGGAGAACCTCGTGAAGGAGATACAATCCTCCGTCCCCAAGGAGATGCTGAAGCTGAAGGGGACGCAGGCACTGGTGTAAGCCCCCTACTTCACCAACTCATAATCTCGGCTGCCCAAGCCGATTTTCTCGGCATGTTCCAGGCAAGACTTCCATTCTGATTCGGGAGTGGAGTTTACGAAGTGGTCGTGGTGGTCACAGAAGTCAGGCTGCTGCATGCGGTCATAGAGTTGGCTGCCCGGCATGGGTGTGGCGGCAAGGCAAGCATCCACACAAGCCTGGTCCAACGCCAGGGGGTCGGCAGAGGCAAACATACCGATATTGGGGAGAATGGGAACATCGTTCTCGGCATGACAGTCACAGTTGGGCGACACGTCCAGCACCAAGGAGATGTGGAACTGCGGGCGTCCGCTCACCACGGCCTTGGCATATTCCGCCATCTTGCGGTTCAGCAGTTGGGGTGCATGATAGTTCTCAAAGTGAATGGCATCATAGTTGCACGCCCCCAGGCAACGGCCACATCCCACACAACAGGCCTTGTCCACCGTCATCTTGCCCATCTCCTCATCAAACACCAGTCCGTTATTGGCACACTGGGCCAGGCAACGTCTGCAGCCGCGACAAAGGGCCGCATCAATGTCAGGCTGTCCGCTGATGTGCTGTTCGGTCTTTCCTGCCCGCGAGCCACAGCCCATGCCTATGTTCTTGATGGCTCCGCCGAAACCGGTCATTTCGTGCCCCTTGAAGTGGTTCAGACTGATGAACACATCGGCATCCATTACGGCCCGTCCTATCTTGGCCGCCGTCACATACTCACCGCCCTCTACGGGCACCTCTACCTCGTCGGTTCCTTTCAGGCCATCGCCAATCAGGATGGGACACCCCACGGTAAGCGGCGTGAAGCCGTTCTCCCAGGCACAGTACAAGTGCTCGATGGCATTCTTTCGGCTACCCGGATACATGGTGTTGCAGTCCGTGAGGAAGGGCTTGCCGCCTAGTTCCTTTACCACGTCCACCACGGCGCGGGCATAGTTGGGACGCAGGTAACTGATGTTGCCCAGTTCGCCAAAGTGCATCTTGATAGCCACAAACTTGCCGTCCATGTCCATGTTGGCTATACCGGCCCTACGGATGAGTTTCTTCAGTTTGGAAGGAAGACCGTCTCCGTAAGCCTTCGTACGGAAATCAGTAAAGTAAACTTTAGGTTTTTGCATGATATATACCTTTATTATTAAATTCTGTCCGGGAGAATCAGCGCAAATATACAACAAATCTCCTTTCATCACTCCACTACTGCCATCAAAATTCAACTTCCCATTTGCGCCCGCATAGAAATTCTCTATCACCCCATAAAACCTTTCAATCGGGAAAATTGTTTTAATCGGAATTTCTGCTATATTTTTGCAGCGTCAAGACAGGGGAACAGCTCCCCAAGAAGAGACAGCAAGCATATAACAAAAATAAGTAATAACCCTTTTAAAACAAGTAAGATTATGACACCTATCATCAACTCCCAACTCCCCGAGTTCAAAGTTCAAGCCTATCACAACGGCGCGTTCAAAACCGTCAGTAGCGACGACGTAAAAGGCAAGTGGGCCATCTTCTTTTTCTACCCCGCCGACTTCACCTTCGTCTGCCCCACCGAGCTGGTGGACCTGGCCGAGAAGTATGAGAAGTTGCAGCAGCTGGGCGTGGAGGTCTACTCCGTAAGCACCGATTCCCACTTCGTACACAAGGCCTGGCACGATGCCTCCGAGAGCATCCGCAAAATCAGCTACCCCATGCTGGCCGACCCGACAGGCATCCTCAGCCGTGGCTTCGGCGTGATGATTGAAGAAGACGGCATGGCCTATCGCGGCACCTTCCTCGTGAATCCCGAAGGCAAGATCAAGGTGGCCGAAATCCATGACAACAACATCGGTCGCAACGCCGACGAACTGCTCCGCAAGGTAGAGGCCGCCCTTTTCGTGGCCAGCCATCCGGGCGAAGTGTGCCCCGCCAAGTGGAAGCAAGGTGCCGAAACTCTGAAGCCCAGCATCGACCTGGTAGGCAAAATCTAAAATAATGGATAGTTTTTAGCCACTGTCAACTATCACTTATCACTTATCAATTATCAATTAAAGGAATTATGCTCGACTCCTCCATCCTCCAGCAAGTCCGTCAGATTTTCCAAAATCTTGATGCACACTACACCTTCCGCCTCATAGCCGACAGCCGGCGAAGCGAAACCGAAGAGCTTCAGGCCTTCCTCAGCGACGTAGCCTCGTGCTCCGACCATCTGGCGTGTGAACTGAACCAGACTTTCCAAGATAACAGCCTCGAATTTTCCCTGCTGAAGGATGGCGAGGAGACCGGCATCACCTTCCGGGGCATCCCCAACGGGCATGAATTCACTTCCCTGCTTCTGGCCGTGCTAAACGCCGATGGAAAGGGGAAAAATCTGCCCGACAGCGGCATCATCCGCCGCATCCAATCCCTGAAAGGGGGCATTCGTCTGACAACCTATGTTTCGCTCACCTGCACCAATTGTCCCGATGTGGTACAGGCCCTGAACATCATCGTTTTGACCAACCCGAACCTTAGCCATGAGATGGTAGACGGTGCCCTCTTTCAAGCGGAGGTGGAGCAACGGAACATCCAGGCCGTGCCCTCGGTCTATGCCAATGGCGAACTGCTGCACGTGGGGCGCGGTGACCTGGGCGAACTGCTCCAGAAGTTGGAAGAACGCTTCGGTAGCGAGCCGTCAACAAGCGAAAATCCCCCTATCCATCGGGAATTTGACCTGCTCGTACTGGGCGGCGGGCCCGCCGGAGCATCGGCTGCCATCTACTCGGCCCGCAAGGGATTGCGTGTAGCCATCGTGGGCGAGCGCATCGGTGGACAGGTGAAGGAGACCGTGGGCATCGAAAACCTCATCTCCGTTCCCCACACCACCGGAGTCCGACTGGCCGATGATCTGCGTACCCACCTGGGACACTATCCCATCGAACTTTTCGAGAACCGCACCATCGAACAGGCCGAACTGCGGGAACGCATAAAGAACATCACCGTGAAGGGGGGTGAGAGTTTCTCGGCACCGGCTGTCATCATTGCCACGGGAGCCGGCTGGAGAAGACTGAACATTCCGGGCGAAGCCGAGTACATCGGCCGTGGCGTAGCCTTCTGTCCTCACTGCGACGGTCCCTTCTATCAGGGCAAGCACGTGGCCGTCATCGGCGGAGGCAACTCGGGCATTGAAGCCGCCATCGACCTGGCCGGCATCTGCAGCAAGGTCACCGTCTTTGAGTTCATGGACTCCCTGAAAGCCGACCAAGTGTTGCAGGACAAGGCCCGCAGCCTGCCCAACGTGGAAATCTTCACCTCCATGCAGACCACCCGCGTGACGGGTGACGGCAACAAGGTCACCTCTCTCCGTGCCAAGCACCGCACCACCGGCGAGGAGCACGACTTCCCCCTGGACGGCATCTTCGTACAGATTGGACTGTCGGCCAACAGCCAGCCCTTCCGACACGAACTGGAGACCTCTCCCATCGGTGAAATTCTCATCGACACCCACTGCCGCACCTCCCTGCCCGGAGTCTATGCCGCCGGTGACGTCTCCTCCGTGCCCTACAAGCAAATCATCATCGCCATGGGCGAAGGAGCCAAAGCCGCCCTCTCCGCCTTCGACGACCGCGTAAGGGGAATATCGGGATAAGAGCCTTCCGCCACAAACTGTCGCCACAATCATTGGAAAATCGACTTCGCAGCACTGCCTAAAAAGACTTTCCCTGCGATGGAAAATTTCCGCCCCAACTGGGAAAAAATTCCTCCCCAACTGGGGCGGTTTTTTGAGCAGGCAATTCATATGTCTTGAGATTAGTGCGAATGCTTTACATTCCATAGCGACAAGGGGGAGGAAAGGAGAAGCCCGTCAAAAAACGGGGAGATGGCGGCGTCAGGAGCGTGGGTGCGAAAAAAATCCGCTGTTTTTCTTGCTTTCTTCCGCAAAATCCCGTTACTTTGTTCATCGTTGAACTTTAAAATACAAGAAACACATGGGAAAGAACAAGAAAAAACAGCAGTCATACAGCAAGAAAGAGGAGAAACAGGCCAAGAGAATCCTGGTGATTCTGGGCATATCGGCAGTGATACTGATGTGTGCCCTGTGGGTGGCCTCTTCCCTTATGTAACGCGCGGCCCAAGGAGCAGTATGGCACAGGAGATAGAACGGAAATTCCTCGTAACAGGCGACTTCAAACCACTGGCCCACGCCAGCAGCCACATCGTGCAGGGCTACATCAGCAGTGCGCGGGGACGCACCGTGCGTGTGCGCATCAGGGACGAGAAGGCTTACCTCACCATCAAGGGACCTTCCAACGCGACAGGCACCAGCCGGTTTGAGTGGGAAAAGGAGATTCTCCCCGAAGAGGCCCGTGAACTGATGAAGCTCTGCGAGCCGGGCCTGATAGACAAGAGACGCTACATGGTGAGAAGCAGTAGCGGACATCTCTTTGAAGTGGACGAGTTCTACGGCGAGAATCAGGGTCTCGTCATGGCCGAAGTGGAACTGCAGGCCGAAGACGAACCCTTCGAAAAGCCGCCCTTCATCGGCAAGGAGGTGACAGGCGACATCCGCTACTACAACTCCCACCTCATGAAGTGCCCCTTCACGACGTGGTGAATCCCAACAACGCCAGCCCGCGCTGCACATCGGGGTGGCTCATGAAGAGCCGCCACAGCAGTCCTGTGCGATAGTTCTCTATCATCACCACGACAGGCCCCTGGTCGATGGCCAGGTAGCGCCGTGGATACCAGTCGGCCGCCGGGCTGAAAGCATCATAGAAGCCATAGGGACCCCACAGTTTGTTGCCCAAGCCATAGAGGTGACGCATCACCTGCATGGACGCCTCGGGCGTATAGACAATGGAACTGAGGGCGGCCGTAGGGGCAATGACTCCCCTGTCTTCCGCCTCGGCAGGAGCATGGGCCGCATAGCCTTCCACGCTGTAACTGGCCGTCAGCCCCCAACAGTCGGTGCCGAAGCCCTTCCAGCCGTGCGGATTGCGGATGCAGTAGGCCCGGTTCACCAACGTCAGGTTTCTCATCTCATGAAAATAGGAGGGACAATACTCGTCGGCCAGGCCGCGAGGATCCAGTCCCAGGAAGGAGTATTGCGCCCAAAAGAGCGGCCCCGCCTCACCTCCCTGATAGTGCAGACGGAGCGGGATGCCCTCCACCGTGTGGGGACGGACAATGGCACCATTCCCTGCCCATCCCTGATGGTAGACCGTGGCGGGCACCCCGTGAGTGGGCGATGCCGCCGCCAGCAGATACATCACCAGACACTCATTATAGCCCCTTACCGGAAAGTCCATGGCCCAGCCGTGGACGGGACTCCAGTGCCAATAGAGCACATCGCGGCCATCGCGGCGGAAGAAGTCCCACTCCACCCCGCGCCACAGGCTGTCCACCCTGACCGCCAACGCACGCTCCTCGGCAGAGCCGCCGGCATAGTACTGTTGCAGGCAGAGCAGGCCCTGCATCAGGAAGGCCGTCTCCACAAGGTCGGCCCCGTCATCGTGGGGACTGAAAGCCTTGGCACGCCCCGTGCTGCCCACCCACCAGTGGGGACTGGCTCCGTGGAAACGCTCGGCCTGCTCCAGGAAAGAGACTATCCGCTCAAAGCGTTGGAAACCCTCACGGGGCGTAATCCATCCCCGCTCCACACCGGCAATGAGGGCCATGATGCCAAAACCACTGCCTCCCGAGGTGACCACGCCGGCATCATTCTGCGGATAGATACCGTCCATGTGGATGCGCTCGGGGGCCAGGCCACTGTGTGGCTCGGCTCCCTGCCAGAAGTAGAGAAACGTGCGCCGCTCCACACTGTCCATCAACGCTTCATCCGACAGCATGGAATCCGCTGCCGGCAACGGTGCAGCCGCTGCAGAGGTGGCGGCCGACAGCGGAGAGGCGGTCAATGACGAAGAGACGGCCGACGGCAACGGCTGTGGGGCATAGGTGGCCTTCAGCGGCTGCACATCGCGGCTGCTGCTGCCCACCATCACCAGGAAGTCGCCCGGCTCGGCCACGTAGTGCAGGTCGGCATCATAGAACTTCAGCAGGTCGGGGGTGATGGTGAAGGAGACCGTGCGGCTCTCCCCGGGATTCAGCCAGATTTTCTGAAAGCCCTTCAACTCCTTGACGGGGCGCGTGGTGCTGCCCACAAGGTCGCGCAGGTAGAGCTGCACCACTTCCGAGCCGGGATAGCGGCCCGTGTTGGTCACGGTGAGCGAGGCGGTCAGTGCCCCGCCATCGGTCAGCAACGTATCGTTCAGCGCCAAGGGACCGAATCCGAAAGTGGTATAGGAGAGGCCGTAGCCAAAGGGATAGAGCGGCTCGTTGTCCACGTCCAAGTAGTTGCTCCTGAACTTCCTGAACCATTCTCCCTGCGGCAAGGGGCGGCCCGTGTTCTTGTGGGCATAGTAGAGGGGAATCTGTCCCACCGTCTTGGGCCAGGTCATCGTCAGTTTGCCTCCGGGATTGTAGCGGCCGAAGAGCACGTCGGCAATGGCATCGGCCGCCTCACTGCCGCCAAACCACACATTCAGGATGGCCGGCACATGGGCCTGTTCCCACGTCAGCGTGAGGGGACGGCCCGTGAAGAGCACCAGCACCACGGGCTTTCCCGTCTCTAACAGCGCCTGCAGCAGGGCACGCTGCACGTCGGGCAGGTCCAGCTCCGTGCGGCTGGAGCTCTCGCCGCTCATCTCCGAGCTCTCGCCCAGGGCCGCCACGATGACATCCGACTGGCGGGCTACGGCCAGTGCCTCCTGCAACAGTTCCTCGTCCGTACGTCCGTCACGCCCCAACTCGCGGCCAAACATCGTGGCCCGCGCCTCATAGAGCGAATCGCTCACCAGGTTGCTTCCCTTGGCATAGAGCAGCTTCAGGTTGGTCTGCATCTCCATCAGGGGGATGTACCACGGCTCGTCGGGTTGGTTCACCGGCAGGGCGTTCAGGCGTTCCACCATGTCAGTGAGCCCCTGCAGCAGGGTGGCCGTGCGGCCCGGTACGGCCGTCACGGCCCACGTGCCGTTCATGTTGTTGCTCGTGTTGGCCAATGGACCTATCACACCGATGGTGGCACTCCCGTCGAAGGGGCCGCCGGCCTCGGTGGTCGTCATCCTTACAGACCCGGGAGCCGCCACGGCCAGGTAGTCCGTCAGCGGCAGCAGCCGACAGGCGGCACCGTTGCCATCCTTCACGTCGGGCGATGGAGCTTCGTTCTTCAGCAGCACGAAACTCTCGGCGGCAATGCGCCGCGCAGCCTTGCGGTGGGCCGTGGTGTAGATGTCTCGCTTGGCCCGATGGGGATTGCAGTATTTGTAGGGGTTCTGGAAAAGGCCCAGGCGGTACTTGGCCTCCAGGATGCGGCGGCAGGCGGCATCAATGGCACTCATGGAGACCTTTCCCTGCTGCAGCGACCGGAGCAGCGTGCCGGTAAAGGCTTCGCTCACCATGTCCATATCCACCCCGGCCTCCAAGGCCAGAGCCGCCACGTCGGGACGGGAGCCGAGGCCATGCTCCACCATCTCGTCCACGCCCGTATAGTCGCTCACCACGAAGCCGTCAAAGCCCCACTGCTTGCGCAACACGTCGGTCATCAGCCAGCGGTTGGCTGTGGCCGGCACCCCGTCCACCTCATTGAAGGCGGCCATCACACTGCCCACACCGGCCTGCACCGCAGCCAGGAAGGGCGGGAAGTAGACGTTATACATCGTCTGCCGGCTCATGTCCACCGTGTTGTAGTCGCGTCCGCCCTCGGCTGCGCCATAGAGGGCAAAATGCTTCACACAGGCCATCATCTCATTCTCCTTCTGCAGGGGATTCTCCGCTCCCTGATAGCCCCTAATCATAGCCTGGGCAATGAGCGAACCCAGGTAGGAGTCTTCGCCCGAACCTTCGGAAACACGTCCCCAACGGGGGTCGCGGGTGATGTCCACCATCGGGCTGAAGGTCCATGACAGGCCGTCGGCCGTAGCCTCAACGGCGGCTATGCGGGCCGACTCTTCGATGCTCGCCATGTCCCACGTGCACGACAGGCCCAACGGAATGGGAAAGATGGTTTCATAGCCATGAATCACGTCCATACCGAAGAGCAGGGGAATGCCTAAGCGGCTCTTTTCCACCGCCAGCTGCTGCAACTCGCGCACCTTCTCCACGCCTCTCAGGCCAAAGAGTCCGCCCACCTGGCCGCGTTGTATCTTGCTGCCGATGTCCGACGAGCGCACCTCGCCCGTCACGATGTCGCCCGTCACGGGCAGGTTCAGCTGGCCAATCTTTTCGGCCACCGTCATACGTCCCATCAGGGAGGTGATGAAGGCATCCATCTCCTGCGCTCCGTCCGTGGAGGCGTTCCAACCGCCCTGGGCCGATAGCTCAAGGCTGCATGCAGCCCCAATCAGGACTGCCCATATTTTCTTTGTTTTCATTATTGATTCAAATTTAAATAAGGAGATAAAGGGGGTTAGAGGGAGTTATAATTAATAATCCGGATTCTGCACCAACACGCCATCCGACTTGTCTATCTCGCTTTGCGGGATGGGGAGCAGGGCGTTCTTCTCCTGATAGTTCTTTCCGGCAGCTGTCAGCACCTCCTTGGCAATGCCCCACCTCACGAGGTCGTAGAAACGGTCGGGTTCCAGGGCCAGCTCCACGCGGCGTTCATGCCTGATGGCCTGGCGCAGTGCCTCGCGGTCGGTGGTAGTCACCGGCGGCAACACCGTGTTGTCTCCGCCACGGGCATGGGCACGCACCTGCTCCAAGTAGCCCAGTGCCTCCGGTGCCAGTCCCTTCTCATTGGCCGCCTCGGCAGCCATCAGCAGCACGTCGGGATAACGGATGAGACGGATGTTCACCCAATAGCCCATGCGGGTGTACTTCTCGCGCAGGACGGGGTCGGTGTAGGCCTTCTTGTTGAAATAAGCCCCCATGGCTGTGGAGACCGGCGACTCGCCCCAAGGCTTGTTGGTGTTCTCGGGAGTGACGGGTTCGTCGTTGCTGCGGCGGAAGTAGAGCAGGGTGGCATCACGCCGTGGGTCGCCCTCCTCGAAAGCCTCGCCAAGCAGTGTGGTCCCCATGTGCCATCCCCAGCCCAGGTCCCAGTTGCCGGCACCACGCACGCCTTGCACCTCGCAGAACTGGCTGCCGATGGAAGCATCCTGCTTCATGGATTCGGTGGACTCGCACTGCAGCTCAAAGATACTGGCACCGCAGTTCTCGCCCTCCACGGTGAAGACCTGGTCCACCGGTGTGTCTAAGTTGTAAATCCCCCGCCCTATCACCTCGGTGGCCGCTGCATAGAGGTTGTCCCAGTCGTTGCGCATCATGTAGGTGCGTGCATGGAGGGAACGGACGGCTCCCCACGTGACACGCCCCGTGTAGTCGCTGCCCCACGTGGTCGGCAGACAGGCAGCGGCCTCCGTCAGGTCACTGTCTATCTGGCGGTAGATGGCTTCGGCACTGCTCTTGGGCAGATTGGCCTCGGCGGCTTCCGCCACCTTGAAGGTGACTAACGGCACCTCGCCCCATGCCCTCACCAGGTTGAAGTAACACCAGGCACGGAAGAAGAGGGCTTCGCCACGGGTGCGCAGGGCCTCTTCACTCTCGTTGTGGTCACTCTTCTCCAGGTCGTCAAGCACCTCGTTGCACTGGTAGATGATGGTGTAGTTCTGTCCCCAGTAAGCCGCAAGCGGTCCGTTGCTGGCCGAGTACTGGAAGTCGTCCCACATGGCCGCCTCACCGGCACCGTCGCCGGCATCACTCCCCTTCTCGGAGTCCTCGCTGCGCACATTGTGCACCATGAAGGCCGGCACGCCCGCCGTGATGTTGTAGCTGCGCATCAGGTAGTAGACGTTGAACATCTTTCCCTCGGCCAAGGCGTTGGGAGCATCATCCTCGGTGAACTGCCCCAAGGGCGAACGGTCGAGGAAGTCATTGCAAGCCGTCAGCGCCATAACGGCCGCTACGGAGACAACTGCAGATAGATAGGTGATTGGTTTCATGTTCTTGTTTCTTTATTGATTAAAATGCTTGTTAGTTAGTTGTACTTTTTCTTTCGCTTGCCCGAAAGAAAAAGATACCAAAAAGAAAGGGCCCGGTCTGAGGCTACAGGGCTACTCCAACCCTGCCATTCGTGGACGGAGCTCAAACTCGCTTCGCTCAAACAATCGCTCCTTTCCCACGCCTGACAGGGCCTCCGCTTACGCCCCTCCGCCTAGGACCGAAAACCATGCGGCACAAAACAACATAACCATTACAACCCGAACAAACGAATGGCTACACTCCTCAGCATGAATATTACCATCCGAACAGCCGCATGGCTACGGTCCTCACTGGAGGAGCGTCAAGCGGAGAGTGTCTTGTCGCCGTGAAGAAGGGCAGACTGTTTGAGCGAAGCGAGTTTCTGCCCTTTAGGCGACAAGGCGCTCGGAGTAGCTCCGGAAGTGCAGACCTTGAATTTTTCTTTGGCACCTTTCTTTTGTTTCAAGACAAAAGAAAGTGCAGTAGAAACTGCAATAATCAGAACGTCACATTCACCCCAAACGTATAGACTGCCGGCAGTGGATAGCTGCCATTGTCCACTCCGAAGGCGAGTGCCGAGCCGCCCAGTTCGGGGGTATAGCCCGTGTTGTGCTTCCAGGTCTTCACGTTCTGTATGTTGACATAGAGTTTCAGGGCCTGCATACCGGCCTTGGCAATCAGCTTGGGGTCGAAGTTATAGGCCAGGGCAATGTTGCGGATGCGGAAGAAGGCACCGTTCTCCACGTAATAGTCCGAGTTCAGGAAATTGATGCTGTGCTTAGTGTCGAGCAGCGGTTGGGAGTTGCTGGTTCCCTCGCCGTGCCAGCGCTGCAGGCGTTGGGCCATATAGTTGAACTGCGCGAAGTTATAGTTGTCCCAGGTTCGGAAAATCTGGTTGCCGCCCTGCCCCATCATGTCGATGCCCAGTTCCCAGTTGCGCCAGCCCAGGCCCAGCGTGATGCCATAGGTGACATCGGGCGTGGGGTTGCCTATCATCGTGCGGTCGGCGGGTGTGATTTCGCCGTCGCCGTTCACGTCCCTGAACTTCAGGTCACCGGGAGTCACGTCGGCCAGCGTGTTGCGGGGTGAGACGGCAATCTCCGCTTCGGTCTGGTAGACTCCCTCCACCTGATAGCCATAGAAGTAACCGATGGGATAGCCCGCCATGGTATAGCTCTGGTTCTTGTCGCCGGCAATGATACTGTAGCCCTCCTGCACCAGGCTCTGCACACGGTTGCGGATGGTGGTGAGGTTGAGGCCCACGTCGTAGTTCCACTCGCCGATGTGGTCGCGCCAGCTCAGGGCAAGCTCCACGCCCCTGTTGGCGATGGCTCCCAGGTTGCCCATGCCGGGCACGGTACCCGAGATACCGGGAACCTGTGTCAGCAGGTCCTTGGTCTTCTTGTGATAGTAGACCATCTCCGCGTGGAGACGGTTGCGCAGGAAGTTGGCCTCAAAGCCCGCTTCCCAGGCCTCCACCTTCTCCCAACGCAGGTCAGGGTTGGGCAGGTAGGCCAGCTGGTAGCCCGGATAGATGGCCGAGGGGGTGCCGAAGACGGCCGAGTAGGCATTGGTCAGCAGGGGCTGTGCGGGATAGGCTTCTCCGAGGTTCTGGTTGCCCAGTGTTCCCCAGGAGGCTTTCAGCTTCAGCATGTCTAACCAGGAGAGGGACTTCATCCACTCCTCCTCGCTCATCAGCCATCCTAAGCCCACGGCGTAGAAGTTCTGCCACTCGTTGCCCGTATAGGCAAAGGCCGACGAGCCGTCGCGGCGGTAGGAGACGTTCAGCAGGTAGCGTCCGCGATAGTTGTAGAGCGCGCGTGCCAGGATGGAGAGGGTGCTGCGCTCCCACTGCGTGCTGCCGTTGGTGGCCGTGGCGGCATCGCCGATGCTCAGGTACCACTTGTCGGAATTGTCGGGAATGAGCAGTCCCACGCCTTGGGTGCGCGCACCGTTCAGGTTCTCCAGTCTGTTGTAATAGGTCGTGAATCCCGCCGTGGCCGTCAGGCTGTGTCCGCCCCAGGTGTTGGTGTAGGTCAGCAGGTAGTCGCTCTGCACCTTCACCTCGGTCTGCTTCTCCTGTCCCACGCCGGTCTTGCCATCGCCCAGGGTGGCCACACCGCCGGTCGCGGCCTCATCATAGACGCGGATGACGGGCGTGTAGCGGCGCACACTGTTGGAGGCGTAGTCCAGGGCATACATCACCTTGAACTGCAGACCCTGCATGATGTCCCACTCGCCATAGATGTTTCCCCCGGCCTGATAGTTCTCGGCCTTGGTGGTGTTGGCCTTCAGGGCCACGTCCACCATGGGATTGTTCATCTGTGCCTTCTGGAAGGGTGGCAGGGAGGTGTAGAGCTGCAGTTCCTCGTTGTAGACCGGTGCCACGGGTGCGGCCCTCAGGGCGGTGAGCACACTCTTGCTGTCGGCGGGCAGCAGGCGGGCGCCGTTGAAGCGGAAGCCCACCTTCAGGGCCTCCGTCAGGCGATAGTCATTGCCCAGGTTCAGCGTCACCTTGCTGTACTTCTCGTGCTTGATGCTGCCTTGTTCGTAGGCGTAGCCCAGGCTCATGTAGAAGCTGTTCTTGTCGGTGGCCGCCGTGATGCTGATGTTGTTGCTGGTGACGAAGCTGTTCTGGAAGATTTCATCCTGCCAGTCGGTGTTGCCGTTCCAGGAGGAGAAGTCGAAGGCGGGGTTTCCCTCGTTGGCCAGCTGTTCGTTGTAGAGGGTCTTGAACTGTGCGGCATCGGTCAGGGCGATGCGGTCGGTCACCGCTTTCCACCCGAAGGAGGAGTGGATGCTCACCTTGGCCTTCCCTTCGCGTGCCCGCTTGGTGGTGACGATGATGACGCCGTTGGCTCCGCGCACGCCGAAGATGGCGAGCGACGAGGGGTCCTTCAGTATCTCCATGGATTCGATGTCCTGCGGATTCACGGCGGTGATGTTGTCGGTCAGCAGGCCGTCCACCACGTAGAGAGGCTTGTAGCCGTTGATGGAGTTGGTGCCTCGCACGCGGATTTCAGGCTCCGCCCCTGCCTGTCCCGAGTTGATGACCTGCACGCCGGCCACCCTGCCCTGCAGAGCCTCGGCGGCATTCATGACGGGTTTGTCGGCCAGTTCTTCGCCCCGTATGTTGGCGATGCTTCCCGTGAGGTCGCGCTTCTTGGCACTGCCATAGCCGATGACCACCGTTTCGGCCAGCAGTTGGGCATCGTCCTGCAGCTGCACGTTAATGACCGTGCGGTCGCCCACAGGGATACGCTGTCGGGTCATGCCCACGTAGGAAAACTCCAGGGTCTCTTCGGGCGAAGCCTCCAGGGCATAGGCTCCATCCAGGTTGGTGATGACGCCCTGTCCGGTCTCGGTCACGGTAACCGTTGCGCCGGGCAGCGGCTCACCGCTCTGGTCGGTCACGGTTCCGGTCACTCTTTTGGTTTGCGCCAGGGCGGGCAGTGCCCACAGGAACAGTCCCACGGCCAGCAGGGCCGTCCATCGGCGTTTACATTCTCTCCACGTAAGGTCAGGTCTCTTTTTCTTCATATCATCTTCATTTTATGTAATGACACATGTTGATTGCTTCCACATGAAACAATCCGATGAAGAAAAAGATTGCCGCCGCTTCCTGTTTTGATTTTATTCAGCCTTTTTAAAGCGTGTCATCAATCAGAAACAGGATGCCCTCACTCCTCATACATCCGTTCTATCTGCTCCTTGTAGTTCACGTAGAGGGCGGCCCGCTTCACCTTCAGGGTGTTGGTCAGTTCGCCGCGCTCCATGCTGAAAGGCTCGGGCAGCAGGGTGAAACGTTTCACCTGTTCATAGTGGGCAAACTGTTGCTGTAGGGTCTCTATGCGGGCACGGAACAGGGCCTGCACCTTCTCGTGCTGCAACAGCTCGGCCATGCTGCCATAGGCAATGCCCTTCTCCTTGGCATAGGCCTCCACGACGGGATAGGCGGGCACGATAAGGGCCGAGACAAACTTGCGTTGGTCGGCGATGATGGCTATCTGGTCGATGTAGCGGTCTATGCCCAGCTTGGTCTCCAGGGCCTGCGGAGAGATGTACTTGCCGTTGCTGGTCTTGAAGAGGTCCTTGATGCGCTCGGTCAGGAAGAGTTGGTTGCCCTTCAGGTAGCCGGCATCGCCCGTGTGGAACCACCCCTCGGAGTCGATGGCCTCGCGGGTGGCCTCGTCCTTCTTGTAGTAGCCCTTGGTGATGGTCTTGCCGCGCAGCAGGATTTCGTTGTTGGCCCCAATCTTCACCTCCACATCGGGCATCACCGTGCCCACCGAGCCTATCTCAAAGCCCTTGTCGAGGAAGCAGGAGACCGTGGCACACGACTCCGTCAGTCCATAGCCCACTACCATGTTGATGCCCACGGCATGGACAAACTCGCACACCTCGTTGGGCACGGCCGCGCCGGCCACGGGGAAGAAGTTGCCGTTCTCTATGCCGATGGTCTTCTTCAGCAGGGCATAGACAGTCCGCTCGTAAAACTTGTACTTCAGGTGGAGCCACAGGGGGGGACGCTTGTCCAGGCGCACGTAGTCCAGGTTGTGCCGCTTGCCCACCCGGATGGCGTCGAGCATCAGCTTGCGCTTCATTCCCTTCTCGGCGGCAATCTTCTCGTTCACGGCAGCATAGACCTTCTCCCAGAAGCGGGGCACGCTGCACATCAGCGTGGGGCGCACCTCCTTGATGGTGGAGGCTATCTCGGCCGGACGCAGGTTGAGGCACACCTGTGTGCCCTTGTGCAAGCAGTAGTAGGTCCAGGCCCGCTCGAAGACGTGGGTCAGGGGGAGGAAGTTCATCGAGACGTCACGGTCGCTCATGTGAATCAGGCGGATGTCGTGGATGCGGATAATCTCCTCGTAGGTGGAGTGATGGAGCATCACGCCCTTAGGCTCACCGGTGGTTCCGCTGGTGTAGAGGATGTTGGCCAGGTCGTCGGACGAAGCACGCCCCATGCGTTCCTCCACCACCGTGTCGTGGGGCAGCCCCTCGCCCAACTTCAGGAAGTCGCTGAAGTAGATGGAAGTGGTGTCGCGCGGGTCTTTCCGTATGGCGGGGTCGAAGAGCACCAGCTGCTGCAGCGACTGGCAAAGGCCGAGAACGCTGAAGGCGGCGTCATACTGGAACTGCTCGCCCACAAAAAGCAGGCGTATCCGGGCGTCGTTGACGATGTATTGCACCTGGGCCGGAGAACTGGTGGCATACAGGGGCACGGAGACGGTCCTGTTGGCCAGTCCGGCAAAGTCCACGTAGAGGCATTCGGGCTTGTTCTGCGAGAAGATGCCGATGTTCTCTTCCTCCTTCACGTCCAGGGCCACCAGGGCATTGGCCGCCACCTTTACGGTTCGGGAAAACTGGTTCCACGTCACGGGAATCCACTGTGCTTTTTCATAGTCCCTGTATTTCAGGGCCACTCTATCGCCGTACTTCTCTGCCTGGCGATGTATCATGACGGACAAATGATGAACTGTCATAACTCAATAGAATTGGTTAGTAGGCGCAAAGATAATCGTTTCATTTGAAACTATCTCCTTTCCCGGCAAGTTTTTCTTTCGTGCAGACTGCGGCGGCAGGTGTCCGACCACCCCTCATCGATCTCCCTCCGAGCCTTCAACGCTGCAAAGATAGAGAGCCTCCCGGAAACAGAAAAACGTTTTCAGCAAAAGGCGAAAACTATTTGGCCTCCATCCCTCTCAAAAGTTCCGCCGTTTCGGAGGAACTATTCAAGGAGGAGGTTTCCTTTGCTTTGCTATGCTTTTCTTTGCTTTGCTTTTACCGCACGCGCGCGCGGCTTTGCACTTTTCAGCGGTTAATTACGCAAATAAGGGGTTATTTTCCGCATTTATCCCCTTTTTTGCAGCATTTTCAGTTTCTGTTTTGAGAGTCTGTTTTGAATTTATTCAGCCTTTTTATGAGGAGTCTTTTCGAGAGATTTTGTTCGCTCTTCCAAGGAACCAAGAAGAAAAACGACTCCCGCCCACCCCTCCCCGCAAAAGGCGCGTCAGGCTGTTGGACGAGACACGTCCCGTCCGCGGGCCACACACGTATGGACGACGGACGACACACGTATGCTCCAGGCACCACACATGTGTGGCTGCACAAACATGAGCATCAATCCCACTCAATTTCAGTAGTCAGGTTACGACATCCACCACATCGTAAGTCTGCTGTATTGATTCGGATATCACAATCTACTACAAAGATATTCCCCGACGACGAACGTATCACATTCTCATCGTGCATATCACTAAGATAAATATCAGGAGTTGCAAAAGTCCAATTGCGTGAATTATACAGTTTAAAACCCATGTTTTTCATGTAAAAAGCGATGTCGCTATCAGTCATCCGTTCACCTTTAATAAAAGGCTGTTCAACAATTATCCTGAAATCACCATCTACATTGCGACCAAAACCAAGAACAATGAAATGCGTTTCGGGGAAATAAGCATTATGAAGAGAAATACGGTCTAAAGCAAGAATTGGTTCAACGAAGTAATCTAAACCTATAGATTTCACAAGAGTAGCCCCGTGGTCATATACCATAGCTTCACCACCTTCGGCAATTTTATCCCCGAGCATTTCAGATAATAAGATGTCTGTAGGATCCATCCAAACACCTACATTCTTTGCCCATTGCTCTATCCTTTCAGCTTGTTTATTATCAGTAGGGAAAGCAGCAAATTATTTGGAGGGCGTGTCAAAAATCGGCACGTCCTCTTTCTTTTCCCTTTCCTTAAACACAAGGCACAACCCGCTTCAGAACGCCCTCAAAGCGTGGTTCTTCACAAAAAAGATTAAATTTTCCACCTATTTCATTAATTTCTCCACATTCATTTACGCAAATACTCTGAAATTTGCAGCGGTGAATTTTGGGTATTTACGAACTGATGAAAAACACGTTTTGAAAAGCACGCCTGTTTTCCTTGGTCTGAGTTCCCGAACATCCCCAACAACGATGAAAAAACAGAGAACCAAAAATAATTAATTAATTTGTTTAACTTAAGTAATGCTATCATGAAACAGAAGATCTGCAAGATGAACAAGCTGCTTTTAGTTTTGGCACTGATGTTGTTGGTGCCAATAGGAGTGCTTGCTCAGACCATTACGGTAAAAGGTACTGTAGTAGACTCTGCCGGTGAACCGATTATCGGCGGTACTGTAGTGGAAAAAGGTAACACGTCAAACGGTGCAATCACTGATTTGGACGGACACTTCACCATCAACGTAGGCGCCGGAAAGACGCTCGTGATTTCCTACATCGGCATGGAGAGCCAGGAAGTGGCTGCCGCCGCCGGCAAGGAACTGCGCATTGTCCTGAAGGACGACTCTCAGGCGTTGGAAGAAGTGGTGGTAATCGGTTACGGCAGCAAAGCCCGTAAAGACCTGACCGGTTCGGTAGGTTCTATCTCGGGAGCCAAGCTGGCAGCCGTTCCCGTGACTTCGGCAGCTGTGGCCCTGCAGGGTAAGATTGCCGGTGTGCAGGTGACCACGGTCGACGGTGCTCCGGGTGCCGACATCAACATCCGTGTGCGTGGCGGTACGTCAGTGACACAGACCAACGAGCCTCTCTACATCGTGGACGGTTTCCAGACGGACAACATCAACGACATTCCGCCGACGGATATCGCCTCTATCGACGTATTGAAGGATGCCTCTCTGACAGCCATCTATGGCGCAAAGGGTGGTAACGGTGTAGTTGTGGTGACGACCAAGAGTGCCAAGCAAGGCAAGGTGACCGTAGGACTGAACGCCCAACTCTCCATCAGCAAGCTTTCCAAAAAGCTGGACCTGATGAACGCCTATGACTATGCAGACTACCAGTATGACTGGGCCTCCTCTACAGGTAACAACCGCAGCACACAGGCCAAGTTCTATCGCGCCAACTTCGGTAACCCGATGGATATTGACATCTATCGCCGTGCTACAACCCACGACTGGCAGGATGAAGTAATGGGCGAGACTCCGCTGAACTACTCCACCAACCTGACCATCGGTGGCGGTACGGATAAGTTCCGCTTCAACATTTCACTGACCCAATCGGATGACAAGGGTATCATCATGAGCAGCGGCGTTCGCCGTACCAACCTGAACATCAAGTTGAACGCTGAACTGGCCAAGAACCTGACGCTCTCCATCAACCCGAAATTCTCTTATCGCCGCGACACCGGTGCCGGTGGTGACAAGATTGGTTCAGGAGGTATCATCGACGTGTTGCGCTATCGCCCCACCAACGGTTTGCGTGAATTCGCATTCTGGGACCCTGCAACAGTAGACCCCGATGAAGAAGCTATCTTTGAATACACCAACCCGAAGAGCGACATTGACCAGAATGTACGCCTGCAGCACTCTTATTCTTACACCAACCAGTTTGCATTGGACTGGAAGCCCATCAAGGGACTGACGCTGCGCACAGAGGCCGTACACTTCATCCAGTTCAAGGATGACAACCGCTTCTATGGCCGCATGACCGACGAAGGACAGAAGCACAACAAACTGCCGGTAGCCGAGAAGACCAACAAGCGTGCCGAGAAGATTACATGGACCAACACGGCCAACTATAACTGGGAGATTGACCCGCTCAACACCATGTCTTTCCTGTTGGGTCAGGAAATCCAGACCTATCAGACGAAAGAGGACTATATCAAGGCCCGTTACTTCCCCTCTTACATCACTGCCGACCGTGCCTTCAACAACATGGATCTGGCCGAGGATACTTACGAGAAGGATTCAGACCTTTCCACACCCGACCACACCGCTTCATTCTTCGGTCAGGTGAACTACAATCACGACGGCAAGTATCTGCTCTCTGCCACACTGCGTGCCGACGGTTCCACCAAGTTTGCTCCGGGTGACCAATGGGGTTACTTCCCCTCACTCTCCGGTGCATGGGTCATCTCTAAGGAGGGCTTCCTGGAGAACAACACCGTCATCAGCAACCTGAAGCTGCGTGCCGCCATCGGTATGGCCGGTAACAACCGTATTGACGACGACCTCTGGCGTTTCCTCTATCAGGTGAACTCCACTGTAGGACCGGCCTTCAACGAACAATCCGATAGCAAATTGCAAAAGTGGTACGGCCTGGGTGACGGCAAGACTTATCCCAATCCCAAAATCAAGTGGGAGACTACCCTGACCCGCAACCTGGCTTTCGACATCAGTCTCTTCGGCGACCGTCTGAACATCACTCCCGAAATCTATTGGAATACAACGAATGACTTGCTCTATTGGTCTGACGTGCCCACCGTATCCGGCTATACCAAGCAGATGCGTAACATCGGTCAGGTAACCAACAAGGGTTTTGAACTCTCCATCAACGGCGACATCCTTCGCGGCAAGGACTATGTATTGAGTGCCAACCTCACTTTCGGATTCAACAAGATGGTCGTTGACAAACTGAACGAAACCGATGATGTCATCTGGGACCAGAACGACCGTTGGAAGTCCAGCTACAATGACTACTGCCTGAAGGTAGGCGACCAAGTGGGTCTGATTTACGGTTTCGTTTATGACGGACTCTACTCCATGGACGAGTTTGACTTTGACCCGAACCAAAACTTCCTCGCCATTCCCAAGGAAGGTACAGTGGTGAACACCGTATTCAACAACAGTAATTCAGGTGAAGCCACCCTGCCCGGCAAGATCAAGTTCAAAGACCTGAACGAAGACGGTGTCATCGACGAAAAAGACCGCACCGTGATTGGTAACACCAACCCCAAATTCCAGGGTGGTTTCGGTCTGAGCGGACAGTGGAAGAACTTTGACTTCACGGCCAACTTCAACTACATGGTAGACTTTGACGTGAACAACGCTACCGCTTACCAGCTTTCATCTTCTGAAGGAAACAGCGGTAAGTACTACAACGTTCTCAGCAAGTTCAAGGACAGCTGGCACTACTTCAATCCGGTAGACGGCGACAACTATTACAAGAACTACTGGATTGACAATACGATAGAGGTTTACCGCGCAGCCAACGAAGGCGTTACCCTTTGGAACCCTTCCGATGTTGTCAACAAGGTGACCCACTCTTACTTCATCGAAGACGGTTCATTCCTCCGTTGCCAGGACATCACCATCGGCTACACCCTGCCCGAATCACTGACCAAGAAGTGGGGCATGAGCAAGCTGCGCTTCTATGCAAGCTGCTCCAACCTCTTCATCATCACCGGTTATTCCGGTTATGACCCCGAAGTGGACGTGCAGACCGGCCTGACTTGCGGTATGGACTACAACCGCTATCCGCGTAGCCGTGGCTTCGTATTCGGTACAAACATTACATTCTAATTGAATCAGTAACCTTGTAACAAAAGAAAAGATGAAACTTAAAAATATACTATTCAGCGGTCTTTTGCTGGCAGGTTTGTCTTCTTGCAACGACTTCCTCGATGTGGAAGCACCTTCCAAGTATGGTAATGACTACATTTACCAGGACAAGACCGAAATCAACCGTGCCCTGAACGGTGTGTATGCACAATTGCTGGATGGCAATACCTATGGCGCAGCTTACCTGAGCACGTTCTGCCTGAACAGCGATGTGGACATGGCCGTCTATACCAATGAAGTGGCCACCGACAACAGCTATCGCCGTTTCGACTGTACCCCTCAGGGCGGTGAAATCGAAAAGGCATGGAATGCAGCCTATAAAGGTGTGGAATATGCCAACAACTTTATCTATCAGTTGGAAAACAGTGACCTGTACAAGGAAGGTGATGAAGAACTGGAGCAGATGCTGGGTGAAGCCAAAGTGCTGCGCGCCGTCTTCTATCACGACCTCATCGTGATGTTCGGTGACATACCTTTCTCTGTAACGCCTGTTTCAGGTGCCGAGGACAACAATGCCCTGATTCTCCCGGTTGTAGACCGTGAAACGGCCCACAAGACCCTGATTGAAGACCTGAAGGCCGTCGCTCCCAAGATGAAGTTTGCCGCCGACCTTTCTGAAGGCGTGGAACGCGTTTCCAAGGAGTTCTGCTGGTCCATGATTGCCCGCATGGCTCTCACTTGCGGCGGCTACTCCCTGCGTCCCGACACGAGCAACCCCAAGAGCTACGGCAAAATGGACCGCCCTGCCAACTACAAGGAGTATTACGAAATCGCACGCCAGTATGCAGACTCTGTCATCACCTCCAACACTCACGCCCTGAGCCTTCCCTACCGCCAGGTGTTCATCAACGAGTGCAACTATATAGTGGTGAACAACGATGACCCCATCTTCGAAATTCCTTTCGGCAAGAACTCTACGGGTAGCATCGGTTACATCCAGGGTCCTTCAAGCGACCTCTACGAAGGTTCTACCAGCGGCAAGAACGTTTGGGGCGAAGCCAAGGGTAACGCCCGCCTGAATGCCCTCTACCGCTTCATGTTCGATGCAGACGACCTGCGTCGCGACTATGTGAACGGCATGTGGTACTACACCTACGACGGTACTCCCACACTGCGTAACGACCGCACCGTGCACAACAACAAGTGGTCTAAGCTGTGGACAACTGCTCCGCTGGGCAACAACACCCAGGGCAACACCGGTATCAACTATCCCTACATGCGTTATGCCGACGTTCTGTTGATGTATGCTGAAGCGGTGAACGAAGTGGAGAACGGAGTAGGTGGTGCCAATGGAACCAAAGCTATCGAAGCCTTGCGCCAGGTGCGCAACCGCGCATTCGCTGATGGCACCAAGGTAGAAGAGTATATCAACTCCGTTACCGGCTCCAAGGAAGACTTCCTGAAAGCCGTGCTCAACGAGCGTAAGTTTGAGTTTGCCGGTGAAAACATGCGTTGGCGCGACCTCGTGCGCAACAACATGTACAGCGAAGAAGTTTACTGGACCTTCATGCGTTACTATGGCGTGGCCATGAACGGTGAGTCTTCAATGGATATGGAGGAAATCAACCTGCACGACGGTATAAACTGGGACAACATTCCTTATTCCGCATTCACAAAGGAAGGAGACCTTGGTGTGGCTAACCCCAACGACATCAACATCTACCCCAACCTTGCGCTGAACGTTCTGGAATTCTACAAGAACTGTCTGTATGACAAGGCCGATAACCCGAACCTGACTGGTGAAATCGGTTGGACAAAGTCAGACCTCTTCGGCTGGTTTGATGCAGAATCCGGCTATCCCGAAGACCGTATGCTCTACTCCTTCTTCGGCTTCATCCGTGGCGACAGAGGCGGCAACATCTATGTTATCCGCGACGGTGCAACAGAAACGCCCAACGTGGACAACCTGCCGGTAGTCCGTTACATCCTGCCTTATCCCAACTATGCAATCCAACGCAGTGCTGGTGTATACAAGAATTATTACGGTTATTAATCCTTAAATGAAAAACAATGAGAAAGAAATTTATATACGCTTTGATGGCTCTTCTGACTTGCTCCTTCCACAGCTGTAAGGACGACGAAGTTGCTGCAAACGAAGACGGCACCGTTCCCGAGAGAGAATTCATGACCATGTTCCGCAAGGATCATAATACGGGTAAGGGTGACGACGAGCCTTATGCATCTCAGGTAGAAAACCTGAATGACATCCACCTCCGCTGGTATGGCGTGAACGGCTGCGCCGGCTATCAGATACGCATGGCTCTGCAACCCAACGTGGCTAACGGTGCCGAAGGTTGGGAAACTCCCGGCAATCTGCTGGTGGACACTATCGTAGGTCCCGAAGTGCTGGAACTCACTTTCAAGGATTTGGAATACAGTACGAGCTACCGCTTTGCCATCCGCACCCTTTCCACCAAGGGTGAAGGCTTCCACTCCAAGTGGTACGGCTATGGCGACGGTCGTCACTGGGCCGACTGGTTCGGTCTGGACACCGACCTCCGCTACAACACGCCCGACGTGGTGGTTATCAGTGACATCACCAAGAATTCTTTCCGCCTGAACCTCGACCTGATTTATGCCAACTCAGGTGACCCCGGTGACTATATGGAGCACTTTGAAGTGGACGATGCCGGCAACTTTGTGGTACACACCATTCAGGTAGCCGTTTCTCCCACAAACCCCGATGGCAAAGTACCCGACAAGTGGAAGAACTACACAGTTACTGAAGAAGACAAGGCCAAGGGCTACATTGACATTGACGGTCTGGACATGAACACCGTGTATGTGGTGAACGCCAAGAACAACAACGTGAAGATTCCTGTGGATGCCATCTACAACACCTGCACGGTGCGTACAGACGGTATTCCGGGTGATCCTATCTTCGTAAAGCATATAGTAGACCCCAATGACTCTATCCCCGGTGCTGTGGAATATGATGCCATGCGTCTGGATACTGTCCTGAGCAACTATACAGCGAACAACGAACTGGTGGAAGGTACCATCTTCGAACTGGAAGGCGGCAAAGCCTACTACTTCTCTAACATCACCAACCCCACACTCTGCAAGGGCTTCGTGTTCCGCACACGCCAGTCCGACCTGGAGGCCGGAAAGGGCAATGCCAAGATTTACTTGGGCGGCCTCTCGCTCAACCCCGATGGAACGGCAGCTTCCTGTAACTTCATGTTCGGACGTCAGCCGCAGGCTGGTGAAGCCGATGCCCCCATCAGCGTGAAGTCCATTGTCTTCGAAGACATTGACTTTGACTGTCCGTTGGCCACCAACTTCGGTGACACCAAGGCTACGGGTAACTACTTCGCCAACATGTACTCCAACGGTATGGCCGTATCATTCAGCTCATTCGAAGTACGTCGTTGTACCTTCCAGCGCATGGTACGTGGTTTCATCCGCGTGCAAGGCTCCAAGCGTAAGGTATTCGAGAAGATCATCATAGAAGACTGTCTGTTCTACAACTGCGGTTACTATGACAACAACGGTCGTGGTTATGCCTGGATTGCCGGTGACGGTAAAGACCCGAAGTCCAACGTGTTCCGTGACATTACGTTCCGCAACAACACGTTCTTCGACAGCCCGCGTACTTGCCTCTTCTCTGACAACAACAAGACCTTGGCTTGGCCGCCCAGTGTGAAATACAACATTACTCTGGAGAACAACACGTTCATCAACTTCAGCGCACGCTCTCCCGGCCGTTTCCTCGTAGACATGCGCTACTTGCCGGGCGGTAGCTCCATCACCATCAAGAAGAACCTCTTCATCCAGACTTGCCAGGCCGGCGACACGCGCAACATGTACTTCGGCGGTATGGATGTCCGCGAACTGATGGGTACAGGTCCTCGTGAAATCACGTTTGACATTGCCGACAACTACTCATCCAGCAGCGACGAGAGCAAACAGTTCGATGACAAGATCTTCACCTCAGGTGCATTCAGTGCCAAGAAGAACAGTGCCGGTGCATTCCTGGACTACACTCCGGGCGTAATCAACGGTGCCGAGAATTTGGTAGTCAGCGTAGGCGAAACTCCCATCTCTCCGACAGAGCTGATGGTAGACCCCAATCCACCTTACAAGGAGGGTGATCCCAACATGCACGAAACGACTACCGAAAGAGTGCTGAACGGACTGAAGTACAACAAGACCGACAAGGTGCTGAACCACGAAATCTATACGAAAGGTATCGGTGACCCGCGTTGGCGTTAAAATCGAACCCCTAACACAACATAGGCGTTTAGTTCAATAAAACAATATAGTGTCTGATACTGTCGTGAGACATTGTTAGACATTCTTTGCAGGGAGGGTGCGTCCGAAAGGCGCACCCTCCTATTTTCATATACAGACACCACAGGATATATCTGTTAATAAAGCGAAAAGGACAGAAGGAAACGATAAAAAACTCTTATCTTTGACGCAACAAAAATCATCACCAATCATCTGCATACCATGAAAAGCCTGTCTATGCCTCATACACTATATCGCTGTTTATTTTTATCACTATCGTTGCTTTGCGTATCGCTCCATGCCCAAGTGGACAGCATAATGGTAGGACTGAGGAATGACAGTACCCCTGTGTGGACTCCTGCCTATTGTTTCGGCAAGCGCGTGCATCAGTTCTCGGCAAGCCCCAGCGGAGACTACCTCGCCCTCTCCTTCTTGCCACCCCCGTCCAAAGGCGGCTATTACACGGACATGGAGGGAGAAGTGGGCCTCTATCACACCCGTGGCGGAGGACTACTGTGGACGCTAAAGGCTGACCTTGACGGTCTGAAAGCCACATGTATGGAAAATGGTATCCTGCTGGCCAACAGTATGGAGGGAACTGTGGCCCTGGCACATAAGGACTATGGCAAAAAGATCTGGGAACAGAAACTCTATCCCATCCATATCGATGACTCTCTGCAGATGGTGTTGGGCTATGCTTCGCCAACCAGTACCAAGCTGAAAGCCATTTCGCTGAATTATGGAGCCGTGGCCTGGGAACAAAAGATGAAGCATGACTACGGATGGAACGAGGTGAAGGAGATTCCCGGTACCAGCCAACGCCTGATTGTGGCCGACGACCTGCACAGACTGGACCTGCGCACCGGCGAACTGAAGACCATGAAGGCATCGGTGGCCCAAGCCAATGCCAAGAAACTGGCCGGAGATGCGGCAATCATCGCCCTACTGGGGGTTACCAACGCCATAATAAGTCCCGGTGTAGGCTATTTCTATATGCCTGCTTATACACCACGAGGCGGATATGCCACAGTGCCCGCCTCTCCCATCCACATCACCGGACTGACCTCCAACCTGATGTTGAGAGACTCCTTGCTCTACTGGGCCGACCGTGAATACCTGACCTGCATGGACACTGCGCTCAACGTGCGTTGGAAGGTGGAATTTCCTCAAAGACAGAAGGGGTCTTCGTCACTGATTTTTCAAGACGGAGACAGCCTCTTCATGCTGAACCTGGGCTATGGATGGAAAGGTGGGCGGAAAAGAAAGACATACGGACGCCCATTCCTGAGTTGCCATGACATGAAAAGCGGCAAACTGAACGGTTATCACCCCCTCTCTCTCCACAGAGAGCAACTGCAGGACGTGCTCTTCAGCAAAAGGCTCTACATGCTACAGGAAGAGGCCATGTTGCACAAGGAGTACTTTGAACCTACCGTCAGGATTGCCCCTTGGGAGAAGAAACGACGAGGCAAGCTGAAAGGATTCCTCTCCCGCCATTACTTCGTGGCCAACAAAGAGCGCAGCATGTTCCGTCCCTTGTCTGAAGATATGGACCACTGCCTGGTCTATACGGAGAAGGACAGCATTTACGAAGTGGACAAACAACTGAACATCAAAGCTACCTACACCTGGACCGACATCTACAAGCCCGAATTTCCCATCGGCGAGGATTACCTTTGTGTGAGCAATCACCTGAAAGAGTATTACTTCATCCACCACATCGGCATGCCCGTGTTCCGCCTGAAACGAAAGTTCAGAGACGCAGCCATCGTGGACGGCATCCTGCTGCTCCTGGATGCCGAACAGGAAGACCATCTGATTTTCATCGACCTGAAGAAGTGCGTGGAATAGGTGTAGGGGCGGACAAGGAAAAGATTTCCGCAGTTCCTTTGCAGGATATAAAAACATATCTTATATTTGTGCCATAATTGAAAACAAAAGGAATATGCCAACAGTTTTGATGTTGTTCGGATTGAAGTTCAGGATTTACACGGCGGAACACCTGCCGCCGCACTGCCATGTGACCAGCCAGGACGGGCAGGCCAAGTTTGAAATCAAGGACGAAGTCATCCTGATGGAGAACCACGGATTGAAGCCCAAGGACCTGAGCCTTGCAAAGGCCATCCTGGAAGAAAATCTGGAATTGATTCAAGAGGAATGGAAAAAGCTGCATGGGGAGTTCTGAACCCCATGCCCGGCATAAGGAAAGGAGGCTGACATGAAGATGAACATTCTTAAGCTGTGGTTCAAGGACGGACGCATCTATGTGACGAACAACAAGGGCGAGACCCTCTACCAGTCGCTGAAATTCTATCCGCGCCTGCTGGTCGCCACCGACGAGCAGCGGCAGGCGTATGAGTTCGAGCCCTTCGGCATTCATTGGGAGTGCATCGACGAGGACATGAGCTACGAAAGCTTCTACTACGAAGACACCAAGGAACCGGCACCGGGCATACAGGACGCGTTCCTCTCGAACCCGGAACTGAACATCTCGGCCGTGGCACGCCGCATGGGCATCCAGCAAAGCCTGTTGGCCAGCTACATCAAGGGCACCAAGACCCCCTCGCCGGAACGCCGCAAGCTGATTCTGGACACCATACACGAAATAGGCAGCTCACTAATGGCTGTCTCGTTCTGAGAAAAACATCTGTATGAAAACTGACCTGACATATCTCACTGATGAAGCGACTGCCCTGCTGCAGTCGCTCATCGCCATTCCCTCGGTGAGTCGCGACGAGGAGAAGGCCGCCGACTGCCTGCAGCACTACCTGGAACGGAAAGGCATGCAGACGAAACGGCAAGGCAACAACGTGTGGTGTCTCGCTCCCCGGTTCGCCTCCGGAAAGCCGACCCTGCTGCTGAACTCCCACATAGACACTGTGAAGCCCGTGGCCGGATGGCAACGGCAACCTTTCACTCCCGTACTGGAAGAGAAGGACAAACTCTATGGCCTGGGCAGCAACGATGCCGGTGCCAGCGTGGTGAGCCTGCTGCAGGTGTTCCTCTGCCTGTGCGAAAGCGAGCAGAGCTACAACCTCGTCTATCTGGCTTCGTGCGAAGAGGAGGTGTCGGGCAAGGGAGGGATAGAGAGCGTGCTGCCCCTGCTTCCTCCCATAGACTTTGCCATCGTGGGCGAGCCTACGGACATGCATCCCGCCATTGCCGAGAAGGGGCTGATGGTGATAGACGTGACGGCCACGGGACGTTCCGGCCATGCCGCACGCAACGAGGGAGAGAATGCCATCTACAAGGTGCTGGACGACATCGCCTGGTTCCGCGACTACCGCTTTCCCAAGGAATCACCCTTGCTGGGACCGGTGAAGATGAGTGTCACCGTACTCAATGCCGGCACGCAGCACAACGTTATCCCTGACCGCTGCACCTTCACCGTGGACATCCGCAGCAACGAGTGCTACACCAATCAGGAGCTGTTTGACGAAATAGCAAGCCACATTCACTGTACGCCCCAGGCCCGTTCTTTCCGCCTCGGCTCTTCCCACGTCTCGCCGGAACATCCGCTCGTAAGGCGTGCCGTAGCCCTGGGGCGCACTCCCTTCGGCTCTCCCACCCTGAGCGACCAGGCGCTGATGTCCTTCCCCTCCATGAAGATGGGGCCCGGACAGAGCAGCCGCTCGCATACGGCTGATGAGTTTATCCATATTCACGAAATAGCCGAAGCCATCCGCCTCTACCTGGAGCTATTGGACGGGGCGGAGGTGAAGTAGGAAAAAGCAAAATCAATGTATAAATTATGTAGAATTTACACCGTTACGCAGAATTTATACAAAATCAAATGTAGAATTTGAGTGCTATCCATCGTTGGAAAGGTGAAGGTTTCCACTGTTCAAGCCCTATAAGGACGGATATTTGCCCAAGCGTTCCTTTACGCCGTCACGATAGGCCTGCCACAGGCGGGGAATGTCGGAGAAGCGGTAGGCTTTGCTGAAGGGGGCGGTGAAGAGGGCCGTAAGCAGATAGCCGGAGACTCCGATGAAGCTGCGCAGGTGGCGCACGGCCCAGTTGCGCCCATAATGATGGTTCAGGTAGGCCGAATTGCGGATGTGATAGAAGCGTTTCCATTTCTTCTTCCTGTTGCGCTCGGCCCAGGTGTCGTTGCTGAAGAACTTCTGCTTGTCCATCAGGGCCTGGGGCACATAGAGAATCTTGTAGCCGGCCAGGACGGCACGCAGGCAGTAATCGGTGTCGTCGCAGAAGATGAAGAGTTCCTTGTTGGGCAGTCCTATCTGTGCCACAGCCTCGCGCCTGATGCAGAGGCCCTCAAAGGCAGTGCCGGCCACCTCGGTGGGAGCCGTAATCTCCTCGCCTGCCAACTTGCCGCGATACATGGAGGCCAAGGGATTGGTGAGGTTGTAGTTCCTGAAGTCAGAGGTGAAGATTTCGCCTTCCAACAGGCGGCGGGGGGCCAATATGCCCACGTGAGGATAGTCGGCATGGCGCATCATCTGCTCCAGACAGTCGGCACGGGGAAAGACATCATCGTCCATGCACCAGGTCCAGTCGGGCTGCAGACGGGCCGCTTCGCGGATGCCGGTGCAGAAGCCGCCCGAACCTCCCACGTTCTCCTGATGGATAACGGTGAGTCCCTCTTCGGCATCTAACCATTCGGCCGTGCCGTCGGTGCTGCCGTTGTTCACTACGATGATGCCAGACAGGGGCTTGTTCCTGCGCAGGCAGGCGATGTTGCGTTTCAATAACTCCAGGCGGTTGTATGTCACGACTACAGCGATAATCTTCATAGGGACTTTCTTCAATGGATTAGGGGGAATGAATCAATATTTACCGTCTATCAGGCCCGGTTGCACGCGGCGATAGGCGGCCATCAGGCGACAGCACTCCTCGGCATCGAAGCCTCGCAGACGGGCATATTCCTCGGCAATGAGGGCGTGCATGCGGGGGGTGGCGGGCAGGCGTTCCAGGTTCTTGCAGCCGGCCTTGAGGCCGATGCGCCCCACGTGCATGCGGTTGAGGTCTACAATCTCTATACGGACGGTGCCGTCCTCGTCACGCCCGAAGAGGATATTGCCGCGACCGTAATCCTTGTGGGCATAGCCGTGCTCGTGCAGGGTGGCCGTGACGCGGCCTATGGCACGCATCACCTCGTCTTCGTAGGGGAACTTGCGCTCGAAAAGCTCGCTGTAGACGTGGGGACAGCGGGATTCCTCGCTGATGTAGTAGCTCCGGTCGAAGAGAAGGCCGCTACGCACGTTGACGTAACCCACGGGAGCCGGCGTGCCTACGCCTATACTGAGGTAGATGACGGCATTGTCATAGGAACGCTTGGCCTTGCTGGGACGGAAGATGCCGTAGACAAAACGATTGATGAGATGGGGGGCATGGAAGGACTTCACGACATAGCGCTTGCCCTCGTGCTCCATGACCCGCAGCTCGTTGCGTCCCTGATAGATGACGCTCCCCTCGCCCCGCTCAAAGCGGTCGGGCACGGAGGCCACGAAGGGTCTCAGCGCTTCAAAGGAGGGATTGACGACGAGGGTCATGGGATGGAATATCTGTTTCATAACTCGGTGATTCTGGATGAGGTTGTTCAGGATGGGGAGAGTTCTTTCCCGGCCAGTTCCAGGGCAGCGGCCACCGTGTCGTCCATGTCGGCATAGGTATACAGGGCCAAGCGTCCGCCAAGAAGCAGGCGGGGCGAGGCGGCGGCCAGCTCACGATAGCGGGCAAAGAGGGCCGAATTGGCGGCATCGTTCACGGGATAGTAAGGCTCCTTACCGGGAGCGAAACTGTCGGGATATTCACGGGTGATGACGGTGGTGGGTTGCTGGCCGAAGTCGAAGTGTTTGTGCTCGATGATGCGGGTGTAGGGCACTTCGCGGGCGGTGTAGTTCACCACGGCATTGCCCTGGAAGTCGGGGCGGGGAAGGTGTTCGTGCTCGAAGCGCAGGCTGCGATACTCTAAGCGGCCCAGGCTGTAGCCGAAGAGGGCATCTATCTGTCCGGTGAAGAGCACCTTGTCGGCCAGGGCATCCAGTTCCTCACGATGCAGCAGATAGTCGGTCTCCGTACGCACATCGGCTCCCGCCAACAGGGCCTGTATCAGCGGATTGTATCCACCGTGGGGAATGCCCTGATAGGGGTCGTTGAAGTAGTTGTTGTCGAAGGTGAAGCGCAGGGGCACACGCCTGATGATGAAGGCCGGCAGTTCCTTGGCCGGGCGTCCCCACTGCTTTTCGGTATATCCCTTGATGAGTGTGCGGTAGATATCCTCGCCACACAGTTTCAGGGCCTGTTCCTCCAGGTTGGCAGGCTGTTCAATGTGGGCATAGGCACTGCGCTGCTCCTCTATCTTGGCACGGGCCTCGTCGGGGGTCTTCACGCCCCACAGCTGGTAGAAGGTATTCATGTTGAAGGGCAGGTTGTAGAGCCGGCCTTCATAGTTGGCAATGGGGGAGTTGGTGTAGCGGTTGAACTCCACAAAGCGGTTCACGTAGTTCCACACCTGCTTGTTGTCGGTATGGAAAATGTGTGCGCCATACTTGTGTACCTGTATGCCTTCCACAGCTTCGCAATAGATGTTTCCGCCCACGTGGCTTCGTTTGTCTACCACCAACACGCGCCGTCCGGCATCCAGTGCCTCACGTGCAAACACAGCGCCAAAGAGACCTGCGCCTACTATCAGATAGTCATATTGTTTCTTCATATGGCCCTCAAATTTTGTCTAATCCCTTAGTGAACTTCAGCCAATAATATTTCAGGGGATTGGTGTACTTCAGTTGTTTCCAGGGGCGGCTGCCGTGAGGTCTGTGCCACACGGGCAGATTGGTGAACAGGTAGTTCTTGAAGCCGTGCTTCAAGGATTGGTGGCTGATGGTGACGTCGTGCCAATGCTTCTCGGGATTGAGCAGGTGGAAGTCGAAAGCCTGCAGATAGGCCGGTGTGAGCAACGTACAGCAGAAGCTGAAGCGCTTGCGGGTGGCAAAGACGGCGTTTTCCCGTCCTTTGGCATAGAGATAGGGGAAGTTGATGCGTCCCTCCTCGTCCACAGTCACGGCTGCCGCCATGCCGCAGTCTATCCGCTGCCGGGCTCCATCCACCAGTGCCTGCAAGGTATCGGGCTTCACCAGCACATCCGACTCCACAATCACCAGTGCTGCCTCGTCCTGCAACGCCTCGCGCTGAGCGGTCTGCAACACCAGCAGGTAGTTGGGCGAGGGATGGTCGGTCACGTCGGCCAGGTTCACCAGCCGGAAGCCCAACCGCTCTGCCGCCTCTTGCAGGCGCAGCGTGTTCTCGGGCGTACTGAAATCATTGTAGATGGTGTATGTGAAAGGTAACGTCAGTTCCGAAGCCATGATGGCTTCAGCCGTCTGCAGCGTCAGGTCAATGGAATCCTTTACAGGGGTAATGATGTGAATGCTGTTCATTGAGTCAGAGGTTTGACGCTCAATCTGAATCCTGTTCCGATTAAACGTTCTTTTTAGTTGGGCAAAGATAATCCTCTCTTTTGAAACAGCCAAATTATTGCTTCATATAATCAAATTCCGCTCCTGAAAGAGTCATCCAACGACTCCTGAAGGCCTGCATCGGACATTGCCTACTCGCTGACGATTATTTTGTGCAACTCAACGCACAAGGTTGAACTCTTCGATGAGGTGGGAGGCGTGGCCGATACGCTCCATGACGAAGAGGATGTAGCGCACGTCCACACCGATGCAACGCTGGGTGCGAGGCTCATAGAGGAGGTCGCTGCTCATGGCTTCCCAATTGCCGTCGAAGGCCAGGCCGAGCAGTTCGCCACGGGCGTTGAACATGGGGCTGCCACTGTTTCCACCGGTGATGTCGTTGTTGGAAATGAAGCAGACGCGCATGTCGCCCTGTTCGTCGGCATAGGGACCGAAGTCACGGGAGGAGAGCTGACGAAGCACCTGGGGCTGCACGGCAAAGTCTACATCGCCGGCATGAGCCTTGACTTTCTGGAGGATGCCACGGGAAGTGGTGTAGTAGTCGTAGTGGGCACCGTCGAAGGGGTCGTAACCGCCCACCGCACCGAAACTGAGGCGCATGGAGGAGTTGGCATCGGGATAGAAGTTGCGCTCGCTGTACATGCGGCGCACGGCCTGGGTCAGCAGTCGTTCGCCACGGGTCACCACCTGAGTGGGTTCCTTGAGCTGCATCTCCATCTCAAAGTACTTGGTGAGCAGGTCTATGCAGAGGTTGATGGCGGGGTCTTCGAAGAGGACGTAAGTGGTGTCGTTGGCCAGGAAACGGCGCAGTCCCTCCTTGGAATCCATCAGGGAGTGTTCGTAGAGGGTGTCCACATAGGCTTGCTCGGAGCCGCCGAAACGGCTGTCTACGGCATGACAAGGCTCGGGCCAGTAGAGGGTATCCACCCGCTGGCGATATTCGCGAAGCAGGGCGGTGAAGACCTCCCGGTCTATCTGTTCGTCCATGTTGTCATACTTTTCCACCATCTTCTTCAAGGCTGTGATTACCTGCTCTTCTTCGCCCTCAAAGTCAAGGTTCAGCAGCATGAGGGCCTGCTGTACCAATTCGGGACCGTTGAAGAAGGTTTCCACGAAATAGGCCTGTGCACGGGTCACGTCGCGACGGTTTCTATAGGCCAGTTCCAGATCGGTGAAGAGAGGGAGCAGGCCGGACATCCCTTCGTCGGAGCGGACATCGGTAAGCTGCGATTTTTCCCGAATCCATCGGTGAAGTTCCTGCTCCATGGCGCGTTTCTTGTCCAGGACATTCAGGCGGCGGATGGCACGGTTCACACCGATGCTGTTCTTCCAATAGTTGGAGCTTTCGTCATACTTGGAGGCATACTTGATGCGGATGTCTTCGCGGCGGTCCATCTCGCGCTTCCAGATGGCTTGCTTGACACCACGGATGTCGATGCGGGCCTGGTTGTCGCAGGCCATCATCTCTTCGATGCCATAGGAGGAGAGGTAGCGCTCGGTAGTGCCGGGATAGCCCAAGGTCATGCAGAAGGAGCCTTCGCGATAGCCTTCCAAGGAGACGGGGGCCACGTAGGCGGGACGATAGGGGACATTGTCGGGCGAGTAGTCGGCCGGACGGTTGTCCCGGTCGGCATAGATGCGGAAGACGCAGAAGTCGCCCGTGTGGCGCGGCCACTCCCAGTTGTCCTTGTCCCAGCCGAACTTACCGATGGAGCTGGGCGGGGCAAAGACCAGGCGCACATCGTAGAAGTCGCGATAGACAGAGAGCCAGAACTCGTTGCCGCCATAATAGGGGTCTACCACGCCCACCAAGGTGCTGTCGGCCAGGGAGACCTCCTGACCGATGGCCATCATGACGGAGTCTACGGCGACGGTGCGCTCGCTCTCGCTCATGGAGGGGGAGACCACACTGAGCACACGCGGGGTGACATCCTCCGTGCGCAACAGGAAGCGGACGTAGAGTTCGGGATTGGGCAGCTCTTCCTCACGGGTACGGGCCACGAAGCCGTCCTGTATGTAGTCGTGCTCCACGGTGGAGTGCTGCTGCACACACTGGAAACCGCAATGGTGGTTGGTGAGGAGCAGGCCGTCGGGACTGACGACCACGCCCGTGCAGAATCCGCCGAAGCTGACCACGGCATCCTTCAGCGAGGGTTTCTTGGGGTCATAGAGTTTCTTGGCCGGCAGTTTCAGGCCCAGTTCCTTCATGCTGCGGCGGGTCTGCTTGTTCAGGTTGCCCAGCATCCACATGCCTTCATCGGCCCGGATGGAGGAGACCAGCGTCAGGAGCATGGCCAGGAGGAGAAGTTTAGGAGTTGTCTTCATGGCAGATTATCGTTTAAGGATTTGGCGCAACGGCAGGTCGCGCTTCAATATGTAGCCCACAAAAAGGAGGAGCAACAGGGTGCGCCACGCCATGCGGAGCCAGAAGTGCTCCACCGGCACGCAGAAGGCGGCGGCACAGAGGAGGGCTGCCAGCAGCAGGTAGCCGGCCAGGCCCTTGAGGTCGTAGCGGATGGGGTACT
This sequence comes from Bacteroides sp., assembly GCA_017471925.1. Classification (GTDB taxonomy): domain Bacteria; phylum Bacteroidota; class Bacteroidia; order Bacteroidales; family Bacteroidaceae; genus Bacteroides. The sequence goes on from JAFURM010000026.1 coordinate 43,316, forward strand.
TCTTCCGCCCCACGACATAGGAGAGCAGCATGGCCACACCATAGCCTGCAAAGCCGGCCCAGGCACAAGCCATATAGCCGTAATGGGGAATCAGCAGCACGTTCATCAGCACCAGCACCGCACAGCCGGCCAGCGAGAAGTAGGCGCCCCAGCGGGTCTCGTCAATCAGTTTGTACCAGAAGGAGAGGTTGAAGTAGATGCCCATGAAGATTTCGGCCGCCATGACGATGGGCACCACCTTCAGGCCCGGCCAATAGTTGGGGGCGATGATGTAGCGCAGGATGTCCAAGTAGAACATCACGGCCAGATAGGCCAGCAGGGTGAAGATGACGAAGAACTTCATGGCGGTGGCATACATCTGCCGGTTGTCCTTCTCGCGGCTCTTGCCGAAGACAAACGGCTCATAGGCAAAGCGGAAGGCCTGCGTCAGCATGGCCATGACCATGGCAATCTTGCTGGCTGCGCCATAGATGCCCAGCTGCACGGTGGCTTCGGCCTTGTCGGGATAGACGAAGGGGAAGATAATCTTGTCGGCCACCTGGTTGAGAATGCCGGCCAGGCCCAGCACCAGCAGGGGCAGGCTGTAGGAGAGCATGCGCCGCAAGAGGGCACGGTCCAGCACATAGCGGAAACCGCACAGCTCGGGCAGCAGGCAGAGCATCACTACCGAGGTGCACACCAGGTTGAAGAAGAAGGCGCAACCCACGTCACTGCCGCCCATCAGGACGTAGTAGGTCAGGTTGAGCAGAATGTTCAGGAAGATGAAGAGCAGCTTCAGGGCGGCAAACTTCAGGGGGCGTTTCCTGTAGCGCAGGTAGGCGAAGGGAATGCACTGGATGGCATCCATGGCCACCACCACCATCATCATGCCCAGATACCAGGGATGCTCGCCGTAGCCCAGGAAACCGGCGATGGGCTGCAGGAACAGCAGGCCCAGCACGAGGAAACTGAGGGAGACACCGCCCACGCTGAGCAGCGTGGTGCTATAGACACGCACGGGGTCTTCGTCCTCCTTGTTGGCAAAGCGAAAGAAGCCCGTCTCCATGCCAAACGTGAGCAGCACCAAGGCCAGCGCCACCCAGGCATAGACATTGGTCACTACGCCATAGCCGCCCGACTGGGCCGACATGGCACTGGTATATATCGGTACAAGCAGGTAGTTCAGGAACCTGCCCACAATACTGCTCAGTCCATAGATGGCAGTATCCTTTGCTAAACTCTTTAAACTTCCCATCTGTCATAAGATTGGATGTGAATAAATGGAGCACGATGCTCAATCGAAGAGAGTCCGCTGATTGCCGTTATAGAGACTCCGCCCCAGGTGCTTGTAGGCCAGTTCGGTCACTTCTCGTCCGCGTGGCGTGCGTTTCAGGAAGCCCTCCTTGATGAGGAAAGGCTCATACACCTCCTCCACGGTGCCCGCATCCTCGCCCAGCGCCGTGGCAATGGTGGTGAGTCCCACCGGTCCGCCTGCAAACTTGTCGATGATGGTGCAGAGAATCTTGTTGTCTATCTCGTCCAGGCCATACTTGTCGATGTTCAGCGCTTCCAGGGCAAAGTTGGCAATCTCGGTGTCGATGCTTCCGGTGCCCTTCACCTGGGCAAAGTCGCGCACGCGGCGCAACAGGGCATTGGCGATACGCGGCGTTCCCCGGCTGCGACCGGCAATCTCCAGGGAGGCCTTGGCCGAACAGGGCACACCCAGGATGCCCGCCGAGCGCTTGATAATGCCGCTCAGCACGCCCGTGTCATAGTATTCCAGGTGCATGTTGATGCCGAATCGTGCCCTGAGCGGTGCCGTGAGCAGTCCGCTCCGCGTGGTGGCTCCCACCAGCGTAAAGGGGTTCAGGTCTATCTGTATGCTTCTGGCCGAAGGGCCCTTATCTATCATGATGTCAATGCGATAGTCCTCCATGGCCGAGTAGAGGTATTCCTCCACCACGGGACTGAGTCGATGGATTTCATCGATGAAGAGCACGTCGTTGGGCTCCAGGCTGGTCAGAATGCCCGCCAGGTCGCCCGGCTTGTCCAGCACGGGACCGCTGGTAATCTTGAAGCCCACGCCCAGTTCGTTGGCAATGATGTTGCTCAGGGTGGTCTTTCCTAATCCCGGAGGGCCGTGCAGCAACACGTGGTCCAGTGCCTCGCCCCTGAGGCGGGCCGCCTTCACAAAGATGCGCAGGTTGTCCACCACCTTGTCCTGTCCGCAGAAGTCCTCGAATGCCAACGGGCGGAGCGCGTTCTCAAAGTCTCGCTCCTTTCCCGAAGCCATCTGCTGGCTGCGTATGTCAAAATCCTCTTGTTCCATTCTTACCGTTTCTTTTATGAAAGGCAAAGATAGTGCATTCTTTTTGCAAAATAAAAAGAAAGCACGCAGAAATAATTCTGCGTGCTCTACATTCAGATAATAGGTTATATGCGGATGGGTATCAATTCAGGTCGAATCGCATCTTCCAGACGTTGTACCAGCCGTCCTTGTTGGCGCGGTTGGAGAGGAAGAAGACGCTTCTGCCGTCAGCAGACCAGGAGGGACAGCAGTCCTGCTCGGGGTGGTAGGTGAGCTGCACCAGTCCCGTACCGTCAATCTTCACGGCGAAGATGTCGAGGTTGTGCTTCTTGTTGATGGTGGAGGTGCTGTTGCCCTGACAGAGAATCCACTTACCGTTGGGTGATACCATGGGGTTGGTGAAGCCGCGCTTCTTGTCGGAAAGAATCAGCGTCTCCTGGCCCAGAACATAGTTCACCAACCAAATTTCGCTCACGCCGCTGCTGGAGTTGCGCACGCAGAGGAAGGTGTCGTTCTTGTCGCCGAGGAGGCAGGGATTGTAGCCGCGGGCACAGGAGGTGAGCGAACCGTTTGTCAGGTCGAGCGACCAGATGGAGGGGCCGGACTTGTCGGTACGCGTGAAGAAGAGCATCGTGCCGTCCTTGCTTACTACCGGATTGTCATCCATATTGTTGCTCGTCAGCTGGCGAATCAAGCTGCCCACGTGGGCGTTGGTAGAGGCCACCTGCTCAAATTCGCCATTGGCGATGTCGCTGAAATAGAGGTTGCCGTCATTTCCCCAGGAGAAGTCGGAGATGTGTCTGAAGGTGCGTTGCGTGGCGGCACCCTGTGCGGAAGCCTTGCGAATCATGATGTTCTGCTGCTTGTTGATTCGGCTCATGTAGGCCAGTTCCGTACCGTCGGGAGAGGGATAGAGCAGACGGGAAGTGTGCCAATAGAACTTGGCATCCTTGCAACCACCGGTCGTGGAGGCGGCAAATGCTGCAGGACGCAACCATGCTCCGGTGGAAGGTCCCAACACCGTGTTGGAAGTCTCGTCCGTAATCTTCATCACATTCAAACCGCTCTCTTCGGGAGCATACAAGTCCATAAACTGACCACCGCCGCAAGAAGTGAGTACCATGGCCGAAACAGCCATCATGCCAAACAGAATTTTTTTGTTTTTCATAAACATATTCAGATACGTGACCTATAGAACTCCTCAGATTCGGTCGGTAAAATTAAAAAAAGACGCAGGAGCCTGTGCTTTCGCCCTCTCCCCACTCAACACATGACCGGAATCGAAGAAACGGAGCAAACGTCTTTTTTGTTGCTATTCACAGTAAGAACGTCTTAGCCTAATAGGATTAAGATTTTGCAAAGAAAAAGCATTTTATGTAAAAAAGCAAACTATTACTTAAAAATTTGAGCCTTGGTATCTGATTTTGAGCCGCCTTGAATCGGAAAGCATTTCCGTAACCCATCGCCCACCCCTTTGTGAAGTGTGTCTGAAGGGGGAAGGAGGGAGAAAAAGAGGGGAATGGATGGGCGCAGCAAGAGCGCGAGAGAGACGAAGGAAAAGGGAAAGCGGTATGGCCCGTGGACGAGACACGTGTGGTCCGTGGACGAGACATGTATGGACCACGGACGAGACACGTGCGGACGACGGACGAAACATGTATGGACGAAAGGGGCTTTTACTTGAAGAGTCCGCCCAGCAGGCTGCCGGCAGCACCCTTCAGCGTGTCGCCCAGCGAGGAGCCGCCCAGGGAGGAGAGGATGTCGTCCAGCCCGATACCGTCGCCGGAAGAGGACTTCTTGGTGAGTTTGTCAATGACCACGGGAATCAGTTTGGTGACTGCAGAGGTGATGGTCGGCGAAAGGCCCAGCTTGGGCGCTACATTGGCGGAGAAGAGCTGTCCGGCCAGGGCGGAGACGGGGCTGGCGGAGGCACTCTGTCCGCCGGTGAAAAGGGAAGTAATCTGCCCTATGCCACCCTCTTTGGCGGCCGTCTGCTTCAGACTGTCGAAGATGGAGTCGGAGACGCCGCCCATCACTTGTTCTTTCAGGTTCTCGGGAATGGAGAGGTTGCCCGAAGCTGCTTCGGCCACCTGCTTCTTGATGAAATCTACCAGTTGAGACATAGTTGTTGATGTTTTTAAGTTTGATTAGGGGGCGAAGATAATAAAAAAGCAGGTCACACAGATAAAACGAGGCCAAAAAAGTGCATCATCGCCACTGCATCCAGCTCTTGCGCTCGGCCTCGGGAAACTTCTCGATGGCATAGCGCAGCATGGTGCGCGGCATGAGGGCGGCATGCTTCTCCAGGAACTGGACGAGGAGGTCCTTGTCCCGCTTGCCCATCTCGCGGAGCATCCAGCCTATGGCCTTCTGCATGAGGTCGTGCATCCGGGCGGAGGGAGGAGCATCCCAAGTGTGGCAGCCCGCTTCGGAACATGTAGAAAAAGTGTATAATTTCGGCTCGTCGAGTCTGCCGAGGAAGTGCTCGGAGAGGGAGAGAATGTCGATGAAATCGCGGTTTCTGATTAATGCCAGGGTGGCGACCACGGCTATGCGCTGTTCCCAAAGCAGGCGGCTCTGCGCCAGGCTGTAGAGCACGTCGCGCGGCTTGTCCTTCAGGTATTCGCCCACGATGCCCGGTGCCGAGAGGTCCACCAGGTCCCAGTTGTTGATGCAAAGGGTGTGGGAGAGATAGAGGTCGAACAGCTCCTTACGCCCCTTTTCATCGCTCTTCCGGAAACGCTCCACCAGCATCAGCAAGGCACAGAGGCGGCACTCATGCCAGGGGCGTTGCAACAGTCCCAGCATGACCTCCGTAGAGACGTCCCTGTACTGACGGGCCACTCTTCGGGTGTCGGGCACCACCACGCCCATGAAGCGGTCGCCCTCGCCATACTCTCCCCTCCCCGTCTTGAAGAATCCGGGCAGGACCTCCCGCTTCACTGGGTCACTGCAAGCCTGCAAGGCCTGCTCAATCGTTGCAATCTGCTGTTTCATTGTTCTATTCTTTTTTTGATTCTGTCTATCTTCACAGGCCCCAGCAATCCGGCACGAGGCGTGCCCCTGTAGGCCGAGGGTATCGTCTGGTAGTGCCAACCGCTCGTTTCTTGCCGCAAAAATAGGGCTTTATTGATATTTATCCATAACCTATCAGCGATTTGTGGTAGGATTTTCCCGAGAATAAAAAGATATTCCTTACTTTTGCGGAAAAACAACAAACAACGCGCTTCGCATGGTACTGAACTACATTTGGGTGGCATTCTTCGTGATTGCCTTTGTCGTGGCTCTCATCCGGCTGCTCTTCATGGGCGACCTGGAAATCTTCACATCGCTGGTCAACGCCACGTTTGACTCCTCCAAGAGTGCATTCGAGATTGCTCTCGGACTGACGGGCATTCTCTCCCTGTGGCTCGGCATCATGAAAATCGGCGAACAGAGCGGCATGATCGGTGCCCTGAGCCGCTGGCTGAGTCCCGTGTTCTGTCGGCTCTTCCCCGACATTCCCCAAGGACATCCGGCCATGGGCTCCATCTTCATGAACCTGTCGGCCAACATGCTGGGACTGGACAACGCCGCCACTCCCATGGGACTGAAAGCCATGAAGGAACTGCAGGAGTTGAACCCCAAGAAGGACACAGCGACCAATCCGATGATTATGTTCCTGGTTATCAACACTTCAGGACTGATATTGATTCCCGTCAGCATCATGGTCTACCGCGCACAGATGGGGGCCGCACAACCTACAGACATCTTCATTCCCACCCTGCTTACGACGACGGTCTCCACGCTGGTAGGCATCACTGCAGTGAGCATCAGTCAACGTATCAACTTGATTTGCAGGCCAATACTGATTCTCGTGGGAGTCATTGCCCTGCTGTTCTCGGGACTAATCTACCTCTCCACACAAATCAGCCGGGAGGCGATGGGCACCTACTCCACCCTGACAGCCAACGTCATCCTCTTTGGCATCATCCTGCTGTTCATCCTGTGGGGAGTATGGAAGAAGACCAACGTCTATGATGCCTTCATCGAAGGGGCCAAAGAGGGTTTCACCACAGCGGTGAGAATCATTCCCTATCTGGTGGCTTTTCTCGTTGGAATCGCGGTTTTTCGCGCCTCGGGTGCCATGAACATGCTGGTGGATGGCATTGGATGGTTAGTGGGGATGACCGGAGCAGACACCGACTTCGTGGGCGCATTGCCTACTGCCCTGATGAAATCGTTGAGCGGAAGCGGAGCCAACGGACTGATGATTGATGCCATGAAGGAATATGGCGCCGACTCTTTCGTGGGCCGCCTGAGCTGCGTGGCACGCGGAGCATCGGACACCACGTTCTACATCCTGGCCGTTTACTTCGGCAGTGTGGGCATCAGCAAGACGCGCAACGCTGTGACCTGCGGACTCACGGCCGACCTGGCAGGCATACTGGCTGCCATCTTCTTCGGCTACCTGTTCTTTCACTGAGCAAAAGAAGCATACATATAGTCTAAAATAAAAACAGAAAGAGTATGATCAGCTATCAGACAGAAGGCGTGCAGATGCCCGCCATCAAAAAACGCGAAACGACAGCGTGGATCAAGGCCGTAGCGGCAAGTTATGACAAGAAGGTGGGCGAAGTGGCCTACATCTTCTGCTCGGACGAAAAGATACTGGAGGTGAACAAGCAGTATCTGCAACACGACTATTTCACGGACATCATCACCTTTGACTACAGCGAGGGCAACCGCATCGGCGGAGACATCTTCATCAGCCTGGACACCGTACGCACCAATGCCGAACAGTTTGCCAACGGCGATTATGAACGCGAACTGAACCGCGTCATCATACACGGCATCCTGCACCTCTGCGGCATCAACGACAAGGCACCCGGCGAGCGCGAACAGATGGAAGCGGCAGAAAATAGAGCACTCTCCATGCGGTAAAACAACTTTTTCTTACCTTTGCACCGTTATAAAACGAATGTAAAGATGGAATTTACGTATGACGTCATCGTGATAGGTGCCGGACATGCCGGCTGCGAGGCCGCCGCCGCTGCTGCCAACCTGGGGAGCAAGACGTGTCTCATCACGATGGATATGAATAAAATCGGCCAAATGAGCTGCAATCCGGCCATCGGCGGCATTGCCAAGGGGCAGATTGTGCGCGAAATAGACGCACTGGGCGGCTACACCGGCCTGGTGACCGACCGGACGGCCATCCAGTTCCGCATCCTGAACCGCTCGAAAGGACCGGCCATGTGGAGCCCCAGGGCACAATGTGACCGGGGAAAGTTCATCTGGGCCTGGCGTGAAGTGCTGGAAAACACGCCCAACCTGAACATCTGGCAGGACACCGTGCAGGAGCTTCTTGTGGAAGAGGGGGCCGTCAGCGGAGTAGTCACGGCATGGGGCGTCACCTTCCGTGCCAAGTGTGTGGTGCTGACTGCAGGCACCTTCCTCAACGGTCTGATGCACGTAGGCAAAACCATGCTTCCCGGCGGGCGAATGGCCGAGCCTGCATCCTACAAATTGACCGAATCCATCGCAAAACACGGCATTTCCTATGGCCGCATGAAGACGGGAACGCCCGTGCGCATTGACGGCCGAAGCGTACACTATGAAGAGATGGAGATTCAGGAAGGAGAAAACGATTTCCACAAGTTCTCTTTCATGGACACCGGCAAGCGCCACCTGAAACAACTGCCCTGCTGGACATGCTTCACCAACGAAGAGGCACATGAGGTACTACGTGCCGGACTGGCAGATTCTCCCCTTTTCAACGGGCAAATACAGAGTATCGGTCCGCGCTACTGCCCCAGTATCGAGACCAAAATCGTGACCTTCCCTGACAAACCGCAACACCAGCTCTTCCTGGAACCAGAGGGAGAAAGCACACAGGAGCTCTATCTGAACGGTTTCTCTTCATCCCTCCCGATGGAAACGCAGATTTCTGCACTTAAGAAGATTCCGGCCTTCAGGGATATGGTCATCTACCGACCGGGCTATGCCATCGAATATGACTACTTCGACCCCACGCAACTGAAGCATACGCTGGAAACGAAACGCATCAAGAACCTATTCTTCGCCGGACAGGTAAACGGAACCACCGGCTATGAGGAAGCGGCCGGACAGGGCATCATTGCCGGCATCAACGCACACATCAACTGTCACGGCGGAGAGCCCTTCACCCTGGCCCGCGACGAGGCTTATATCGGCGTACTCATCGACGATTTGGTGACAAAAGGCGTAGACGAGCCCTACCGTATGTTCACCTCAAGAGCCGAATATCGCATCCTGCTTCGTATGGACGATGCAGACATGCGCCTGACGGAGAAGTCCTATCGGATAGGACTGGCCAAGAGCGACCGCTATGAACTGCTGAAGAGGAAACGGGAGGCCGTGAACGGAGTGATAGACTTTGCCCGCACCTACTCCATCAAGGCGGCGCTCATCAACCCGGCCTTGGAACAACTGGGCACCACACCCCTGCGTCACGGTTGCAAACTGGTGGACCTGCTGAACCGTCCACAAGTCACCATAGCGAACATAGCCGAACACATTCCCGCCTTCCAACGTGAATTGGACAAGATTACCGACAGCCGGAAAGAGGAGATTCTGGAAGCCGCCGAAATCCTACTGAAATATGAGGGGTACATCGGACGTGAAAGAATCATTGCCGACAAGTTGGCCCGCCTGGAAAGCATCAAGATTAAGGGGAAGTTCGACTATGCTTCCATCCAGTCGCTCTCCACCGAAGCCCGGCAGAAGCTGGCAAAGATAGAGCCTGAAACCATTGCACAGGCCAGCCGCATACCCGGAGTATCGCCCAGTGATATCAACGTGCTGCTGGTGCTTTGCGGCCGTTGACAGCGAAAAGTTCCACGTGAAACAAAACATTCAATAAACGAACAAAATCATCTGATTATGAGCAAAGAAACATTAGTGAAGAGTATCCGGGAAATTCCCGATTTTCCAGTACCTGGCATCCTGTTCTATGATGTAACAACGCTATTCAAAAAGCCCGAGGCATTGCAAGAGTTGTCGGACACACTCTATGAAATGTACAAGGACAAAGGGGTGACCAAGGTCGTAGGAATTGAGTCGCGCGGCTTCATCATGGGCTCCATCCTCGCCACCCGACTGGGAGCGGGCTTCGTGCCCATCCGCAAGCCCGGCAAACTGCCCGCCGAAACCATAGAAGAGAGCTACAGCAAGGAATACGGCACCGACACCATCCAGATGCACAAAGATGCCATAGGAGAAGAGGATGTGGTGTTGCTGCACGATGACCTGTTGGCCACCGGAGGCACTATGGCTGCCGCCTGCAAACTGGTGGGACAACTGAAGCCCAAGAAAATGATGGTAAACTTCATCATTGAACTGAAGGAACTGGACGGGAGAGCAGCTTTCAGCGATGAAATCGAAGTAAAATCGGTGCTTGAACTCTGATGGAACAGCTAAAAGGGAATGACTACCTGAGAGGTATCGTGGAGAACCTGCCCGACAAGCCCGGCATCTACCAATACCTGAACGAGGAGAAAGTCATCATATACGTAGGCAAGGCCAAGAACCTGAAAAAGCGTGTATCGTCTTACTTCAATCGCGAGCACGAGCCAGGCAAGACAAGGGTGCTGGTGAGCAAGATTGCCGACATCCGCTACATCGTGGTGAAAACGGAGGAAGATGCCTTGCTGCTGGAGAACAACCTCATCAAGAAATATCGTCCTCGCTACAACGTACTGCTGAAAGATGACAAGACCTACCCTTCCATCTGCGTGCAGAACGAGAATTTCTCACGCGTATTCGCCACCCGAAAGATTATACGCAACGGTTCCAGCTACTACGGACCCTACAGTCACATTCCCGCCATGCACTCCCTGCTGGGACTGGTGAGGCAACTCTATCCGCTACGCACCTGCAACCTGAACCTTTCGCCTGAGAACATCCGCAACGGCAAGTTCAAGGTGTGCCTGAAGTATCACATCAAGAAATGCGCAGGGCCCTGCATTGGTCTGCAAAGCCTGGAAGAGTATCAGAAGAACATCGATGAAATCAAGCAAATCCTGAGCGGAAACACAAAGGGACTGGCCGAAATGCTACTGAAACAGATGCATGCACTGGCCGAAGAGATGAGATTCGAAGAGGCTGAAAAGCTAAAGAAACGCTATCTGCTGTTAGAGAAATACCGCGTCAAGTCGGAGGTTGTAAGCAACATGCTGCACAACATCGACGTCTTCTCCATCGAAGAAGAGGAGGATGGCAAGTCGGCCTACATCAACTTCCTGCACATCACCAACGGTGCCATCAACCAAGCCTTCACCTTTGAATACAAGAAACAGTTGGAAGAGAGCAAGGAAGAGCTGTTGGCTCTGGGCATTGCAGAGATGCGCGAACGCTACAAGAGCACCTCCACCGAAATCATCGTACCCTTCGAGATGGGACTGGAGCTGAAAAACGCCGTTTTCACCGTACCACAGCGGGGCGACAAGAAGAAGCTGTTGGACCTCTCCATCCTGAATGTGAAGCAATACAAAGCCGACCGCCTGAAACAAAACGACAAGCTGAATCCCGAACAACGAAGCGTGAGACTGCTGAAAGAGATACAAAGCATCCTGCATCTGGAGAACCTGCCCATGCAGATAGAGTGTTTCGACAACTCCAACATACAGGGGACGGATGCCGTAGCGGCCTGCGTCGTGTTCAAGAAAGGAAAGCCCTGCAAACAGGAATACCGGAAATACAACATAAAAACGGTGGTAGGCCCCGACGACTACGCCTCCATGCAGGAGGTGGTGCGCCGCCGTTACAGCCGTGCCATTGAAGAAGGCAGTCCCCTACCCGACCTGCTTATCACTGACGGTGGAAAGGGACAAATGAGCGTAGTGAAAGAGGTGATTGATGAACTGGGACTGAACATTCCCATTGCCGGACTGGCCAAGGACAGCAGGCACCGCACGTCGGAACTGCTCTATGGATTCCCGCCCCAAACCATTGGCATGAAGCAGAACACACCTCTGTTCCAGCTACTTACGAGAATACAGGACGAAGTACACCGCTTTGCCATCACCTTCCACCGCGACAAGCGGAGCAAACGACAGGTAAGCTCGGAAATAGACCACATAAAGGGTATCGGGAACAAGAGCAAATCCGCTCTGCTTCAACGGTTTAAAAGTGTAAAGCGAATCAAGTCGGCCACCCTGGAAGAACTATCGGAAGTGGTGGGAGCAAGCAAAGCCGCAATACTGAAGGCCCACTTTGAAGCAGCGGAACAGGAACAGAAAGGATAAAGCGAAAACAAACATTAAGCAAAGAAAAGATATGAGAGTAGTGATACAACGCACAGCCCACGCCTCGGTCACCATAGAGGGACGACAGAAGTCGGCCATCGGCAAAGGCCTGCTGGTGCTTGTGGGCATTGAAGAAAGCGACAGCCGCGAAGACATTGACTGGCTGTGCAAAAAGATAGTAAACCTGCGCATCTTCGACGATGAAAACGGGGTAATGAACCGCTCCGTGACAGATATTGAGGGCGATATTCTGGTGGTCAGCCAGTTCACTCTGCACGCTTCCACCAAGAAGGGCAACCGTCCCTCCTACATCCGTGCCGCACGGCCGGAAATATCCATCCCCCTCTACGAGGAGTTCTGCAGCACATTGCGCCAGGCCATAGGCAAGGAAATTGGGACGGGCGAATTTGGTGCCGACATGAAAGTGGAACTGCTGAACGATGGCCCCGTGACCATCTGCATGGATACGAAAAACAAGGAATGAACATTTCTCAGGAAACTGATGGACCTTTAATGCAGCAAACAACGATGGAAACGAAGAAAAACAATCCCAACGACCTGACGCTGAAAGAGGCACAGAAGCGTGTGGACCAATGGATAAAGAGCTACGGCGTACGCTACTTCAGCGAACTGACCAACATGACCGTACTGATGGAAGAGGTGGGCGAACTGGCCCGCGTGATGGCCCGTAAGTATGGCGAACAGTCGTTCAAGCCCGGTGAAAAGGAGAATTTGGACGAAGAGATGGCCGACGTGCTGTGGGTACTGATTTGTCTGGCCAACCAGACGGGAGTGGACCTGAACGAAGCCCTCCTCCGCAGCATCGAGAAAAAGACCCGAAGAGACAAAGAAAGACATCAAAATAACCCCAAACTGAAGAATCATGGAGAAGCATGAAATGACCCAAAGCAAGTATGAGGCCACACTGGCCAAGTACAACACCCGACTGAGCGACAGCGAAGTGGAGCAGCAAGTGAAAACCATCCTGGAAAAGGTGGGCGAAAACAACACAGAGGAGGTGAAGAAGCTACTCTTCCACTGCATTGACCTGACCACACTGAACACCACCGACAACGACGAAAGCGTGATGCGCTTCACGCAGAACGTGAACCGTTTCGAAGAGGAATTTCCCGACCTGAAAAACGTGGCAGCTATCTGTGTCTATCCCTGTTTCGCCGAAATCGTACGCGACACACTGGAAGTAGAAGAGGTACAGATAGCCTGCGTATCGGCCGGATTCCCCTCTTCACAGACCTTCACCGAAGTGAAAGTGGCCGAGACGGCAATGGCGCTGATGGATGGTGCCAGCGAGATAGACATCGTTATCCCCGTGGGCAAGTTCCTGGCCGGAGACTACGAAAACATGTGCGACGAGATTCAAGAGTTGAAGGCCACCTGCAAGGAGAAACACCTGAAGGTCATCCTGGAGACCGGTGCGCTGAAGACGGCCGAAAACATCAAAAAAGCCTCCATTCTATCGATGTATGCAGGTGCAGACTTCATCAAGACTTCCACCGGCAAGCAGCAACCCGCCGCCACGCCCGAAGCTGCCTACGTAATGTGCCAGGCCATCAAGGAATATCACGAACAGACGGGCATCAAAATCGGCTTCAAACCGGCAGGAGGCATCAACTGCGTGAACGATGCACTGGCCTACTACACCATCGTCAAGGAGGTGCTGGGCGAAGAGTGGCTGAACAACGGACTTTTCAGAATCGGCACCAGCCGACTGGCCAACCTGTTGCTTTCTGAAATTCTGGGCAAGGAGACGAAGTTCTTCTAAAAAGTGTTTTGATTTCAGGCACGGATTACGCGGATTTTCACGGTCGGCTTATAAGTCCACTCGGACTATAAGCCGATCGGATTCAATATACTGAAAGCAGTCTGTGAAAAGCCGCATCATCCGTGCCTGAATTATATGCAGACCTGATGCCGGAGCGGCCTTCTACTTTGCACGCTCAATCACATAATCCAGATAGGCCACGAGAGCCCGCTTCACCTCGCTGTCGGGATGAGCATCGAGCAAGGCCAGCGCCTTGTCGTGGAAATGTACCATGGTTTCGCGGGCACGCTCAATTCCCCCATGCCGCTTGGTAAATTCCACCAAACGGGCGATTTCATCGGCAGAGGCCGACATACTCTTCACCTTCAGCGCCAGTTCGGCCATCTCCTTATCGGCCGTCTCGTTCAGGACATAGAGCAGCGGAAGCGTCAGCTTGCCCTCCAGCATATCATTGCCTGTGGGCTTGCCCACCTCCGTGTTGTCGTAATAGTCAAAGATGTCGTCCCTGATTTGGAAGCAGAGACCGATGTACTCACCGAACAAGCGAGCATTTTCCACCCATTCATCGCGGTCTGTGACCGACAAGGCCCCAACCTTGGTGCAGGCGGCGAAGAGCGATGCCGTCTTCTTGCGAATGATGTCGAAGTAGGTCTCCACGGAGAATTGGCGGTTGGAGACGTTGGCCAGCTGCAACAACTCGCCGTTGGCCAGTTCGCGTCCCAGCTGGGAGACTACGGAGAAGATGTCATAGTTGCGCGTCAGCCCCACCTGCAGGAGTGCCGTGGAGAGCAGATAGTCGCCCACCAGCACGGCCACCTTATTATTAAATGCCGCATTCACCGAGGGTTGTCCCCGTCTTTCATCGCTTTCGTCCACCACATCATCGTGCACCAGACTGGCCGTGTGAAGCAGTTCCAACGCCACGGCAGCATGAAGCGTAACAGGGAGCACCGAACCATGGTATAGCTTGGCCATGAGCAACACCAGCATGGGACGCATCATCTTGCCCCGTCTCTGACAGATGTACGCCGTGGCCTGGTTCAGCAACGGATTGGAGCTGGCAATCGAAGCGTCAAAGAGCGTCTTGAGCTCTTCCAGTTCGGCTGTAATCGGAGATTTTATGGTCAATGAATAGTTCATGAGTCGTTATTTGCGCACAAAAGTAGTAATAAAACGGTTAATACCGTATTTTTTTGTACTTTTACCCAGCAAAAAAAGAATAAATGGTATGAATTCAGAGCATAAACTTTTCCTTCTCGACGCTTATGCGTTGATTTATCGGGCCTACTATGCCCTCATCAAGAACCCCCGCATCAATTCCAAGGGAATGAACACCTCAGCCATACTGGGTTTCGTCAACACGCTGGAGGAGGTGCTGAAGAAAGAGAAGCCCACACACATCGGTGTGGCCTTCGACCCTGCCGGACCCACCTTCCGCCACGAAGCCTACGAAGCCTACAAGGCACAGCGCGAGGAGACCCCCGAGGCCATCCGCCTCTCCGTGCCCATCATCAAGGAGATTATCCGCGCCTACCGCATCCCCATCCTGGAGGTTCCCGGCTTCGAGGCCGATGATGTCATAGGCACCCTGGCCACGGAAGCCGGACGACAGGGCATCACCACCTACATGATGACGCCCGACAAGGACTATGGACAGCTCGTCTCTGCCAACGTCTTCATGTATCGCCCCAAGCACACGGGCGGCTTTGAGGTGATGGGGCCGGAAGAGGTGAAGGCAAAGTTCTCTATCGACTCCACCACGCAAGTGATAGACATGCTGGGTCTGATGGGCGATGCATCAGACAACATCCCCGGCTGTCCGGGCGTGGGCGAAAAGACGGCACAGAAACTGATTGCTCAGTTCGGCAGCATCGAAGGACTCCTGGAACATACCGACCAGCTGAAGGGTGCACTGAAGAAGAAGGTGGAAGAGAACCGCGAGCAGATTCTCTTCTCCAAGTTCCTGGCTACCATCAAGACCGATGCCCCCATCCGGCTGAACATGTCTACGCTCGTGCGGGAAGCTCCCAACGAAGAAGAGCTGCGCCGGATTTTCGAACAGCTGGAGTTTCGCGCACTCATCGACCGCGTACTCCGCAAGGAGGAGAACACTCCCCTACCCTCCACCACCGGCCGAAGCACTGCCCGCACTCAGCCGACGGAGCCGGACCTCTTTGCCGGCACCCTCTTCGCCCAAGCCGCACCGACAACCGAGGCTGCCACTCCACAGGGCGAAAAAAAGACGCCCACACAAGGCGATTTGTTTGCGTTTTTTGCGGACGAGGGGGCAGACGAGCCGAATTTTTCGATTCTCAGCCGCTTAAATGAGGCCGAAGTAGACTATCAACTCATTGATTCAGAAGAGAAAAGACGCGAAATTCTTCAAAAGTTGCTTACATCGGAAATTCTCGCGATAGACACGGAGACCACGGGAACCGAGCCAATGGAGGCCGAATTGGTGGGCATGAGCTTCAGCGATGCCGAAAACCGGGCCTACTATGTGCCGGTACCTGCCGAAAGGAGCGAAGCCTTAAAAATTGTAAACGAGTTGCGTCCGCTCTACGAAAGCGAACAAATCACCAAGGTGGGACAGAACATCAAATACGACATGGTGGTGCTGGGCAACTATGGCGTTCATGTCCGCGGTCCGCTGTTCGACACCATGATTGCCCACTACGTGCTTCAGCCCGAACTGCGCCACAACATGGACTACCTGGCCGAAGTCTACCTGCACTATCAGACCATACACATCGATGAACTCATCGGCCCGCGCGGCAAGAACCAGAAAAACATGCGCGACCTTCCGCCCGAAGCCGTCTACCGTTACGCCTGCGAAGACGCCGACGTCACCCTGAAGCTGAAGAACATACTGGAAAAGGAGCTGAAGAAGAAGCAGGCCGAACAACTCTTCTATGACATCGAGATGCCGCTCGTTCCGGTGCTCGTTGCCCTGGAGAGCAACGGTGTGCGCTTAGACACCGAGGCCCTGAAACTCTCGTCCGTCCACCTGAACGAACGGTTGCAGCAGATTGAACAAGACATCTACAGCATGGCCGGCATCACCTTCAACATCGCCTCGCCGCGACAGGTGGGCGAAGTGCTCTTCGACCGCCTGAAGATTGTCTCCAAAGCCCGCAAGACCAAGACGGGCCAGTACGTCACCAACGAAGAGGTGCTGGAGAGCCTGAGGGGCAAGCACGACATCGTGGGGCGCATCCTGGAATACCGGGGCCTGAAGAAGCTGCTCGGCACCTATGTGGACGCCCTGCCCCAGCTCATCAATCCCCGCACGGGACGCATACACACCTCTTTCAACCAGGCCGTCACCGCCACCGGCCGACTCAGCTCCAGCAACCCCAACCTGCAGAACATCCCCATCCGCGACGAGGACGGCAAGGAGATACGCAAAGCCTTCATCCCCGACGAAGGGTGTGAGTTCTTCTCGGCCGACTACTCACAGATAGAACTGCGCATCATGGCCCACCTGAGCGGAGACACGAACATGATTGACGCCTTCCGCAGCGGGCACGACATCCACGCCGCCACGGCCGCCAAGATATATAAGGTGGACATCAGCGAGGTGACGAGCGACATGCGGCGCAAGGCCAAGACGGCCAACTTCGGCATCATCTATGGCATATCGGTCTTCGGACTGGCCGAGCGCATGAACGTGGACCGCAAGGAGGCCAAGGAACTGATAGACGGCTACTTCGAAACCTATCCGCAGGTAAAGGCCTACATGGACCAGAGCGTGGCCGTGGCTCAGGAGAAAGGCTACGTAGAGACTATCTTCCACCGCAAACGCTTCCTGCCCGACATCAACTCGCGCAACGCGACGGTACGCGGATATGCCGAACGCAACGCCATCAACGCACCGATACAGGGCAGCGCGGCCGACATCATCAAGGTGGCCATGGCCCGCATTCACGAACGCTTCGAAGCCCTCCAACTGAAGGCAAAGATGATTCTGCAGGTGCACGACGAACTGAACTTCAGCGTACCCACGGCCGAGAAGGAAGCCGTGCAGCAGATTGTCATCGAAGAGATGGAGCGTGCCTACGCCATGCAGGTGCCGCTTAGAGCCGACTGCGGATGGGGCAAGAACTGGTTAGAGGCGCACTGATGCCACGGAATAACCAATTTTAACTCATTGGCAGAAAGCAAGCCAAGAGCAGAAGAGACGCACAGTTTGCCGCAAAGGACGCTCCCGAAAGCATCGCCGGAGCGTCCTTTGGCTTTTACCGCTGTCAAAAAGGAAACGGAGAATAGGAGAAAGAAATAACATAAAGACAAAAATATCGCCCCGTTCCATTGTTTTTATCCACAGAAAATGTATCTTTGTCACGTATTAACTACCAGAATGATAGAAATATGTCATTTCTATCCCGAGGAACAGCCATGAATTCTCTCAATGATAAACTAATACTCTTAACAATAACCCGAAACCTTTTTATTGATTTTAGAAAAGCCGGAATGCGTGAGCACTCCGGCTTTTCGTTTTCCGGCGAAAACACCCCCAAGGCAGCGGTCGAACGGCAGCCACATGACGCCTCCAAACGGTGCTCCGGAACAGCGTGCAATTCCTGCCGGAGCTGCGTGCAATAACTTCCGGAATCGCGCGCAGTTTCCCGGAAAACTGCACGCAGAAACTTTGGAAACAGCGTGCAATTCCGCCACAGAGGCAATTTGTCGGCCAATTTAAGCCTATATTAATCGTTTTATTAAGCCATGCGGCTAACTTTGCAAGCCATTCTAACTCTTACAAAAAGAATTTCTAACTCTTATTAAAAGGAAACAGAACATGAAAAACAGAATCCTGAAACTCGCCCTCTGCCTGATGGTCATGATGGGCACAGCAAGCCGCGCAGCAGCCAAGAACGAACTGCCGGCCGACGTGTTGAAACAACTGAACCGATACAACGTGGTGTGGGAAACGGCCAGCCGCAGCGGTTCTATGGAGTCCATGCCCTTAGGCAACGGTGACATCACCGCCAACGTATGGGTGGAAGAAGGCGGCGACCTGATGCTCTACATCGGCAAGTCCGACACCTGGAGCGAAGCCACCCGGCTGCTGAAGGTGGGCCGCCTGCGCATCCAGGTATCGCCCAACCCCTTCACCGAGGGAACCCCCTTCCGCCAGGAGCTGAATCTGCACAAGGGCGAGATAGACATCACCGCCGGAGCCAAGGGCAACCGCGTGCAGATGAAGCTGTGGATTGATGCCAACAATCCCGTGGTACGCATAGAGACCACCTCCGACCGCCCCGTGAGCGTAAGCTGCACCACCGAGCTGATGCGCCCCGCCCCCTTCACTCTGGAACGCGGCGACCATCCCCTGGCCTCCAGTTTCCGAGGACTGATAGACAGTCCCGTGCGCCCATCGGAAAGTGCCGACGTACTGCAGTCCCTGAACGACCGCATCCAGTGGTATCACCGCAATGAAAGCTCCTTCTACCCCCTCATCATGGAGCGTCAGAACGTACCCCAACTGACCGGGAAATATCCCGACCCCTACCTGAACCGCACCTTTGGCGCCGCCGTGACCGGCAGCGGCATGCAGCTTGCAAACGACAGCACGCTCGTCTCCGCCAAGGCATCGCGCCGCCACCTGATAACCCTCTGTGCCCTGACCGCACAGACCGAGAGTGCTCAGGCCTGGAGCGACAAGCTGGATGCCATCGTGGAACAGACGGCCGCCACACCGCTGAAGACGGCCTACAAGAAGCATCTGGCCTGGTGGGACAGCTTCTGGAACCGCAGCTGGATATTCCTCTCGGGCGATGAAGCGGCCGAGGCCGTGACCCGCGCCTACCAGCTGCAACGCTTCCTCATGGCCTGCCAAAGCCGTGGAGCCTATCCCGCCAAGTTCAACGGTGGCAACTTCACCTTCGACTATCAGGGACGCAACGGCGACTACCGCAACTGGGGACCGGGCTACTGGCACCAGAACTGCCGCCTCTACTACTGGCCGCTGGCCGCCTCGGGCGACTTCGACCTGAAGAAGCCCTGGTTCGACATGTACCTCCGCATGATGCCCCTGCAGATGGACATCACACGCCTCTACTATGGCCACGACGGAGCCTTCTTCCCCGAAACGCTCAACTTCTTCGGCATGTACATCCAGGACGACTGGGGATGGAACAACCCCGGAAAAGCCTCACAGACACGCTGGATACGCTACCACTATGCCGGAGCACTGGAACTGCTGACCGAGATGCTGGACATGTATCACTACACGAACGACGAAGCCTTTGCACGGCAGTACATCGTACCCTTCGGCACACAGGTCATCCGCTTCTTCGCCCAGCACTGGCCGCGTATCAACCAAACCCTGCGCTTCATCCCCGCCAACTCGCTGGAGCAGTTTTGGGACTGCCTGAACCCCATCGACTACATTGCCGGACTGACCTACACCATCAACCAGCTGAAGGCCCTGCCCAAGGAGCTCACCAGCGACGAGCTGCTGGCCGAGTGGCAAGACTGCCTACAGGCCCTCCCACCCCTGCCCAAAACCCAGGACGGACAACGCCTGCTACCGGCCGAGGAGTATGGCGTGGGCCGCAACTTTGAGAACCCCGAGTGCTACGCCATCTTCCCCTTCAAGCTCTACGGCCTGGGCCGCCCCGACCTGCAAGTGGCCATCAATACCTTCCAGGCCCGCCGGTTCAACCAGACCACCTGCTGGTCGCAAGACCCCATCCAGGCTCCCCTCCTGGGCATGGCCGACTTTGCCAAGGAGTGCCTGATGAAGAACGTGCGTGCCACCGACCCCGCCGTGCGCTTCCCCGTCTTCTGGAAGCCGGGCAGCGACTACTGCCCCGACCTGGACAACGGCGGCGCCTTCTGCATCGGCCTGCAGAACATGCTGTTGCAGAATGTGGACAGCCGGATTCTCCTGCTGCCCGCCCTACCTGCCGAGTGGCACGTGGACTTCAAGCTCCACGCCTATGACAACACCACCGTGCGTGCCAAGGGCCAGGGCAAAGAGGTGCTGCAGCTGCAGGTATTCCCCGCCGAACGCGCCAAGGATGTGACTACCGACTTCCGATAAACGGTAGCGCATCACTATGTATTCAGGCACGGATGACGCGGATTTATTCCGCAGACCGTTGATTCACCGATTAATTTCGCTTTGCCCGACAAACCGTCACAGTGGGATTGGTATAAAATAATGAAATAATCCGTGAAAATCCGTATCATCCGTGCCTGAAATATCCATGATTTGATTGATGCCTCAATAACGGAATGGATTCAAAACAGACTCTAAATTTGCTACTGCGCGCGGTTCTTATTATCTTTGCGCCGTTAAAAACAGAAACAATAACGCAAAAGATAACAAGTAATGGCATTACAATGTGGTATTGTCGGACTGCCCAACGTAGGCAAATCGACACTCTTCAACTGCCTCTCCAACGCTAAGGCACAGGCAGCAAACTTCCCCTTCTGTACAATAGAACCCAACGTGGGCGTCATCACCGTGCCCGACGAACGGCTCACCAAACTGGCCGAACTGGTACATCCCGGACGCATCGTGCCCACCACGGTGGAAATCGTGGACATTGCCGGTCTCGTGAAAGGTGCCAGCAAGGGCGAGGGCCTGGGCAACAAGTTCCTGGCCAACATCCGCGAAACGGATGCCATCATACACGTGCTGCGCTGCTTCGACGACGAGAACGTGACCCATGTGGACGGCTCCGTAGACCCCGTGCGCGACAAGGAGATTATAGACACCGAGCTGCAGCTGAAAGACCTGGAAACCATCGAAAGCCGCATCCAGAAGGTGCAGAAACAGGCACAGACAGGCGGCGACAAGCAGGCCAAGCAGGTATATGACGTGCTGGTGCAGTATCAGGCCGCCCTGGAGCAGGGCAAGAGCGCCCGCACCGTTCAGTTCGAGACCAAGGACGAGCAGAAGATTGCCCGCGAACTGTTCCTGCTGACGAGCAAGCCGGTGATGTACGTATGCAACGTGGACGAAGCCAGCGCCGTGAGCGGCAACAAATACGTGGAGCAGGTGCGCGAAGCGGTGAAGGACGAGAATGCCGAAATCCTCATCGTGGCCGCCAAGACCGAGGCCGACATTGCCGAACTGGAAACCTATGAAGACCGCCAGATGTTCCTGGAAGAAGTGGGACTGGAAGAGTCGGGCGTCAGCCGCCTCATCAAGTCGGCCTACAAGATGCTGAACCTGGAGACCTTCATCACCGCCGGCGAGATGGAAGTCAAGGCCTGGACCTATCAGAAGGGGTGGAAAGCCCCTCAGTGTGCCGGCGTCATCCACACCGACTTCGAGAAAGGCTTCATCCGCGCCGAAGTCATCAAGTATGAAGACTACATCCACTATGGCAGCGAAGCCGCCGTGCGCGAAGCCGGCAAGCTGGGTGTGGAAGGCAAGGACTACGTGGTGCAGGACGGCGACATCATGCACTTCCGATTCAACGTATAACCCCCCTCAATCACAGCCCCATGCTCTCCCTCCTCTTTATCCATTGGAATCCCGACCCCGAACTGTTCCGCATCGGGAGCCTGCCCATACGCTACTACGGCCTGTTGTGGGTAGTAGGCATCGCGCTGGCCTACTTGGTGGTGCAGCGCCAATACCGCGACAAGAAGATAGGCGACAACAAGTTCGACCCGCTCTTCATCTACTGCTTTTTGGGCATCCTGATTGGCGCACGCCTGGGACACTGCCTCTTCTATCAGCCCGACTACTACCTGAACCACTTCTGGGAGATGGTTCTGCCCGTGAAGTTCCTGCCTGACGGCGACTGGAAATGGACCGGCTACGAGGGCCTGGCCAGCCACGGAGGCACCCTGGGGCTTATCATCGCCCTGTGGCTCTACTGCCGCAAGGTGAAGATGCACTACATCGATGTGGTGGACATGATAGCCGTGGCCACCCCCGTCTGTGCCTGCTGCATCCGCCTGGCCAACCTGATGAACTCCGAAATCATCGGCCGTCCCACCGACGTGCCCTGGGCCTTCGTCTTCGAACGTGTGGACATGCAGCCCCGCCATCCGGGACAGCTCTACGAAGCCCTCGCCTACTTCATTTTCTTCCTAGGCATGGTCTACCTCTACCGCCGTGGCCTGAAACGCCGTCAGGAGGCCGAAAAACCCTCATACGGCAAGCCCAAGGCCATGCTTCCCCCCGCCTACCCCTATCACCGCGGATTCTTCTTCGGCCTCTGCCTCGCCGAAATCTTCACCTTCCGCTTCTTCATCGAGTTTCTGAAGGAGAACCAGGTGGACTTCGAAGAGGGCATGACGCTGAACATGGGCCAGTGGCTCAGTATCCCCTTCATCCTCACGGGGCTCTACTTCATGTTCTTCTACGACAGGAAGAAAGAGGAAGCGACGAAGCAATAGACCCGTTTTTTTCGCGACAGAAGGCCGGAAAAACGGCGGCAATCGGACAAAACGCGAACAAATCTTCCCCCCAACGCCTTTTAATGGATGCGGAAAGGGATTTGCGGACATTTCTTGTGGACGGAAGAGCAACAAGGAATGGCCCGCTCCCGCTATATTTGCATCATGAGAAGACTGATGAGGACAATAATGCTGTGGATGGGACTGCTGACCCTCCCTCCAGGCCATGCACAGATGGCCATGCGCCACAGCCTGCACACCCCGCTGGCGGCCGACTCTGCCGACGTGGCCTATTATGGCCGGAAACACGGAGTGAGGGCAGCCGCCATGGTGTTCGGCATCAACATGGGCGTGTGGGCCTTCGACCGCTATGCACGCAAGGCCGACTTCGCCTACATCAGCGGCGCCACCATACGGCGCAACTTCCGCCACGGCTTCGTGTGGGACAACGACGGCATGGGCACCAACATGTTCATGCACCCCTATCACGGCAACCTCTACTTCAACGCCGCACGCTCCAACGGCTACAGCTACTGGCACTCCTCGCTCTTCGCTTTCGGCGGCAGCTTCATGTGGGAAATGGCCATGGAGAACGAATACCCCTCCACCAATGACATCCTGGCCACCCCCATCGGAGGCATGGCCCTGGGCGAAGTGACCTACCGCATGAGCGACCTCATCCTGGACGACCGCCGCACGGGCAGGCAACGCTTAGGATTAGAAGCAGCCTCCTTCCTCGTCTCGCCCATGCGTGGAGTGACCCGCCTGCTCAGTGGCGACGCCTGGCGCAGGAGGAAGACGAGCGGCAAGCAGTTCGGTGTGCCCGACATCAGTGTGGACCTCTCGGCCGGTGTGCGCGTGCTGGAGCTGCGCGACGACATTCTGGACAAGGGATGGGGCATCGCCACCGAGGTCAGCATGGAATATGGCGACCGCTTCGATGCCGACGGCAAGAAGCCCTACGACTACTTCACCATGAAAGCCCGCCTCAACCTGCAGGAGTCACAGCCCGTGCTGGGACAGCTGAACATCACCGGACGCCTCATCGGCGGCGAAGCCATAGACACGGAGAAACACTACCTCAGCGTGGGCCTCTACCAACACTTCGACTACTACGACTCCGACACCATCTCGGACGTCTCCAACCGCACCCCCTACAAGTTCTGCACCCCCGCCTCCTTCGGCTCGGGCTTCGTCTACAAGTGGAAAGGCGGCGGTGTGTGGGACGTGGACGGGCAGGCCCACGTGAACCTCATCCTGCTCGGAGCCACCCTGAGCGACCACTACAAGCTCGTGGACCGCAACTACAACCTGGCCAGCGGCTACAGCTCCAAGTTTGCCCTGAACCTCACCTACAGGAAAGACCTCGCCGCCCTTTCGGCAGGCTATGAAATCTATCACATGTTCACCTGGAAAGGCTATCCCTACGGCATGGACTGGGAGAGCGCCGACCCACGCACGCTGAACGCCCAGGGCGACCGTTCCAACGCCATCCTGCACGCCACCGAGCTGCGGCTGGACCTGAAGCTGCGCCGCCGCCTCTACCTCACCGCCAGCCTGAGCAACTACACCCGCAAGACCGAGTACCGATACTACGAAGACGTCTCTTCCAGCACCTTCGAAGGCCGCCTGATGCTGACGTGGAAGCTGTAGAGGAGAGGAGCAAAAGACTCCTTGCAAAAAGGCGGAACGCAATCAAAACAGTCCTAAATTTGCTTCTGCACTTTCATTGCATTATCTTTGTCCTCCAAATCATAGGAGCAATGAGACGGAACACCATGCGATTCATATTCATCCTGGGAGTACTCACCTTCATGGCCTGCACCAATCGACAGGAAGAGAACAAGGAGAAGCAGACACCGCGCCTGACCAGACTTCAGCGGGCAGATACCCTGTGCCGTCACTTCCCCGACTCGGCTTTGGCTCTACTGAATAGCCTGAAAGCCACAGAACTCCCCACCCGGGCCGATACTATGCATCGCCTGTTGATAGCCACAGAAGCCCGAATGAAATTGCGACAACACCCGGAAGCCTCGGACACTTCACTGCTGAACAACTTGTCTGCCTACTACGAAATCCACCGTAATCCCTCTTTGCATACCCGCACACTGCTGTTGCAGAGCAACCTCTACGCCCACCTCCATCTGACAGAGCAACAACGCGACTATAGCATCAAAGCATTCCTGCATGCCGAACAAGCAGCAGAAGCAAGGCTGTTGCTACAGACCGCCGAACAAATGGCCTGGAGCTGTGCAGGAGCGTATGTCGCTGGTAGAACAAAAGCTACAGAACGCCCCGACACCCTCTCCGAGTCCAACAGCCCGACAAAACCGAAGAGCGAACAAGCCCTACTGGAACCACTGCTGCTAAGAGCCTGGAAGGTGGCCGACTCCTTAGGAAACTATCGGGAGAAACTGGCCGTCCTGATACCTCTGAACGCATACTATGCCCACATGGGCCGGAGGGAACAGTGCCTCCACTTTGCCGCAGAGGGAGAACGCATACGCCGGGAGGAGGGAAAACCGCAGTGGGTCATCTCGTCTGCCTGGGCATCGGTCTATGAACGCCTGAACGAAACCGACTCCGCCCGATATTACAGAGAAAAAAGTCGCAACGAACAGCAGAAACAGTTGTTGGAAGACGGACAACAGAAAGCAGCAGACAAATACACCGCAACACAACGGCAACAGGCAACTGCCATCCTCATCATCACACTGACCGGAGTGATACTGCTGGCACTTCTCCTCCTGATGCACTACAGAAAGCGCCTGCACCATGCCGAGAACAGACGAGAAACGGCTGAAAAAGAACATTCCGCAGCCTGCGAAGCTCTGCAGCAACACGAAAGCGAAGCCCTGCGCATGAAACGGGAAATAGCACTTCTCACCCCACCGGACGAGGTCTGCACCAAGATGGAAAGCATCATACACGAACAACTGCACAAGGCCAAGCAGACACAGCACATGGATTCGGCAGACTGGAACCGGCTTCTTCTGGAGACCGAGAAACGTTATCCCGGTCTGGCCCTGCATCTGAGCGAAGAGTTCAACCTAAATGAGGAAGAGATACGTCTCTGCTGTCTGCATCTTACAAACTATCCCGTTTCCCATCTGCGTTTCATCCTGGGCTACTCGCGAGCCACCGTGCATCGCCGCTCCAAGGAAATCCTGGGAAAAATGCACATCATACACACTGTGCATCTTCGCGAAGCCCTGCAAGAGTACGTAAAAACGCTCTGACTGCTGTCGTGAGACACGAATGAGACACCGCCCACCACATCGCGAGACAGCTTTGGAACAGGCCGAATACCCCTCAATACCCCCACTCTGCTCTATCTTTGCAGCAAATTAATCCTTTAATGTCATTTCAACATGAGACGGAAATCAATTCTTAATGAAAAGAATTTGCTGAGTGAAACGAGGATAAAAAGAAAACACTTGCTATTCACATTGCTCCTTCTTCTTCCTATTTTCCTGTATGCCCAATCGGGCCACAGCGTAAAGGGCATGGTGCAGGATGCCGATGGAAAACCGTTGGAAGGTGCCACCATCAGACTGGAAAGAAGCCTCCCGAATCAGCAGCTGACAGGTGCAACAACCGACATCCACGGACGCTTCGCCCTGCAGGCAAACGAGGGAACATACAGCCTGGAAATCTCCTACATGGGCTACAGCAAGTATATGGCTACGGTGCAGGTGGACGGAGAAGTCCGTCTGCCTGCCATTTGCCTGCAGGAAGAGACACTGACGACAGACGAGGTGGTCATCACTGCACGCACCATCACCTACCGGTCAAGCGGCTATATCGCTGAAATATCCAGAAATCCGAACTACCGCGAACAAGACATGAACAGTGTGCTGAAACTTACACCCGGCACGTACACCACACAAACCGCCATTCAGGTCTACGGACAGGAGGTCTCCAAAGTCTACCTGAACGGGCGTCCGCTGAACCTATCGGGTCTGGAACTGATAAATTATTTGGAGAGCCTGGAGGGCAAGAGCGTGAAACGGCTGGAAGTGGTGGCCTCGGCCGGTGTGGAAGAAGACGGCTCGGCCATAGGAAGCTCCATCATCAAAATAACCACTGCAGATGCCGACCGAGGGGGTATGATGAGCATAGGTACCCACTCCATGCTCTATGGCTACAACGGAAAGTATGCCCACATCCCCTCAGCGAACCTGAATCTCCGGCTGAATGAGAAGTGGGGAGTCTACTTTCGTGGAGGACTGACGGCCAACAAGATACCTCGCAAAACGCAGGAAGAGACACGTTTTCACGACACCGGAGAAAGGTTGCTGAACGAAGCCTCCTCCGTCTATAGCGTGAAGAAGAGCTACAATGCCTTGGGAGGCATCAGCTATGACCTGAATGCAAGCAATCTCTTCTCTGCCGAGTTTTCCTGTTCCACCCGCAACATGCAAAGCCATGCGGAAGACATCACCCATCATCTGACGGAAGAGCAGCGGAACATACGCTCGGAAGGATACATCGATGGCGGTTCTGACTATCGGACAGCAGGACTCTCCCTCTCCTACATCCACCGCTTCGGCCGTAACGGCACAGTAAGCATCCTGGCCGACCGTTGGGGAAAACAGAGCAACGAATGGGACAACAATGCCTACACCTACACCGCTGACCGCATAGAGCGGATGCGCAACAGTCTTTACAAGGGCCGGGAACGGATGCATACGGCCCAGGCAAACTACAGCCAACAGTTCGACTTCCTGAACGCCGTGTTGCAGGCAGGGCTGAAGTACACGGACATCGCCAACGAGTACACCACAAACTACACCTATTCCACCAAGCACGAGCAGGAAAACGAGTCGGCTCATACCGACCTGTATACCTACAATGAAAAAGTATATGCCGCTTATGCCAAATACACCTTTGCATGGGCCGGATGGGAACTGGATTTCGGCCTTCGTGCCGAGCACACGCGGCTCTCCCCCCGTTCCTCTACCAATCCCGAACGCAACAGGAAGAACAATTATACCCAACTTCTCCCCGAAGCAGGAGTCAACTATACTCTGAACAAGGAGCGTGGACACAACCTCAGTCTGGAGTACACGCGCTCCCTCCAACGCCCCATGTTCCAATACCTCAATCCCCTGATGCGTCGAGTCAACGAATACTCCTACAGCACGGGCAATCCATTGCTTGAGGCCACACTTACCGACCATTACGGACTGAGGCTCACGATGTTTCATCGTTACACACTCTTCATCCGCCACAGCCACTCGAAGAATGAACTCATCACGATAGCCCACTCGAACGACGGCATCATCCACTCCTCTCCCCACTTGGGTGCCCACCATGCTGTCTACAGAATCTATGCAGACTTTCCCATAAAACTGGGCAGCTGGGGAGAATTGAAAGGAAGTGTGAACTATCGCCATGCCAGCCAAAGCTATCAGGAAGAGAGCATCAAGAGCGATTGCTGGACATTTGGCCTCACGAGCCTCTGCCGCCTTCCCGGCACGCTCCAACTGCTGATGAACTGCCGCTACAGCACTCCCGAGCGTTCCCTCTACACCAAGACGAAGCAAGGAGTACAGGCAGAAATCTCCCTCAGCCAAACGTTCTTCCAACGAAGGCTGAACGCTACCATCCGCCTGCACAACCTCTTCAATGCACGCAGCAAGACCACAGCCTCCTATGCCACTCATACCCAGACATTCCGCACCCTGAGCAGCGACTTCAAGGTCTACCTGAACCTGCGCTACACCCTCCGCTGGGGCGAAAAACAGCAAGTGCGGAAAGGAGAAAGCGGCAATTCAAACGAAAGGATGAGATACTGAGTCTCTTCAAGGGGTCACTTCAGCTCCAGGAAGGGCAGGGTGTTGCCGCTGGTGGAGAGGGGGAGCTTGCCGTCCCACTTTTCCACGGCCTTCAGGCGGATGAGTTCGGGGGTGATGCTCTGCTGCAGGATGCGGTTGGCATCGGCCTTACCCTTGGCGGCAGCCACCACTTTCTCGGCCTCGGCAATGGCGGCCTTCTTCTCGTTCTCCACCTTCAGGGCGTTCTGCACAGCGGTGTTCTTGGCATCGATGGCAGCCTGAAGCACGTCGTTGGGCTTCACGGACGACTGGATGTTGGTGAAGGTGAATCCGCGCTGGCTCAGGCGTTCCTTCAGCAGGTTCTCCACCTCTTTCTCGAAGGCTGGACGGTTGTTGATGAGGGAGTCGGTCTCATAGAGTCCGGCGATGTCCTTGTAGGCGTTCTTCACCTCGGTCAGGATGACGCTCTGCTCCAGCTCTTCGGTGGTCTTGCGGTAGCGCAGGAAGACCACCTTGGCATCTTCGCGCTCGATGAAGTACTCTATCGTGGGGTCGGTCTTGAAGATGGTTCCTTTCTTGTCCTGAATGTCGAAGGGCTCGTAGTCCACTATCTGCGCGAAGGCGGGATATTCGAAAAGCTGCTTCACGAAGCGGTTGTAGACCACCCATCCGGTCTCCACCTTGGCATCGTCTATGCCGCGCTCGCTGCCGGCCAGATTGACAATGATGCCCGTCTGTCCCGAGTCGATGCGCTCCACGGCAAACATTACTGCAAACAAAACCACCAGGCCGGCGATAATCACTCCGGCGATGCTTACTTTCACTGTAGATTTCTTAGTCATTCCCATATTGTTCATGTTTTTAGTGATAAATGATTCGTTGGGGTCAAAGATAGTGTTTTTTGCTTGCTTACGGAAAGCGAAAAGGGTGTTTTTGGAGCAAAAAGTCTCCCGTTTTCCTTAATAAACATGTAGAGGAATTAAAACGTGTTATAAAACATGCCTTTTTCTTTGGAAAGTTTGCAGATATGCCGAAAGTCCCTACCTTTGCAATGTGTTTTTCATAGTATTAGATTTAAGGTTAACAAAGGTTGGAGTACAGCGGTACTCCTTTTTTTTTGCCCTTGCCCCGACACACTCCCCCACCCTCTCCGGAAAGCATGCCTTTTTCGTCCGTCGGCCATACACGTGTGGTGCGTGGAGCAGACGTGTGTCGTCCGCCGGCCACACATGTTTCGTCCACGGACGACACATGTCCCGTCCGACGGGCTGACAAAATGTTTTTATAAGGCTGATTATAAATCAGATATAGAATGATGAAGATCGGTGGGAAGTGCGTGCATTTACACGGCTTCTCAAATCACCATGTGAAGCTTCTTCATGTTCTTGTCGCGCGTGGCGCCCATGATGAGAAACCAGTCGATGACGGTCCACACCCCCATGCCGCCACAGGTTATCAGCTTCAGCAGTCCTAAGGCCACGTCGCCGATGATGAAACGGTCAATGCCCAGATAGCCGCCCACTAACGACACGATGAGCGATATGAGGGGGTCGTGAAACTGCAGGGTGGAGACCTGCGGCCACCTGTCATCGTCGGCGGACAAGAGGGTCTCTCGCAATGTAACCAGCTGATAATCATGGAAGAACTTGCTGTTTGCCATGATGAACGAATCTACTTTCTGTGCATCCATATCGAAGTAATTGTTTGGGTTGTGAGACTTCAGCGGCAAAAGTAGCATTAATTCAGAAAAAAACTTCCCCTGCCTGCCGTTTTTTTCGGGCAGACAGGGGAAAAATTCGGAGTATGCTATAAGGGGATTACCAGTTCTCCTTCTTCACTTCAAAGTAAGCTTGCGGATGCAGGCAGGCGGGACAAGCCTTGGGAGCTTCCTTGCCCACGTGTACGAAACCACAGTTGCGGCACTGCCATACGGTCTCTTCTTCCTTGGCAAAGACGCTGTTTTCCTCGATGTTCTTCACCATCGCTAAGTAGCGCTCTTCGTGAGCCTTCTCGGCCACGGCAATGTTGCGATACATGGCAGCGATGGAGGGGAATCCCTCTTCCTCGGCCACGTCGGCAAAGTGGGGATAGTCCATGGACCACTCTTCGTTCTCACCGGCAGCGGCAGCCTTCAGGTTGTCCAGCGTGGTGCCGATGATGCCTGCGGGATAGCTTGCCGTGATTTCCACGCAGCCGCCCTCCAGATACTTGAACATGCGCTTGGCGTGTTCCTTCTCCTGATCGGCCGTTTCGGTAAAGATGGCCGAGATTTGTTCATAGCCTTCCTTCTTGGCCACGCTTGCAAAATAAGTGTAGCGCATGCGTGCCTGTGATTCACCTGCGAATGAAGTCAACAGATTCTTTTCAGTCTGAGTCCCTTTGATACTTTTAGCCATAATTCGTTTCTTTTTATCAAGTTAGTAAATAAATCGTTGTTGTTCGTTTTGACACTGCAAAGATAAAAGTAAAAATGAAATATCCACCAAATTTGCCACATTGGATTTGTCTATCGGCCGATAGAAAGAAACTATTATTGGCCGATAGTTGCCATTATTTGCCACATTTTACCTAATTTTGCAGCCTGAAACTCCGCAAAATACAAGAAACAATAGGTATTATTTTAGTTTTTTACATTGAAAATGAAAGCGTTCCAATTTAAGCCGAAGCTCTACACGGCTTTGAAGAATTATTCGAAAGAACTGTTTATGGCCGACCTCATGGCCGGCGTCATCGTAGGCATCGTGGCCCTTCCGTTGGCCATCGCCTTTGGTATCGCCTCGGGCGTCTCTCCCGAAAAGGGCATCATCACGGCCATCATCGCCGGATTCATCATCTCCCTGCTGGGCGGCAGCAAGGTGCAGATAGGCGGCCCCACCGGCGCATTCATCGTCATCATCTACGGCATCATCCAGCAATACGGCGAGGCGGGACTCATCGTGGCCACCCTGCTGGCCGGCGTCATGCTCATCCTGCTCGGCGTGTTCAAGCTGGGAGCCGTCATCAAGTTCATCCCCTACCCCATCATCGTGGGCTTCACCAGCGGCATCGCCGTCACCATCTTCACCACCCAGGTGGGCGACGTGCTGGGACTCACGGAGAGCGTGACCGGCACCAACGGAGAGGAAATCCTGGCACCGCTGAAGACGCCCGGCGACTTCCTGGGCAAGTGGGTGACCTACTTCGAACACATCGGAAGCATCAACTGGTGGAACACGCTCATCAGCCTGGCCAGCATAGCCATCATAGCCATAACGCCCAGGTTCTCCAAGAAGATTCCCGGCTCGCTGATTGCCATCCTGCTGGTGACCGTCGTCGTGTGGCTCATGAAGAGCTACGCCGGCATTGACTGCATCGACACCATCGGCGACCGCTTCAGCATCAAGGCCGAACTGCCCGACGCCGTGGTGCCCGACCTCAACTGGGATGCCATCCGCGACCTCTTCCCCGTGGCCATCACCATTGCCGTGCTGGGTGCCATAGAATCGCTGCTCTCGGCCACCGTGGCCGACGGCGTAATCGGCGACAAGCACGACTCCAACACCGAACTCATCGCACAGGGCGTGGCCAACATGGCGACTCCCCTCTTCGGCGGCATACCCGCCACCGGTGCCATTGCACGCACCATGGCCAACATCAACAACGGCGGCAAGACACCCGTGGCCGGCATCGTACACGCCGTGGTGCTGCTGCTCATCCTCCTGCTGCTGATGCCCCTGGCACAGTACATCCCCATGGGCTGCCTGGCCGGCGTGCTGGTCATCGTCTCCTACAACATGAGCGGATGGCGCACCTTCAAGCGACTGCTGAAGAGCCCCAAGTCGGACGTCAGCGTGCTGCTCATCACCTTCTTCCTGACCGTCATCTTCGACCTCACCATCGCCATCGAGGTGGGACTGGTGATTGCCTGCGTACTCTTCATGCGTCGCGTCATGGAGACCACCGAAATCTCTGTCATCAAGGATGAGATAGACCCCAATACGGAATCGGACATCGCCCTGCACGAGGAACACCTGATGGTGCCCGACGGCGTGGAAGTGTATGAAATCAACGGCCCCTACTTCTTCGGCATCGCCACGAAGTTCGAAGAGGTCATGGCCCAGATGGGCGACCGCCCCAAGGTGCGCATCATCCGCATGCGCAAGGTGCCCTTCATTGACTCCACCGGCATCCACAACCTGGAGAGCCTCTGCCTGATGTCGCAGAAGGAGAAAATCACCGTGGTACTCTCCGGCGTGAACGAAAAGGTGAACAACGTGCTGCAGAAGTCGGGCTTCTACCAACTTCTGGGAGAGAAGAACATCTGCTCCAACATCAACCAGGCCTTAGAAAGAGCCAAAGAACTGCTGTAAATGAAAGTCGCGCGAAACATACTCCTGTGTCTGCTGGCCCTCTGCCTGGCAAGCCACATCCATCTGCCAGCAGAACAGGCTCCCAACACCTTTCCGCAAGACAACGACGGAAAGGGACCTGAAATTCCCGCCCCGCTGAAGCACCGGGACGAACTCATCCTGGTGCGCAAAAGCTTCACCGTCTCCTACAACCGGAAGTGGAACCTCCCCAACTGGGTGGCCTGGGAACTGAACCGCGACAAGCTCACCGAGCGCGAAAGACGCAACGGAAAGTTCTATCCCGACCCCGACCTGGACGAAAACCTTGCCGTCACCACCGACGACTATCGGGGATGCGGCATGGATAGGGGACACATGTGTCCCGCCGGCGACAACAAATGGCACTGGAAAGCCATGCAGGAGAGCTTCTACATGACCAACATCTGTCCGCAAAACCATAACCTGAACGGCGGCGACTGGAAAGAACTGGAAGAGGCCTGCCGCCGATGGGCCGAAGAGGAGGGGCGCATCTACATCGTCTGCGGCCCCATCCTCTACAGCGACAAGGAGCCGCGCCGGATTGGCCGCCAGCACAAGGTGACGGTGCCCGACGCCTTCTTCAAGGTGGTGCTCTGCACGGAGAGCAACCCCCCACGCGCCATCGGCTTCATCTATCCCAACAGCGCCGGCAACAAACCCATGCACACCTATGCAAGAAGCATAGACCAAGTGGAGCGCATCACCGGCATAGACTTCTTCCCCACCCTGCCCCGAAAGATGGAGAAGCAGGTGGAATCCCAATGCAACCTGGACGACTGGCAGTGAGAAGCACTGCACTTCCTGCCGGCCTATACAAACAAATCGTCCAGCACCACTTCACTCTGCACCACGCCGCTATGCGCATTGCTCTTGACCCCATGAGTGGTAATCATCGTCATGAGCAGTGATTTTCTGGTCTTGCTCTCTTCAAGGAAAACGTCCAACTTGTTCATCAGGCTTTTTTCGTATGCCTTGGATATTTCAAACTCACCTTTGGCAAACTTCATCTCACACACATTGATGGTATCATCCTTGCGGTCAATCAGCAAATCAATCTGTGCACCATGCGTCCGCCCCGATGAAGTATGCCAGGAACAGGCCAATGTCTGCACACCGGATATACCCAAAGCCTGCTTTATCTGATTCAAGTGATTCAGACACAGCATTTCAAATGAGAAACCGCTCCACGTACTGTGCAAGGAGCTGTTCAGCGATGTTGTCCAGAAATGTTCGTCCTGATAACGGTTGTTTCTGACAAAATTGAAATAGAACAATGTATAGAAATCAACCAATTGGATAATCGTATTCCGCTGCAGACGCTTCTCATCGCCAAAGGCCGAATGTCCGAACGGCAGATACAGACGAACAAAACCGCAATGTTCCAGCTCCTCTATCACTGTGCTGAACGCACCGTTATCGGCCAGACCGGTGGCGTTCAGCAACTCCTGACGAGTAAGCCCCATTCCCTTTCCGGCCAGTGCAGTCACCACTTCAATATGGGGCGAAGCATTTTTGAAGAGTGCCCTATACAAATCATTGAATTCATCTTTCAACGGTGCATTTTTGCTGAAAAACAGCAGGTCAATGTTCTGTGCAAGGCTCTTGGACTTCTCCATCATGGAAAGATAGTAAGGAATACCTCCCATAATCATATAACATTCAGCAATCTGTTTGCGAGCAAAAGAAAAACCGAAAGCCTTGAAATACTCCTCACATTCACACAGCGTAAACGGTTCCAGCACCAGATGATGGGTCAAGCGATTGTGCAGTCCTCCCCTGTTTCTTATCAGGTTGTTAATCATCCACGAAGTGGCCGACCCACAGACAATGAGCTTCACGTCATTACGCAAGACGGCCCAACTGTTCCAGAAATTCTCAAGAGCAGCAATGAAACCCGACTTGGCAGTATCCATCCAGGGAAGTTCGTCAATGAAAATCACCTTCTTCCCCGCAGGAAGCGATTCCAGATAACGCGACAGTTCATAGAATGCCAATATCCAATTCTTGGGAACCGACAACTGGGCCGCACAGGAATACTTCTGCAAAGCTATCGCAAAGTTTATCAACTGTTCCGACTTGGCAGCCCCATGCACGCCTGTCACAAAGAACGAAAATTCATCCCCCACAGACTTACGGATGAGGAATGTCTTGCCTACACGTCGCCGCCCATATACAGCCACAAACTCTGACTTATCCGAATTGATGTACTCCTTGAGCAACTTCAATTCCTTCTTTCTTCCAATCAATTGCTGTTCCATACCAATGCGATAATCTGCGCAAACATACTTTTTTTATACCGTTTGCGCAAATTATTCAGAGATAATCTGCGCAAACGCTCTTATTTTACCCACTTTGCGCAGATTATTGCAGGAGAATATCGTTGTATAATGTAAAAAAATGCAAGACTTACAAGATGAAAAGCCACATATTGTTGCAATATTGTATATTTGCACTCTGACAAATTAGCAAACAATACCAATGAAAAAACAGAGAATTAGCTTGGATATCATTGCTCTATGGATTCTTGCTTTATGCACTATGATATCACTCCATTCATGCGGAGAGAGAAAAACAACCGTTTCTCCCCTACTCCTTCATGCGGATTCCATTATGGAGAGCCGTCCGGACAGCGCATTGGAACTGCTGCAGAGATTCAACACCAAAAGAAAAAAGAAAAGCGACAAGGCTTTCCACGCCCTCCTGCTGTCACAAGCCTTATACAAAAACTTCATTGAACAGAAAGACGACTCGCTGATACAAATAGCCATACGATACTACAAGAAGACAGACAATAATTTACTCTTAGGCAAAGCCTATTATTACCAAGGAGGAATATACCTGGAAAAGAACAATCCGCAGACAGCTTCCCACTGCTACTTAAAAGCACTGGAATGCTTGGAAAAAGCACCCGCAGACTCCACACTGCTTACGAAAGTATACACACACCTGGGCATTTGCTATGGCGAACAAGACCTTAACCAAGAAGCCATAGACATGTATACCGAAGCCGTAAAAGCGGCAAAAAATGACACAATACGTATCGCCAATACACTAAAGAATTTGGGAGATATGTACCTGCAAACCATACAATTTGACAGTGCTGAATACTATTACTTGAAAGCACTGCAACAAGGTAATTATAACGATTCACATCAAATTGCACTCATTCATAAAGCCCTGGCAGGACTATACGAAGAGCAAGAGCGGTATCAAGAAGCAAACACCTATCTTTCACTTGCACTACCCAAGCTAAAGAGACCCGAAGAAATATTCTCAAGCTACTCCATCAAAGGAGAAATCATGGAATACTTAAACCAAAACGATTCGGCTATTTATTACTGGAAAAAAAGCGTCATGTCCCCCTATATATACACACGAACAGCAAGCTATAATCATTTATACGAAATAAACAAAAAACTAAAAAACTGGGAAGATGCTACTCTATATGCAGACTCTTTCATTTGTTACTATGATTCTATACAAGGCAGTTATGACCGTGCCGAACTTGATAGTCTGATGGACAATTATAAAATGAACCTTTATAAAAGTAAACTCAAAATCAAACACCAACAAAATACAGCCTTACTCATTATTTCGTTCATTATTTTTGCTGCCACAATCACCTGTTTTTATTTGTGGCGTGACCGTTGCAGGCAAAATAAATACATAGATTTACAGCATAAACTAAAACAAAATCGCATAGAGAGCATGCTATTACATGAACAACAGAATGAAAATAATATCTCTAACAAAATATCTCGCCAAGAATTACAGAAATTGCTATTCGAACGATTTGAAATTTGCAAAGCGATTTTCAAAAGTACTGTTGCACACAAAATGCTAAAAGAATTGCAACAGGCATCAACCCAAAGAACAACTCACAATCATCGCTAAATATCGTCCCACGATTCTCAAAGAAGTACGGGAAACATTCCTTGACATCATGAAAGACCTGAAAGAACAGACTCCTGCCCTCACCTCTGATGAACTCATCTTCTGCACCTTTTTCCTGCTTGGCTGTTCCAAAGAACTCACTGCCGACCTCATGAATACGTCAACTGATGCCGTGAAAACACGAAAAAGCCGAATTAAAAGCAAGATGAATCCGGAACTATTCAATTGGATTTTCAACCAAACATAGAATTATCTATCCGAGGGTGAAGCATACTCTACATTTCACTAATCAGAACAAATTAAAACACTAATATTCAATTTATTACTCCATGTTTGGTTAACAAATGGTATATGTATCATTTGTTAACCAAGCAAGGAGTAACACTCTCCTGTTACCACTGTTACCAATTATTCTTTCATATATTCTCACTAATTACAGTTATTTGCAGCATTAAACAAATTTCATTCAAAACATTTATAATTATGAGAAAAATAGTTTTTTGCTTATTGACGTTACTAACATTTACATGTTATGCACAAAGTACAAATCCAAACGAAAAAATAGAACTTAAAAACAAACAGTCAAAAAAAGAATCTCAAAGTACCATGCGTATTCCAACTTTGGAAATACAAGCATATTTCGATAGTCAATACTTATGGATAGAATCCGCACAAACTATAGAAAACGGAGTATTGGCACCGGGCAATGCCACTACCGGAGAACTCTATATAGACGACGAAGACGATGACAATAAAAACTGGGCCAAACTATATATTGGAAGAACCTTTGATAAAGACCTGACCCCCAGAATGAACTGTTTTAGTCCATATGGGATGACTCTCGGAATCAACACCAACTATTCCTTAACCTTTAGCAATACCTCTGAATTCAAAAGTAAAAACATCTATTACTCAATTTATTAACTCATGAGACATATATCAAATCCAATGCTATCCATGCTATCCGTTTTGTCTGTTGGGAAACAGGCAAAGCGGATGGCGATAGTCATTTGCTGCTGTCTGCTGTCTTCCTGTGAGAAGCTCTATGAACTGGATGCTGAGGAATATATTGGAGAAAACCTTGTATTCAATGGAATGTTGACAAACGAAGAGCCTCCTTACTTTTTTCACCTGACAAGACCTGCTGCCATATCGGCCGAAGACAAAGAATATGAGGGAATAAGTGATGCCATTATCGTTATAACAGACGTGACCGAAAACATCAAAGACACCCTTAGGCACATAGAACCCAAACAAGATGCAACATTCGGATTTTTCAGCTACACGTATTACGACTACCATGAACAGAAAAATGATACGCAATACTTATACACCCACAACAAAAATGCCTTGGGTATCTATATGACGACCCGATTGTATGGCACGGAAGGTCACAGCTATTTGCTGGAAATTTTCCATAACGGAAAGTATTACGCATCGGATATACAAAAGATGGAACCGGCACTCGTCATTACTGACATCAAACTGAAAAGCATTGACTTGGGAGAAAAGGGAAAAACATGGGCACCTTGCATCAGTTTTATAAATCCAAAAGACGTGGATAACTATTACCTTTTTTCTGCAGGAACAAGAAATTCCGCCAAAAATATAAAGCGGTTATTCACTACTGCAGACTATTGGGAATATTCCATCCTGAGCGATGAAAATCTGGAAGAAGAGGTTGTGGACTTCATCATAGACGATGGAGAAAGTCCGTTAGGATACCCAGATGGACGGCATTATCCTTTCATTTCAGGTGGAAAAGCCTGGGTATTTGCAAATACCTTAAGCAAAAGCTGCTACGAATACTTTGAACAAGCCATCAAACAGTTTCGCACTGACGGTGGAGCCTACACTCCACGACCCGCATCCATCAAAGGAAATATCAGCGGAGGGGTTTACGGATGTTTTCGTGTCAGTGCCATATCTGAAAAAAGTATCAAAATAAATGAGGAT
Organism: Bacteroides sp.; assembly: GCA_017471925.1. Lineage (GTDB taxonomy): Bacteria > Bacteroidota > Bacteroidia > Bacteroidales > Bacteroidaceae > Bacteroides. The sequence continues at coordinate 82,018 of JAFURM010000026.1, forward strand.
ATTTGAAACAAAACAGAAAATGAAGTGCATGAAAAGTGTGCTGTGGTTATTGACATTACTGTTATGTTCTTGTACAGAAAAACAGGGAAGGGTAGTGGCAATAGTCAATGAAGACAGTATCATGTCCACCAAACTGTCAGAAGTTACCCAACAAGAAACTTTTGACCTCTTGAACATGATGTATGAAACCAAACTGACAGCATTGAACAGTCTCATAAAGAAAAAACTGCTGGAAGCAGAAGCGCAAAAACAAAGAATGGAAGTGGACAGTTTTTTAAACTTTTATGTCAATGAAAAAATAGCTATAAATAAGAGAGACAGCCTTATCGCAAAATATCATCTCAACGAAGATGTAGTCTATGTTAAAGGAAAGATAGAATCCATTAATTCACAAGATTCCATTACGAAAGAACTCAATTTAAAGAACAGATTAAAGAGCATTCTTATTAGTGAACTGACTGATTCACTTTATGCTTCGGCCAACGTGAAACGTTTCATCTATCCACCCAAACAGCCACAAGTCACCTTAAAAGGAGTGGACGTACACTATCGAAACGGAAGAAAATCAAATAGATATAGAGAACTACAAAAGAACACTTTTGGATACTTCAACTTACGAACAACAGGATGAGGATATAAATAAGTTGATGAAACGCGGTCTGTTTGCCACACCGACAATCATCATTAACAACAGATTACTTTACATCACCAATTCCTATGAAGAATTGAGCAGACTCTTGGATGAAGAAATCAAACAAAAACAGTCAGATTAGAATGAAACAGTTTTTATTTCTATTATATTTATGCTTCACGGTGCAGATTGTGTATTCCCAACAGGTTGTGGTGAGAGGTAGAGTAAGCGATGCTAAAACGGGCGAACTGCTCAGCGATGTCAACGTAACAGAAAAAAACACACTGACAGGAACGGCAACCGATACTTATGGACGTTACATACTGAATCTGAGAAAAGGAAAATGTATCGTACAATACTCCATGTTGGGCTACAAGAGTCATACAGATACATTGAACATTACAGAAAACAAAGTCATAAATATCATGCTGATGCCCGATGAATACCAATTGGGCGGAGTGGAAATCGTGGCCCACCGGAACTATAGCGGCCAATTTGCCCTTGATGCACAGAAAATTCAATCTATTCCCCAGCATGGAGGTGAAGCCGACCCGGTGAAATCCTTGCAGTTTCTGCCCGGAGTGGCAAGCGGAAACGAAGGAACAACGAACATCTCCATACGCGGCAATAACCAATGGGGTAATCTCGTGTTGTTGGACGAAGCCATTGTCTACAATCCGTCCCATGCACTGTCATTCTTTTCGGTTTTCAATAACGATGCTATAAACAAGGTAAATCTTTTCAAGTCTTATTTCCCATTGAAATATGGAGGACGCTCTTCAGCGGTCATCGATGTGAGTATGCGCGAAGGCAACCGCAACGAGCATAATGGAAAAGCCACATTGGGTGTCATTGCTTCCAAAATATTACTGGAAGGTCCGATTAAGAAAGGCTCTTACCTGATATCTGCCCGAATGGGGTATCCCAGTGTGCCGGTAATGCTCTTTGCAGACAAATATATCACTTCAGACCCTGAAATGTATTTCTATGATTTCAATGCCAAGATAAACAGAGAAATAGGAAAAAACGACCGACTCTATTTTTCCATCTATTCAGGAGGCGACAATGCCACATTCAGCAGATTGGTAAAAGGATATGGCATGAAATGGGGCAATCAGACTGCTACCTTGAGATGGAACCATATATTGAACGACCGCACGAATATTAACACAAGTGCTGTATTCAGCAAGTACCATTATAGCTACAAATCACTGTCCAATGGACTGAGATACCTGTGGAAATCGAACATGCAATCCTATCAGCTGAAAAGTGAAATGGAAACACTTCTGCACAATGGCATGACCATTAAGGGAGGCATCCAACTGCATCATTTCAACACGCTGCCCGGCAAAGTAGAAAAATACGGCGAGTATTCCAATATAATCCCTTTTTCCATGCTACGGAAAAGGATGGAAGAAGCAAGTATCTATGCAGAGGGAAAAATGAATCTGCTTCCGAAGTTCACACTTAATGCAGGTATTCGCATGAATTTACTGCACACACCGGAAAGCGAACATTATTCTTCCAAGAACTACCTACAGGTAGAACCTCGTGCAGAAGTGAACTACCAACTGCATAAAAACAGCAGACTGACGCTATCCTATACGCAAGCCTCACAGAACATGCACATGCTATCCACCTCCACTGTGGGTATCCCGTCAGACACCTGGTTACCGGCCAATGAATTACTGAAACCATCAACCATGCGTCAGGTAGCCATCGGTTACGAAATACAATTCAATGACCGGCAATACACACTGTCCACCGAACTATATGCCCGAAAGACACATCACATTGCCGACTACAGGGAAAATGCAAATATCTTCATGAACGAATATATAGAAAAAGAGATAGAAACAGGAAACTCACATGGATATGGATGGGAACTCTACTTCAGCAAGAACCAAGGACGACTGACGGGTTGGCTCAGCTACACACTATCTAAAGTGCGCAATAGAATCAACGGACAATCATATCGTCCTGTCTACGACCGGCCACATAATCTGAAACTATTCCTCAATTATGCACTGGGAAAGCATTGGAATTTCTCTTCCACTTTTTCCTATGTATCGGGTATGAATCTGACTATCCCTGTTGGAAAATACTTTTCTGAAAATACCGTATTCTATATTTATACCGACCGAAACGGATATCGTGCACCGGCTTTTCACCAATTGGACCTTTCCGCCAATTACCGTTTCCGCAAAAGACATTCTGTTACCTTGTCTATCATAAATGCTTATCATCGTAAAAATATATTCTCTATATATGCAGGCAGGGATGGAGAACAAAGCGTTTCCAATGCAAGAATCTATAAAATGTATCTCTATGGAATAATACCTTCCATCAGCTACTCTTTCACCTGGTAGTTTCAGTAGGAAACACTCACCCGTATTCCTTCGTTGCGGAGAAGGGCGGCAATGCGGTCCAGCTCTTCGGGAGTGGCTTTCTGCAGGGTGGGGGCGGGGGGTTCGCGATCAATGGTATAAATCATCACCTGACGGGGAGCTATCTCCTTCACGGCCTGCAGCCAGGGGAGCACGTGGCGATCGGTGGTGTTGTCCACGGTCTGCCCGTTATAGGTGCCTTTCATGAACATGGTCTGCAGGATGCAACTGCCTTGGAAAGCCTTCATGCGGTCGATGATGGTGGAGAGGGAATAGCTTCCCGTGGGACGGTCCACGGTGTGGATATAGGCTTCGTCCACGGTGTCTAACTTCAGAATATTGTTGTCCACACGCTGCAGGGCGCGAAACACGCCGGGCTTGTGGATAAAGGTGGAATTGCTGAGCACGCTCACCCGGGCCTGGGGGAAGTAACGGTCGCGAAGCTCCAGGGTGTCGTCTATGATTTCAGGAAAGTGAGGGTGGGAGGTAGGCTCTCCGTTGCCGGCAAAGGTGAGCACGTCGGGTGCCGGTCCCTGTTGCTTCATCTGCTGCAGGCGTTGCTCCAAGGCTGTGCGCACGGCTTCCCGGGAGGGTAGGGGCGTGTGGGGACGATGCTCCCCGTTGAATCCGCATTCACAATAGATGCAATCGAATGTACACACCTTGCCGTCAGCGGGCAACAGGTTGATTCCCAACGAAACGCCCAACCGGCGTGAATGCACAGGCCCGAAGATGGGCGAAGGATAAATGACAGTCATATCAGTGGTTCTATGTTCCTATTTGTTCAAACAACGAACAAAAGTAGAAAAAAGATTCAAATAATTATCCACACCATTGTGGATAATGAAGAGAATAAACTATTTTTGCAACGCATGAACAGGCTGATTCACATAGCGACAACGATACTGGCCCTGTGCACAGCCTTGGCCGCAACGGCACAGGAAAAAGCGGAGAGACAGCAGGCCGTCCGGGTGAAGCAAGGCACAGAGACGCTCCACCTCACCCCCATGTGCATCTATCAGGGCGACACCATACCCTCCGTTCAACTGCCCACGGTCTACGTCTTCAAACCATTGAGGTTCAAGAACAAACGACAGCAGAGAAGGTACACCAAACTGGTGCGCGACGTGAAGAAGACCCTGCCCATCGCCAAGGAGATAAGGGGCATCATCATACAGACGTATAAAGAACTGCAACGCATCCCCACCGAAAAGGGACGGAAACAATACCTGAAGGAGACGGAGAAACGGCTGAAGGAGGAATATACCCCGCGCATGAAGAAGCTCACCTTTTCGCAAGGCAAGCTGTTGATAAAGCTGGTGGACCGGGAGACCGACTCCACCGGTTATGAACTTGTGAAGGCTTTCATGGGTTCCTTCAAGGCCGGCTTCTATCAGACTTTTGCCGCCCTCTTCGGAGCCAGCCTGAAGAAAGAGTATGATGCCGAAGGCGACGACATCCTGACGGAACGGGTCATTCTGCTGGTGGAAAGTGGAGCAATTTAGCCAGTTCCCAGATGACGATGCCTGCCGTGACCGATACGTTCAGGGAGTGTTTCGTGCCATACTGCCGGATTTCCAAGCAGCCGTCGCTATGGTCTATCACCTCCTGCTGCACCCCCTTCACTTCATTGCCCAGCACCACGGCATACCTGCCCTCGGGATTCAGCCTCAGTTCGTCCAGCATGGTGCTGCCCTCGGCCTGCTCCACCGAGTAGACCGTATAGCCCTCCCGCCTCAGGTTATCCACAGCTTCCACAGCGTTATCCACATGTTTCCACTCCACCGTCAGTTCGGCACCGAGAGCCGTCTTGTGCATCTCGGGGTGGGGTGGGGTGGCCGTTATCCCGCAAAGATAGATACACTCCACACGGAAGGCATCCGACGTGCGGAACACGGAACCTATGTTGTGCAGGCTACGCACATTGTCAAGTACCACGACCAGAGGCAATTTCCTGGCCTCCTTGAACTCTTCCACACTGATGCGGTTCAGCTCGGTTATTTTCAGTTTTCTGTTGGACATGGGGAAATCTATGATTTACGATGAATGTTTAATTGATGAATAATGATGCGGGCAAAGATAGAACTTTTCGTTCACATACTTGTTAATAAGCTGTGAAAAGCTGTCGAAACATGGAGGATAGAATTTGAAAAATAAAGCTTGCACAATTCAAAACTCCTGTTATACGAATCCCTCTTTCAACTTTGCAAATAAGTTAGGGGAAAGTTTCTACACCTCTATCCACACATTTTTCAGCCCGTTTTCCATGAAGTTTAGAAGTAAAGTTATTAACTTTGCGGTTAATTAACCGATTGTAGATAAAACAATGCACGATGAAGCAAACCTGCAGATAGCGTCTTTAGAATCAGGAGATAACCTTGGACGTGCTCTTGTGGACAAACAGGGGACAAGATTTTCTCTCAGACTGATAACTTAATGGGCAAGAAAAATCGCATTTACTTGTACACACTATCAACAGGCTATTATCATCATCATGGATTTTTTTAGATTAAAAGAGAAATAAAATATAAATATGATGAAGAATCTGATAGAGGCTATCGAACAGCTGAAGAAAGAGAAGAATGCCGTCATTCTGGGGCACTATTACCAGAAGGGTGAAATACAGGAAATAGCCGACTACGTGGGCGACAGTCTGGCGCTGGCCCAGTGGGCGGCCAAGACGGAGGCCGACATCATCGTGATGTGTGGCGTGCACTTCATGGGCGAAACGGCCAAGGTGCTCTGTCCGCAGAAGAAGGTGCTCGTGCCCGACATGGCGGCCGGCTGCTCCCTGGCCGACAGCTGTCCTGCCGACAAGTTTGCACAGTTTGTCAAAGAGCATCCCGACCACACGGTCATCTCCTACGTGAACACCACGGCTGCCGTGAAGGCCCTCACCGATGTGGTGGTGACCTCCACCAATGCCCGCCAAATCGTGGAGAGCTTCGACAAAGATACGAAAATCATCTTCGGTCCCGACCGCAACCTCGGGGGATATATCAACAGCGTCACCGGTCGCAACATGTTGTTATGGGACGGAGCGTGCCATGTACATGAGCAGTTCTCTGTGGAAAAGATTGTTGAAATGAAGCGGCAACATCCCGAAGCGCTCGTCCTGGCCCATCCCGAGTGCAAGAGTGCCGTGCTGAAGCTGGCCGACGTGGTGGGCTCCACCGCTGCCTTGCTGAAGTATGCCGTGGCCCATCCCCAGAACACCTACATCGTGGCCACAGAGAGCGGCATCCTGCACGAGATGCAGAAGAAGTGTCCGCAAACCACCTTCCTTCCCGCACCTCCGGCCGACAGCACCTGTGCCTGCAACGAGTGCAGCTACATGCGCCTGAACACGCTGGAAAAACTTTACGACTGCCTGAAAAACGAGTCACCGGAAATCACGGTAGACCCCGAAGTGGCCGAAAAAGCCGTGCGCCCCATCCAGCGCATGCTGGAAATATCGGCCCGTCTGGGGCTGTAAAAGGCAGATTTTACATGTAAAACGGCAAGTTTTTACACCCGTTTTACACTTTCATGACATGGTCGCATGCTACTTTTGCCTTCGTCTTTAGGGACACCGGGAGATGCCCGGTTCTTTCAAAACAGAAACATTAACCCTTAAAACGAAAAAGTAATATGAGACCATGTTTTTTGATGACTGTTCTTTCGCTCCTGCTGATGTGGAGCTGTGTGTGTCCGGCAGCGGCGCAAGAGCCTGCAACATATAAGGTGTCGGGCACGGTGGGCACCACCACCGAAAACGAGATGCTGACCGGAGCCAGCGTGAGGCTGGTGGACAGCCGTCAGCCCGACAAGGTGTTCGGCATGGCCACCGATGCCCGGGGTGCCTTTGCCATCGATGTGCCCGCAGGAGTGTACGGCCTGGAGATTTCCTACATAGGTTTTGCCACCTACACCGCCACGGTCAGCGTGGACAATGCCGTGAACCTGCCGCTCATCATGCTGGACGAAGACAGCAAGATGGTGGGCGAAGTGGTCATCACGGCACGCACCGTCACCTACAATGCCAATGGCTACATTGCCGAGATTTCCAAGAATCCGCGCTACCGCACCAAGAGCATGACGGACATCCTGAAGCTTACGCCGGGCACCTTCTCCACCTTCGACGGCATCAAGGCTTATGGAAAGTCGGTGAGCAAGGTCTACCTGAACGGCCGCGAACTGAAGCTCACCGGTCGCGAACTGCATGAATACCTGCAGAACATCGAGGGTCGCAACGTGAAGTCCATGGAGGTGGTCATTGCTTCGGGAGTGGACGAGGATGCCGCTTCGGCAGGCATGTCTGTCCTGAAGATTGTCACCATCAATCCCGAGACGGGAGGCATGTTGGGAGCCTATGCCACGTTCTCCGAGCGGAAATACAGTTCTCTCTATATGGTCGGCATCAACTTCCAGCAACGCTTCAGCGACAAATGGGGTATATACAGCAACATTTCCACGACCTACAACAACACCGTGGATGGCACCTTCTCCGAAACCCATTTCCTGGAGACGGACAACAGGATGACCAATGACTTACTAAACGACAGGACGTCCAAGCCGTTCAACGTCAGGTTCGGCGTGAGCTACGACCTGAACAAGGACAACCTCTTCTCGGTGGAGGGACACTATGGCGATCTGGGCAGTGAGAGCAAGATCACCAACCTGCAGCAGCAGTGGGAGGGCACTTCGTTCAGCCGACTCTCCGACGGCACCTCATTCCTGAACCATGGATTCAACATCAACGAACTCTCCTTGTTATATACCCGCAAGTTCGGCACGAAGGCCCAGCTGGACTTCAAGGCCAACCGCTACGAGCTTCGTTCCGATGACAACGACAACCAGCTGTACGACTACGCCTCCGGCAAGCAGCTGCGCTACGTCGACCTTAATTCGGAAGATGCCGTCTCCTATACGTTGCAGACCGACTTCGTGAAGCGTTTTTCCGCCCTTCAAGGACGCCTCTCGGCCGGTGCCAAGGCGGTGTGGATGGATGGTGACTATGATTCCGACTATGCCTTCTATCTGAACAACGTGAAGGACGACGTGAGCAGCTACGTGGATGACTATCACTACAACGAAAAACTCTTTGCCCTCTACGGCAAGTATGACTTCACGCTGAAGAAGTTCAACATCACCCTGGGCCTGCGCATGGAGCACTCCGTGCTTTCGCCCCGCTCGGCCATCAATCCCGAGCTCAACGTGAAGAGCGACTACACCGAATTCTTTCCCGAAGTGGGCATCACCTATGTTCTGAACAAGGAGAAGGGCCACAACATGAGCTTCAACTACAACCGTGGCGTCAAACGTCCGACGGTTTTCACGCTCAATCCCTTGGTGTGCCGCGTCAACGAGTTTACCTATCGTGCGGGAAATCCCCACCTGAAGCCTTTCTATACCAATAACTACTCCTTCGTGACCCACTGGTTCCACAAGTATATCCTGCGCATCAGTCACAGACGTAGCAAGGACACACATGTGAGCGACAGCGAGAGCCGCGACGGCATCATCTACAACACGTGGTACAACGGCGCCAAGTCTTATGAGTGGTCGGCCTATGCCGAAGCCCGGTTCTCCATGGGAAAAGTGGGCGACCTGGTGCTGAACGCTCGCTATAACTACAGCGAGGACAGCTATAAGACCTACAGCTACAAGGGTGGCTATTGGAGCGTTGGCGGCACGGCCATGCTGAACCTTCCGGGCAACATAGACTTCATGCTGAGCGGCAACTATACGCCTCCTTATGAAACTATGTTTTCCAAGAACACCTGGCCCGTCTTCATGAGTGCCATGGCCTCAAAGTCGTTCTTCAAGAACAGCCTTACGGTCACCCTGATGGCCGGCGACTGGTTTGGCCACACCCTGGGTTCCGACATCGAGTATTTCTATGACACCTACTATCAGAAGAGCCGTGTCACCACCCGCAATTTCATGTATTCGCTCAGCCTGCGCTACAACATCCGCTGGGGACAGAAGTCTGCCGTTCGCCGCACCTCGGTGACAAGCGGTGGCGCTGAACGATTCAATTAAGTTTTAGGCTGTGATAGTTTTTAGGCACGGATGACACGGATTAAAACGCGGAATTTCTTTGTGTGAATCAGCCTTTCAGTACGGTTAACAAGCGTGGTAACTTATTTCTCCACCTTCAAGAGGAGCTGTCGGCTTGCCGACTGAGGGGTCTCTATACAGCATTGCAATTCCGCGTTTTAATCCGTGTCATCCGTGCCTAAAACCTATCAACTATCAACTGTAAAGGGAATATTTCGCCTTTTTATTTGCTTCTGCGCTTGCTTTGCACTATCTTTGCCGCCATGCTCACCCCAAAAACAGTTTTGAAATGCGGCGACTTGTCTATGCCTTATTCTCTCTTTTCCTCCTTTGTGTTGCCTGCATGGAGCAGCGTCCTGCATCCGTGTCCCACAATCGGGACCTGATGCGCATAGACTCCATGCTGCAGCAGTTGGCCATGGAGGTGAAAGTACTCAGACACCCGCTTCGCTTCCATCCTTACAAGAAAGTCGGTTCCTTGAAAGAGACTCCCATCTCCTTTCGTGGCCAGGAGGTAATGCAAGGTTTCACTGTCTCAAACCATCCCTTGGACACCCTCTTGTTTGTCCTGAAAAACTATCCGCCGGAACACTTGAAGAACGAGGCCGACAGCTTTTACCACTCTTTTCTGATGATGGAACTCTTCAGGATACGTGGCTACTATGTCAGAAGTCTCGGTATTGTAGGTGAAAATATATCATTAGCGAAGTACGACACGCTGCTGCAACAGGTGGTGGATTATTACGACAGAGTGGGAGATGCCCCGAAGCAGGCAAAACTGCACACCTTCATGGGTGAAATTTACAGACACTCGATTTATACATCATTCTATAAGAGTGCCAGGGAACTGCTGAAGGCAGAACCGATTGCCCGACAGCTGGGCGACCACAAGCTGCTGACCAACATCTACCTCCATTTGGGCAACATCTACTATTGGCGAAATTTCTATTCCAAGAGCGACTCCATCTATCGCCTGGCCTGTCAGTCGGCCGTGGCTTGCAAAGACAGTTTTTCCCTGGCCGAAGCCCTCTATTACCGGCTTGACATTAAGATTAATCACTTTCCTTATTTGAAGGATATTTCCTTGAAATCTCATTCCGTGCTCAATTACGACGACAACAGTGCGCTGATTGCCGAGTGTATGGGACCATTGGAAATAGCCCTGAAGTCGAATAACATGGAGTCAGCCGGAAATATTTACGGGTTGATTGCTTACCTCTACTATATGGAGGAAGACTTAGAAGAAGCGCTCCGCTATGCCCGCCAGTCCTATTCGCTCACAGTGTTATCATCCGGAAGAATACTTTCTTTGATGGGCGATATTTTTGGAGAACTGGGCATGTATGACTCACTGAATGTCTATTATAAGATGAGGTATGGCGATGATTGGAGGCTGAAGGGCACCGGAGTGGGGCGCATGATTTCCTATTTTGACAGTGAAATGAGCGAACTCGGCTCCTTGGAGACCAAGCTGCAGATGGAGCGCGAGCGGGCCGAGCATAAGCAGTTCGTGGAGCGTTACTTCTGGCTCTTCGTGCTGCTTGTGGTGGTTTTCGTGGGGCTTTCCGTGCTGATCTATCTGATGGTTCGCCGCAACTACCGTCGCAAGTATCACCTTCAGCTGGCACAGCTCGACCGCCGCAGCCGCGAGGGCGAGGTGCTCTATGCCGCCCTGCGACAGGATTACCTGAATCAGGAGGCGGAAATCCATCGGCTGCAGGCCGAGGTGGAACGCCTCGGAGCTGAGGCTTCCGAAACTTCCGAAACGCCTGAGCCTGCCCTTGCCGCCATCTCTACCCGGCTGACCGAAGCCTCCAAGAAGCGGGCCATCCTGGCCAAAGAGGCGGTGGAACATTCGGCCGCCTACAACAAGATTCAGCTCATCATCACCGACTGCAAGTGGAACGGCATCTCCAAGCAACAGCTTGCCGACAACGAGTGGCAGGAACTGCAGACCATGCTCAACGCCTGCAGCAACGACACCCTCCTGAAGCTGCAGCAGCGCATCACCTTCACCGACCGCGAACTGCAGACCTGCTGCCTCCTGCTGATGGACCTCCCCGTGGCCCACATCGCCTACGTCATGCGCCACACCCGACCCACCATCTACCGCATCGAGCGCGAAATCCTGGAGAAACTGCACATCCCCTACGAGAAAGGCAAACTGCGCAGCATGCTTTTGAACGGCATCTGATTGTTCGATTATTTTCAGAATAATGCCTTTATCTGTCCAATTCCTATTCAATTTCACCTCTGAATTTCGGGGAAATCGGGTATTTCATGAATTTGAATTTCGGGGAAATCGGGTATTTCATGGTTTTAGATTTGCGGGAGAAAAAAGTTTATTCTATTTTTGTGTCCGATAAAATTGATTATATTCGATGAAGTACAGAAATGTCCTCTTGCCAGACAAGCTATAAAGTATCTCGTGCAGGATGGACGTTATGATTACATTGAAACAGGTTCTCTGTGATATGAGTTATTTGCCGGTATATATGACCCCAATCATCTCCTTTTGAACGATATTCCTATATAAATGATGAGATTTTAAGAAACTGCTTTGATTTTATTTATGCATTCTTTTAAGGAGTCTTTTCGCGGATGTTTTTCTTCTCTTCAGAGGAGCATAGCGGGCTATGTGACGAAGAAGGGGAGGAAAAGAGACCGAAAAGAAACTTCAAAGAAGCAGAAAAATAACTTTTTAAAGAAAATCAAAACAGTTTCTAAATGGTTTCTTCATTTTCTTTTCCTACATTTGCACCGTGCACGTAAACGATGCACCATTCAATAACCTTTTAATGCGCTACGTTCAATGAAGACAAACTATGAGATTCGTTACGCTGCCCATCCCGAAGATGCACGCAGCTATGACACGCAGAGAATACGCAGGGACTTCCTGATTGAGAAAGTTTTCACACCCGATGAAGTGAACATGGTCTACTCCATGTACGACCGCATGGTGGTGGGCGGTGCCATGCCCGTGAAGGAGGTGCTCCCCCTGGAGGCCATAGACCCCCTGAAGGCTCCCCACTTCCTGACACGCCGCGAGATAGGCATCTTCAACGTGGGAGGACCCGGCGTGGTGAAGGTGGGCGACGTCTCTTTCACCCTGGACTATAAGGAGGCCCTCTACCTCGGCGCGGGCGACCGCGAAGTGACCTTCCAGAGCTCCTTCCCCGAACATCCCGCACGCTTCTACTTTAACTCCGTAACGGCCCATTGCACCTATCCCGACCGCAAGGTGACGCAGAGAGATGCCATCGTGGCCGAAATGGGAAGCCTGCCCGAGTCCAACCACCGCTACATCAACAAGATGCTGGTGAACCAGGTGCTCCCCACGTGCCAGCTGCAGATGGGCATGACGGAACTGAACTCCGGCAGCGTGTGGAACACCATGCCCGCCCATGTGCACAGCCGCCGCATGGAGGCCTACTTCTACTTCGAACTGCCCGACGAACATGCCATCTGCCATTTCATGGGCGAACCCCAGGAGACGCGCCACCTCTGGATGAAGAGCAACCAGGCCGTCCTCTCTCCCGAATGGTCCATCCACTCGGCTGCCGGCACCCACAACTACACCTTCATCTGGGGCATGGGCGGCGAGAATCTGGACTACGGCGACCAGGACTTCTCCAAGATTACCGAACTTTGCTGAAACAATCCAACCATTTCATAACTAATAAATTAAAAAAAAACATGAATCATTTTCTGAATTTCTCATTGGAAGGTAAGGTAGCCCTCGTGACAGGTGCTTCCTACGGTATCGGTTTTGCCATCGCATCGGCATTTGCCGAGCAGGGCGCCAAGGTGTGCTTCAACGACATCAACCAGGAACTGGTGGACAAAGGCATGGCAGCCTACAAGGAAAAGGGCATCGAGGCTCACGGCTACGTGTGCGACGTGACCGACGAACCTGCCGTGCAGGCCATGGTGGCACAGATTGCCAAGGAAGTGGGCACCATTGACATCCTGGTGAACAACGCCGGCATCATCCGCCGCATCCCCATGCACGAAATGGAAGCAGCCGACTTCCGCCGCGTGATTGACATCGACCTCAACGCCCCCTTCATCTGTGCCAAGGCCGTACTGCCCGCCATGATGGAGAAGCGTGCCGGCAAGATCATCAACATCTGCTCCATGATGAGCGAGCTGGGTCGTGAAACCGTATCGGCCTATGCAGCAGCCAAGGGCGGCCTGAAGATGCTCACCCGCAACATCTGCTCCGAGTATGGCGAATACAACATCCAGTGTAACGGCATCGGCCCCGGCTACATCGCCACTCCCCAGACGGCTCCCCTGCGCGAAATCCAGCCCGACGGCAGCCGCCATCCCTTCGACACCTTCATCTGCGCCAAGACTCCCGCAGGCCGCTGGCTGAACCCCGAAGAACTCACCGGCCCCGCCGTGTTCCTCGCTTCCGAAGCCTCCAACGGCGTGAACGGCCATGTGCTCTACGTGGACGGCGGCATCCTGGCCTACATCGGCAAGCAGCCGAAATGATGAACGGCAAGAGCAAAATAATGAATGTCAAGCAGCCCGAAACGAATGAACGAGGATAAGGGCCTGCTTTAAATACATTCAAGACAACCCAATTTTTCAAGGAGGATATGCATGGCGACATGCATATCCTCCTTTCTTTTAGGCACGGATGCACACGGAATTTTGAATTATCACTTATCAACTGTCACTTATCAACTCAATAGTAGTTGTAAAGAATCATAAAACTATTTTCTCTTAATTATCAGGTGGTTGCAAGAAAGCTGAATTTTTTTTCTGCAGTATGCTTGTACGTCTGAGGATTTTTCCCTTATCTTTGTGGCAGAAGACAACGGAAGACTCCCCCTGTTTTTGACGGTTTGTTGACTGTTGCGTCCATACGTGTGTGGTCCGACAGCGGGATACGTGTCGTCCGTGGGCCAGACATGTGTGCTCCACGGACCGGACATGTCCGCTCCACCCTGCAAGAGGGTGTGCCTTGTCCGCTATCTTCTGCGCCGAGCCGATAAGATTAACCTTTTAAAATATATACAAGCTTATGAATCAAGCAGTTGGAATTGGGCTGTACGTCTGCAGCCATTGTGGCGAAAAGCTCGCCTTACAGGAATTCAACGTCAGTCGCAAGGACAACCTCCGGGAGCACTACTGCAAGAAGTGCTCCCGCGAGTACGCTCGCCGCTACCGCTCCTCCAAGAAGCTGGAGCGCGTCTCCCCTGAGCAGCTCTCTCCCCGAACCGGCTATCCCGTCATCACCGAAATCAAGGACCCCGATGTGCGCATGGCGCTGCTCCTTCAGGCCAAGGCACGCGTCAGGCAGATGTGCCTCGACAAGCGTCGACGCCAGCGCGAAACGGGCGATGACGAACCCTCGGATTGTCCGGAAAAATCATCACGCTAAATCTCCCTTCCCGCCATGTCCAGAATCAGAAAACGGGGATTGGACTACTTCCCCATGAACACCGACCTTATCCAGAACCGCATCATCCGCCGCATCATGAAGCGCGAGGGCGATGCGGCCTTCACCGTGTTGCTGCAGACGCTGTGTCACGTCTATTCCGACGAGGGCTACTACGTGGTGGCCGACGATGCCTTCTATGAAGACCTGGCCGACATGCTCTACGAGAAGGAGAGCAGTGAGGTGAGGCGCATCGTGGAGATGGCCGTGAGCAACGGCCTGTTCGATGCCGCGCTCTATGAGAGCCACCGTGTGCTCACCTCGGCCGACATCCAGCGCCAGTATCTCTTCATCGTCCGCCAGCGCCGCATGGCCGCCCCCATCGACGAACGCTATGCCCTCCTCAGCGCGGAGGAGCAGGCCGAACTCCGTGGCGGCAGCGCGCAGAAAAAGAGTGCCCGCACGAAGTCACCGGAAGCCTCGGACACTCCCTCCGAACCCATGCTTTTTGCCTCGGAAGAGGTGGTTTCCGCTCCCGCCGCAAACAATGAAAATGCGGAAAATAAAGGGATAAATGCGGAAAATAACCCCATTTCTGCAACATTTAAGCCCCAAAATGCAGTTGCCGCGCGCGCGTGCGGTAAAAGCAAAGCAAAGAAAAGCAAAGCAAAGGAAAGCAAAGCAGACCTCCTCCTCCATAGTTCCTCCGAAAACGGCGGAACTCCGGGTGGCGCAGAGCCCGGGGAAGGCTCTGCGGAGGAGACTTCCTCTCCTGCCTCCCCCAAGGAGTGGACGGAAGAGGACATTGCCCGCCTCACGCCGCCCGACGACGGCCGCCAGCGCAACCTGGAGGGCCTGTTGCGCAACCTCCGCGAGCAGCGCGTGCCGCCCCGGGAGCAGTATGCCATCGTGCTGAAGAGCAATTTCGGCATCATCGGCCACCCCGTTTGGCGCGGCTTCATCACCCTGCGCGGCAGCTACGGCAAGATACGCCAGCCCGGCCGCTACCTGCTCAGCCTCTGCAAACGCGAGGATGGCGGATGAGTGAAAATAGTTTTCGCCTGACCCCGAAATCATTTGCAGGCTTCCTGAAAGCGGCCTATCTTTGCAGTGTCATTAAGCTTAAGACATCCGAAAACACGATTTCCGGGAACCGACGCCCCCACCGGCTGATCACCGGCCGGCTCCTTCTCCCGACCATTTGGGAACCTGTTTCGCGTCCTCACTCTGCGCAGTGGCCAAGGCCGGAACACTCCCGCAAAAACATCTCTATTATGGCATTAGTTTATAAATCAATCCAGTCCCCCATGAACAACAAAGAGGGACAGAAACCCTTCCATCCGCGTGTGGTCTACACCGGCAACGTCAGCACCGAGCAGCTCGCCAAGGAGGTGGCTGCCTACTCCTCACTGAGCCCCGGCGACGTGAAGAACACCATCGACAACCTCGTCACCGTGATGACGCAACACCTGCAGTCGTCCGAAATCGTCAGCCTGAAAGGTCTGGGCAGCTTCCGTCTCATCCTGCGCTCTCAGGGCGAAGGCTTTGCCGAAGCCGACCAGGTGACGGCCGCCCACAGCCGCATCTCCGTGCGCTTCACCCCCAGCCAGACCCGCAACGTGGACGGCACCGTGGCCACCCGCTCGCTCATCACCGGCGTGAAGTGCATCTCCTGGAAGAAGTTCGTCTCCGGCGACACCTCCGATGCCGATACCGACACCGACAGCGGCTCCACTGATTCCGGCGACAATCCGCTGGTATAATCTTTAGGCACGGGATGATTTTAGGCACGGATTACACGGATTAAAACACGGATTCTACTTTCTGAATGAATAATGAAAGAATGAAACGTGGATTTAGACATTGAAACGTTGAAACGCAGATTCATACAGATTCACCGCATGGCA
>JAFURM010000027.1 GCA_017471925.1 Bacteroides sp.
GTCGTCCAATTACCTGCAAATCCTACCATTTCAATGTCATTAGGAAGTGTACCCATATCAATGTCATTATCTCCAAGAGTACATTTTGCGAACATACTGGTATTTTCTCCCCACGCACGAAGTCCCCAAGGTGAATAAACTTTATATGAGCTATTGACAATAGAAACATATGTATAATCATAATCGTGGGTAGTCACATCCACCGTAGCCGTATAGTACTTACCGGCCTTGATTTCCTTGGAGGTGGAAATGCTTCCCGAATATCCCTTGTTGCTGCCGTTCATTTTACCGTAGGTGCGGATATGCAGAGTGTTCTTGGATGCATCGGATGCAGCCATGGGCGACACATGGAGATATAACGTAATCTTACCGTTCGTCACTTTAGGATTCTTCACCGTAATGGAGTGGGCACTCAGTTCGTTAGTGTATTCCACGGACTCACCCGTAAGGTTTACCGTTCCCTTTGCCAAGAGGCGGTCGCTCACTAAGCTCAGCGAGGTGGGAGTATAGCCGGAGGGCAAATTCAATGTGAATTTCACAATGGCTGTGAGGTGCTGGAAGTTGTATTCCTTTCCGTCCGTGGTATTTACGGCATACATATAGTTGGCGGCTTCACTCAATGCTCCTGTTTGCGTACTGAGGTCGTAAGGCACAGCGGTAGCGTCGGTTGCAGAAGTTTCCGGATAGAAGGCATAATAAGGCTGCGTCCAATCACCAGTCAATTCACCCGTAAACTCATTGCTTCCTTCGGTTTGGGTAAAGGTTTTTGCAGCCGTAGAAGTAGCGGTCATCACCGAGAAGGTTTCTCCGCTTTCTTTCCATTTCACCGCAATCTTACGGCTATCCGTATCGGCATTTTCTTCCGTCAGCACCACGCGGGTGTCGGAAGTTTCGCCCGGCAAGGTAGTGGTAACGGTCACCAACCGGCCTTCATCGGTCACCTTATCGTTTTGCAGCACATCGTCGGTATCGCTACAAGCGGCAAACATCGTCAGGCTTGCCGCAACAAATAATAATCTTTTCATCTTTCTTTGTCCTTTTAGTTGTCCATTACAAATCGCCTTCATACTCATAGTCCATACTTTGGGCAAATCCCCTTTCCACTTCCACTTCAATCACTTCCACCTGTGGTGCTTCGTAATTCATTGTAACTTCTTCTTCTTTCATTGCTTTCAATTTTTAGTGAGTTTATGATTTTTGGGTTGATAATAATCGAGCGTACAAAAAAAAGAGCGGCTCTCCGCACGGGTCGTGCAAAAAGTCGCTCACAACGATGTGTAGTCCTTCTATTTATCTCATTGGCACAAGCATCCAAGGGGCAAGGCGCTACCCCCCCCCAATTTTAGATTCGTTAACATATACGGAATACCGATGTGCCATAGTTTATTTTTCCTCTTACGGCATTAAATTAGTATTGAAGTACATCTTTCACAGTCATATAATCTTCTCTTTGTGCCTTTGTCAGACTATATCTTGTCGCAAAGATACACAATTAATTCAGAAATCCATTCATGGGAATCATGAATCTTTCCAATCCTTCTCTTTTCCGATAGGAATTATGCGGAAATATACAATTCATTGTCTCTCACCCCACGACCTTCCATTCGCCGATGGTGCGGGTGGCACTGTCGAAGTTCACTCCTATCTTCACTACGCGCCGCCCGTCGGGTTGGTAAGGGATGGCATAGTTCTTGCTCTCTATCTGCGCCAAGGCTTCTTCGGGCGTGCTGTCATACTTGAACTCGAACACGTAGACGGCATCCGACAGCTTCAGCACCACGTCCGCACGTCCGACGGCACTCTTCACTTCCACATCCACGTACTGCCCCATCAGGCGGAAAAGCAGGTAGAAGATGGTCTGATAGTGTTTCTCGGTCTTGTTCTCCAGGTCGTGGGGGATGGAGGCGAAGAACGAGCGGGTGCGCTCCAAGCAGCTTTCGATGTCGCCCTTCATCAAATCCTGAAGAAAGGAGATGATATAGAAGGAGTTTTCACGGGGGAAACGATGCACATATCGGGGGAGCAAGGCTTCCGTAAAGCCGTATCGCACTTCGCTGTTGGGGTAAGCCAGCGTGTAGCTGTTGAACATAGGGTCATAGCCCTTGATGGTGAGATAACCGCTTTGGTACAGCACCGGGATAGGGTCGGTTATCACTTCGGTGGGGGTATCGAACTGGTCGTCCATGGCCGTCATTCCGTCCATCATCCGCACATCGAACTGCACGTTCTGCAACAGCTCTATCAGAAACGTGGGTGTGCCGGTGGAGAACCAGAAGTTCTTGTATTCCCTGGCATTCAGGGCATTGAACAGGCTGAAGGGGTTATAGATGTCCTCGCAGTTCTTGCTGAAATGGTATCCGTCGTACTGCTTTTTCAGGTGGGCGCAAGCCTCTTCGTAGGTTTCGTTGTTGGCTTCGGCCATCCGTCGGATGCCGGGCTGCAGCTGGGTGAGCAGTTCACTTTCCGTGATGCCGCAAATGGCAGAGAAGTCATCGCGCATACTGATGTTCTGCAAGTTGTTCAGTTCGCTGAAGATGCTGAGCTGGCTGAACTTGCTGATACCCGTGAGCAGGAGGAAACGGAGGTAGCGGCCGTTCTTCTTGAGCGGACTGAAGAAGTCGCGCACGATGTTGCGGAGTTCCTTTTGCAAGGCCGGGTCACTGTTGGTGTCGAGCAACGGAGAGTCATATTCGTCCACGAGCACCACCACCTGCTTGCCGGTCTTTTGGTAAGCCCGTTGAATCACCCCCTGGAAACGGTTGCTGAACGAAATTTCATCTTCCTTTCTGCCATAGAGTTCTTCCCAGCGGGATATTTCGATGTTGAGCACTTCGCGGAGCTTGTCCGCCTCCGTGTATTTGCTTCCGCTGAAATCCATGTGCAGCACGGGATATTCCGTCCATTCGGTTTCCAAACGCTCCATGGCCAGTCCTTCGAACAGGTGCTTTTTCCCCAGGAAATAGGCCTCGAGGGTGGACACCAGCAGGCTCTTTCCGAAACGTCGCGGACGGCTCAGAAAATATACCCTGTCGGAGTGGGTCATGTTGTAAATCAGCTCCGTCTTGTCTATATACACGCAATTATTGTTGCGCAATTGCTCAAAATCCTGAATCCCGATGGGATAGCGTCTGCAGTCTGTTTCCATAATCTTGCACATTTGCCTGCAAATATAGGAATAAGCGAGCGAGAAACATCAAGTTTGCTTGAATATTTTTGCAGCGGGCGTTGCTTAAATTGATATTTTGATAAATTGATAATTTGATAACGGAAGCCATGTGACACTTTACCGGGAGAAATAAAAAGCACTGCCCTTCCCTCCGTTGGCGGGAGGGTGGCAGTGCTTGTATTATGAAAGAATCTGAATGTTCAGGTTATCAGATGAACCAGCGCACATAGCAGAAGTCCATGCGGTGGGGCAGGTCGGCATGCTTGGGGAACATGCGGTAGCATACCTTGAAGCTGCCGGCGTTCTCCAGCTCGTGCTTGGCCTGGAAGGTGTAGAGGTTGCCCTCTTTCTTCACCACCTCAAACGGCTCTACGGAGTAGATGTTCTGCTTGCCATCGGCACCGGTGTTGATGGTCACCAGTTCGATGCCTACAGCGTCGTTCAGGCCCTTCTCGTCCACTACGTAGGTGATGGTGTACTCCTTGCCGCTTTCCACGGAGCCTTGCTGCAGGGCTTCGGCCTTTTCGCAGGAGACGATCTCTATGCTGTCCCACTTTTCGGCCACTTTTTCCTTCCATGCGGCGATTTCCTTGGCCTTGGCATAGCCGTTGGCAGCCAGCATCTTGAAGCGTGCAGCCTCCTTGTTGTAGAACTTCTCATAGTAGTCGTCGAGCTGACGCTTCATGGTGTAGTGGGGTGCCACCTGTGCAATGGAGTTCTTGATGGTCTTTATCCAGCCTTCAGAGTAGCCTTTCTTGTTGCGGGCATAGTAGAGCGGCAGGATTTCCTGCTCCAGGATGCTGTAGATGGTGGCGGCGTCCAGCTGGTCTTGCTGGTCTTGGTTCTGATAGGTGCGCTTCTCGGTCAAGGCCCATCCGGCACCTTCGCGATAGCCTTCCAGCCACCAGCCGTCGAGCACGGAGAAGTTCACCACACCGTTCATCAGGGCCTTTTCGCCCGATGTGCCGGATGCTTCCAGGGGACGTGTGGGGGTGTTCAGCCAGATGTCTACACCGGAGATGAGGCGGCGTGCCAGCTGCATGTCGTAGTTCTCCAAGAAGATGATCTTGCCCAGGAATTCGGGGCGGCGTGAGATTTCGATGATTTTCTTGATGAGTCCCTGTCCGGCACCATCGTGGGGGTGAGCCTTACCGGTGAAGAGGAACTGCACGGGGTAGTCGGGGTTGTTCACAATCTTGGAGAGTCGCTCCAGGTCGGTGAACAGCAGGTGGGCACGCTTGTAGGTGGCGAAGCGGCGTCCGAATCCGATGAGCAGTGCGTTGGGGTTGATTTTGTCCAGCAGGGAGACGATGCGTGAGGGGTCGCCCTGGTTCTTCAGCCAGGTTTCGCGGTATTGCTTGCGCACGTAGTCGATGAGTTTGTTCTTCAGTCCCATGCGTGTCTTCCAGATTTCTTCGTCGGAGACGTTGTAGATGGCCTCCCAAATCTTCTGGTTGGACTGGTCATAGAGGAAGTTTTCGTCGAAGTGTGCGCCATAGAGCTGCTTCCATTCGGTTGCGCTCCATGTGGGGAAGTGCACGCCGTTGGTCACGTAGCCCACGTGGTTTTCTTCGGGGAAGTATCCCTTCCAGATGGATGCGAACATCTGCTGTGACACCTTGCCGTGGAGCCAGCTTACGCCGTTCACCTCCTGTGAGGTGTTGCAGGCGAATACGGACATGCAGAAGCGTTCGCCCTTGTCGCCGGGGTTGTTGCGTCCCAGGTCCATGAGGTCGTCCCAGGTGATGCCCATGCGTTGGGGATATCCGCCCATGTATTTGCCGAAGAGTCCTTCGTCGAAGTAGTCGTGTCCGGCAGGTACGGGGGTGTGTACGGTGTAGAGTGAGGATGCGCGCACCAGTTCGATGGCCTGGTTGTAGGTGAGTCCTTCGGCCACGTAGTCGCAGATGCGCTGCACGTTGATGAGTGCGGCGTGTCCCTCGTTGCAGTGGTATACGTCCTTCTTGATGCCCAGTTTCTTCAGGGTGAGGATACCGCCGATGCCGAGGAGGATTTCCTGCTTCAGTCGGTTTTCCCAGTCGCCGCCATAGAGCTGGTGGGTGATGGGGCGGTCAAACTCGCTGTTCATCTCGTTGTCGGTGTCGAGCAGGTAGAGGGAGATGCGTCCCACGTTTACGCGCCACACGAGTGCATGTACGTAGTAGTCCAGATAGGGCACGTCCACGATGACCTGCTTGCCGTTTTCGTCGAGCACGGGGTCGATGGGCAGCTGTCCGAAGTTCTGGGCTTCATAGTTGGCCACCTGCTGTCCGTCCATGGAGAGGGTCTGTGTGAAGTAGCCATAGCGATACAGGAAACCTACGGCACACATGTCCACATTGCTGTCGGAAGCCTCTTTCAGGTAGTCGCCGGCCAATACGCCAAGGCCGCCTGAGTATATCTTGAGTACATGGGTCAGGCCATACTCCATGCTGAAGTAGGCCACAGAGGGGCGTTTGCTGTCGGGAGTCACGTCCATGTAGTTGCGGAACTTGGCATAGACATCTTCCATTCTGCGCAAGATGACCTTGTCGGCTGCCAATGCTTCCAGCTTGGCATAGTTCATGCGGTCCAGCAACAATACGGGGTTTTGTCCCACCTCTTTCCAGAGGACGGGATCGAGGTCACGAAACAGTTCGGTGGCCTCATAGTTCCATGACCACCAGATGTTGCGTGCCAACTCTGACAACTTCTCCAACTCGGCAGGGATGTGTGACTTCACGTTCACCTCTTTCCAGTTGGGAGTGTTTACATTACTAACTTTAATCTTCATCGTATAAAACTAATTTGATTAATAATTCCTGTTCAGTCGATATGCTGCCTCTTCATGGCGTTGCGCAGGGCCACGTCATAGGCTTCATAGTAATATTGTATGAAGTGCTTCCACAGGGCTTGTTCGGCCACGCGTGCGGCGCGTCTGCGGATTTCCTTCACTTCCTTGTCGTTCTTGGCGGAGAAGGCGGCCACGGTGTCCTTGATGCCGTCGGCCACTTCGCTGTAGTTGTAGTCGGAGCGGTGGAGCACCTGCACGCCGTCGTCTATGCCGTGCTGGTTCTTCAGGCTGTTCACCCAGAGGCCGAATCCGGCGAGGTCGGTCGTGATGGTGGGCACGTGGAAGGCCACGCTCTCCAAGGGGGTGTAGCCCCAAGGCTCGTAGTAGGAGGGATAGACGGAGAGGTCCTCACAGGGCAGCACGTCATAGTAGTGCTTGTTGATGATGCCGTCCTTTCCGTCCAGGTAGCAGGGCACGAAGATGACCTTCACCTTGTCTTCGGGGCGGTTGCCCATGCCGAGGTATTTCAGCATGTCCAGCACCTGGTCGTGGGTCATGTTGTGCAGCCAGTGGGTGATGAAGGGGCATTGCAGGGGTGTGGTGAACTTCTCCTTGCTCTTCAGGCGTTGCTGCAGGTCTTCGCGGGGTTCGCCCACCCAGCTGGGCACGTTGACGAAGGCCAGCACTTTCTTCTTCAGGTCCTTGTCTCTGTTCAGGCGGTTCAGGGCTTCCAGGAAGACGTTGATGCCCTTGTTCTTGAACTCATAGCGTCCGCTGGTGCCGATGATGAGGGTCTCCTCGTCCTTGAACTCCTCGCCCAGGAGGCAGTTGGCCAGGCGCAGCTTCAGGGCGCGTGCGCGCTTGCGCTTGCCGGTGTAGGTGGCGCCCTTGGGCACGAAGTCGTCCTCGAATCCGTTCATCAGCACCACGTCGGCCGCCTTGTCCAACAGTTCGCGACACTCGTTGTTGGTGATTTCGCTCACCGTGGTGAAGCAGTCCACGTGGTGGGCCGTCTGCTTCTCAATGGAGTGTTTCGACTGCATGTTCAGTTCCTGAGCCATCTGGTCGCCGTTGTAGGCGAAGAGGTAGTCATAGAGGGGCTTGTTGTTGCCCGCTATGCTCCGGCCGATGGAGGTGGCGTGGGTGGTGAAGATGGTGGCAATCTCGGGCACGGCCATCTGCAGGTAGAGGGCTCCCATGCCGGTCATCCATTCGTGGGCCTGATAGACCACCTTGTCGGTCTCCGTCAGGTTGTAGCGATAGAAGCTTTCGGCCACCTTGCCGGCGGCAATGGAGAACATGGAGGCTTCGTCATAGTCGCCGTAGGCATGGAGGGAGTCCACCTGATAACGGTTCCACATCTCTGTGTATATCTCGTTCTTCTGCGCGAAGAAGGGCTGGAAGTCCACCAGGATGACGATGGGCTGTCCGGGTATGTTCCAGCGTCCCACTCTGACGGCCAGGCTGTCCTTCTCCCTGGCATGTTGCTTCCACGCTGCGCAGAGGTTGTCTGATTCTATAAACAATGGATTCTCTTTTCCTTGCCAGAAGTCCGGTCCTATGAAAAACACTCTATCTCGAAATTTCTCCTGCAAGGTGTTGGCCCGTGTAGACAAAACAGTGTAGATGCCGCCTACCTTATTACATACTTCCCAGCTGGATTCAAAGATGTAATCGGGGGTCAGTAATTCATTCATCATATATGTGATTCAATCTCTTTATCTCTATAATTTCCTATTTCGGGTGCAAAATTACAACTTATTCTTTGAAAAACGGCCTTTTCATCGGAAAAAGTATCATAAAGAGTTTAAGCAATCGTTTGCAAAGGCCTTTTCCGCCACCCGGCGATGGAGAAGAGCACCTCCCGGCGGGGCATGGCAATCTCCCGGCCCGTCAGGCGGCAGACGCCCTCCAAGGAGAGCCTGCCATCTGTCATCACCTGCTCGGGGCGGATGCCCACCAGCTGAGCCGTCCGCTCTTCCACCGTCATCCGGTCATACACTGAATCTACCCATGCCTGCATCATAGTCTGTCTGTTTGCTGTTTCCGAGCGGTCACGCTGCGCTGCCGAGGTGCACGACATCAATGCGCCTAACGCCACCACCCACAAATGTTTTTTTCTCATCATGTTTTGATAGTCCATTCAATTCTCTAAGGTTATCGGAACTTGTCCTTTAGGGGGTCACATAAATCTATGCAAAGATAGGAAATTTCACCCGCCTTGTCAAGCTTTTCCGCCCCTATCTTCAAAAAAATATTTTCAGACCGTTGCGGAAAAAAGAATATCGATTTAGAGTCTGTTTCTTACCCCGGTATCATTTTATCAATTTATCAATTAATCAATTTATCAATTTAAGGTGGCACACACTTGGTGCGGGGATATTGGAGAGGTATTGATGTTATTATTATATATAATATATATAATA